>JBMOKG010000190.1:0-3556 GCA_049315385.1 Bacteroidales bacterium
TTTATGAATGAAATATTTTCATTCCAATGAAAAAGGAGGCAAAATACCTCCATGCTATTCATTTATTCTATGCCAATACCCATTACGTCTTTAAATATGCGATTGTAGCGACGATATCGATTGTAGGAGATAGTATTTATTACTTAAATCAAAACTGTATTATTAATCTTACTACAATAATAATAGCGAATCATAAAAATAATAGTAATGAAGGTATTCAGGGTAAAATAAGTATTAATCCTATTAATATCGATAATGGTGTTAAACATGTTAATGAAATTATTTTCAATAAATATATTTCAATACAATAATTTGTATTAGTTTTGCATAATAATAGAGTTTTAGAACAACATGATAATAGAATTTTAAAACAACACTATAATAGAGTTTAAGAACGACATTATAATAGAGTTATAGGACAACATCATAATAGAGTTATCGTACATCAAGAAAATATAATTATAATACATCACGGAGGAAAGCAAAATGGCAACACCAGGAGAAAAATTAGCTGAAGCATTAGTAGCTCTTAAGAAGCTTCAAGACAATGGAATTGTAGCTATTAAAACTTCTAATTTAAGTCGCGTACACAGAGAACGCTTATTGAAAAACAACTTTCTTATGGAAATATTGAAAGGGTGGTATTTGTCTGTTCCTTCTGATGAACAACAAGGAGATAGCACATCCTGGTACACTTCTTATTGGAGCTTTTGCGCAGGATATTTAAATGATCGCTATGGAGATTCATATTGTATATCTGCAGATCAATCTTTGCAAATACATGCTGGAAACTGGACGGTTCCAAAACAGCTTATTATTCGATCTTCTGAAGGTCCTAATGGTAACACTCCATTACCTTACAATACTTCATTATTTACAATGAAATCTTCACTTCCGAATGCAGCAGAGATAAAAAAAATTGATGGAATTCGAATGCTAACGCTTCCTTCTTCACTAATACATTGCTCGCCTTCAATGTTTAATAAGAACCCTTCGAATATACGAATAGCAATGGCCATGGTTAGGGATTCGTCTGATATATTAGGCTTGTTGCTTGACGGTGGACATAGTAAAGTAGCAGGCAGACTGGTGGGTGCTTTTAGGAATATCGGCCAGGATAAAATTGCTGATGATATACTAAAGACTATGCAAAAAGCTGGTTATGATGTGAGAGAAATAGATCCTTTTGAAAGTCCGTCTCCCATTGTATTAAATGCTGTTGGAATGTCTCCTTATGTAAACAGGATAAATTTGATGTGGTACGAAATGAGAGAAGTAGTTATTAAACATTTTCCAAAATCTCCTGGACTTCCAAAAGATCATGAAAGTTACATGAAGCTTGTAGAAGAAATATATGTTACAGATGCATATCATTCATTATCAATTGAAAAATACAGAGTTTCGCCTGAACTAATTGATCGTGTTCGCAGTGGGGAATGGGATATGAAGAATAATAAGGAAGACAAAAGGCAAAGGGATGCAATGGCTGCAAGAGGCTATTGGCAGGCAACACAAAAAGTGAGAGAAAGCATTCTTAGCATACTTAATAATGAAAATGCTGGCAAAGTTGCTGAAAATGACCATAGAGAATGGTACAGAGAACTATTTGCACCAAGTGTAACTGCAAATATATTGAAACCATCTGATTTAGCTGGTTATAGAAATAGCCAGGTATATATAAGTCAATCAAAACATCATCCTCTTAATGTTGAAGCAGTAAGAGATACAATGCCAATACTTTTTGAATTGCTGACAAATGAGCCAGATGCATCTGTAAGAGCAGTCCTAGGCCATTTTGTTTTCGTATATATACATCCATATATGGATGGTAATGGGCGTATGGGGCGTTTTTTAATGAATGTAATGCTTGCTTCAGGTGGATATCCTTGGACAGTAATTCCTGTTGAAGATCGTAAAACATACATGGAATCACTTGAGAAAGCAAGTGTTGAGCAGGATATTGAGATGTTTGCAACTTATATTGCTTATCTGGTAAAAGAAGGATTAAAAGGAACACCTGTGGCTACTATTATAAGCTAATGTTTACATTTTTAATTTATTAAAAATAGGTATTTACAGCAAATTCAAATTGATTAATAAAGATTTCTTTAAAACTTGTTATATTGTTCTGCTCGTAAAATAGTAACATAGCTTTTTTATATTCCACAGAATCAGCTGTTCTGAATGAGATTGGACAATACTTATTATTCATTAATAAAGCATTACTTACAATTCTAGCTGTTCTTTTGTTTCCATCCATAAAGGGTTGAATGTAGGATATTAACACTAGTAATAATAGAGATTTTTCGAATGTATTTTCCTTCCTATTAATTAATTCACACATTTCTGTCAGCGCTTCAATTATTTGAAATTCATTATCTAATGGTCGATAATTTGTGCCAGAAATACCCACTCTTCTTTTTCTTAAATTTTTATCTATAGCTAGCTCTTTTATCAAAATGCTATGAATATCTTCAATTTTAGAAATTGTCAAAGGAACTAAATAATCTGGATTTTCAATAATAAAATCCAGTGCATCTTTATGATTTAAGAGCATTATTGCTTCTTCCTTTGTTTTTCCTAATGCTGTTTCTTTATCCTTTAATAAACGTTCTGTTTCCAGCAAAGAATATGTATTCCCTTCGATTTGAGATGATTTCCAGCTTAAATCAATTGCTAAACGCTCTAATTCCTTTTTGTATTCAGATTCTGAAAGTTGAGATACATTGAAACTATATTTTGATTGAAGAGATGTAAGCTTTGTAATTTCATCATTTGTAAAAACACTTGTACTACTTAATATATTAGTGATTATATTAAAATTGAAATTTTCTTTGATTAACCTATCATCAATTTCTTTTTCGTAATATTTATCAATATCTAACGGTTGTAATAATTCATAAGCGGGTGAAATCAGGTACCTGGTTCCTTTTCCATTTCCCTTTATATGCAACAAATTTTCAGAAATCAACTTAGATAAGATCCTTTTTACAGTTGCATAACTTATAGATGTTGAAACACCTTCATGAATATCTTTTGAAGATAATTCCTGGTTTTTTTTTATAAGTTCTATTATTTCAGTTTCTCTTTTTTCTAACATAAAAATTATATTTTGAGCTCACAAATATACAAAATAAAGCTCAATAAAGCACAAAAATGAGCTAAATTTATTTAAAAATTGAGCTACAAAAAATAAATGAGGAACCCAATATTGGTAATTTAGAGATACATTTGTAGTAATGGTTTGAATCTAAATTATCTTTAAAAATAACAACAACAACAATAATAAAAAGAGTAAATAAAAACATAATAATGAAATGGTATTCATCTTAAAATACGTATTCATCCTATTAATATTGATAATGGAAATCATGATAATAAATATTTTGTCAAGTATTCTGTGCAGAATACTTGACAAAATATTATTTCTTTACCCAACATTTTCCACCATTTACAAATTTCATTAAATTAGGCAAATCCGTATTTTCCGTTAAAGGATAAGCCTCATACATTCCACTTAGATAACTTTTTACTAAATAGGGAAGGCCAATCCTTC
>JBMOKG010000191.1:0-3519 GCA_049315385.1 Bacteroidales bacterium
GCATCACATAGTAAATTCCGGCAGAGCAGTCAGTCAAATCCAATTTGTATTCCGACGAATTTCTGATTGAAATTGTTTTCACCCGTTTTCCCAACACGTTAATTACTTCCATAGTTGCGCCGGGAACATTTTCGCCGTAGAATTGTACAATCAAAACATCCTTTACAGGATTTGGTGAAACTGCGAATGATTTTTTTTCTGTAGGAGGATTTACACCATCAACGGTAGAAGGAAAACAAGTAATACGTGGTGCCACATAATTTAACTGACTATCATTATTCACAAACTTTACCTGATTATTTTGATGATAACATATCAGATACCAGTAACAGACACAAGTAAGTGACGGAACTACCGCGTTAAACAAACCATTTGTACAGCCAATTCCTTCTATCCATTCATAGTTATTTAATAAATATTCAAGATGAAATGCTCTCCTGTAGCTACCATCAATCAATACTGAATCGATGGCTGTAATTGTACCCGAACCCTTTAGACTGTTACCACAATTATTCGAACTACTATACAAATTTTGTATAGTGTCTCCCACATTTTTCGAGAAATCATATAATCGAATATCCTGATTACAATTACGAGATCGATAATATATTTTTTTAGCATCTTCTCTTAAAGCACCTAAATAAACAGCATTTTTTGAAGTTGCCAATGAATCATCTTGGCTGTATATTTTGTAGTATTGTACTGAATTAATAGTTGTATCGCCCATCATTTTGTATTGGTATTTGCAATAACCAAACGGTTCACAACTTCCTTGTACTACACGAATTTCACTCCAACTTGCATTTTCGGTAGGAAATGGAACATAAGGAATATCGCTCCATTTCCGGATAGAACCACAATCTACAAAATTGGGGTTTTTATAAACACATTCGCCGTTCTCAGAAAAACATATATACTCCCATTTGTGATGACACATACTACAAGTAGGAATGGGTGTGATAATACCAAATAATCCACTATTGACATTGCCAATACCTTCAATAATATATTCTATTGAACCATATCTATCTATTTTGTAACGTTTTCTGAATTCTGCACCAATTTTAATAGAATCAATAGAAGAAACTGTATAATTAAGATGTTTTGTTTCATAATATACCGATTCGCCAATGCCTTTATTAAAATCATATAAAAGTTTTTCTGTAAAATTATTAATTGGGTCATTATATATAGATATGGTATAACCAAATCCATTATAATATATTTTTTTATCTTGTTCGCGTAGCCCTCCTGCAAATACATATTTAGGACTAAAATTACTTCCAATATTTCTACATAATTTATGATATAAAATTCCAGTTATTGTTGTATCCCCCTGTATACTATATTGTAATAGAGTAGTATCCATTGGTTCATCATTAATACTTGAAGCATAAAATACATTCCACTGAATATTCTCTGTCGGGAAAGGCACGTATTTTTGGGCATTGATAAAAGCTGAAAACACTAAAAGCAAATAAAACATACTTTTTTTCATAACATTTCCTCCTATTGATTAATTGATTATTTTATTTCAAGTATTGCGCCCGATTGCACTTCAAAACTATCATTTATAATCGTAGTAGCATCGGCATCAATTGTAACATTCGCTCCAAATTTACTTATTTTATTTACTTACCAAATCGTATACTCTACCATCTTTATACTCATATCGAATAATACCATTAGTGTATGTGTAATATACTACATTAGGAATACTATCTAGAAAAAGATAAGTATTAATATGAAGAACATCCACAGTAGGATATTTAACTCCCTGAAGAGTTAAATTATTTTTTTTACTATTATAGGTTGTCGTTTGCCAAAAAAGATCATTATCAAGATAAATTTTTGCACCATCAACACTTGCTGAAGAAACACGAAGAATAAAAAAAGTTGTTTTTATTTTAAAAGTATTGTAATAAATATCAACATGTTCAAATGATCCATTCTCATTATTAATCTGTCTATAATTTCTTACATCTAAACAAAATGTGTCAATCTTACTACTTGCACTATCCTGAAAATAAACAATATCATTATTTTTTAATAAAGGTATTTTATCTTGGGGCAAATCAAAATATGTATATTTATCACATGAATACAATAAACAACAAGTTGAAATGAAGATTATTAGCTTTTTCATCTTTTTAGCATTTAAAATTATGCACAAATTTATAGTATATCTTTAATATAATTGCATTAAATTAGTATTATTTTTTTAGTTTCTGTTTTATATTTTAAATGCAAGCTAATAAAATAAACACCTTTAGATAATGTGGATATATCAATAATTTGATTGTTTGTAGAAATCCTGTCTTTGAATACAACAACTCCGTTCGTGTTCATAATATTATAGTTTACAGGCGAATCGAAATGATTTGTTGATACGATTAATTTACCTCTCGATGGGTTTGGGTAAATGTTGTAATCATTTCTAATTAATTGGTTATCTAAAAGTAATGATTTAGTACTATCAACACTATTCACATAATTATTGCGAACCATAGCAGGTGCTGATGAATTATATCCATCAGGTAGAATATAATCACTGCCATCGTAATTGTTTGTCCGCTTGCCAATAGTAGCCACAAAAGTTTTACCACCCGAACTATTTGCACTAAATCCGGGAACTAGTTTTATTTGTTTTACAGCACTATATGAAACACTATTGCCCAAAATGGAACATCCCGCCTCAATAGTAGCTGCCCTTTGCGAATATGTTCTTCTAGCAATATGTATTTGATAAGCGGTATTTAAATTGACATTAGGCTCGACAATATAAGAAATTTTCATCGCATTAAGGTCTTCTTTTCTGAAAGCAATGTAATATAGATTATGCAAAAGCATATAATCCAACCCCGGAAATGCAATATATGACCCAGAAAGGGTTTGTTCACCAGCCATTTGATCAGGATGTGATTGTTCATCCATATTATGCTGAGGCCACAGACAACGGGATGTGGATGACCAATCTCTTACAACACCATTAAGGTTTTTCCCTCTGAAAGGTCCTGTAGTAGGTGCAGTATTAAGTAGCCCTTCGTATAAAGTTTTATCAGAATTATACACATTATCTTCAACTCCCATAATTTGATAATCTGGATCGTGCATTACTAAGTTTATAAGCGGAAGATGTTCATAAATGGTGGCGCTTGTTGCATTGTGAGGGTTATAATTGTCTCTTAGATACCTGAGTTTTGAAAATGTTTGAGTACCTAATACATTACCTACACATGCAACTGTACGAGTTAAATCATCGTCTCCAATTATTGGGTAATTAAATAGATTTTGAAATTCAGATTCACTATCAATATTTTCATCTGGGTATTTCAATAAGTTTTCTGTGGTAATAGCTTGTCCAGCCATTATAATTCCTCTACTTATTCTTCTAACACTAAGCCAAAAATCGTTGCCTCCTCCTTGTAGAACTGGTTGATTGCTTACCGGGTTTACTAATACCCAGTGAGTAGATATTAAGCCAGAATTCCATGTTCCTGCGTATTGCATATAATTAAT
>JBMOKG010000192.1:0-3513 GCA_049315385.1 Bacteroidales bacterium
TGGTTTTTGAAACTAAAGATATTAACATGGGATGGGATGGAAAATATGCCGGAGGTGATGCTCAGTCAGGTGTATATTATTGGCTAATAAGATATAATGAAAACCGATCATCCAATCAAAATGTTGAAAAGGAAATACATGGGAGTGTAACCTTGTTGAGGTAATTTATTAAATAATCCAATTTAAATATAACCAAATAATAAATAATATGAACAAAATTATTAAATTAACAAAAATCATTGCTTTTATTATTATTTTGTTTTTAAATAATTTTTACATTTATGGACAAAGCGATACATTATTTTGGTTTGTTGCTCCAGAAGTAGCACAAGCACACGGGGATAGACCTATTTACCTTAGATTGACTTCTTTTTATCAATCTTCTAATGTAATTATAGAACAACCAGCAAATTCTGGGTTTGTTCCAATTAACATTTTTTTACCAGCGGATAGTACTGTAAGTATTGATTTAACTAATCGGATTGATATGATTGAAAATTTACCTTTTGATAGTATTAATAATAAAGGTATCAGGATAAGGTCAAATCATTCAATAACTTCTTATTATGAGGTTTTAACATCCTGTTCTTGTAATCCGGAAATATTTACTTTAAAAGGAAGAAATTCGTTGGGTACCAACTTTATGATTCCAGCACAAATTTTTACATCGAACTCTTTTAATACCAATTCCTTTGAGATTGTGGCAACCGAAAACAATACTACTGTTACAATTATTCCTAGTAAAGCAATATTAGGACATCCAGCAAATGTGCCTTATACAATTATTCTCAATAAAGGACAAACTTATTCTGCAAGAGCAATGGGTTTCCAACCGAGCGATCACTTAAATGGCTCAATTGTTCAATCCAATAAACCAATTGCAATTACAATTTCTGATGATTCTGCATCCGGAGGTTATTGGGGTGGGTGTGCTGATTTATTGGGTGATCAATTAATTCCAATTAATATAATTGGTAAAGATTATATTATAACGAGGGGTTTCTTAAATGGAGGAAATGAAAAAGCATTTGCTATGGCAATAAGTGATAGTACAAAAATTTATAAAAATGGAAATTCAGTACCTCTGAGTCAGATTAATTATGGACAGACACTAATGATAGATATTAATCAGGATTATACTTATATAAATGCTGATAAGCCTATTTATATGTTACATTTATCAGGTTTTGGTTGTGAATTAGGTATGCCGGTATTGCCCCCAATTTACTGTACTGGTTCAAATATTGTTGCATTTACTCGATCAACAAGTGAGTTTTTTGGAATTATTTTAATTACTAATAATGGTTCCCAATCCGGATTTGTTTTAAATAATAGTACTTCTTTGGTACAATCTTCTAATTTTAGTGTTGTGCCAGGTACAAATAATCAATGGGTTGCTGCTAGAATTGATATGTCCTCAAATATTGGTGTAGGTACGGGGAATATCATATCAAATAATTTAGGAGTATTTCATCTAGGAATTATAAACGGTGGGTCATATTCAGGTTGTAGATATGGTTATTTTTCTGATTATAATAGTTTAAATTTAGGCCCCGATATAGTTAAATGCCCTCAAGATACAATTACTCTTTCTGCAGGAAATGGAATGTCATCATATCTATGGAGTACTGGAGATACAACACAAAGTATTAAGACAATTTCAAATGGTAATATTTGGGTTTCTGCTACAAGAGGTTTATGTACTTTAACAGATACAATTAATATAAGTTACAGTTCATATCCCAAATCGCTAATTCCTAAAGATACCGTAAGGTGTGGAAATAATATTGTTATCAAATCAGCCAATAATTTTTCTAATTATCTTTGGAGTAATGGCTCAAATGCAAATCAAATAAATGTGAATTCTTCTGGATTATATTGGGTGAAAATAACTGATTCTTTGAATTGTTATAATATTGACACAATAAATGTAACATTATTAAAACCTGATATTTTAAATAATGATACTTCAATTTGTAAATGGAACAGTGTTTTATTAAATCATTCAAATGTTCAATATCCATGTATTTGGTCAACTAATGATACAACTCAATCAATTTCTGTAATTCCAACTCAAACAACAACTTATTTTTTAACTGCATCTGAAAACAATATCAGTTGTAAAGATTCGGTAAAAATCACAGTCATTAATTCACCACAACTTACACTTGGCAACGATACTGCTATTTGTCAGGGACAAAGCATAACCTTGCAAGCAAGTCAGATTTTTAATTCTTACCTCTGGTCAACAGGGGTAACAACACAGAGTATAAATGTAAATGCTACGGGAAATTACTGGTTAAAGGGAATTAATGCAAGCGGATGTAATGGATATGATACCATAATTGTTACGGTTAATCCGATTCCTGTAATTCAGGTTTTGCCTGCCAATCCTTCTATTTGCAAAGAAGATACAATTACATTAACAGCTTTGAGCAATCTAACTGCTACTACTTATAGCTGGAACAATGGCGGAAATACAAACACCATCAAAGTATCTCCTGCAAATACGACAACATATACCGTTATCGGAACAAGAAATTCATGTAAAGATACCGCTATTGTAAATGTAATTGTAAACCCAATTCCTGTTGTTGCTATTTTGCCAACTAATCCATCTATCTGCAAAGGAGAATCAATTACACTTACTGCATCAAGCAATTTGCCTTCAACTATCTATACATGGAGTAATGCAGCTACTACCACAACTATTAATGTTAGTCCTGTCAACACGGCATCTTACTTTGTTGTTGGAAGTTTAAATTCGTGTAAAGATACCGCTTATATAAATCTTACAGTTAAACCCTTACCTGTTCTTGCTGTATCAGCCGATAAAAATCCTATTTGTGAGGGCGAATCAACAATTTTAACAGTAGGCAGCAATATGCCTTCAACTACTTATGTATGGAATAATAACGTAACTGGAAATACGCTAAGTGTGGCTCCAACCAACTCAGCTTATTACTATGTAACAGGAACTGCAAGTAATTGCCACGATACTTCTGGTATAACCATAAATGTTATAAATCAACAGTCTATTAATTTGGGTGATGATGATTATTTATGTGTTGGTGATGAAAAAACCTTAAATGCAAATAATTTACTTGGAGTATTTTTATGGAGCAATGGAACATCAGGTAATACTATGATTTTAAATGAACCAGGTGTATTTTGGTTAAGAGTTGATAACAATGGTTGTATTTCTTCTGATACCATTGTTTTAAAACCCTGCTCCGAAATTTGGGTGCCCAATGTATTTACACCAAACAATGATGGTATAAATGATATTTTTAAAGCAAATACCAAAGAAATACAAAAACTTCAACTATATATTTATAATCGTTGGGGAAATTTGGTTTTTGAAACTAAAGATATTAACATGGGATGGAATGGAAAATATGCCGGTGGTGATGCTCAGTCAGGTGTATATTATTGGCTAATCAGGTATAATGAAAACCGATCATCTAATCAAAATGTTGAAAAAGAAATACATGGAAGTATAACCTTGTTGAG
>JBMOKG010000193.1:0-3507 GCA_049315385.1 Bacteroidales bacterium
TTCACAAATTTACTTTGCATGCTTTTAGTATCATTATTAACTTTTACTATATATATGCCTTTGGCTAAAGATGCAATATTCAATTCTGTTTGTGGCTGTGTTATGTTTTGTTGTAATAGGAGTTTTCCTTGTATATCGTAAATAGAAGCTGTGGTGTTTTGGAGCTTGGTGAGTTGTTGGAGGTTTAAAGATAGCATTGAGGTGGCAGGGTTAGGATAGATTTTGAGTTGACTGGAAATGTTTTCAAAGATTCCTTGTATAGGTGTAAAATTAGCAACCAGATTTCTGTTTGCTGTAACATAAAAAGTATAATTACTATCTGTACTTATAGTATTACCATTTTCTTTCCAATTGATAAAAGCGTAACCAGTGTTTGGTATTGCATTAACAGTGCAGGATTGATTAGAATTTAATAATCCGTCCCCAGAAGTATTTCCTGCAGTTAATGGAAATGAAGAAGTAGTTATTGTATATTGTGTTATCAATTCTGAAAGTGGGCGTTTCCAAATGCCTCCTATATTAGTTCCTGCATAAAGATATATGTTATCAGCATACAATGAATTAATTCCTTTGTAAATTAATCCGGTATTTAAGGAAGTCCAGTTGCCATTTTCCTGTGAATATAAATAAACACCATTACTTCTTGTTCCAACATATATTTTTGTTCCACTTATAGCAAATGAAGAAAAAAATTCACTATCTGGCAGGCCAGTATCTGCTTTAGCCCATGTTAAACCATTATTCTGAGAAGCAAAAATTCCATAAGGAAAAGTTCCTGCAAAAATAGTTGAATCAAAAATAGCTAATCTATAAACGGATATATCCTCAATTCCACTATTAGCAGGTAACCAATAAAAATTATTAATAAAAGATTTATAAACGCCTCTATTTGGTGCTGCAAATATCAAATTTCCTTTGATAGTTAATGCACGAATATTATTTGAAGGCATGCCCTGATTTGTCATGTTCCAACTATAACCATTATTATTTGATTGAAAAACGCCATTATTATTTGTGCTTACAAATATATTTGAGCTATCAATAAAGGCAATTGAAGTTATATTTGTATCCAATAAATTATTATTTATTGCATTCCAGTTAACTCCATTGTCTGAAGATACATATAAACCTTTTCTTGTAGTTCCTGCATAGATTTTAGAATCAATAAATGCCATTGTACTAAAATTTGTATTTGTTATTCCAGTGTTTACTTTTGCCCAACTTAAGCCTTTATTATTTGATCTGAATAATTCATTATAATTATTAGCTGCAAAAATGCAAGAGTCATTAGCTGCAAGTAAATTAATGTTAGAATTTATAATACCATTATTTACAGAATTCCAATTTAATCCATTATCAGTTGAAAGGAAAACGCCATATTTAGTAGTTGCAAAAATATTATTGCCATTTACAGCCATTTTATTAATATTCATACATAGTAAACCATTATTTGAAGCAGTCCAGTTTAATCCTTTATTATACGAAACAAATATACCACCATCATACGTACTTACGAATAATGCAGAATCGTGTTTTAAAAATGAAGTAAAATTTAAATTCGTTAAACCATTATTCATTGCAATCCAGTTTATAGTATCAGCATTTGATGCATATATTCCTTTTCCGTAAATTCCAGCGTATAAAACTGAATCTATAGAAATAATTGAATTTACAAAATTGTTTGACACTGGAGACGAACATAAATTCCAATTTACTCCTGAATCGGTAGTTACATATAATTCTTTAGCATTTGGATTACTTGAGCTAATACTTGCATAAACTTTTGCACCTATATTTGATAGAGATACAATTACTTTACCTGTGATTACATTATTTAAATGTATCCAATTATTACCATTATCATCAGATAAAAACACCCCTCCATTATAATTTGAATTAGTTCCAACAAATATTCTTGATCCGCATAATGTAATACAACTTACATTATTTGTATTAATACCATTCCCAGAAGGAAGCCAGTTTAATCCATTATCAGATGATCGGAATAAACCACCATTTGTTAATGCAAAAATAATCGAATCTTTAACTGCTAAATGATATATAAAATGATTTGTTAATCCATTGTTGACAGGATTCCAACTTGTACCATTATTATTTGATACAAAAATGCCTCCCCCTTCAATGCCAACAAAAATATTTGTGTCTTTAACAGCGATGGCATTTGCATTTCCACCATATAAACCATTGCATTGTTGCCATTGTGCATTCCCAATATTAAACGCAAGCATTGCAATCATTAAAATGTAAAGTTTTTTCATATTCATTGGTTTTAAGTTGGTGCTGTTTAAGTATGTCTATTTATTCCTTCACAAATTTACTTACTAAGCTTTGTTTATTGTTATTTACTTTTACTACATATATGCCTTTGGCTAAAGATGCAATATTCAATTCTGTTTGTGGCTGTGTAATGTTTTGCTGTAAAAGTAGCTTTCCTTGTATATCGTAAATTGAAACGGTAGTATTTTGCAAGTGTGTTAGTTGTTGAAGGTTTATAGTTACGTTTGAAGTGGCGGGGTTGGGGTAGATATTTATGTTTGGAATTATCTTTTCATAATTTTTTATTGATAGTGTTGTAGTATCTGGAAATCCACAGGTCACCGTACCTTTTTTATAGTATTTTAAATAATATTCATCATCAATTTGCGGATTTCCTGGATATTGATGAATTGATTCAACCAGTCCCAAACCCTGTCCGTATTGATAGCTATAATAATTACCTTCAAAAATGCAATGTATGCATGCAGTATATTTATAAATTAAATTCCCACACAAATAAGTTGAATAATATAATGTATCATTAAACCAATTGCCTACAGTATCATTAACAGGCCAATTTATATATGCGGAATCATAAGGAGTATCAAGATTTGTATAATAAACAGTATCGTTATATGAGTTAAAGAAATAATCAAGATGGGAAACAGGATTGCTGCTAAATTGAGTGTAATAATTATCAAAATGCTCTATATAAAAGACTGTATCATTTAATGCAGAGAAATGTTTTCCAACAATTACAAATCTTGTAGCATTTGGTGGCTTATTAGAGTTGTTATAATGAAATTCATCGTTAATATTAAAATCAAAAATCTGTCCTTTGGTTAATATGGTTTGACTCTTTAATAAAGGGGTTGTTATTATTAGTAGTATTAAAACATAAATTTTTTTCATAATCATAGTTTTAAGTTGTTGTTGATTGAATTATTGAACAAAGATAATTATTTTTTTGTGAAACCTGACAGGTTTTGAAAACCTGTCAGGTTTTTTCTTAATTCCTTCACACCAGCATTATTTCTACTTCTGCTGTATTTGCGGTGTCTTTGTTAAGCAGTATTAAGTATTTGCCTAAAGTGGCGGCGGGGATTTCTATTTCTTCGCCTGCCAATAATTCTACAGGGGCAGTTTTGGGTGTTTCGTTGGGGGTGCTGCCTCCGTACCAGAATATAGAAGCCGAATCGCTTACATTGCTTAGCAAAATGGTGTCGCTTA
>JBMOKG010000194.1:0-3487 GCA_049315385.1 Bacteroidales bacterium
TTACTTGCACCAAGTGCTTCTAATCAAATAGGTTCATTTTCCACAGGAAGCAATCCAACCAATTTAGGATTTTCTGATGGTATTATAATGTGCACTGGAGGAATTGCAGGTGCTACAAATGGACAAACTTCAACAACTATTACAGGTACTGAACTTACTGTAGTTCCAGAATTGAATCAATATACAGGAACTGCTGGTCCCAGCTCAATACATGATGCTGCTGTTTTAGAATTTGACTTTTTACCTTTAGCTGATACAATAAGGTTTAGATACGCTTTTGGATCAAGAGAATATCCAAATTTTGTTTGTTCTTCATTTAATGATGTTTTTGGGTTTTTTATCACAGGATTGAATCCAAATGGAGGAAATTATACTGCAACAAATATTGCATTAATTCCTGGTTCAAATAATCCGGTTTCAATTAATACTGTAAATGGTGGAATATCAGCTGGTTCAACAACTCCTTGTGTATTAACAAATACTCAATATTATCATACACCAATACCCAACTTAACTTATAATGGATTCACTACTGTTCTTACCGCTATGGCTATTGTAGTGCCTTGTACACCCTATCATATTAAATTAGCTATTGCTGATTTAGGTGATAGAGCATATGATTCAGGTGTATTTTTGGAAGCTTACAGTTTTTCTGGAAATGTGGTTTCAATTACAACAAACTATTCTTCTCCATCAGCACCTCCCATGGCAATTGAAGGCTGCAACAATGCATATATAAAATTTTCGATACCTATTGCAAGATTAGATACTGTATTTCTCCCTTTATTAATATCTGGTACAGCTATTAATGGGACAGATTATCAACATATTCCAAATGTAATTCATATTTTACCAGGGCAAACTTCAACAACTCTTTCAATTATTCCTATTACAGATGGAATTTTAGAACCTATTGAAACTGTAAAAATATTAGTAGATGACACTTCAACTTGTGCTTTGTTTGGAGATTCAACGATAATTAAAATTTTAAGTAGAGATTCAATTAGATTAGTACCTAGTAATGATACTGCAATTTGCCAGACTTTTCCAGTACCTACATATAATGCTCAAATTAATGTAATTGCAAGCGGTGGTACTGGAGGTCCACTCACTTACTCTTGGACTCCATCAATTGGATTAAGTTCAACTTCAGTTTTTAATCCTATTTCAACACCTTTAACAACTACAACTTATACAGTAAGTGTTAATGATGCTACAGGCTGTCCTGGTAATAGTGCTTCTACAACTGTTGTTACAACACCCTTACCCGTTATTAGTTTTTCACCAACACCTCCACTTCCTGCCATAGGTTGCGCACCCTTAACTATTGATTTAAAAGATGAAACATACCCAATTGGTGGGACTCGCATCTGGGATTTTGGTGATGGAAATACAAGTACAGATATTAATCCTACACACACATATCAATCACCAGGACTTTACACTATAAAATTAATTGAATTTTCTACAAACGGTTGTAGAGAAGATTATTCTCATACTAATGCAATAACTGTATTACCTCAACCTTTAGCTGATTTTACTTGGAATCCTCAGATTGGAACAAGACAAGATCCAACTTTAAACTTTACCAATTTAACCACTCCTGTTAATTCTTCATTTACTTGGGACTGGTCTTTTTATGGACCAATGCCAGATAGTACAAAGTTATTGGAAAATGGAAATAGTACATTACAAAACCCTTCTTATGAATTTCCTAAAGATAAAGAAGAAAAAGAATATAAAGTGATATTAATTGCTAAAAGTGATTTTGGTTGCTCGGATACAAATTCATACATTGTAAAAATTATAAATGATTTATTGGTAATCCCTAACTTTTTAACACCAAATGGTGATGGAGTTAATGATAAATTTGACATAGGTGCTTTAATTAAAGGTGGTGGTTACACTGAAATGCAGGTTGTAATATTTAACCGATGGGGTAAAAAAGTATATGAAAATAGCAACTACAAAAATGATTTTGGTGGAGATGGTTTACCTGATGGCGTATATTATGTTACAATTAAAGCCAAGGGTTTATTAAAAGATGTTGAATATAAGAGTAGTTTACAATTAATTCGCTAATAGTAATTATTTTTTATCAAGTATTAAGCAAGATTATTTTGCAAAGTAAAAAAAAAAACTTACTTTTGCAACCATAAACGGTAGATGTAGTTCAGCTGGTTAGAGCATCAGTTTGTGGTTCTGAAAGTCGTGGGTTCGAATCCCATCATCTACCCAAAAAAGTCAGTTTGTTTTGCAAGCTGACTTTTTTCTTTTATACATATTATTTCAATTCTTAAAAATTGTATTTTTGCTTTATAAATAAATCAATTATTGAAAAAAATATTACATGAATAAAAAGAATATAGCATTACTATCAGGTGGTAATTCTGGCGAAGCTGAAATATCATTTAAAAGTGCACAAATCATTGAACAAAACATAGATGTAACATTGTATAATGTTTACAAAATTAATCTATATCAAGCAGATTGGCATTATACTGATGAAAAAGGAAAACAATTTCAAATTGATAAAAACGATTTTACTTTAACAATAAATGATAAGAAAGTAAAATTCAATTGTGCATTTATTGCCATTCATGGAACTCCTGGTGAAGATGGAATGCTACAAGGTTATTTCGATTTACTCAATATTCCTTATACTACTTGCGACCATACAACTTCTGCCATTACTTTTAATAAAAGTTATTGCAATAAAATAGTTAAAGCTGCTGGTATTAATATTGCTAATTCTACACATTTATTCATAAACCAGCCATATACAATTGAGCATATTCTTGACAAAATTACATTGCCTTGTTTTGTAAAACCCAATAATGGAGGATCTAGTATAGGTATGTCAAAGGTAAATCATGCTAATGATTTAGAAGTTGCCATTCAAAAAGCTTTTCATGAAGATAATCAAGTATTAATAGAAGAATTTATTGAAGGAAAAGAGTTAACATGTGGTTTGATTAAAACGAATGGTAGTTTGCTTGTTTTTCCTATTACACAGATCATTTCCGATAATGAATATTTTGATTTTGAAGCAAAATATAAAGGCAAATCGAAAGAAATAACACCAGCTGAAGTAGAAGAGACAATCACAAATAGAGTAAAATCAACAGCTGCATATCTTTACAATAAATTAAATTGCAAAGGAATTGTGCGTTTTGATTTTATATTAAATAATACTACCAATGAATTGTACTTTTTGGAAGTTAACACTGTTCCTGGCCAGTCTGCTGAAAGCATAGTTCCTCAACAAATACGTGCCATGGGACTTACAATTAAAGAAATATATACAATGCTAATTGAGGAAAGTATAAAACGCTAATCTTGATAAAATTTACAGAGATCTTAGAAAATAAATTTCTGTATTTGCCTCAAACCTAAATAACAAAAGAGCTGTCAACTCATTTAATATGTTGTCAGCTCTTTTTGTTTAAATAATTTAGTATTAGAACTAATATTAAAATGGCCAGAA
>JBMOKG010000195.1:0-3486 GCA_049315385.1 Bacteroidales bacterium
GGGTGCGACTCCAAGTCGCACCCCGACTTTTGACACTATATAGCTAAAATAGTTTAAGCAAAAAACACCAAAAACAATATTGAATTTGAGGCTTTTCATAGTAAAAACAAATTTTAATTTTTAATACATCTTATAGAAAGTTTTGAATCTTTTTTTATATAACTCTGATTTTTAAGATTATTGAGACGAATAGCTTTTGCTAAATTGCTCTCTCCAAATTCTTCAGAATTTAGACCACTATCTGATGTCCACCAATATGTACTATTTCCAATATAATTGTAAATATTTTCACTATTAACAATAGCATCCATTGTTGATGAACTTGGCAGTGCCGTAAAACCACAACTATTTATCGCATTAGACTCTATTTTCCAATGTGATGTACCCGTTTCCTTTAGCTTAACTGTTGCAATATCAACTCCTCCTAAATATTCTATTAAAATATTCCATTCCTTCATACTTGGAATATGCCATCCAATAGGACAAAGCCCTGCTTCAGACAATGCCTCGTCATAAGTATAAAGTAGACCATAAGTATTATAAAACTCTGGGGTTAAATAAAAAGGAGGCTTCTCTTCTTCGCCTTGAAACGCTGTTTCTTCATCAGGATTATAAGGTAAATTCTCCGATTCCTGATCAATGGACTTATTTTTCTTAGGAATAAAATTCACCCAACTTTCTTTAATAATATTACCATTTCTATCATAAAATGAACGCAAGTTTTCTGCCATCCATATTTGATTACCAATTCTAATAGTTTTATAGCTATTTCCTTCCTTATCTTTAACAGAATCATATTTAACTGTTGAATTAAAAACGATAGGCTTTGATTGAGAAAAAACTAAAAAAGAATGTAGAAGAAAACAAGAAATTAAAATAAATTTTCTCATAAAAATATTATTTTTTAATAGGAGGAATAATTGTTATGTATGTTGTATCTTCATTCTGTCCAACAATAACTGATGTACAACCAAAACTTTTTAAGCTATAAATAAGATCATCAAGATTCTTTGTGTATTTAACAAGATTATCAGTTGGATGCTTAAACTCAACAACAAAAACGTTTTCTAAAAATCTCTTGTATATTAGTATTTTATCATTACCTTGAATATTTTCAGTATTCTTAATAAAATCGTAAATATCAGTCAAAATTCTTTCTTCTAAAAAAGATATAAATTCACTCATAAACTTTGTTTTATTAAACAAGTTGGGCATCGCCCAACTTGTTTTGGTTAATTAATCAATCTAAACTTAATTTATATTTACTTTATTATTTCTGCATCATTTAAAACAATACTATAACTATCATAAGTCACAGTTCCTTTTACTTTTATTAAATCCTCAAATTTATAATAATCTTTCCCATTACCATCTTTTGCTGAGGCATAATTGTAATCTTTTGTGGCATCAAAAAAGCTTAATGTTTTCGCTTGTTTAGAATCTTTTAGTATTATCTCAAAAGTAGTCATTTTGAATTTTTCATCAATATTAATCACTTGAATTTGTTTTCCTTTATAAGTCGAATTTTTCAGAAAAGTAAATTCGTCATTTATCGATTTATTATCATTTGGATTATAAGTAAATGCATAAACTAATAACCTTTCATTTCCATTAATAAGGCCTTTTTCATATCTACCAGCTAACAAATCTGTTATTACAACTGTTTTATCTAAATTTTCATTTAAGAATTTTTTGTCTTGTGATACTTTTGTCATAAATTCAAAAGAATTAATACCTTGATTTTCTACTACATTTTGAGTTGTAGCAGTTGAATCCTGATTGTTTTCATTTTTAGTACCGTTACCATTTCCACATGAAAACAAAACAATAGCTAATGCAGCCATTAGTAATACACTTATTTTTTTCATTTTAATAAAATATTTAATTTCCCTACTCATAAGGCTTTTCGGTATCGCCCCGTTTTTATTGGTTTCTGGACTCCAATTTTTTCATAAAAATTGTCACTATGGGTGGTCAGCCCTTTGGCTCTCGCAGACCTGAATTAGTTTTGGATTTATTATAAAGCTTATTAAATAATAATTTAATTACATACAACCGCTGTTAGTAATTTTAAAATTAAATAAAGTAGTTGTATTCTGCTTAATTATAATTGAACTCCCATAAAATAATACATCAATATCTTTCTTATCATTCTTCGTAAAAGTTATACTACCATTAATATCAAAATCTTTCTTTTCAAAAATAATTTTACCTTTGTTATCTTTAATAACTATAGATATTTTTTTTGCTAAGCCTTGAATAATTAGTTCTTTTAGTTCTTGTCTTAAACATCCATCAAAATTACTAGTCCCTTTGTTTGGTAATATTTCCGTCCCATCAGAGGTTTCTTCGCTATCAATTCCTTTTTCCTTATAAGTTATTTGTACTTTATTAATTTTCCCAGGTTTTGATTGAGAATAAATATTAATTGAAAATAATACAAAAGATGCAATTAAGCCGATTTTTATTAACCTTTTCATTTTTATTAGTATTTAGTTTTCCTACTCATAAGGCTTTTCGGTAACGCCCCGTTTTTTAGTGGATTCTGGTCTCCAATCTTTTTCAAAAACATTGTCACTTTGGGTGGTCAGCCCTTTGGCTCTCGCAGACCGCTTTTTATATTATTTTAAAATTATCTGATTTACACACAATAAAAAAGGGCGTGAACCTCTGCTTTTGGTTTCAATTTCAGAAAGGTACGACCAAGCACCTTGAAAGAATCGAAATAAGCAAAAGGAACACACCCATACAGGTGCGTTCACTTCAACTATTTCTCCCTTTCTTTAAATTTGGTCGTTTTATCTGAAGAGAAATACTTTTAGCAACGCTATTTTTTATAATGTTTTAATTTCTACATGATATGATATTGGTTAAAAATATTGAGAACAAATGTACGACATAAATAAAATAAAAAGCAAATAAAATGCAAATATTTTATTTGTTTCTAATTTTTACTTAAGAAACCACACCTTAGAACATCTTAATTACAAAATCTTTCCGTCCATTTATCCAATCCTTCCGTACCTCCAAACATTCTTCTAATACCTATACAAATATGCTCAGTACGTATATAAAATTTAACAGTACATACACAGATATTTTTTTTGGCTATATGTACCGCAATATTTTATTAATGTACTGCAAGAATATGCGTATGTACACTAAGATTATATGTATGTACCGGCAGAATATGTGTGTTTTATGCGAAATTTTGTGCGATTAAACCTTTGGGTTAATACACAAAGATTTCCAACAAAGCGGCGTAGAACTAACTTCCGACAATGAAGAACAGGAATTTAGCTTTAACCTTGCGAAAATGGCGGTAGAAGGGGGTAAGACCTTATTTTGAAACCTGACAGGTTTTTAAAACCTGTCAGGTTTGTGGCAATACTATGAGTTAATTAATACACAAAGATTTTCAACAAAGCGGTGTAGAACTAACTTCCGACAACGAAGAACAGGAATTTAGCTTTAGCTTAGCAAAAA
>JBMOKG010000196.1:0-3476 GCA_049315385.1 Bacteroidales bacterium
ACTTTGGTGGCAAGGTCGTTGCCGGGTTTGAATTTAATAATTTTTTTAGGAATTGGTTTTGGTTTCGATTTTGGACTTCTCATGGTTAAAAAAATTAAGATTTTTAAAACTACAAATATAAGCATAAAGTTAAAGTAAAACATCATATAATTTGGCTATAAATAATGATAATTAATACACTATGATAAAATATTACGTATCTTTGTATAAACCAAAAACAAAATAAAAAAATGAGCGGATACAGAGAGAAAGTTGTAAAAGAAGCCGAGAGAATCAGTAAAAAAGAAGGTTTGAATGAGTTGTTGGATTTGGGCATTACAAACTTAACAGATTTGCAAAAATGGCTGGTAAGGGAATTGTATTATGAAGCAAAGGAAAAAGGTGACAAAAGCTGTGTTGCAATTAAGAATGAGTTATGTAGTGAATATGCTGTAAGTGTGAGTATGATTGAGAAGTTGATTTACAGGGACCTCACCTAGCCTCTCCGAAGGAGAGGGATAAAAGAAGTGCCTAAAGTACTTAGAGTACTTAAAGTTAAAAAATGACAGGGATGAAAAAATATTTTGTAAGTTTGTATGGTATTAATAGAAGTAGTTATGAAAAAAAGAACATTCATAAAACCTAAGTTTGATTTAAATTTTTTTACTCTATTTATAATTATAGCTTTCATAGTTTTTTCAATTGGTGGATGTAAAAAAGATAATTCTGCAGAAACTCGAGATGTTTTTACAAGTGATCAATTAGGATGGATAAATAATGTAGTAAAACCAAAATACCGATGTATTACCAAATCAAAAGATACGCAAGGAAATATTATTACTACTAGTGATACTATTGAAGCATACACAAAAATGACAAATTATCAAATGTCTACTACCAGTGGTAAATATGTAAGTTATTATGAAGGATCTTTTTATTTCTCAGTAGGATATATTAATACTGAATCAGATACTGTTATTTATACAATTATTATTGATATAAACAATATAAATGAATTTATTGTAAAATTATCACAAATTTACAGTTATGATATAACTCATTTTAGAAGTGATACATGTAATATTAATGGAGTACTTTATTATGATGTTTATAAATTAAAAGATTTAACTGCATACTCTCCAGAATCTACAATAAAAATATATTTTAAAAAGGGAATTGGTTTTTTATATCTCGAAAAAGCAAATGGTAACAACGCAACTATGATACAATAGATTAAATATTTCTGATAAATCAGGACAGTTCCTTTCAAGAGGAGGAACTTAAAAAACTAAATTACTAAACCATAAATTATAGCTAATTATGAAAAACTATCATTTTTTAGGATGATTCATAGCTTAAAAGAAATAATTTAACTAAAAAACAATACTATATTTGTAGAAAAATACAATAGTATATAAACAACAAAATACAATCTGATTGTAACGAAATTCGAATAATAATGATTCTTAAAAATTTAAAATCATGAAAAGAAAAATGACATTATATGCATTATGCATAATGAGCGTAGCAACATTATTAATGAGCGGATGTAAAAAAGATAACACTACTACTCCGACACCAACCCCAGCCACAATAACCGATATTAATGGTAATCTTTATCATACAGTTACCATCGGAACTCAAGTATGGTTGAAGGAAAATTTGAAAGTTACAAAATACAGAAATGGCGAATCAATAATAAAAGTAAATGATATTACTTGGGGCAACCTGACTACAGGAGCATATTGTTATATCGACAATGATACAAATAAGTTAAAAATATACGGATGTTTATACAATTGGTTTGCAGTAATGGATTCACGCAAGATATGCCCGACAGGCTGGCACATACCAACTCTAGCAGAAGTGAATACATTAAAAAAATATTTGGGTAATAATGCAGGTGGCAAACTCAAAGAAACGGGATTGACACATTGGGTTAACATCAACATTGATGCAACAAATGAAACAGGTTTTACAGCTCTTCCAGGTGGACGAAGAGATGCTGACAGTTACTTTGCTTTTAGTGAATATGCTTATTGGTGGACTTCAAGTGAATATGTTTTAGATAATACTAAAGCAACCTATTTTTCTGTATGGTATTTTGTGGGAAATTTAGACATCATTAGTATGGATAAAAAAACTGGTATGTCAATCCGTTGCATTAAAGATTAGAGAAATTGTATTTTTCAAAATTCAATAAATTAAAAATGAAGCATTGTTTTTGATTATCGATTATAAATTAGAGAATTACACTGTTTTTTAAATTACACCTTTAGAAAATACTGATATTAAGGATGTTAACATATCTATTATGATTATGCTGACAGAATACAAATTTAATAATAAACCATAAATTATGGTGAATTATGGTTTTTCGACATGCACAGTAAGCTAATTTCGACTTGGCACAACTACTAACTCAACTAATATTACTTTTATGGAAACTACTGAAAATGACAAAAGAAACAACAACGGTCAATTTGTTACAGGACACAAAGGACTAAAGCCCAAAGGTGCGGTTAATAAAAGCACTTCTGAGATGAAAGAACGGTTGCAGCAATTGATGGAAAGCTATGATGAAGAACAGATGATTGCTGACCTTGAGAGCCTAAAACCACCAGACAGGCTGAAAATTATGACAGGTTTACTGGAATATGTTCTGCCGAAGCTGAATAAGACTGATTATACATTGTCTAAAGAAAGTGATGAAATAAAAGTAGAATTACCTGAATAATGAAGTTTAACCTCAGCGATAGCAGATTATTTAATAAAGTTTACTTACCATTACTGAAAGATGATAACCGTTATTTATTGCTTTATGGTGGCAGGGATTCTGCGAAGAGTTATTTTGCAGCCCAAAAGGTCTTGATTGATACCATGCGGAAACCTTACAGTCGGTATATTCTTTTAAGAAAGATTTATGCAGATATAAAGGATAGCCAGTTTCAGACAATAAAGGATATAATTGGGAATTATGGGTTAATGGATTATTTTACGATAACAGAAAATCCGCTGAAGATAACTTTTAAACTGAATGGAAATTATATTTTAGCCAGGGGTCTTGACAAAGATTATAAAATGAAATCTATAAAGGACCCGACCGGAATCTGGTATGAGGAAATGAATGAGATTGCCTTTACTGATTTCCTGAAAAGTACATCTTCCTTGCGTGGTGGAGTAATACAGGAAATTGCAACCTTTAATCCTGAAATGGAAGATAGCTGGATTACTAACTATTTCTTTCCACCAAAGGAAAGTTATGAAAAATCTGATGGGATGTTTACAAAAGTGGATAGCATAAGAAAAGATACAACTATCTTACACACTACTTATAAGGATAATGATTTTGTTACTCCACAAAGTATTGAACTGCTTGAAAGTTTTAAGGCTGTGGATTTGCGGTATTATCAGATTTATACATTAGGCTTGTGGGGCGGAATGCTTGAAGGCTTGATTTTTAATAACTGGGATGTAGTGGATAGCTTTCCGAATGA
>JBMOKG010000031.1:0-51894 GCA_049315385.1 Bacteroidales bacterium
ATTCATTACACTATTAAAATCAGATATTAATATCAATTGTTTAGAAAAGGGTTTACACATTGTAAAGGTATATAATGATAAAAATAGTATAATAAGTAAATTTGTGAAAGAATAGATACTTAATTAAATTCTTACTATGCTAGATAATCTATCAGAGATAAAAAATAATTAATATTGTTTTATATTCTAATTTTAAATGTTTTAAAAGCTAAACCTTTTATTATCAATTACTGGCATTTCTGGCTCTAAATTAAATTCATGGAGTATTAATTGAATTAAGAGTTTACTTTTTGCAATGTTTTTTAATTAATTCAGATACTTCAGTTCCATATTGTTTTTCGAATCCATAATCATTAGCAAAAGATAAAGCAGTACAAGCTTCATTAATTTTATTCATAGCTATGTATACAAGTGCTAAGTTTCTATATGCATATGAATTTGATGGATACATTTTTATAGATAAATTAATATCTTTTAACGCATTTATATAATCCCCTTTTTTATAATAGTTATTACCTCTGTTATTGTAATTTACTGCATCATTAGGATCAAGTTCACTAACTTTATTAAAATATTTGAGGGCTAAGTCAAGACTATCCAATTCAGAATATATAAAACCCAGATTTCCATAACTGCCAATGAAGCCAGGATCAATTGCAATGATCTTCTTTAATGCATCAATAGCTTTATTTACCATTCCAAGCTCACTATATCCGGATGAAGCATTAAGTAAAGCTCCAATGTCTTCCGGATTGAATATCAATACATTTTCAAAGTCTATAACTGCACCTTCAAAATCTCTATTGCTGTATTTTGCAGCACCTCTATTGGAGATATATGCATTTTTTAAAGTGTCATTTTTGGCAAACTTAATTGCATAATTATACATAGCTATAGCAGAATCAGTAATTCCAGCTGAAGAATAATAGGTGCCTGCTCTGTTATAAGGTTCTGATTCTTTTTTGTTTAACAAAATTGCCGACCTGATAATTTTAATTGCTTCAGACGGACCAGTTAAATTAAACTCAATTTCTGCCTGCCTTAAATAATACCATTGATTTTTATTGTCTAGTTCAATGGCTTTAGTTATTAATACCATTGCATATTGATAATCCTTTAATTCCATTTTATTATGAGCCAGTTTATCATACTCTTCTGCAGATTGACTGTATATATATGAATTTATGATTATTAGTATAAAAAAAAGAAATGTTTTTTTCATAAAGTTTAAATTAATTTTATTAAATTAGTAATTTAAAATCAGATGTAAATAATAAAAAGATTCTAAAAGCTTTCCTTGATTTAAATATTTCCATTTAAATTTCATCAAAAATAGAATTTTTAATTAAATATTAATAAAAAAATAAGTATAAAATTCATTTTTATATATAGTATTGATATCTGTATTTAATTTGAATTGTAAATTTATAAAACGCCATCAGAATATTTAATCAACTATAGATTTTTAATTTGGTTTATTAAATAATCATTAAATAAAAAAGAAAATAAACCCTACCTTTGTCAAACATAGAAAAACGTTTAAAATATAGCAAAGTGGAAAACAATAATCTTCATCAGGCTGAACTGGCTGCAAAGTTTGTAAATCAAACCGATCGACATGTTTTTCTCACAGGAAAAGCTGGTACAGGGAAAACTACTTTCCTAAAACATATTATTGCTCATACTCATAAAAAAGCAATTGTTGTTGCTCCTACAGGAATAGCTGCAATTAATGCCGGTGGAGTTACTATACATTCATTTTTCCAGTTACCTTTTGGCAATTTTGTTCCAGCAGGGCTGGGAGCTGCAACTCCATTGTATTTTAAAGTAAATGATGCACAATCTATCATTAAAAATTTGCAAATGCGCGATAACAAGCGTAAATTAATAAGAGAGATGGAATTGCTGATAATTGACGAAGTTAGTATGTTGCGTGCTGATTTACTGGATGCCATGGATGTTGTTTTACGTTATATCCGACGATCTTCTTATCAAGCCTTTGGAGGTGTTCAGTTACTATTTATCGGTGATTTATTGCAATTGCCACCGGTAGTTAAAGACAATGAATGGGAATTGCTCAGTAAATATTATCATAGTATGAATTTTTTTGATGCCAGAGCTTTGGCTCAGAATAAGCCTCTCTATATTGAACTTAATAAAATTTACAGACAAGATGATGCTGTTTTCATTAATCTGCTGAATAACCTCAGAAACAATACAGTTTCCAAAGATGATGAAATATTACTTAATCAATATTACAATCCTAATTTCAGAGCTGCAGCTACAGATAATTATATAACACTAACTACACACAACCGCAAAGCTGCTGAACAAAATGACAATACACTTAATAAGCTTAATGGTAAAACACAGGTTTTTGAAGCTACTATCAAAGACGATTTTAATGAGTTTATGTATCCTGTTGAAAAGGAGTTAATATTAAAAATTGGTTCACAAATCATGTTTATTAAAAATGATCCTAGCGGTGAACATCTTTTTTACAATGGTAAATTAGGAATAGTAAATGATTTTGATAATGAAGGTATTCGTGTAAAAATAGCTGATTCTGATAATATTATTGCTGTAGAACGCTATGAATGGCAGAATGTAAGATACCTACTCAATGAACTTACCAATGAAATAGAGGAGGAAGTAATTGGGAGTTTTACACAATATCCTATAAAACTTGCATGGGCCATAACAGTTCACAAAAGTCAGGGACTCACTTTTGAAAAAGCAATAATTGATATTGGTGAAGCTTTTGCCCCAGGACAGGTTTATGTGGCACTTTCACGTTTGCGTTCTTTAAATGGATTAGTGCTGACTTCAAAAGTTAATTTCAGATCTTTACATGTTGATGAAAAAGTTGCACTTTATGCCAAAACGAAAGATCAACAAGGTGATCTGCAAATAATCGCTGAAAATGAAGCTTTGTTATATACTCAGAAATATATTACACAATGTTTCAATTATGAGAATCTCTTTAGAAGTGCCAGATACCATTCTGATTCCTATAATAAAGAAGAAGCAAAATCAGTAAAACATAAATACCTTGATTTCGCTAATGAATTAGTTGCAAAAACCAATGAATTTCAGCCAGTCTCTGAGAAATTCCGTATGCAGCTCTCAAATATTTTTCGCCAGAATACTTCCGATGCAAATCAATTAATCAAAAGTCGTGTTACTGCAGGACGAGATTATTTTTTACCATTATTACAAACTATTTCAAACTTCATTTTTGATCATATTGAAATTGTTTCATCCAGCAAGCGGGTAAAAACTTATTTAAATGAATTGTACGATTTTGAACTTATGGTATATGAGCAATGTAAAAGAATGTATAAAGCTGCTATCTTTGCTGATGCTTTAATGTATCATAAAATAATATCAAAAGATGACTTACTTAAAATTCCTGTTGATTTTAGTCGGTTAAATCGTCTGAATGAATTGATTAATGGAAGTAAAAAGTCTGCTGCAGATAATGTAATGCCAAAAGAACGTAAAAAAAAGGAGCCTAAAAAAAAGGATAAGAAATACGGAAGTGAAAGTGCTGAAATCAAACCTAAATCTAGGGAAGAATCCTATCAATTATACCTTAAAGGTAATGATGTTGAGGAAATTGCCCGTTTAAGAGGTATGTCTACTATTACTATTGAAGGTCATATTTCTTATTATGTAACTACAGGTGAAATTGATATACTTATGTTTATTTCTGATGAAAAGCTGAAAAATATATTGGAAGTAGCTAAAATAGTAGATACTGAGAATTTAGGTCCAATCAAAGAAAAATTAGGTAGCGAATATACATATTCAGATATTCGCTATGCAATGGCTTACAAAAAATCAAAAAACTGATTTAAAGACTTTTTGATATAATGATTCGATAATTTATTTTGAAAAAATTCAATCATCTTATAGTTTTTTCTATTTATTTTTGAGAACTGAAACAACCATTTTATAAAAACTTCTGTTTATTACATAATTAAAGATTGCTCTCTTATAGTATTAATTTAAAAATATGTTTTTTAATGCGTTTCGATTTAAGATAATACAGAGATATACCCTTATATTTTTATTTACAGTATCATTCTTTTTTGCTCAAAGTCAGCAATTATCGACCAAAGGAAAGGATTTTTGGATGGGTTTTATGAATAATGGGGGGTCTGTAAATATTAATGGATTATCAATATATATATCTTCAACTGTAAATACTTCTGGTACCATTAGTATACCTGGATTATCCTGGAGTACAGCTTTTACTGTTTTGGCAAATTCAACTTCTCAGATTCAAATTCCCTCTACAGCTAATGTATTATCTTCCGGTGTTATTGAAAATAAAGGTATACATATAACAAGTTTAGATACCATATCCGTATTTGCATTAAATTATAAACCTGCAACATCTGATGCCAGTATTATTTATCCTACCAATACTTTAGACAGGGAATACAGGGTTTTAACAATACAAGGCTGGCCATACCATACAGGAGAAGAATACCTGATTGTTGCTACAGAAAATAATACAACAATTGAAATAACACCTTATGGAGGGATACCTTTTATTATAAGTTTAAATGCAGGGCAAGTTTATCAGGTAATTTCAAGTCCAAGTGTACAATTATCCGGTGCTGTAATTAAAGAATTTAACTGTCATAAAATTGCTGTTTTTAGTGGTAGTTTATGTGATAATATTGGCGGATGCAGTGCTTGTGATCACCTTTTTGAACAATTACTCCCTGTCAGCAGATTTGGTGAAAATTTTATCACAACTCCTTTAATGAATAAAGCACAAGATTATTTCAGAATCATTGCACATTATAATGGTACTGCTGTTACCTTAAACGGTGGACTTCCGGTAGTATTAAATGCAGGTCAGGTACATCAGTTTAATACTAATCAGCCAACATTTATACAATCCACTATGCCTGTTTTCGTATATCAGTACGCACAAGGAGTTAATTGCGATGGTGTCGGGGACCCTTTCTCACTTATTGTTCCTCCTATGGAGCAAGCTATTGGTGATATTACATTTAATGCCTTTACTTCAAGTATTATTACATCTTATTTTGTTAACATTGTTACACCTACAACTTATTCTGCTTCTCTCACTTTAGATGGTACTCCGGTAATTTTTAACACCGTAACTGCTAATCCGTTTTATTCTTATGCAAGAATAGCAATCTCTTCTGGAAATCACAGGATTCTTTCGCCTAATAAATTTACTGCTTCTGTTTATGGATTTGGACAAGCTGAATCATATGGATATTCAGCAGGCTTTAGTTTAAATAATCTACAATATAGTTTTACAGCAACTCCAGACTCTGTTTGCATTGGAGTTCCAGTTATTTTCTCCGCACAATATTATGCCAATATTTCAAATTATAAATGGTTATTTGGTGATGGTAGTATGGGCAATGGTTTAAATATTTCTCATATTTATAATTCTGGTAATAATTTTACTGTTGGATTGATTTTAACAGATAATACCTCTTGTAATGATACTATTTGGAAAACCATACATATATTACCACCTTATCATTCAAATATTTATCCTGTGATTTGCCAGGGTGATACATTCTTAATAGGAACTCATCAACTCACTGTTTCTGGTGTTTATTCAGATACATTGACGAGTATTTCTGGTTGTGATAGTATCATAACAACTAATTTAACTGTAAACCCGAATAAAGAAGATAGTATAAGTTTTCAAATTTGTGAGGGTGAAATTTTCACAATAGGAAATCATAATTATTCAATTTCTGGAAATTATATTGATACACTTACAACGTATTTATGTTGTGATAGTATCATTCATTCACATTTAACAGTTAATCCGCTTATACAAACTATTATAAACCCCAAAATCTGCCAGGGAGAAATATTTAAAGTTGGTTCTCATATTTACGTTTTATCTGGTAATTTCATTGATACACTTTCTTCTTATTTAGCTTGTGATAGTATTGTAACTACCAACTTAACAGTTTTAGAGTTTCCATTAGTTAATCTTGGTGAAAACAAGGAGATTTGTGATGGAGAATCATTTGAACTCATTGTAGATAATTCATATTCATCATATTTATGGCAGGACAACAGTATTAATAATAGTTTTCAGGTATCACAGCCAGGAAAATACTGGGTAAAAGTAACAAATGAAATTTGTATAAAAACTGATACCATACTATTTACTTTGTGCAAACAAACAATTAATGTATGGATTCCGAATTCATTTACTCCTAATGGGGATGGTTTAAATGACGTATTTAAAATTGAAACAAATGGTGAATATTATAAATTTCAGCTTTATATTTATAACCGATGGGGTGGTCTTGTATTTGAATCTACTAATGCTACTAATGGATGGGATGGAAAATATAATGGAGTTGAAGCTTTACCAGGTGTTTACAATTTTAACCTGAATTTTATAGGAAAAGACAGCAGTCAGGAAAAACAATTAAATGGGAAACTTACTTTAATTAGATAAGAATTAGACTCTGAAAATAAAAATGAAGATTTAGTGTTTTTGTAAATATTCAAAGATATTTATTATTTATAATTCATTGCTTACTAATTCCTTAAATCTTTTTCCTCTTTCCTCAAAATTTTTAAAAGTATCATAGCTAGCAGCAGCAGGGGATAGGAGACATATTTTTCTTTTTTTAGTATTTCTGATTGACAATCTTACAGCTTCTTCAAAACTATTTGCTTCAAAGCATTGAATTTTAAAGCAGTCTAATTTTTTCACTTCATCGAATATTCGTTTACCAGCAACACCAATAAATATTAGGTTTTTAACATCAGATTTAACCAGATATTCAGCCAGTTTAAAATATTCAATACCTCTATCAAAGCCACCCAAGATTAATGTATCTACAATATTCAAGGCGTTTACTGCTGCTATAGTTGCTTCTGGAATAGTTGAAATAGAATCATTATAAAAATCAATTCCATTGAATTTTCCAACAAACTCCATTCTGTGTTCTAATCCTTTAAAACTTGAAATACCTTCTGTAATTAGATTATCAGGGACACCAATCAGTTTGCAAACATTAATTGCAGCCATAATATTCAAAAGGTTGTGTTCACCTTTAAGTATCCTTTTTTGTTTGAAATCAAAAAATACCTTAATACTCTTGTTTTCAATGAAATAAATTGATTTTCTTTTTACAAAACAACCAAAATTAACTTTACGAGCTAATGAAAATTGCATTAACTTTCCCTGTAAACGAATACCTTTAAGTATTGTGTTTATTTCAACATTATCAGCATTGCAAATAAAAAAATCATCAGACTGCTGGTATTTAGCAATATTAAATTTTGCCATTTGATAATCCATATATGTCTGATAATGATCAAGGTGTTCCTGAAATAAATTCAGTAATATTGCATAATGTGGAGCAATCTTACAATTTTCAAGCTGATGCGAAGACATTTCAAAAACAATAAAAGTTTCATCATTAATATTTGCATGTTGATCGAAAGGAGGAAAACCCATATTTCCTACCATAATCGCATTTTCAGTAAAGGATTTTAAAATGTGAAAAATAAGATTAGTGGTTGTACTTTTACCTTTAGTGCCCGTTATACCTATTATTTGTCTGGAAAATAGCTGTAAAAATAAATCTGTCTGAGAACTAATTTGTAAATTTCCTACTTCAATTGAATTCAGATGTTTTAAAGAAATGCCAGGTGTTTTAATAATTAAATCGTAATCAGAAAGAGAATTAAGATATGAATCTCCTAATTTTAATTCAACTTCTTCATCTTCATTAAATTTATATTTTTCAGAAAGTTGTAAATCTTGATCTGCTATGTAAAACAATTGATGAGGAAAAAACAATCTCAAAAACTGATATGTTGAACGTCCTTCTTTACCAAAACCAAGAATAAGGACTTTTTTATTAAAAATTAAATTGTTTAAAACCTCTTTATTCATATTAGATATGTTGCTTTAATATACTTAGAAATTCATTATTGAGAAAATGCTCATCATTAAAATTATTGAGTGAAACATGTAAATTCATGTGTTCATATTGAGCATATAAAGATAATGTTTGATAATATTTAAGGAGTAAAGGCATTTCATCCTGACTAATTTGCTTAATAATCATATTAATTGCAATATTTACTTCATCAATAGTTCCAACACATTCGAAAGGTTTTACTTTTTCGATACCTGTAAGTTGCTCAAAATAAAAATACATATTTCTATCGTCCAGTAAATCTTTTCCAAATATGGAAATCATAGTTTTCCTTTTGATAAAAGGAGAGAGAATAATGAAAGAAAACAAGCATTTAGGGCAATTTCCGCACCAGCTATCCGTCTTACTCCCAGCATTACAACTTCTAAAACTTGTAAAATACTTTGGATGTTTTGCAAATAAGCTGGCGATTTGTAATTCACTTAGCGGACGCAAAAAGCTAAAATAATTAAAACTGGAAGATATATAAGTTTCTATATAATTTCTAAAATCACTTTCAAATTCATAAGATTTTGAATACTGATGATTAACAGAAGTATTTTCAACAGTTGCTTCATTAGCACTGGATTCATTGGATAAAGCAATATTTCTTTTTCCTGTAAATGCTGCAGCAAGAAGTGTTACAAATGCTAATAATGCTGAAAAAGGAGTATGCCCGTTTAAAAACCCTAAATTATTAAGTTCTAATAATTGTGGATCGATACTTCGGTATATTTCAATAATATTTTTATTTTCATATCCTCCAATTTTTGTTGTTTCAATACTTGCACCTCTTGGATTCATAATAAGAGGCAAATTATTATTTCCAGAATTTTTCAATAATTCAAGGGTTACTACCGAATCTTTTCCGCCACCAATAGGAATAATAACTGAATTATCTGTCAAAATGTCAGTTTTTTCAGAATTCTTTCCAGAGTCAGCATTAATTTCCATGAAATCATCAATATTTGCTTGAATTTTATTCAAATAAAAAAACTCTCCCAATCCATTAAAATATATTTTTTTCCAAAATTTAATCTGATTTACATATAAAAAATGCGGTTTAATAATAACTTTGGCAGGACAAGCTGATTTCCAATAACTAATTAGTTCAACCATACCTATTTGAAAGACAATATTTTGAATTAATTTTTCAGGTAAATTACCCCATTGGTAAAAATCTTTGGCAGGAAAATTTAATCTAGGATTAAATGAATATTTATCATCTAAATTAAAAAGAAATTCAATTTCAAATCTATCTTTATTAAAAGAATATGTATAACTTTCATAAGTAAAAGTTTTGAATTTCTTTCTCAATGACAGATATTTATCAGCATTTAATACAATGTTCATAAAATGGTATAATATTTGTAGTTATTTTATTGTTTTTAGACCTCAAAATTACTAATTTTGGATTAAGTAAAAATAAAATGACAGATATAAATAAAATATTAGAGATAAAACCAAATAAAATAAAACCATCACAAGGTAAAATCCTCATTTCAGAGCCATTTACAAATGATTATTATTTTAAACGTTCCGTTGTTTTGCTTGCAAATCATAATGAAGAAGGATCTTATGGAATGGTTTTTAATAAGCCATTATTTATAAATTTAAATGAATTGATTAAAGATTTTCCTAAAATTGATGCTCCATTATATTTAGGTGGACCTGTTAAAACAGATAGTTTATTTTATATTCATAAAATTCCTGAAATTACTAATTGTATTAATATTACTAATGACCTTTTTTGGGGTGGTGATATTGATAATATTAAAGAATTAGTATATACTAAAATATTAAATAAAAACAATATACGTTTTTTTGTTGGTTATGCAGGTTGGAGCCCAAAACAATTAGATACTGAATTAAAAGATAATTCCTGGGTAGTTACACGAGTAAAAACAGATATTTTATTAGAAGAGTCACCAACTGATATCTGGAAAAGAATAGTAATTGATATGGGAGAAGATTATGCACATTGGGCTAATTTCCCTGTAAATCCTTCAATGAATTAAATTAAAAAGAGGGAATAAATATTCAGATTCGTTCCCTCTTTTGAGTATATAATTTATTTTGCGAGTTAATTTATCTTTGAATAATTAATTTTTGTTTTTCAGTCCATTCATCAGATTTTATTTCAACGATATAAATCCCATTAGTTAAACTATTTACATTTATTTTATGTTCATTTTGATTCAAAGCTTCTGATATAACCAATTCACCAGTTAGGTTATAAACAGATAAAATCAAATCTGCATTATTGAAATTATCTGTGTTTATAGAAAGAATCTCAGAAACAGGATTAGGGTAAATGCTAAAATGTTTTTCTTTAATATTTTCAGATATTGCTAAACCTCCACCATTGGTGGTTTTAAGAATTCTCCCTTTATTACCAACCGTAAATCCTGTATTTGAATTTATGAAAAATATATTATTCAGGTTATCATTAGTTCCGCTAATACCAGTGTTTTGAATAGTCCAGGTTGTACCTCCATTTATAGTTTTCAGAACTTTATTCCAACCAGCAGCATATCCATTGTTAGCATCAACAAAATAAATTGAAAAAATATCATTTGAAACACCGCTTGTTTGGGCAGTCCAGGTTGTACCACCATTTATAGTTTTAATAATTTTCCCACTTTGGCCAACAGCATACCCAGTATTTACATCAGTAAAGTAAACAGAATTGAGATTATTATAAGATCCTGTAATACCACTATTTTGAGCAGTCCAGTTAGTACCTCCATTAATCGTTTTAAGTATTGTTCCTGAATCACCAACAGCGAATCCAGTAGTAGAATTAATAAAATAAACTGATTTTAAAAAATTTGTTCTCCCACTTGTTTGTGCAGTCCAAGAACTACCCGAGTTTATTGTTTTGATTATTGTTCCACCACTACCAACAACATAAGCAGTTGTTGCACTTGTAAAGAATATAGATTTTAAATTCCCGGTTGCTGTACTGGTGAGAGGTGTCCATAGTGTACCGCCATTGGTTGTTTTTAAAATTAATCCCGATCCACCAACAATATATCCTGTATTAACATCAGTAAAACGTACTGAATTTAATATAGAATAAGTATTGCTAACCTGCGGTGTCCATGTTGTTCCACCATTGGTAGTTTTCAAAATCATACCACCACTTCCTGCTTGATCATCATCACCAACAACAAACCCATTATTTGCATCAATAAAATACACTGAATAGAAATCATTCGTTTTACCACTTATTTGTAATGTCCATTGTGCGTTTGTATTAATTGCCATTGCAATTATAATACAAAGCATAAATAAAGTCTTTTTCATTATTATAATTTAAATTATTAATAGATTATTTACTTTTTAAAAAAAGATACGATAAAATAAATGCATTAAACGTCAATTCTTGCATATTTAGCATTTTTTTCTATAAATTCACGACGGGGTGGTACTTCATCGCCCATGAGCATAGAGAATACTCTATCTGCTTCAGAACCACTTTCGATAGTAACTTGTCTTAAAGTTCTGAATTGAGGATTCATTGTAGTATCCCATAATTGTTCAGCATTCATTTCTCCAAGACCTTTATAGCGCTGAATATGAATATTACTTTCTTTTCCATTAACAGTATAAGCTTCTATAATCTGAGCTCTTTCTTCTTCAGTCCAGCAATATCTTTCCTCTTTGCCTTTTTTTATCAAATATAATGGGGGAGTAGCAATATACACATAACCCATTTCAATCATTTCTTTCATATAGCGGAAGAAAAAGGTAAGGATCAGAGTTGCAATATGACTGCCATCAACATCAGCATCAGTCATGATAATAATTTTGTGATAGCGTATTTTTTCCATATTTAATGCTTTGCTATCTTCAACTGTACCGATACTAACTCCCATTGCAGTGAACATATTCTTTATTTCTTCACTTTCATAAATACGATGTTGCATGGCTTTTTCAACATTCAGAATTTTACCTCTCAAAGGTAAAATTGCCTGAAATTTCCTGTCTCTTCCTTGTTTTGCTGTACCTCCAGCAGAATCACCTTCAACAAGGTAAAGCTCACATTTTGCAGGATCTCTTTCAGAACAATCAGATAATTTCCCAGGTAAACCAGACCCAGTTAAAACGTTTTTACGTTGTACAAGTTCACGTGCTTTACGGGCAGCATGACGGGCTGTAGCAGCAAGTATTACCTTGTTTACAATCATTCTGGCCTCTTTGGGATGTTCTTCCAGAAAATTAGTGAGCAATTCACTTACAATTTGATCCACAAAACCCATAACTTCTGAGTTCCCCAGTTTTGTCTTTGTTTGTCCCTCAAACTGAGGTTCCTGAACTTTTACTGAAATAATTGCAGTTAATCCTTCACGGAAATCATCTCCGGTAATATCAAATTTTATTTTATCCAGCATTCCTGATTTATCAGCATAAGACTTTAAGGTACGGGTTAAACCTCTTCTGAAACCGGCAAGATGAGTACCACCTTCATGTGTATTTATATTATTTACATAAGAATGTATATTTTCTGAAAAAGAAGTATTGTATTGCATCGCAATTTCAATAGGTGTTTCGTTTTTTTCACCTTCAATATAAATTGGATCAGGCATCAGTTTTTCCCTGACTGCATCAAGATATTCGATAAAATCTTTTAAGCCATGATCAGAATGAAAAATATCAGAAATATATTCTCCATTTTCATCTTTCTCACGGAGATCTGTAATATTGAGTGTTACACCTTTATTTAAAAAAGCTAATTCTCTTAATCGGGAAGTTAATATTTCGTAACTATATTCTTTAGTTATAAAAATAGAATCATCAGGCAAAAAAGTTATAGTTGTACCTGTAGCTTCAGAATCGCCAGTTTCTTTTACAGAATACAATGGCTTTCCATAAGCAAATTCCTGCATGTATGATTTACCATTACGATAAACTTCTACTTTGAGATGTTTTGAAAGTGCATTTACACAAGAAACACCCACTCCATGCAATCCACCGGAAACTTTATAAGAACCTTTATCAAATTTACCACCGGCATGTAAAACAGTCATAACAACTTCTAAAGCTGAACGACCTTCTTTTTCCATCATGTCAGTTGGAATTCCACGTCCGTTATCAATAACGGTTATCGAATTATCTATATTTATTAAAACATCAATTTTATTACAATAGCCGGCTAATGCTTCGTCAATAGAGTTGTCAACTACTTCGTAAACTAAATGGTGTAAGCCTCTAATATTAATGTCGCCAATATACATGGCAGGACGTTTCCTAACTGCTTCAAGTCCTTCAAGAACCTGAATGTTATCTGCAGTATAAGTTTCTGGTTCTAGAATCAAATCATCGTTTTCAATCTCGCTCATATTCAATTATTTATAGTATTCTTTAATAATCTTCAAAAGTACAAATTATTATTTAGAATAACAAAAATCTTTAGCTCATTTGAAAGGAATTTATCAACAATTTTGAAAGCTTAAAATAGAAAATATTTAACTTTCATAGAACATATTCAGGAAATATCATTTTTAAAGTAAAAATAATTTTTAAATTCTAAAAAGGTAAGAATCTCATTTATGAGCCAATTGGAACAATATGAAATTAAAAAAAGTATTTTAACTCATTGAAATACTCTAAGTATTTTTTTATAATAACTCCCTCAATTATTTAGAAGAATTCATTTGTTAAATTAATTAGATGATAATAATTAATTATTTAATCATAGTAAGGAGTAGATAATAATAGAATTAAACGAAATATACAAATAAATGAAATTGTATAAAAATTGATAAATTAATGGCTAAAAATGTGGAAGTTATTTCGACAAATTCACTAAGGAATTATAATTTCACTAAATTTATAAAAAAATAAAAAGCCGATAACATCCATATTTAAAGACTTTTTATTAATTATCTCTTTGTATCTTGAATATCAGAAAAAAATCAAGAACTGTCATTTAATTCTCAAACAATAAATTTAGTAATTTACTATTTTTTCCCAGTTTACATCTTTTGGATTGATACACATTACTGGAATTTGAGAAGTATTGAAAATGATATCTTCATTATAAGTTCCTAAAATAAAGTTAGTTATAGTTGAGGCATTAGAGGTTGTCATTATCATTATCAATTCTGAGTTAATTGAAGTTGCATAATCTATAACTCCTTTTGTAAAGTTAATACCTTTATCAGCTGTTTTTTCAATATATTTAACCTTATTTTCATCAAAATATCTTGTTATTATTTTGATAGATTCATTTAAAACCAAATCCTCTTTTAATTTAAAAATATGAATAGTTGCTTTAAATTGTTTGGCAATATAAGCAGCCCATTGTGTTTTTTTCCATGAGCCTGATTCACTAGTAATAGGAAGAACAATATCGTTATAAGTGTTTTTTAATGGCCGTTTTTGAACAACTATAACTGGTATCTCTGAACTGCAAACTACTTTTAGAGCATAACTTCCGGTTAATTTTTGAATGCCAATTTTGCCATGTGTACCCATTACAATAAAAATAGCTCCTATATCGTGGGCTACCTCAGCTATTGTATCGAAAATACTACCATCTCTAATAATAAATGAAACTTCAACTCCAAATTCTTTTGATAATCCAGCTGCACAAATACTTAATTTTTCATCAATTATTAATGTTGTTAGATGTTCTTTTTTTAAGTATGCATTTGTATTTTTATTAACAACATGTAATAAACACAATTTATAATTTAAATATTTTGCTGCTTCAGCACCATGTCTAATTGCATTGTCACATACTTCTGAAAAATCTGTTGGAACTAATATGATGCTATTCATTTTTGTATCCATAATATTGATATATAATTATACTTTAGACAAAAGTATAAAATAAAAGACATATTATTATTTTTTTGGTTATTTTTCTTTATTTTATCATTTACTGTCAAGTTTAGTTAAATTAATTTTTTTATAAATATTCTCATTTATTTTTCAGTTAACATTATCTAAAACAAAATTTTTCTAGAAATTTTTCGCTAGAATTAAAAAATTGAGTAGGTTTGCGAAAAATCAGCAAAAATGCATTCTTTTTCAAATAAAATACTTACTATTTTTATTTTTTATGCAATAATTCCAGTTTTGGGATTTTCCCAAAACAAAAAGGTAATTAGAGCTGAAATAGAAACAACCGAAACGGCGAAACCTTTTAATATTGTTAATTTAGGTAAAAATGGTGTTTTGATTCTTCAAAGGCTTAATGAATTCGTCGATAGAAAAACACAGAACTGGTCTTTTACATTGTTTAATAATACATTGCAAAAAAAATGGTTCAAGAAAATACCACTTTCTGAAGATTTTTCTTATCAGGGATTTGGTTTTAATAATGATACTGTTCAATTAGTATTTTATAAAGATGAAAAACGATCAACTGAAAATAATTTGACAATTATTAAATTTGAACTAAAAAAGGCCAATTATTTAATATATGATACTTTAATACCAGATAAAGCAAAATTAAGTAGTTTGCAATTTTTTCAACAAATTGCTTTTTTTACTTTAGAAAGTAAAACTAATATTAGCTTAATTATCTGTGATTTAGAAAAAAAATCTTTTAAAGATATTTTAACTGAAAATGCTGATAATATGAATATTGAAAGTGTAAAAATTGATACTTTAAACAAATTTATTTATTTACTGATAAAAAAAGAAATTTCAAAACGGGAAAACAGCTTATTCTTAAAAAAATATGATTTATCAGGCAATGTAATTTCAAGCATTGAAATAACCAATGAAGATCCATCACGCAAACTAATAAGTGGAATGATTACTATCTTAAATAATGAGAGACTATGCATTAGTGGTTCCTACAACTTATCTGATGAAAAGCAATCAAATTATGCTGAAACTGCTATTTTTTCGGAAGCTGCTGGTTTGTATTTTATGAAAATTGAGAGAAACATTCTGAGTCCAATACATTTTGTTAATTTTCTTTCATTTGATAATATTAATAAATATTTGAATAAGCGTGAAGTATCTAAAATAAAAAGTATTCAAGAAAATAAAACGGAAAAAGAATTTTCTTTAAATTATCTGCTTATTGAACATGAAGTATTGCAAAAAGACAATAAAATTGTTTTAATTGCCGAAGCTTTATATCCTGAATACAGGGTGATTTCTGATATGTCTTATGATTATTACGGTCGTATGACTCCTACTTCAAGAACAATTTTTGATGGTTATCGCTATACTAATGCCTTTATATTATCTTTAGATGAAGATGGTAATACAAAATCAAAACAATTATTTGATATTTGGAATATATTAACAATGGAGATAAAAGAGAAAGTGAGTGTAATGCCATTGAAAAATGAATTGCTATTATCTTATAATGATGATGGTGAGATTGTTTACGAAAAGTTTAGTGAAGATACTTCTTATAATGCTGATATTGAAAATCTGAAAATTGAAATGAGTTACGCAAATGATAAAGCAATGCTTAACTCATCAGCAAATATAGATTACTGGTATGGAAGCTATTATCTGGTTTATGGTGTGCAAACTATCAAGAACAATTCATTAGCTAACAGAAGCAAAAGAACAGTGTTTTATATGAATAAAATTTCCTTTGAATAAAAGCATACTAATTAAAAAAAGGAATAAAGAAATATAAAATAAAAAACCTGCTTTTAAAATATTTAAATGCAGGTTTTTTTAATAAAAGTCAGTAATAGTTAGAAAGGCCAGAAATTATTATCATACCAAATTTCTTCTCTCAATTCTTCATTTAACTGATGAAGAAATTGATTATGACCTGTTTCCCAATCGGCCAACATTTTATATAATTCTTTTTCGTTAATATCAGTTGCAGCTTCAGCTCTATCAGAATAAATTTTAACAGCTCTGGTCTCAAAATCCATAGCAGCGGATATAGCAGCTGCCTCAAAGCTTGCAGCAGATATTTGTTTTTTTATTTCTTCAGTAAGAACTTTTAATGCTACATCTTCATGATGGATATCTTGAGAAGATTCATTCTTTAAAAACTCATTGGTTTTTGAATAATGAGAAAACTGACGTGAAAGAAACTTAATATGTTCATCTTCTTCTTCAGCCATCATTGTAAATATTTTTTTTGCAGCCTCACTGTCTGATTTTTCTGCCACATTTGAATAAAAAGCTTTGCCCCTTCTTTCAAGTAAAATTGCTTCTTTTAAAATGTCGATTGCGGTTGTGTTTTCCATTATTATATTTTTATAAATGATTAAAATTATTACCTTAAAATAATTGCAAATTTAGCTATTTTATTTTTTGTAGAAGCAAAAAAATATTAAAAAAGTTAGACGCATTTCTTTTTTCTTAATTTTGTATTTTCTAATTCAAATTTAATAATAACAATGATAAAACAGCGATTAATAGAACTTTTTGAAAACTGGGCGAAAGAAAAAGTAATTTCACTATATTTATTACCCGCTTCAGGTTCCTATCGAAAATATTACCGAATTAAAGGTTTATCAAAAAATTGCCTTGGCGTTTATAATCAAGATCAAAAAGAAAATCAAGCATTCATTACATTTTCTCATCATTTTTTAAAGCATTCTCTCTGTGTACCAGAGATATTTGCTCAAAATCAGGAAGATTGTATTTATCTGATACAAGATTTTGGAGATGAAACATTATTTGAAAGATTACAGATACTAAAAGCTCAAAATGCTAATAATGAAGACATAATTCAACTTTATAAAAAAGTAATCGATGAATTGCCAAAATTTCAAATACTTGCAGCACAAGATATAGATTTCAATAAAGCATATCCTCGACAACAATTTGACAAACAATCTATGCTTTGGGACTTGAATTATTTTAAATATTATTTTCTTAAATTAGCTCAGATTCCTTTTGATGAACAGGATTTAGAAGAAGATTTTCATATGTTTTCTGATTTTTTACTAGAAACTGAAACTAATTATTTTTTATACCGGGACTTTCAATCCAGAAATATAATGATTTATAAAGACCAACCTTACTTTATTGATTATCAGGGAGGAAGAAAAGGAGCTTTACAATATGATATTGCATCATTATTATACGATGCCAAGGCTGATTTGAGCTATGAATGCAGAGAAATATTACTTGATTATTATCTGGAGAAATTAAGCACTTATGTGAAGATTGATAAGGATAAATTCTTAGCATACTATTATGGTTATGTTATCATTAGAATATTACAGGCAATGGGAGCCTATGGTTTTCGGGGGTTTTATGAAAACAAATCTATCTTTTTACAAAGTATTCCTTTTGCATTAAAAAACTTGAAATGGATATTGAATAATATTAACTTACCATTAAAAATTCCAACTTTATTAAACACATTATCAAAACTTTCTGAAGCAGAAAAGATCAAAGCAATTATCAATACACAAAACTTAATTATTAAAATTAACAGTTTTTCATATAAAAAACAGATTCCTATTGATAATTCAGGTAATGGGGGTGGTTTTGTCTTCGATTGCCGTGCATTACCAAATCCTGGTAGGTTAGAAGTTTATAAAACGCTTACAGGTAAAGATCAGGAAGTAATTGAATTTCTTGAAAAAAAACCCATTGTAAATCAATTTATAGAGCATATATTTAATGTTATTTCTATTTCAGTTGACAATTATCTGGAGAGAGGTTTTAATAGTTTAACGATTAATTTCGGATGTACAGGCGGACAGCACCGATCTGTTTATTCTGCTGAAAAAATTGCAGCTAGAATCAAAGAAAAATATAGTTTAAATTGTGTCATTCATCATTTTGAGCAAGAAATTAATCTATAAAAATTAATTAATATTATTCAACTTATTGATTATTAATGTATTTTTTCAAAATAAACAGTAGCAAAAAAAATAAAAAATAAAATAAAAATTATCATAAATTTGCAAATATTAATTGATCCATTATTCGGAATATGAAAAAGAATAATAGTATGTTAATCGGATTTATTAGTTTAGCTGTAATATTTACTTATTTCGTTTACCTCAGGATTATGAACCCTGTTAATTTTTATGAAGAAGTTAAAAGGAGAGAAGCAATTATTATTGATAAGTTGAGAGATATCAGAACAATGGAAATTGCTTATAAAAGTGTGTTTGGAAAATATACCGGAAGTTTTGATACATTGGCTGATTTTATACAAAATGGAAAAATAAATAAAATAAAAAGAACAGCTAACTTTCCTGATTCTTTAACTGAAGAAGAGGCTTTAAAATTGAAGCTTATTAACCATGATACTGTTTCTGTAAATGCTTACAATGAATTATTTGCAGATAAAAAAGAAGTTAATTTAACTACCTTAAAATATATACCAAACACTCTAAGAGAGTTTAAAATTCAAGCTAATATTATTTCAAAAAACGCTATACAGTTTTCTGTATTTGAAGTTACAGCTGATTATAATTTTTACCTTGAAAATATGGATATGTATCAAGTAAATAGTTTAATTAACAAAGCTAAAAATCTCAATAGATTTCCTGGTTTAAAATTAGGATCATTAGAAGAATCATCTACTAATGGCAATTGGGAATAATTGAAAATCAAAATTAAAAATACTTTAATGTCTATTTCTCTTAATCCTACTGAAAGTTATATTGACGCTTCAATTTACGGACAAGATTTTAGTTCTATGTGTTTATCACTTCAATTATCATTAAATGAAGTCTCATTTGCTATAACTAACACTAATTTGGGAAATTGTATGGCAATTGTAAGTTATACATTTCCCGAAAAAATTTCCATACCTTTATTAGCTGGATTTATAGAAAATTCTCTTTATAAACAAACTTTGCTGAAGAATGATTTTTTAAAAGTTTTCATTAGTTACAAAAATGATACTGCTACATTAATTCCCAGTAAATTATATGATGTAACTCAAATAAGTTCTTACCTTAAGAATTCTGACTCAGATACACCCGATTCAAGTATTTTATCTGATTTCATTAAAGAAATTGATGCTTACAACATCTATTCGTTTCCAAAAAGTATTGAAGAAATAATTTTGAAAAAATTTACAAATTCTTATATAATTCATCACTCAACAAACTTAATTCAAGGAATTTATAATAATTTATCTTTAAAAAATGAGATTGATACTTTTTTTGTAAATATTTGTAATAATGAATTTGATTTGATTGTAATATCAAATTCAAAACTATTGATATACAATTCTTTTAAATTTAAATTTAAAGAAGATTTTTTATATTATCTTCTTTTCAGTCTGAAACAAATTAATTCTAATCCTTCGAATATCAAACTTAATCTTATTGGTAAAATTGCTGGAGAATCATCCATACACCAAATACTTTTAAAATACATTTCCGAAGTTAACTTTTGTACAAATAGTATATCTGAAAATTTAAATAATCTTTTAATGGATCAACCGGAATACTATTATTTTTCACTACTTAATCTAAATAAATGCGGATAGTTAGCGGTTTTTTAAGAGGCAGGAGATTCACACCTCCTGCCAATCTGGCAGTACGCCCAACTACGGATATTGCCAAGGAAAGTTTGTTTAATATATTAAATAATCATATTGATTTTCAGAATATAAAAGCTTTGGATTTATTTGCTGGGACAGGTAGTATTTCTTTTGAACTAATATCAAGGGGTTGTATTTCTGTTACATCTATCGATAGTAATTTTAAATCTACTGATTTTATAAAAAAAACTGCAGAAGCTTTCAAAATCGATAATATTCATATTGTAAAAACCAACGTTTTTAATTTCCTCAAGTTTATAAATTCACCATTTGATTTAATTTTTGCCGATCCGCCATATGATATGGAGGGCATACTCACAATCCCTGATATTATTTTCGAAAAAAATATCTTATCAAAATCTGGATTTTTAATTATTGAACATTCCCGTGAAATTAATTTTGAAAATCATCCACAATTTTATGAACATCGCTTATATGGAAAAGTGAATTTTACATTTTTTCAATTATGATGAAAAATTCTAATTATTGGATAAGTAAACTAAATCTTCAGAAACATCCAGAAGGTGGCTATTTTAAGGAGGTATACAGATCTGATGAAATAATCCCACAATCAGCTATTCCTCATCGTTTTGATAATATAAGATGCTTTTCAACCTCTATTTATTTTTTGTTGGATTATAAAGATTTTTCAGCCTTTCATCGCATCAAATCAGAGGAAATCTGGCATTTTTATAAAGGAAGTTCTCTTTCACTTTTTATTATTGAAAAAAGTGGGAATTTGAAAATCATGCAATTAGGTGATAATCCTGGAAAAGACGAACATTTACAAATTGTTATACCTAGAAATACATGGTTTGCAGCTAAAGTAAATTTAAATAATTCTTATTCACTCGTAGGATGTACAGTTGCTCCGGGTTTCGATTTCAACGATTTTGAATTAGCTGTATCTGATATCCTATGTCAGGAGTTTTCTCAACATGAAGAAATTATAAGAAAGTTAACTATCAAATAGAGAAAATTAAGAATAGGAGTGGTGAAAGAAATAAAAACTAAATAAGATTTTTTGAAATTGAAATCCATCAAAAATACATTTGTAAAATAGTATTTTGATTAAACATTTTTTTTATAATATCTGCATAATTCTTTTAGCTCACATTCTTCACACTTAGGTTTGCGAGCAATACAAACATAACGACCATGTAAAATGAGCCAATGATGTGCTATTGGGATTTTTTCCTTAGGAATATATTTTATCAGTTGCTTTTCTGTTTCTAATGGATTTTTAGAATTTGTAGTTAATCCTATTCTTTCAGAAACTCTAAATACATGTGTGTCAACTGCCATTGCCGGTTTTTTGAAAACAACAGATGCAATTACGTTGGCAGTTTTTCGGCCTACACCTGGTAATTTTTGCAAATCATCTATATCATCTGGCATATTTCCATTAAACATTTCTAATAATCCTTTCGCCATACCTAATAGATTTTTTGCTTTATTATTAGGATAAGAACAGGATTTAATCAAATCATAAATTTCTTCTTGTGAAGCTAAAGATAGAGAAACAGCATCAGGAAACTTATTAAAAAATGGAGGCGTGATAATATTAACTCTTTTGTCGGTACATTGTGCTGAAAGAATTACTGCGACAAGTAGTTGGAATGGATTTCTATAATGTAATTCAGTTTCAGCTATAGGTTTATTTTTACTAAAATAGTCAATTACTAAACGAAATCTTTCTTTTGTAGATAGCATTTGAAGAAAAGTTAAATAAATAAATTAATTATTGAAAAGACAATAAAAGACTTGTCTTAAGTAAGATATAAGATTATATTAAAAAAAAGTTCTACTAAAATAAGTATCTTAGTAGAACTTTTTAATTAATTTGAAATAAAACCAAAAGTACCGATAGATTGGAATTTAATGATACTTAATGATTTTGAATAATTTATCAAATTCTGAATGATGTGTTTTCCCGGCAAAAGCTGATCTTCATTAATATTATTATTAAGAGGTTTCACTGGTAATGATTTTTCAGTATAAAACAAATTATCGGAATGCAAGGTGTAGCTTTTTTTCATAGGCTTGTAAATAATTTTTAGAATTATACAAGTCAAACGAAAAAAAAAATGGAATATTGTAAAAATGAAAAAAATTATACAGAAAGTTGAATTGACTTTTCTTTCATTATTTTGCGCATATTAATGAGAGCGTAACGCATACGACCAAGCGCTGTGTTTATACTCACATTCGTATGTTCGGCAATATCTTTGAAACTCATATCTGCATAATGACGAAGAATAATAACTTCCTTCTGTTCATCAGGTAACATCTCCAGTAATGATTTTACATCAGCATGAATTTGTTCTGTAATCAATTTTTCTTCAATCGATTCATCATATACCTTAATTGTATCAAAAATATTGAATTCGTCTTTGTTTTCGATGATAGGGATTTTTTTTATCCGTCTGAAATGATCAATAGTTAAATTATGTGCAATTCGCATTGCCCATTGGATAAACTTCCCTTCTTCTTTGTAATAACCCGAACGAATTGTATTAATAATCTTAATAAAAGTATCCTGAAAGATATCTTCAGCAATAGCTTTATCCTTTACAATCATAAGGATATACGAAAAAACTTTTTTTTGATGACGTGAAATCAAACATTCGAGCATCTGGTGATTACCATCTAAATATTTAGCAATTAGCTCATTGTCAGTTAAAACATTAGCATCCATGCGAACCTCCTTTTGTTATGTGAAAAAAGAGTAAATATTTATTCGATAATAGCCCTCCTGTATTTTAAATGAAAAGTTAAAATTACTTAATTAGCTCGCAAAGATAATCTATTTTTTTTCAAAACAATTTATTTTTTTAATTATTTTTCTTTTTTTTAATAAAATGCATTAATTTTCTAAGCTTCTCTTTTTTTTAGTACTTTTGAAAATTAAATTTAACATAATAATGCAAGTTGAAAATACTGATAAACAGAATACTAAAGATTTTATTTTAATTAAAGGAGCTAAAGTTCATAATTTAAAGAATATAGATGTTGCATTACCCAGAAACAAAATAATTGTTATAACAGGATTGTCTGGTTCTGGAAAATCTTCATTGGCTTTTGATACTTTATACGCTGAAGGTCAACGTCGTTACGTTGAGAGTTTAAGCGCATATGCTCGTCAGTTTTTAGGTCGAATGTCTAAACCTGAAGTAGATTATATTAATGGAATTTCACCTGCAATTGCAATTGAGCAAAAAGTAAATAATCGAAATCCACGTTCTACTGTAGGTACTTCAACAGAAATTTATGAATATTTAAAGCTTCTCTTTGCTCGTATCGGCAAAACTATTTCACCTGTTACTTTTAAAGAAGTTAAAAGAGATAACATAAGTGATGTAGTAGATTTTGTGATTTCATTACCTGAAAACACAAAAATAATTATTTCTTCACCAATTTTAGTAAAATTAGGAAGAAGTTTAGAAGAACAATTACAAATCATTATTCAGCAAGGTTTTACGAGATTATTAATTAAAGATGATATTTTAAAAATTGAAGATTTCTTAAATAATCTTCCCCAAAAAGCCAATAATATTTCTTTACTAATAGATAGATTAGTTGTAAAGAATGAAGATGAAGATATAAATTCACGACTTGCTGATTCTGTGCAAACAGCTTTTTTTGAAGGTGAAGGTGAATGTAATGTCCAATATTATATTAATGATAAAGTTAATAAAAGAACTTTTTCAAATTGCTTTGAATTGGATGGAATTACATTTGAAGAACCCAGCGTTAATTTATTTAGTTTTAATAATCCATTTGGCGCATGTAAGAAGTGTGAGGGTTTTGGTTCGGTGATTGGAATTGACGAAGATTTGGTAATTCCTAACAAAGCACTTTCAATATACGAAGATGCAGTTGCTTGTTGGAAAGGTGAAAAAATGAGTGAATGGAAAGATCACTTAATAAAAGTTGCTTACAAATTTGATTTTCCTATACATAAGCCATATTATGATTTAACTGACATTCAAAAAGAACTTCTTTGGAGTGGAAATACTTTTTTTGAAGGAATTAATGATTTTTTTAAGTTTGTTGAAGAGCAAACATATAAAATTCAATATCGTGTAATGCTTTCACGTTACCGTGGTAAAACTGTATGCCCAGACTGCAAAGGTACACGCTTACGCAAAGATGCATCTTTTGTTAAAGTTGCAGATAAATCTATTACAGATATTGTATTAATGCCTGTAAGTGATGCACTTTTATTTTTTAAAAATATTCAACTGAATGATTACAATTTTAAAATAGCTAAAAGATTATTGACTGAAATTACGAATCGTTTACAAGTAATTGAAGATGTTGGATTGGGTTATATAACTCTTAACCGTTTATCTGCATCTTTGTCAGGAGGCGAGTCTCAGCGTATCAATCTTGCTACTTCATTGGGTAGTTCACTAGTAGGTTCAATGTATATTCTTGATGAACCCAGTATTGGATTGCATCCCCGCGATACACACCGATTAATAAAAGTTCTTAAGCAGTTAAAAGCACTTGGAAATACCGTAATCATAGTTGAACATGATGAAGAGATCATGAAATCTGCTGATCATCTTATTGATATAGGACCATTAGCAGGAATTCATGGAGGAGAAGTAATTTTTGAAGGTTGTTTTGATGAATTGTTAAAAGATAAAAATAGTTTGACATCTAATTATCTGAATGGGATAAAGAAAATTGAAATTCCAGAGAAAAGACGCAAATGGAAAGATTATATCAGTATTAAAGGGGTAAGGGAAAATAACTTAAAATCAATTGATGTTAAATTTCCTTTAAATGTTATGACTGTGATATCAGGTGTTAGTGGTTCCGGGAAATCGTCCCTGATAAAATCAGTATTGTATCCTGCATTAAAGAAATTATATGGCGGATACGGAGAAAAAACAGGTAAATTTGATAAATTAGAAGGTGATTATAATAAAATTGTTGATGTAGAATTTGTTGATCAGAATCCAATTGGGAAATCTTCCCGTTCAAATCCAGCAACTTATGTGAAAGCCTATGATGAAATTAGAACCTTGTTTTCGGAACAACAGTTAGCAAAATCGCGTGGATATAAACCTGGATTTTTTTCATTTAATATTGAAGGAGGCAGATGTGAAGAATGTGAAGGAGACGGATTTGTTAAAATTGAAATGCAGTTTATGGCTGATGTTAGTCTGATTTGTGAGAGTTGTAGTGGTAAAAGGTTTAAGGAAGAAGTCCTTGATGTGAAATTTAAAGAAAAGAGTATTACGGATATTCTAAGTATGACTGTAACTCAATCTTTAGAGTTTTTTGGAGGAAATCAAAAACCAACTTCTCTTGAAAATAAAATTGTTCAGAAGCTTCAACCCCTAGCTGATGTTGGACTTGGATATATAAAACTGGGACAATCTTCCAGTTCTTTAAGTGGAGGAGAAGCTCAACGAATCAAACTTGCATCGTTTCTTTCCAAAGGCTTCTCTGAAAAACCAACACTTTTTATTTTTGATGAACCAACTACTGGATTACATTTTCATGATATAAACAAACTGAAATCTGCATTTGATGCTTTGATTGAAAATGGTCATACTGTAATTGTTATTGAACATAATATGGACATTATTAAATGTGCAGACTGGGTTATTGATTTAGGACCTGAAGGAGGAAGTAAAGGTGGTGAAATTATCTTTGAAGGTATTCCTGAAGATATAGTTAATTGTAAACAATCTTATACTGCTGAATTTCTAAAGAATAAATTGCAACTAAGTATTTAGTGAATTTAACTTAGCTATCTTTCATTAAATTTTACTTTTGATTATTTAAAATTATATCAAAAAAACTAGAATTCTATTCATATAACATATATATTTAAAAAAATAGTGACTTAATGGATGAAAACAATTGGGAAGCCCGTACTAAGCTACTTTTAGGAAATGAAAGAACCGACAAATTACAAAATGCAAATATATTAATTGTTGGTTTAGGTGGAGTTGGTGCTTATGCTGTTGAACAGCTATGTAGAGCTGGAATTGGGAAAATGACAATAGTAGATGGAGATAAAGTACATCCGAGTAATCGTAATCGTCAATTAGGAGCATTAATTAGCAATGAGAGGCAGTATAAAACAGATATTATTGCAAGTCGTTTGAGAGATATAAATTCGGAAATTAAACTTGAAGTTATAAATGAATATCTTATTGACCATCGGTTAATAGAAGTCGTTAAATCTGCTTCCTTTGATTATGTGATTGATGCAATAGATACACTTTCTCCAAAGATTCAGTTAATTCATCAAACGCTTCTATCCGGTCTTCCACTGATAAGTTCGATGGGTGTGGGTGGTAGGATGGATCCTTCTCTAGTACACATTGCTGATATTTCACAAACACATTTATGTCCCCTAGCTGATATTCTAAGAAAAAGATTACATAAACTTGATATTTATAAAGGTTTTAAGGCTGTTTTCTCTACCGAACTCATTCCAAAGCATGCCATTGTCGTAAAAGATAATGAACCTAATAGAAAATCATGTGTCGGAACTATTTCTTATATGCCACCAATATTCGGATGTTTGATAGCATCAGTAGTAATTCGTGAATTATTAGGTGAAAACATTCAAAGTAACTTACATATTCCTCATAGTGTTAGAAGGAAAATTAAGTTAAAGGATAAAGTGGTAGAAATAAATGAAGAACATTAAACTTATATTTTAAATAACAAATTAATAAAAAAAGTTAAAAAGGAATCTTAAGATGAAAATTACCTTGATTAATTTACGTAACTATCTTAAATTGAATGTAAAAACAGGAATTTTCATCTCTTTTATTTTTTTTATTTATCTTATTTACAGGGCAATTTTAGTTCCATTTTTGCACGATGAAATCATGTCGTATTGGTTTTATATTAATTCAGGGAATTACCTTCCTTTTTCTATAAAATTAGATCAAAATGCAGCGAATAATCATTTATTAAACTCTGCCTTAAGCCGATTTTTTTATTTATTATTTGGTTACACTCCTTTTGTTTTACGTTTAGCTAATTTAATATTTATTCCTATTTATTGTTTTTTTGCATATAAATTAGCTGATTTACTTAAAAACAAATATCTGGCAATATTGTGCTGGCTTTGCTTATTGTTAATTCATTCTATTGTCGAGTTTATGGCTTTAAGCCGGGGATATGGTATGTCATTTGCATTACTTTTGGGCAGCATATGGTTTCTTTTAAAGTCAATTCGTGAAGGAAAAACTATAGACTATTTCTTTACAATGTTTATTCTTATATCAAGTGTTACTGCAAATTTGTCATTATTAACTACCTCATTGATTATTATTGCTCTTTTGATAATTAATATAATATTTAAACAAGAGAAAGCTGTTTACAAACTATTCAAAATTGGAATTTTATTGATTACAGGGATACTTCCAATAGTCTTTCTTACAGTTTATTCTTTCGCTTTGCAAAAAGCTGGAGCCTTATATTATGGTAATCACGATGGATTTTGGTTACAATCAGTAACAAGTTTAATGAACGCCTTGTTCGATAATCAATCTCATCAATTGAGGTTTGCTATTCTTGCTTATTTTTTTATTATTATCATACTATCCTTAAAGTATATATTCTCAAATTTTAAGTTTACAATTTTCCAACGAACAATAATCGTTTTCCCTGCTCTTTTAATTGGAAATATTATTGCTGTATTGCTTATGGCTAAGATATTCAACGTTAATTTTCCGGAAGACAGATCTGGATTCTATTTTTATTACTTTTTTATCGGCAGTTTGTTTTTCTTAATCGATAATTTTACAGAGAATATTAAATATAAGAAAGTTGTCTGGATTTTAATCCCATTTTCCCTCATTCCACTACATTTTATTTATGCTTCAAACTTAACTCATATTGCTGTATATAAAGAAGATAGAGTGCCCTACAGGTTTTATGAAAAGCTCAAAACTAAATCAGAGTTAATGCCGGAAGTTGCTACAGTGGGATCATATTTTGGCAGGACACTTGTACTTGCATATCAGAACTATTTGAAAAACGGAAATCTTGCTAAGAGTCATGATACTGATTATCCTTCTTTAATACCTGATTTTCTGGTAGTAAAGACTGATGAATTTGCAATTTGGAGATTATATTATGATTCAATTGATTTTGACAAAGTTTCAGGATATCATTTGCTGGAGAGAAAAAATAAATTGTATAGACATAAAATTCTTGAATTCCCCTCAATTTCAACAAAAGGAAAAATAAATGATGAATTTTTTAATTTAGCAGAAGGTCGCATTGATACTTTAATTCAAAAACCATTGTTCTTTGAATATACCATGGATATTGAAAGTAAGAGTACTCCTTTTGAAGCATGGATAGTTTTGGCTGTTTCAGATAGTATTGGAAAAACAACTGCTTATGAATACATTCCTTTGAATTGGATTAAAAATGAATGGAGTGCTTCGTCTAAACATTTTCACAATGGTCAACTCCTTACTAATTTACCAGTGACTTCATTAAAATATGTTACTTATATCTGGAATATGAATAAACAGTTTTTTTCAATAACTAACGCTAAAATTATAATTAAAGAATTGGATGAATAGAATGGTTAAGCTTCATTTAATGAATGGATTATTAGATTAATTTTTCACTGTTTCAATGGACGTTTCTTAATCATTCCGCCTTTGCTATCTTTAATACTGTGCATTACGATAAAGGCATTTGGATCAATTTCCTTTATTTCAGCTTTCAACTTATTTACTTCTAATCTTGTTATAACTGTGAAAATAATTTTAATTTCCTTTTGATTGCGTCCATATCTTCCATATCCTCTTTCGCCATTATAAATTGTAACTCCTCTGCCCATATCTGAAATTATCATTTCCCTAATCTCCTCAGATTTTACAGATATAATAGTAACTCCGGTTAGTTCCTCAATACCTTCGATAATAAAATCAACAGTTTTTGAAGCTGACAGATAGATAAGAATAGAATATAGTGCCGTTTCTACTGATAGAAGATAAGCTGCAAAAGAAAAGATCAGTATATTAATGATAAGTATAATATCACCTACAGATATACTTAATCTGCGGTTGATTGAAATAGCCAAAACTTCAGTGCCATCAATTACACTTCCTCCTCTAACTGCCAGGCCAATACCCGCTCCAAGAAAAAAACCTCCGAATACAGCTACTAATAATTTATCCTGTGTAATCTGAGGATAAGGTAAAAATGCAACAATGAATGCTAATGCGATAATTGCCAGTGAAGTTTTTATTGCAAATTCTTTACTTATTGTTTTTAAACCAAGAAGAATAAATGGTGTGTTGACCAATATGAGCAAAACTGAAAGATTGATTGATGTTAAGTTTTTAATTAACAATGAAATCCCAACCACTCCGCCATCAATAAATCCATTTGGTAATAAAAACCCTTTGAGTCCAAAACCAGCAGAAAGAACACCCAAACTTATTAAAAAAAAATCTTTAAAAATTCTTTTAATTGTATTTTGCATTTGAAAGAACTCTTTGGCTTTATGGTAATCATGTATCAAATGATTACTTTCATTTTTTTTATACTTAAGATGTAAAGGCGTTCTTGAAATAAAAAAATCAAATAAAAAATTCATATTTATTGTTTGGATATATTTCTCTTATACTATTAATGGAAAGGCTAAAATATAAAAGAATTAGATAAATTCATATAATAATTAACATTTTTGTTGGCGGATTGTTTGATTGTTCATATTTTTGTAGTAATTTAATACAATTCTAATGATTAAAATTTCAGCAGTTTCATATCTGAATACTTTTCCATTTATCTTTGGTATTGAAAATTCAGCTTTCTTAAAAAATTTTTCTGTTGAAAAAGATGTACCTGCTATTTGTGCCCAAAAATTAATGGATGATAAAGTTGATGTAGGTTTAGTTCCCGTAGCTGTAATTCCATTGATTAAAGCAGCAGAAATAATTACTGATTATTGTATTGGTGCTACAGGTAAGGTTAAAACAGTACTATTGTTAAGTAATCAGCCACTGAATAATATTTCAAAAATTTATCTTGACCCTGAATCGCGTACTTCCGTACAATTAGTCAAAGTACTTGCACAGAAATATTGGAAAATAAATCCTTTATGGGAAAAATCAGATTCCAGATTCAAACATAATCTGAATAATGATGAGGCTGTTGTTCTTATTGGAGATAAAACCTTTACAGCCACAGATAAGTATCCTTATGTTTTTGATTTGGCAGAAGAATGGTTCAATTTTACAAAATTACCTTTTGTTTTTGCATGTTGGGTAGCAAATAAAAAGCTTACTGAAAATTTTATTTCAGATTTTAATAAAACATTAAAATTTGGAGTTGAACATATTGAAGAAACAGTCACATACTTTAAAGAATTTATCCCTGACAGTGTGGATGCAACAGATTATTTTATAAATAATATAAGTTACCGTTTAGATGATAATAAACGAAAAGGAATGGATTTATTCTTTGAGTATTTAAATGAATTGAAGTATTAAATTCTTATGTTCTTATATAAGCATCTTTTTTAATGACGCCTCGGACAATGAGGAAGTTTAAAATTATCATCATGTTCATAAACAGCTTCTACACAATCCAAAGGGTCACAGCAAGTAAAACAAACACGTTTAAACGCTCTGAAGCTGACTAATTCAACATCAGCTGATAAGAAATCCTCTTTAACAGGCTCGCATTTTGCCAGATCCGTACTTAAATATTTCTTATTATCATCAGAAAAAACGGTAACTATTACTTTATCTTTTCCTATTTCATTTTGTTTTTTCAAAGCTCCCAGAAAATTTGCACCTGATGAAATACCAACAGCTATACCCATGCTTGCTAGTTTCTGAGCCATAATAATCGCATCACCATCATCGATACTAATAATGTCATCCAGTTTATCCAGTTCAACGATTGAAGGAATAAATTCATCTGAAATACCTTGTATTCTGTGCTTCCCAACTTTATAACCAGTTGTGAGGGTAGGAGAGTTAGCTGGTTCTAATGGATGGATACTTATAGCAGGGTTCATTTCTTTCAGATATTTACCAACACCCATAATTGTACCACCGGTACCAACACCAGCAACAAATGCATCGATATTTAAATGACGCATTTTCATTTGCCACCATAATTCAGGGCCTGTAGTTGTATAATGTGCCTGAATATTATCACAATTTGAAAACTGTCTGGGAAGAAATGAATGTGTATTCTCAGCAGCGAGCGCTTCACTCATTTTGATACTCCCTAAAAATCCACCTTCTTCTTTGCTTACAAGGTTGATGATCGCTCCAAAACTTTTAATCAGATTTATTCTTTCCTTACTCATCCAGTCCGGCATAAAAATAGTGACTGGATGCCCCAAAGCTCTTCCGATAGCAGAAAAAGAGATGCCGGTATTGCCACTGGTTGCTTCTATAATCATATCGCCGGGATGCAAAAGACCTTGCTTATAAGCATTATTTAATATATAATATGCCATTCTGTCTTTAATACTTCCTGTCATATTAAGATTTTCAGATTTTGCATAAATGGTTCTCTCTTCTCCTTTATACTTGAATTTAATTGCAAGAATTGGAGTATTACCGATTAAAGAGGATAAACCCTCTACTTTTCTGGAGTTTTCGTTTGTCATTTGCTTAAATTAATTTTTATATAGAATTACTCAATTGTAAACCATTGTGTCAGTCTTTCTTCCATCGTAAAAGATTTTGTTTTATGATGAAATTCATTGGTGTGAATATTATACTCATAATCTTTTTCCCAATCAGTATGATTTTTTGCAATTTGTTCAATAGCTGAGGTTAAAACATATAACTCCTCATTGGTCATAGTTGGATGTAACGAAACTCTAACCCAACCCGGTTTTTGAGATAAGTTGCCTATATTAATCAGATTGGTTATCTGTTTTGATTTTTCATAACTAACATCTAATAAATAATGTCCATAAGTGCCGGCACAAGCACAGCCACCACGAACCTGAACACCAAATCTGTCGTTCAGTAATTTAACAATCAGGTTGTAATGTATATTTTCAATATAAAAAGATAGTATTCCTAAACGATGTTTTATATTGTCTGCTAATATGTGTAAGTTGGGAATTATGCTCAATTCCTTAAAAGCGATCTCTACCAGTTCTTCTTCACGTTTAGCAATATTCATTACACCAATCTGATTTTTAACTTCAATGCACATTGCAGTTCTGATCGCCTGTAAGAAACCAGGTGTTCCACCATCTTCACGTGCTTCGATATCATCTACGTATTTATATTCACCCCATGCATTGGTCCAGTCTACAGTACCTCCTCCCGGCTGATCGGGTGTAGCATTGTGATATATTGAAGAATCGAATACCAATACTCCGGAAGTGCCTGGTCCGCCTAAAAATTTATGAGGAGAAAACATCACAGCATCTAATTTTTCCATAGGATCATCAGGATGCATATTCATTTCTACATAAGGTGCAGATGCCGCAAAATCAATAAAGCAGACTCCGCCATACTCATGCATTAATTTTGACATTGCATAATAGGGTGTTCCAACACCTGTTACATTTGAACAAGCTGTAAAACTGCCAATTTTAAGTTTTCTGTCCTTGTATTTCTCCAATTGAATTTTTAATTCATCCAGATCAATCAGCAGATCTTTGTTGGGTTTAAGTAGGATTACGTCTGCATTGGTTTCCAACCAGGAAGTATGATTGGAATGATGTTCCATGTGAGTAATAAAAACAACTGCACGTTCATTGTCTTTCAGACACGGTTTCCCAGTTAAGTTTCCGCATAATTTTAAACCAAGCATACGCTGTAGCTTATTAATCACACCTGTCATACCAGAACCAAAAGTTATGATTACATCATCGGGACCTGCGTTTACATGATGTTTTATCTTTTTCAATGCCAGATGATAGGCATTGGTCATCATGGTGCCGGTTTCGCTGGTTTCAGTATGTGTATTTCCAACATAAGGTCCGATTTCCTCTGTCATCTTCTTTTCGATAGGAGCATATAATCTTCCGCTAGCCACCCAATCAGCATAAATCATTTTTTTAATACCATAAGGTGTTTCGAAATATAAATCATTACCGATTGTTTGCTGTCTGAATTTTTCGAAATAACTTTCCATTTAAGTTTTGTATTTAACTGCAAAAATAGCAATTATCTGATAATTTGTAGTTAAGAAATTTGTAAAATCTTTTAGAGAATTGCTTCTTAAGAGAAAGGAATATCGCTTTTTAAAATTCATATTATTATACTTCAATGCTAGTATAAAACTCAACCCCATTCTTAATTCACTAAAAGGGGAAACGGATGAGTATTGAAAGCATTGTAACAGGTTTACTATTTTTTTAAATAAATGAAAGTTTGATATGCAATGATTTTCTGATTCATCTGTCTATAGTAGGGGTTGAAATAAAGCTTACTTAAGTCTCTTTTTCAATATTTTATAAATTTCTATTATTTGTTACATTTATAAGCAGAAGCTTTTTCCAAAAACAAAAAAGGCAGAATAAATTCCGCCCTCAATGCATTTTAATATAGTAAAAGTTTATTTAAGTTTAATTTTCTTGCCCAAACTTAAAACAGCATCTTCATTTATTTTATTGATCTTACATAGATCCTTAACGGTAGTCCCATTATTACGGGCAATTTTTGATAAAGTATCACCACTACGAACCTTATAGAACTTTAGTTTCTCTTTTTTTATTTTATTCTCTTTAGTTGTTTTTAAAGTTTTAGCTTCTTTAACAGCCGCTTTTAAATTTACTTTGCCATTAGTTGCAACATCCACTGTTCTGATTATGGAATCAACATTGCTTACTGGTTTTTCTTCAACTAAAGATGTTCCATTTGCATCTGCTTCTTCCTGATATACAATTGTGGTATTTGTATTAACCGGTGTGTTTTCTTCAGAAGAAGGATCTTCAAAATAAACTTTTACGCGTTTCCCTCTTTTATTTTTCTTGTATTTAAAATTCTTTGATTTGATAAATGTATTTCGGTCAATCACCAGTGTATCTGATTTTAATGCAAAATTATCATAATCCAGTAATTTTGCAGAATTAAAAGCATCTCCTAAAAAGCGTGTTTCAAAATGCAAATGCGTAGTTGATGCTCTACCTGTACGACCACCAAAACCAATCAAATCACCGGCTTTAACTTCCTGATTTATTTTTACATTCATTTTATTTAAATGTCCGTAGCAGGTTTCCAGGCCATTAGGATGTCTGATGACTATAAGGTTGCCGTAACCGCTGTAACGTTTTGCCATTCTTACTTCTCCATCGAAAGCAGCATATACTTCATCATTCAGGTTTAATTTAATATCAGTTCCTGCATGTATTCTCCGGCCTCTGTATCCAAACGGAGAAATAACTTTTCCTTTATATGGAAATACAAATTTGCGATCTGCATCATTATTTATCAAAGGAAGTATATAGGTGGTATTTTTATTAAATGTCTTATCATTGCTTACTTTTATATCTTTATTATTCCATGTGTTATACAACTTTGTTGGTAGTTTGTTTGTTGATTTAACAACAGGATTAGCAGAAGGAACTACAAAAGAAGAAACATTCGGAGCCGGAGTTTCAGTAATTGTTGTAATTTCGCTGAATACAGGTAAATTTGTACGTGCTGCCAGCAATAAAGAATCATTAACTTTCTTTTCGTTGCGATTTAAAGAATTATCTTGAGCCATGCTCATATTTAAAAGAGATATGGCTGACAAAATGAAAGTAAGTTTGATTAGATTTTTAGATAAAAACATTCATATTTTTTTTGTGAATACTATTGATTACTTTGCAAATTAACATAAAAAATGAAGGAAATAAAAACTAAAACTGTTAATAAACCTATATATTAAGATTTTTTAACAGCCTATAAACTTATTCCTTATTTTTGCAAAAAATAAAATTGATATAAAAATGTAGTTATGGAAAGAGAAGTATTAAGTACTACACGGAAAGCATTAAGCATTAATCTGGATGAAAAGTTTTATGGTACCATTGCAGAGATAGGAGGAGGACAGGAGGTTGCACGTAACTTTTTTCAGGCCGGTGGTGCTTCCGGAACTATTGCAAAATCAATTTCTGCTTACGATATGGCTTACAGTGATGCTTTGTATTGTATGGGCAAAAAAGAAAGATATGTCTCTCAGGATCGCTTACGCAAAATGCTTACAATTGAATACAATGAGTTGATTGATGTTTTAAAAAGCAAACGGATTCCTGCTACTTGTTTTTTTACTTTTGCAAATACAGTCGTTGCATTAAATTATAATAAAGACAATGAAGCCAGAGGCTGGTTAGGGGTGAAGTTTCAATTATTCCCTAATGATGTTCCTAATGAAGTTGTTATTCATACGACCTTACTCGAAAATGATAATTTATTACAGCAAAATACACTGGGTGTTTTAGGAATCAATCTTATACATGCCTGTTTTTATCACTCTAATAATCCAACTGAGTTTTTGCTATCTCTTATGGATAATTTATCATCGGACAGATTGGAAATTACTATGATAAACATGAGTGGGCCTCAGCTTGATTATGTTGATAATCGGTTATTGGGTGTTCAACTTGTGAAAAGCGGAATGTCGAAAGCAATCATGTTCGATCGCTATGGGAATGTACACGAACCTTCCGATTTGCTTTATAAGAAAAATGTGCTGGCTTTTAGAGGAAGTTTTCGTCCTATTACTTATGTCGGTTTTGATATGCTCAAAAGCAGTTATGGATTGTTTAAGAAAGATGAAGATTACGACAAAGAAAATACAATTGCTTTGTGTGAAATTACATTGAATAATCTGTTGGAAGATGGTGAATTTCATGAACGGGATTTCCTTGAAAGGGTAGATATTTTAAATGGAATGGGGCAGAATGTAATGGTTTCAAGTTTTAAGGAATATTATAAACTGGTTGCCTATTTATCGCAGTTTAAAACCATTAAATTAAGAATTATCATAGGTATGCATACATTCCTGAACGTGATTGATCAAAAGTATTATTCTCATTTAAAAGGAGGTATTATTGAAGCATTTGGCCGTTTATTTATCGAAAATATGAAAATGTATGTGTATCCGTCCATTAATGAAGAAACAGGCGAACTGATTACGTTGAAAAATATAAAAGTAGATGAGAATATAAAACATTTGTTTTTGCATTTATATAGCAATGAGAAAATTATTGATATCAAAAATGTGAAGAAGGAATTTATTGCTACTTATCCACATATTGTTCTCAATATGATAAAAAATGAGGAAAAAGGTTGGGAAAAAATGGTACCCAATTATATTGCAGATGCCATTAAAACAAAAAAACTTTTTGGATACAACGATTAAAAATTATAAAATATGACTCAAGCAGAAGATGCCGCTATTTCGCGGAATGTAATAGAAATGATAACAGTAGCCAATGAATATTGTTTATTCCTTGAAGGTATTGAAAAATATACAAAAGAAGATATTATCAGTTATTTTCAGAAAATATGTCCTTTACTTTATATTAAGGGCGCAACTTTACCTTTTGTAAATGTTGAAAATCCGGAAATTAATGAGCGCTTTGTTACAGAAGAAAACTGGCTTACAATATACAATGATATAAAAGCAAAACTGGGAAAAGATGATGATTTCTGGATGGTTGATTACAATGATGATGATTATAACAATCCGGTAAAAACATCGGTTGCAGAATACCTTGCTGATATATACCAGGATATGAAAGATTTTTTATTACTTTACCAGCGTAATACTAAAGCTGCCCGTGAAAATGCAGTTTCCGAATGCCGTTTATTGTTCGAGCGTCACTGGGGATTCAGAAGTATTGAAATTCATAAGATATTTCATTATCTGAGTTATAAAGATGCAGATAATCAATAAGAAATCTTGTATTTTTTATAAAATTATTTTGATTAATTTTCAGTTAAATTGATACATTTATTTGAAGTAATACTGTCAATAAGGACATTTAAATATCTGCAATTCTTAAATTTAATTACAGATAACTCATTTCAATAAACTTTGCAGACAGATGCAATTTCAAATTATAACTCCCTATTTTAGAGCAAAAAAACCGATGGGTTGATGTTTATTATTCTAATTTTTATAATTTACATTGAAAAATCTGTCGGGTTGAAAAAGCAATTAAAGTTATAGTATTAAAATTATCTATTTTACTAAATTTTGAATTAAATGTAAATTGGAAACAAGATTGAAATTCCTCTATAAATACAAAAAAAGCCGGCTTAATACCGGCTTTTTATATAATATTAATGCTATAAACTTATTAGGAGTTGGTAAGCATTTTAAATTTAGCTTCAAGTAATATTACTTCCTGTTTAGCATTTTCAATCTTCTTAGCAAATTCATTTTTCAATATATCAGCTTGTTTAGAGTGAGCAAGGAATCCAATATTATTCTCCCATAAATTGATGTCTTCTTTTAGCTTCATGATTTTACTGGAGATAAAAATTTTCTCTTTTCCTATCATTTGTCTGCCTTCTCCGTTTTCTTTCATGCTTTCCACTCTGTTACGGTAACTCATAGCAGAAGCTTCATTATTGCTTATTTTTAATTGTTCGAAGCAACCGTTGATAACTTTACGAAATTCAGTCTGAATTCTTTCTTTTTCTTTAATTGGAATGTGACCAATTTCCGACCATTCTCTCTGGAAATCTTTTAATAACTGAAGGTTTACATTACGATCTTCGCCAAATTGAAACGTTTTAATCTTTTCAATAAGGTCTTCTTTCAATTTAAGATTGCTGGCTTCATTTTCATTGATATGGGAAAAGAAATCAGCTTTTCTTTTAAAGAATTCATCGCAGCTTGCTCTGAAACGCATCCATATTTTATCCTGATGTTTGCGGGGTACAGTACCGATTTCTTTCCATTGTTTCTGCAAATTCAACAATTCAGTAGTGGCATATTTCCAGTCATTACTATCTTTAGTAGCTTCAGCTTGTAAACAAAGGTCAACTTTAAGGTTGTAATTATTTTGTTGTTCGTCTTTTACTTTGCCAAAGAAGTCATTTTTGTTTGCAAAAAATGCATCTAAATATGTTTTAAAACGAGTCCAGATTTCATTATTTTGTTTTTTTGGTGCCTGACCAACCGTTTTCCAGATCTTAAGTAAATCATTCAATTCATTGGTTGCATCCTGCCATTCTTTTAAGGTATTACATTCAGTAGAAAGAATTTGTTCAGCTTTATCGCAAAGAGCAGTTTTGGCTAATAGATTATTTTCCTCCTGTTGGTGTTGTGTTTCATAAAATTCATGTCGACGATGGTTAATCTGGTCAGAAGCTGTTTTAAATCTTTCCCAGATTTCGTCTTTTTTATCTAATGGAACAGGTCCTGTTTCTTTCCATTCATCATGGTATTCCTGTAATTTCTTGAAAGAAACTATAATAGAAGGTTCAATCAATAATTCTTCGGCTTTTTCGCAAAGCTGAATTTTAGCTTCCATATTCTTTTTAAGGTCCAGATCTTTTAATTCTTTATTAATCTTAACTTTATCAAAGAATTTTTCAATCAGAAAATGATAATTCTGCCATAAATTATTGTTATCACCATGAGGAACCTGTCCGATTTCTTTCCATTTTTCCTGTAAAACTTTAAAATCGTCGTAAGTCTTTTTTAATGTTTCTTCAGAATTGATAAGAATTTTTAGCTCTTCAATAATCTGCTGTTTTTTAGACAGATTATCAAGTTTTATTTTTTCCTGTTCTTCGTTATATTTATTTTTTCTTTCTCTGTAAATATCAAAAGCTAATTTAAATCTGATTTCAGTTTCGTCTTCAATTGGGCTAAAGTCTTCTTTGACACCACCTTCTTCTATATATTTTTCATAAATCAGAAGTCTTTCTTCTTTTAGTATTTTTAAATAAGCCACTTTAATAAGAGAGACTTTTGTTTTAATACTATTTATATTTTCTTCGTGAACCAATGAATTTAATATTTCAATTAATTCATTTTTCGAAAAATGGCTGTATTTCTCTTCTAGTTCAATATCATTTAGCTCATGATCTAATTCATCTGCTTCTTCGTTCTCATTAACTTCAAGTATTAAAGATTCTGGTAAGCTATCTAATACTTTAGGTGTTTCATTGACAGATTCATTTGATTCAGTAACTTCTTCGATTGTATCAACAATAGTATCAAGCTTTTCATTTTCAATAAGAGGTTCTGCAATTTCAGTAGTTACGTCTGTGATTTCGTCAGCAGTAACATTTACTTCTTCAATTACGGCTTCTTTATTTTCAACTTCCATTGCTACAATTTCGGTTTCATTTGGAATGATAATCTCTTCTTTACTGATGTCTTCTTTTGTAGTAGCTTTGGTTTCCATATGCTCTTCCATTGATGGTTCTTCTTCAACCTCAACATTGGTCATATTAGTACTTGTTATTACTTCTGGTTCTGCCAACAAAACCTCTTCAGCAGTAATGGTATTAGTTACCTGAATTTCTGCTTGTTGTTCTTCGATGTTAATTACATTTTCCTGATTTTCTACAGGTTCCTGAGATAAATTTTTCATATACTTTCTGTATTTTTAACAGATTAAGAATTCTCTTTCCATTACTTTAAATGGAAATCTGATAGAGATGATCTGTACATTAATGATTAATAATAAAATGAACTTTAAATAATTTATTCCCTTTTTAAAGGGGAAGCAAAAGTAGAAATTATTTGTTATTGTGCAAACTTAATTTTATTTTATTTATCTTTTAAATCAGATGTGTCAAATCAATTGAGAATATTTATTCTCTGGCTCTAGGATTAAAAAGAATATAACCAAGATTGAAAACTAAAGAAAATGGCTGATCCATATTCTGGTAGTAATTAAAACTTAAACTCGCCGGACCTATAGGACTATGAAAGACCAATGTGGAAGAACCCATGAGGTATCGATTGTTAAATTTTTTATTTAATGTTGCAGATAAATTTGCAGTTTGAATCATTTCTTCAAAAGGCAGAAAAAGATATGCTTCTAATCGCAAATCAATATTTTTAGCTAATCCTATGATATCTTTAATTCCAAAAGCTGCATAGACATTCGACCTGAAAGGGGTTAAAAATAAAGTATTAGATTCAGGAAAAGGTGTAAATGCCGCTGCAGATAAAACACTGGCTGTATAATTATTGAATAATTTCTGATTTGAGAAAAAAGTTTCTACCAAAATGCCTAAAGTATTAAATCCTGTTTTACTAAAGTATTTATCATAGGTTAATTTAGCTTGTATCCATTGTTGCCTGGTATTAAATAAGCTTTTATTTAATGAAGTTGATCCGGGTAAATATTCTTCATTCCCATCAACATATTTTAATTTTAATTGAAAAAAACTTCCTGAGTTTGCAAATTGCTTTTTATTAAGGGTATTGTATTCATATTTAAGCCCGATAGAATAAAAATTAAAATTAGTTTGATCTGCTGTATCACTTCTCCCAAATGTATTGTTTTGATAATATTCATTATTTGAAAAAGCTTTTGAAAAACGTGCTTCATAACGTGCTTTATTTCCAGCTGGTAAACCAAGTGCAATAGTTACATATTTTTCATTTTGAATAAGATAGGAGGGAGTCTTGTCTTCAAAAAAATAGGTCTTTGTTTTAAAAAAGTCCCATTGATGAATTACAAATGCACCTTCTAAATATATAGGTATTGATGAAGGATAGTCAAATCTGGCTTTTGCCATTGCAGAACTGTAAAACTTTCCCATATAAGTATTAATAAAAAAACTTTTAGCAGTTTTCCCAAAATGTTTATATTGAAACTGAACAAATGCTTCATTAATAGGACTTGATGATATATTTCCTCCAAATTCTGCAACAAAATTCTTATCTTTTTTAATATCCAGATATAAGTTAAATTTACTAGTACTATCAATAAAAACGAGTTTTGGTGATATTTTATCTATTTTGTTATCTGCTAATAATTTGAAGTATTCTGATTTGATTTTTTGAATAGGTAAGTCCTGAGATTTATGGAAAAGTAAACGATTGATGTATACTTTTTGATTAGCTGTTATACCATTAATGAAAATACTGTCAATTATCAATGCTGGTTTTCTTTCATTAAATGCTTTTCTTTTAGCTATAATACTATCTATAGAAATGTTTGAAGAAACACATTGACGTATAGAATGAATTTTCCTAATAGTTTCGGAATATCCACTGTCAATAAAAGCTTTCGTATTTTCAAAATCAGTTAAATTTACACTTTTTATATTTGGAGAAATCAAAATACCATTACTGCAAATTACAGAGTAATCTGTTTTTTCCATTAACATATTCTGTAATTGAGACACAATATCGTCTTCATCAGGTTTTGCATAATTACTTGCAACTTTACTTCCGATAATAATATCAGGAAAAAAATCTTCGTACATGATATTAGTTGGGAAATTATTATACATACCACCATCAAATAGTAGTGTACTATCAATTTTTATAGGCTTAAAATAAAAAGGGAAAGTCATGGATGCCCTAATTGCCTTTCCTAAATCTCCTTTTCTTAATACTACCTGTTTACTCGTATAAATATCTGAAGCAACACATCGGAAAGGTACAAATAAATTATCAAAATTATTCTTTGCAATTGCATTGGCACTGCTGAAAATTTCAAGAAAAGCAAAATCCATTTGATAAGGAGAAACTATATTGGTAGGTAATTTGGGTTTAATTTTTGTGTTATAATTAAATCGTAAATCAACCCATGAAGCATTGGGAGCCTCTTTTTTAAAATAATAGATGTATTTTTTATCAATGGTTTCCGAAATCCAGTTTGGGAATTCATCACCTAAAAAAATTCTTTCCATTTCATCAGGAGAATAGCCGGCAGCATATAGTCCTCCAATAATAGCACCCATAGATGTACCTGCAATATAATCGATTGGTATTCCATTTTCTTCTAGAGCCTTAATAACCCCAATATGTGCCACACCTTTAGATCCACCTCCACTCAATACAAGCCCAACTTTTTGTGCATTTACAAAAATTGTTAAAATATTAAAAATAAATAAGATAAGTATATATTTATTTGCTTTCATTACAAAAAATAAAATTTAAATTCTTGTGGCTAATTTAAACAAAAAAAACTTAGTTCTTTGAAAAACAAAAGCTATTTTGTTAAAATAGAATATAGATTTTAATATTGTGAAACAAATTGAAAATATAAGCAGAAATCTGCTTATTTTAATCGAAAGCCAATTGCATATTGTAAATAATCAGCTGATTGTTTGCGGTTGGTTAATGTCGCCATTCCATAAAGATTTTTTGTAAAATAATAGCGAATACCTAATCGGGCATACCAATAATGCTGATTTAGATTCGTATCATAAAAATAACTTCCTAATTGAGTAATTAAAGCTAATTTTCGGATCAGTAATTCATGACCCAAAGCTATGCCAAAATAGCTATTATATGTTGTAGAATAGTAATTGTCGTATATTTCACCCTGTCTTAAAACATAATGAAAATTTACACTCAGAATGTTCTTTTTGTTTAAAAATCGATTCAACGCATAATCATTTGTAAATATTAGATAGTATTTATTTAATTCTTCATTTACACCACGAGTAGCAATTCCAACAGCAAAATCGTAAGCCCATTTTTTAACAGGCTGATTATTTTTAATCGATAAAGCGGGGCTTTTATCATCAAAAATCCGATAACCAATATTTACTCCATAGTTAAGCATATTGATACCTAAATTAGGAAGGTTTAATGCTGCATTTGAACAATGAGAGAATCCTGCATTCAACCCTATAGAAAACTGCTTATTAAGCTGTAAATCAAGATTTAATTTTGCATTGAAAAAAAAACTCAAATCAGTGCTGATCATAAAGTTAGTTGGATTACTTACTTTGTTATACTTTTTTGTTGCATAGGCAATTCCTGCTCCTAAATGAGAATATAAAAACAAATTGTGATAGCTATACAACATTGGTTCAATAAACATATTTGCTCCCAAAAAATCACCTACAACCGTATTTTGAGTATGAATATATGTTAGAGAGTAACCAAATTTTGTAGCTTTAAACGGATTTTCCAAATCTGTAGTACTGTATAAATTCTGATAGAGTTTAGCTTGTAAAACAAACAAATCCCCTTTAATATTTTCAATACGTTTTGAGTGAGGTACAATTTTTCCTGTATTAAAATTTACACCACCAAAATAAAATTTCGATGCAGTTTCCTGACTTTTTAAATTGTTTAAAAAGACAAATCCTGCAAGTAAAATTATTAATAAAAGCTTGATTTTTTTACACATATTTTATAGTAAGTAGTTTCAAATATTAGTTTTCTTTCTTTTTTCTAAAACCTATTAAAAATGCAATATTAAATACGATTGATAAGCCAATAAAAAACAATCATACATGAAATAAAATCAGATTCTGTCACAAATTAGTTGAGAAGGAGGTTAACAACTATAAAACTGTCCGAATAACAAAAATCTATTTTTGTTATTCATAAACCTTTTTAGAACTGTCAGTTTTTTTATTATAGTTAATCGATTGAAACAACTAATCATTATAAACTGACAGTTCCGGGCAAATATTTATAAATTTTTATTTAATTACACCTAATTCTTTACCCACTTTTGTAAATGCTGCAATACATTTATCAAGATTTTCTTTGGTATGGGCAGCTGATATCTGAACACGGATACGGGCTTTATCTTTTGGAACAACAGGATAATAGAATCCAATAACGTAAATACCTTCTTCAAGTAATTTTGAAGCCATTTCCTGAGATAATTTTGCATCATACAACATTACTGCAACAATTGCTGATTGTGTTGGTTTACAATCGAAACCTGCTTCTATCATTTTCTGGCTGTAATAAGCAGTATTTTCATGAAGTTTATCCTGTAATTCATTGGTTTCACTCATCATTTCAACCATTTTGATACCTGCTGCAGCTACCATTGGAGGAATTGAGTTTGAAAATAAATAAGGACGTGAACGTTGACGTAACATTTCAATAATTTCTTTTTTACCGGTTGTAAATCCGCCAATGGCACCACCAAAAGCTTTACCTAAAGTACCTGTTATGATTTCGCATTTACCTTTTAAATTGTACAACTCTGTAACTCCTCTTCCTGTTTTTCCAACAACACCGGCTGAATGTGATTCATCTACCATTATCATGGCATCGTATTTATTGGCTAGTTCATAGATTTTATCTAAAGGAGCTACATTACCATCCATTGAAAAAACACCATCAGTAACAATTAGTCGGAAACGATTTGTTTGAGCAGCTTTTAACTGTTCTTCCAGATCAGCCATATCTGCATTATTGTAACGATAACGTTGTGCTTTACATAAACGGACTCCGTCAATAATAGAAGCATGATTCAATGCATCGGAAATAATTGCATCTTCTTCACCCAATATAGGTTCAAATACACCACCGTTTGCATCAAAACATGCAGCATACAAAATGGTATCTTCTGTACCGAAAAACTCAGCTATCTTTTGTTCCAGTTCTTTGTGTAAATCCTGAGTTCCACATATAAAACGAACAGATGACATTCCATAACCACGACTATCCATTGCATCTTTTGCTGCCTGAATTAACTGAGGATTATTGGATAAACCCAGATAATTATTAGCACAAAAGTTCAAGACTTCCTGTCCGCTTTTTACTTTAATATTAGCTCCCTGAGGAGAAACAATGATACGTTCGTTTTTATACAAACCTGCATTTTTAATTTCGCTGATTTCTTTCTGAAGTTGTTCTTTAACTTTATCGTACATGGTATAATATTTATTTGATTGATTAATTGCATGCAAAATTAATGTTTTTATGTTTTAAGCCACTATTTAAACTCATTTTTTATTATCTTTGTCTTAAATATTAAGATTCTATTATTTACCTTAAAAGTATACTTATATTATAAATAAATATTGATAAAATAAATGAAGCAAAACCATGAAAAAACATACTAGCTTTTTTAGTTTATGGATATTGCTTTTGTTGAGTAACATGGTAAATGCACAAATGAATCTTACCACCACTACTCAGATAAACACGGTTTGCAATGGCAATCCCTGTACTTATAATGGTCCTAAAATTATGATCAATGAAGTGATGCTTACTCCTTCTGTGGGAGATGGTTCAATTTATGGCCAGGTTACAGGTGTGGGAAGTGAAGGTGAATGGATAGAACTTTATAATCCTGATCTTTGTTTATCGGTTGATATTTCCTGTTTTTTTCTGGGAAATAATTCCAAAGATCAGGGAACTGATGGTATATCTTCTAACTATGGTGGAGGGTTTATTATACCAAATGGTACCGTAGTGCCACCGAGAGGATTTGTTATAATAAGAGGCATTAAAGCTCCGGCTGTTCCTTCTAATTTGCTGATTCAAAATGGTGGTAAAACGATTGAAATTGTTGTAAATAGTAGTTTGTCAAATCATGTTTGTATAGGAGGTGGAAGGAGATTATGGTTCCCTAATAATGGTGGCTGGTTTGCTTTTTACGATAATAATGGTGTACCTCAGGATGCAATCTCATGGAATACCCAAACTTATTCATGTTTAAGTTGTATTCCCTGTATTCCAAGTGTTTCAACTTGTGCATTTTCCGGGAATCTTGCATCCTATGATAGCATTCCTTTACAAAAAAAGAATTATATCACTTCATTGAATCCCGGTAGTTTTATAGGTCAATCTTTCAGAAGAATTCCCGATGGAGGTAATTGGGTGTCTACACCTTCTATTCCAACTTATGGAAGTTGTAATGCTTTATGTATTCCTCCTCCAAATATTACCTGTACCGGAAAAGCAACTGTTTTTGTAAGCGGTGGACAACCTCCTTATTCATTTAAATGGAATGATCAGCAATTAACAACTACTGCTACAGTAACAGGATTATGTTCAGGAAATTATACTGTTGAAGTAAAAGATGCTAATTCGCAAATTGCAACAACGAATGTACATATTGAAAATTTAGAATTAAATTCATCAATTCATACAACCGCAATTATTTGTAAAGGAGGAAATAATGGAAATATTACGCTTACTTTAAACAATGGTGAATCTCCTTTTAATTATATATGGAGTAATGGTGATACTACTGCAAGTATTAATAATTTATTTGCCGGAAACTATTCTGTTACTATTACAGACACAAATGATTGTAAAACTGATACAACTGTTGTTTTGCCTGACAGTCCTGTAATTCCTTTTGTTAGCAGTAATAACCCGACGATTTGTTCAGGTACAACTACTTTATTAACTGCAACTCCTTCATTGCAGGGAGGTAGTTATAAATGGTTACCCGGTGGACAACAAACAGCCTCTATCAGTATTTCGCCTCCTGTTACATCCAATTATCCAATTGTATACACAATAGCGGGATGCATAGCTAAAGATACTTCTGTTGTTACTGTAAAACCTTCACCACATGCTTCTGTTTCAGTTTCTTCAAATACTATTTTCATTGGAGATTCTGTTATTGTTACAGCTAATGGCGGGCTTTCATATCTCTGGAACAATGGTTTTCTGAGCAATTCTTTAATCATGTATCCTGTTGTTGATACGTTTTATTGTGTCTTTGCTTCAAATAATAATGATTGTTTTGATACTGCTTGTGTAAATATTAAAGTAAAAGGAGTTTCTACCTTTTATGTTCCAAATTCATTTACACCTAACGGAGACGGTATTAATGATTTATTTCTCATAGCTTATACGCATATAGAAAAGTTCCATATTTATATTTTTAGCAGATGGGGAAATCTATTATTTGAAACCAATGATATAAATGTAGGATGGGATGGAAAGTATTTAGGAGATTATGTATCTGAAGGAGTTTATGTATATTCAATTGAAGCAATCGGAGAAGATGGTGTAAATTACCGAAAGCTTGGCTCTGTAACAGTTTTAAGATAAATAGTTTTACCTAAAATATGCAGGAATTTTTATTAGTGCAATATTGATTTATAATCGTAATATTTATCGTAAGACTATTAATTTCAACTATTTATTGGTAGGGGAGTGTTCATACTTATTAGCTGAGGTCTTACTATTTATTCGTCTGATATATTATTTTGAATTTTATCTTTAGTTAAATAATTTGAAATTAATTTTGAATATTTAATAGCTAAAAATCCGACAGTAATTTTCAAGCCTGCGATTATTATGAAATATTTATCATTGCCATTTTTAGGGAAGTCAATTTGCATTATTAAAATATAAGAATTCAATTTATAGGCAAATTCAGGTAATGTTTGTATAATAGTTAATAATCCGACTAAAGTCAACACAATTTCATAAATAGTATGCTTTTCTGTAAATAGTTTTGTTGTTTCTTCGTAATCGTCTTTTTCACTAATAAGCCTTACAAGTTTTCTTGTTTTAAATATTAAAAGTCCGGAGAATGATGTCAACATGAGAAGGCAGACAAGAGTGACAATTAGCAATGGTGTCTGGTTTAAACCACTAAAAGTATCGGGATTATTTTTTGTCTGAATCAAAATTGTCGCAATTGAAACTACGTCTTTTAACTGTCCAATTATTATCACAACAAGATATAGTCCTAGTATTTTAATCGCAATTTCGTAAATGTCAGATTTTTTCATAATTTTTGTTTGTTGTTTTTATGTATTGGCTTAATACTAATGTCATCTTGCTTAAAAACCGCTGTTTAATATAAATTTATATTGTAAAATTATTTCAACCAAATCTGATGAATATTTTATGCAAAATCTTAATAAATAGTTGGTTTCGTAATTCGTATCTATTTTTAGAATGAGTATCTTCCATGTCAGTTTTAGCTAAAAAGTCGAGATGATGATACGTTGTTATTTTATTCTGCCCTATTGATATCACGTTAATCACTTATTGAAATTCAACTATTTTGATTGTTACTTTTGCTAATGGTAAATTTAGTTCAGTCATAAGTTTGTTATAACTCTTAATATCATAAATATTGTAGTCATAAACCTTAATTATTAGTGTTGAGTCAGATTTAACTACTGAAAATGAATTTCCTGCATGTCCAGGAAAGCGTTCGCCTATTTTAGATTTAGCCAATCGATGGATATAGGCTGAAATTGATTTTTTGTTGTCATGATTGAGTTTTATAGTTTTTTGAAATTCTAATTTCTGAAACTCGGCTGCCCCATAATTATCACCTATTGAATCACAGTTCACTTTAAATTTCTGATAACTTAAATAAAATTCCTTATCTATTTTAGCATATACAGCCATTTTCTCTTCATGGCCACCCCATTCGCCACATTCACTAAAACTAGCATTAATAAAAAGCTTCTTATCTGAACCAAATGCACCTAAATCGACTTCATCAAAAAAATGTTGATAGGTTCTTTGTCCGAATTAGTCATAGAATTACAAGCAAATAAGATAGTGAAAAATAATATGAATAAAAGTTGTCCAATAAGTTGTTTTTTGTTCATTTCTTCGTTGATTATCGATTTCTATTGGTTTTAACTTTAGCCTATTTAATCCCTTTTATAAATTTAATGATCACTTTTACAAATTCTTTATTTAAAGGTAATTCTGCTTGAAAGTAAGTAGCCATATTTATTTTTTTGTCTTTGGTATCACAATCTTTCAACACATGATTCATGTTCTTTATAATCTTTTCCTTAGCTGCCGGGTTTGCTTTTGCCAGAAGGTCAGCATCCGTTTCCGATACCTGTATGTCAGTACTGCCTTGTAGTATGAGTATGGGTATGTTTAATTTGCTAATTTCCTCCTGAGGATTGTATTTTAACCATGAAATCATATAAGGTTGTACACTCGGGCGAAACAATGTATACAATGATTTGGCAACATTTTGTATCGTATCTCCTTTTTTTAAACGGTCTATCATAGGAAATACAATATCCTGATATTCCTTCGACTGTGCAGCAAGTTGCTCTTTTAAGACTTCGTCGATAGGACGACCTGCACCAGCAATTGAAATATATCCTTTCACCTTGTTATTGTTTTTACATGCAGCCATGCCTATCAAAGAACCTTCGCTATGTCCGGCAATAATCAGCCCGGAGAATCTTTTGTCTTTCGATAATAATTCTATCCAGGCTTTAACATCATCAATAAAATCATCAAATCGCATGTTGATTTCTTTCACATTGGTATCAGCACTTTCTGCTATACCACGTTTATCAAACCGAACAGATGCTATGCCGTTTTTTTGCAAATCATCGGCAAGATATTTAAAAGCATTTGTCTTCATACGGGGTTGATTACAATCTCTGTCTGTTGGACCTGAACCGGAAATTATCAATACAAGCGGAATGTCCTGTTTTTGAGCAGGCAATGTCAAAGTCCCTTTTATTTTACAGTTAGCAGTAATTAGCTCAATCGGCTCTTCCTGTGAATAAACTTTCAATACCAAAAGTTGTAACAGCATTGCTGTCATAAATAATCTTTTCATAGTTTTCATACCTTAGCTTTCAAAGCGTAAAATTAATAAAAATCAAATAGCAATTATATTTTTGTTAATGAAAAGCATTCTTTAAATTTCTTAAATTCTCCAATTTCGATTGAAAGGATGCGGGTTAAATATTTAATTTTTAGTTGATGTTTATTGAATTAGTTATAAATTTGCCAATGAATCGAATTTTAAAAAATATTTCTTTTTACAATTCATCAAAACTTCATATTGAAACTACTAAAGTATACGCCCTATGAGAAAATTTATAATTTTATACCTCTTGATTTTTGTAATAACAAAAACTTATTCTCAAAGTTATTATATTAGCTTTATCGGAACTGGCGCAACTACCAATGTAGATAGCGTAAAAGTGGAAAACCTTACTCAGGGTATTAAAATGACGGTATTGGGTACAGATACTTTGCATTTAGGTTTAGTTGGAATAAATGAGCATACCAATTATGAAGATGTAATGATCTATCCCAATCCCATGCAGAGGCGGGCTGAAATTTCATTTTATGCTGAAGCATCAGGAGATATTCATATTATTATTTATGATATAAATGGAAAAGAAATAGTAAAATCTAATAATTTTCTCGAGCAAGGTATCCATCAATACTTGATTTCCGGCTTACAACAAGGCATGTATTTTATACATATTATTGCGAATAATTTTTTTTATACAACAAAATTGCTAAGTCAGTCTGTTGAAAACAATGAAGCAACTTTAGAATATCTTGGACGAGAAAAAGTATCCTTTAATACTATTCCTTTAAAAAATACAAATTCAAACTTTGATATGGCTTATACAGCAGGTGACAACCTTCGTTTTACAGCTTATTCAGGGATACTCTCTACTATTGTGACAGATGTTCCAACTTCCAGTAAAACCATAAGCTTTACTTTTATTGCATCAATACCTACCCTGACCACAACTGACATTTCTAATATTACTGCTAATTCTGCAAACTCCGGTGGGAATATAACTGCTGATGGAGGAGCAAGTATCACTGCAAGAGGAATTTGTTTTAGTACTTCACCGAATCCGACTAATTTAAACAATCTGATAAATAGTGGAAACGGAACAGGGGTATATATATCAAACTTAACTGCTTTAACTTCATCAACTACCTATTACGTTCGTGCTTTTGCTACTAATAATGCAGGAACTGCTTATGGTAATCAGGTGGTTTTTTCAACTTTAAGCCTCTTACCTTCAGTTTCGACTGCCCCTGCTACTGCTATTACTGCTTCTACTGCCACTTCCGGCGGAAATGTGATATCCGACGGAGGTGCTAGTGTAACTGCAAGAGGTATTTGTTACAGTAATTTTACAAACCCGACTACATCTGATTATTTGATCGCCTGTGGGAGCGGGACAGCAAGTTTTACAGCAAGTTTAACTGCTTTAACAGCCAATACAACTTATTATGCCAGAGCATATGCAATTAATTCGATTGGTACAGCCTACGGAAATGAAGTTAATTTTACAACCTTGATTTCTATTCCAACGATTATTACTTCAGCTGCTTCATCAGTTTCATATACATCTGCTGTTTCCGGAGGAAATATTACTGCTGATGGAGGAGCCAGTATCACTGCAAGAGGAATTTGTTACAGCACTTCTGTTAATCCAACTATTGCTGATAGCGTCATTAGCAGTGGAAGCGGAACTGCTGCATTTACTTCAAATATTAGCGGTTTAACGGCCGGGACTTCGTATTATGTGCGCGCTTTTGCAACCAATAGTATAGGAACTGCTTATGGCAATCTGATTAATTTTACCACTCTTCAATATGCAGCCTTGTTTTATGATATCGATGGAAATGCTTATGATACTGTTCATATCGGAACACAAATCTGGATGAAACAAAATCTGAAAACTACAAAATTCAGAAATGGAGATGCTATTCCTAACTATACCAGTAATTCTACTTACAGCAATTTAACTACTGCTGCTTATTCCAATTATAACAATGATACAAATACTTCAAGCACTTACGGTAAATTATATAACTGGTACACAGTTGCCGATAACCGTGGTTTATGCCCAACTGGTT
>JBMOKG010000092.1:0-15506 GCA_049315385.1 Bacteroidales bacterium
GCTTTATTTAATGCCTTGCGTGGTTTCAGTTGGATTAAATTCATTATCTGATGTTATTTTGAATAAACGAAATTAAGAAATTATTTGACACCGCTTAGTGGTAATTATGCCTTTTATTAAATTAGCTATATATCCATATTAGCAAATAGTTTATTTTTCACCCTACAAACTTATTAATAATAAATGAACTAACAATAAAATTAACATAAAAAAAGAGGCTGTCTCATTTTTGTGACAGCCTCTTTTTTATTGATTAATAAATAACCTCTTTCTTTATAAAAACATGTTGTTCGTTTTGAAGTTTAATAACATACACTCCTTTTGATGGATTAAAAGGATAATTGCTATATCCTTCTTTGGCTGTATAAGTTTGAATTAATTTACCATTTACATCAAAAATATTTACCATCGTATTTCCCAACCAAGGATTGAAAACATTGATTGTTTGATTACTATAATTTATAGATGGTTTTTTGTCAACCATATTATTAATGCCACTTGCAGTAAAATGCAGTAAAAAGCGATTTTCATTATCGCTGGTTTGAGCATTGAATGAATAATTGCTATTTACAGATAAATTCTGCTGAGTTCCTGTTTTTAAATCTTCCAGCATCACATTGCCCAATGCTTGAACACCGATGGATGAAATGGTATAATTACCATCAATACCTGGTTTAAAACCAATAGGTATCGTTGCATTCTCAGCCATTGAAGTAAGATTGTTGATACTCCAGTTTTTATTCAGTTTTGTTGAATATATACTTGGAGCGCTTGCATTGATACTGAACATTTTTTCTGCACCACCTTCATCATTGGTATTTCCAAAATTAATAATAAGTTCATCCTTGAAATTATTTTCTGTAGTTGAAACTAATATACGAAGCCTTTCAGTATTTGTTGATTGAGATTTAAGAAATTCCTGGAAAGAATGCTCCTGAATGTTATTTGTCATTACAACTGTTCCGGCTGTGGCTGCTTTTACCCAAAATCCTTGTGCCATTGCGATAATAGGGGTAACACCATTGGTGCCTGCATTAAATCCGGTATTTGAAATATAGGTTCCATAATTCCCTAAAGCTGCATTCCAAATCCACATTGCTTTTTGGTTTCCTCCTGCATTGGCTAATATATTTCTTGTCCAGCCAGTAGGTTCGTCCCAGTAGATAGCTGATGGGTAAGGATTGGCAATAAGATTCCATCCACTATAATTTCCTGAAGAAACGCTTAAATTTATAGCTACACTTCCTTGATTAATAGTTCCGATAAAGTTTTTTGTAGAAGTAGAAGGATATGAAACTGCATAGCCTCTGCCAGGTACAAAGTTATTACTTCCATTAAGTGCATTAAAACCATTGTCTTCATAAGCTACCCACAAGCCATTTAATTCGTTCCAAATATAGAAGCTTTGAATTCCAGGACAAAAATCAGTGTTAATTAATTGATTGGCAATTGGAGATCCAATTACATGAAAATCCTCAGAAGAAATAACAGGAATATATCGTTCAATAGTATTTGTAGTAGAATGCAAACTTCCTTTATTAATAAAAGAACCTGATCCTGTGGCATCAGAATGTATTGTAAATGCTCCATTAACCCTTAAATCTTTTGAAGTATTTATCGACAAATAGCCCAAAGGAGCAATAGTTAAATTATTGCATTCATAATTATTTGAATTAATTATTGCAAAAGTATTGGAGGGAATAAATGCATCCGTTGTTGGTGTAGGAATGCCATGATCCCAGTTTGCATTGTTTTCCCATGCACTTGATATTGCTGCTGTAAATGTCGTAGTTCTGGTTGTTACTCCCATGCCTGTTAAAGCTGGAGTTTTGTAGCAATATCTGTTTGAATTGTATTCGTAAACAGCAAAATAATAAGATGTTTCATTTGCTAAATTATTTATATTTGCTGATGTTGCAGTTCCTTTATACATTACATAATTACCTGAACCTATTTGCGAACCCAAACCAAAAGCTGAGTTAGCTATATATATGTTCTCATTAATTGGATTTGCATTTACAGCACTTCCTTGTCGTGCAACTACAATTACTGAATCACCATTGCCACGAGTCCATGTTAACTTCATTGAAGTACTAGTTATTGCAGAGGTTGAAAAAGAAAAAGCTTGTGTTGTTGGGGGAGTGCATGGAGCAATTACATTGATTGAATAATCTTCTACTTCACCCCATTGAGAAAAACCACAAGGGAATGGATTTGCGCCATTGTCAGTATCATCTAATCTGATTCTCATGGTAGTGATGCCAATTGCTGCACCTAAAGGAGGCGTAATGCTTGTAATTATAGGACTTACAAAAGAACCACCCGAAACATAAACCCTTTCATTTGTATCTGCAAAATCATTATCATGATTCCAGTCAACCCAAATCAATACCTGATTCAATTGATAATCATTGGTTGTGCTAATGCTAACTGAAGCAGTTTCTCCAATTTGCAAACCTGTAAGTTGTGAAGTAAAATCCTGATAACCAAAAATTCCTTTTCCAGAAACCTGATTGATTGAACCCATAGTAACAGTTGAAATATACTCAGCTGTTGATAAATTAGATAAAGAACCTGCTTCGCAATAAGGATGTACTCCTGTTGTTTGAACACTTCCTGTTAATGCAGGCGTTTTGTAGCAATGACTTGCTGAAGAAAATTCATAAACAGCATAATAATAGGTAGTTCCTGAAACCAATGCTGTAATATTTGCAGAAGACCCAATCCCTTTATATACTACAAAGTTAGCTGTTCCAATTTCAGATCCATTACCAAAAGCTGTATTTGCATTATAAACGACTCCGTTTAGAGGTTCTGCATTCAAAGCGCTTGCATTTCTTGCAATTACTAAAATTGAATCGCCATTTCCACGCAAAAATCCAATGTTCATGTTATGATTAGTTATTGATGAAGAAGTAAAAGCAGAAGCTTGGATTGTTGGTGGTGTACATGGTGTAGCCGTTACATTGATTGAATAATCTTCTACTTCACCATAATCAGAATCTCCGCAAGGAGTTGTGTTTGAGCCAAAACTCGTATCATGTAATCTAATTCTCATTCGATAAGTACCAAGTGCTGTACCAAGAGGTGGTGCAAAATAAGCAGTAGTATGTGGACTTGTAAACGAAACTCCACTTGAAGTATATACATTTTCTCCGGCATCAGCAAAATCACCATCTTTATTCCAATCAACCCATATTATTAATTGGTCTCCGATGTTAGAATTTGCAACACTAATGATGGCTGAAGTATTAATGCCTATGTACATTGTTGTAATTTGTGAAGTGTAATTCTGATAGCCATTGACACCTCTTACTGACATTTGATTTATAGAACCTATAGATACATTAGAAATATATTCGAAATTACTACCTGTTGAACCTGCTGAGCAATAGGGTTGTATTCCTGTTGTTTTTACACTATCAGTTAATGCGGGTATTTTGTAACAAAATTCTGAGGTGTTATATTCATAAATAGCATAATAATAGTTAGTTCCTGCAGTTAATGAAGTGATGTTGATAGAATTTGAATTGCCGTTATAAACAACATAATTATCTGTTCCTATTTGTGATCCACTACCAAATGCTGCATTAGCTGTATAATTTGTACCACTAATAGGAATAGCATTAACTGCACTTCCTTTATGAGCAACTACTAAAACAGAAGATCCATTACCACGTACAAACCCAATTGTCATTGAACTGTCGGTTATTGCTGAAGATATAAATGCAGTCGCTTGTATTGATGGAGGCGTGCATGTTGAAGAGGTTATATTTAGAGTGTAATCTTCCACTTCACCATCAAAATCTGTTTCGCAAGAAATAGGAGAGGAGTCGTATTTTACTGCAATTCTCATTCTTGTACTTCCCGTAAGTGCAGTTGCAGGTATAGTAATACTTTTAGGAGATAATGAAGAAAATCCGCTTGCAACATTGTTTGCAATTCCTAAGTCGTAATCTTCATTGGCATCCAAAAAATCACAATCCTGATTCCAGTCTATCCATGCATAAGCATGTGTAATGTAATCACCATCCGTATTCAATTTTACAGATAAGTTATAAATTGAGTTTTTGTTTACATTGGTCGATAATCCAGTGTAATTATTATAAGCTGCTGTTTTTGCCGTTAGATTGTTTAAGGTATTGAAATTTATAGAAGTTATACTCGTATTATATTCCATGCTTCCCATAGCAATACAATAATTACATTGTGAAGCTCCAGAAGTTATTGCATTTCCTGTTAAAGCAGATGTTTTATAACAATTTCCAGAAGTGTTGAACTCGTAAATTGCGTAATAATAATTGCTTCCTAATGATAATGCGGTGACATTTACAGAAGTTCCTACGCCATTATAAACAACATAATTAGCTGTACCAATTTGCGATCCGCTACCAAAGGCTGAGTTAGCAGTGTAAACTACCCCATTAATAGGGTCTGCATTTACAGCACTTCCTTGTCTGGCTAAAACTAATACAGAGTTGCCGTTTCCTCTTGTCCAACCTGCAGTAAGGCTTGTATTGGTAATTGCAGATGCAGTAAAGGCAGTAGCTTGAATAGAAGGTGGACTACATCCTGCTCCAATAACATTTATTGAATAATCTTCCACTTCACCATAATCAGAATTTCCGCATGGAGTATTATTTGATCCAAAACTTGTATCGTGTAATCTTATTCTCATTCTTGTAGTGCCAATTGCGGCATTGTTGGGTGGTGCAAAAGCAGTAGTAGTGAGCGGACTGCTGAAAGCAAATCCACTGGATGCATAAACATTTTCATCAATATCATCAAAATCTCCATCTTGATTCCAATCTATCCATATAAATATTTGATCGCCAATATTAAAATCGGTAATACTAATAGTTGCAGAAATACTAACACCAATTTGTAAAGTAGCAAGTTGTGAAGTGAAATCCTGATAACCATCAATTCCTATTCCTGAAGTTTTGTTGATTGAACCTATTGCAACATTTGAAATATATTCAAAATTAGCACCAAAAGAACCAGCTGCACAATATTGTGAAGTTAAAGTTGATGTTTCATTTCTCATTAGCTTATTTTCATCTCTGAGTTGAACATGATTTTTCCTCCAATTTTCTGATGAAAATTCAGAAGAAAAAGCAAGAACATTTGTGCTATTTGTAATTAACAATAGAACACAGAAATATAGAGCTAAAATTATATTTGCTTTATTTTTCATAATAAAAGAGAGTATAAAATTTGTTGAGTTCTTGTAGTTTTTAAATTATAAATTTTACTCCTGTTCTGATGAAAATAGAACAGGAGTAAAAATTTATTGAGGAATATTAAAGAACTTAATCTTTGACTAATTTTCCAGTTTGTATTCTTCCAAAATTTTCGTCGGTAAGAGTTACATAGTAGAGCCCGCTTCTTAAGTTTTGAATTTCTAATTCAATTCCACCAGCTACGAAACTTAACTTATAATCGCTAACTTTCTTTCCACTTGCATCAAACAACTCAATTTTGCCATTTTCCATGCCAGCTTTTGCTATTTCAATGAACACTTTTTCTTTAGCAGGATTTGGGAAAATATTCAAATAGTTTTCGTTATCACTAATATGTTGAATATTGCCACTTTTCGTAACTTCAAGAAGATTTTGTTTTTCAAAAATATAGTCACGATAGCTAGAATTGTTGTTGAGTATAGCAATTGCAAAATTCGAGTTGATGCTCTTTTTAGCTTCAATTGAATTCAATGCTTGAATAGTATTGCTTGGCAATGATTTTAAGCCATTTTCAATGATTTCTAAATCAAGTAAGCCTAAAAATTTGAAATCTACTTGATCAGCATTTTCAGGATTGAAATTATTCATATTCAAATGAGCATTCAAATAATCAGCACTTTTATAATAGTAATTGTATTTTAGTATTGATTTTTCATTTTCTGTTAATGAAGTCAAACTTAGTAATTCATTCAGCATTGTAATATCAGCATTGTCAATAGAAGACAATAGCATATTGGCATCATTAAACTGATTACTTGACGATTGTAACATTGCTTGATAGTTGTCAGTAGCAGAAAGTGAACCTACTAAACCTTTTATTATTCCTAATAAAGCTGAATAGTTATCACAACTGTATTTAATATTTAAGTTTCCTTGCGATGGCATATTGAAAATTTGATGACCACAAGATGCCGTTGAATGATAAGGACGATTACTTACAATTTGCACCTGAGGGAATGAAATATTAAACATCCCAAAATTATCGGCTACTAAAATATTTGTATTACTATTGATGTCAATGGCAGGATTATAATTACTCCATAAAGTATTTAGTCCAGGATCGGCAGGTGTTAAAGTTCCAATATTACCAGAATATCCAACTACATTTATCCCCGCAAAATTATAATTGTAAAGATAATTATTTCTGATTTTTGGCAAAGTAGAAACTGTAAATGACCTTATATCCATTGAAACATAACAATCGGTAATGCAATTGCTTGAAACTTCGCTGAGTGTTGATAAATCAATAGTGTATAAACCTCTGGTATTATTATAATTTCTCATCTTTATTGAATTACAAGTAATATAGTTTTTATCTTTACCTGTTCCGTAAAAATAAATACCATTGATATCAGGATCTACAATTTCATTGTTACTGATTTGGAACTTCTTGGCATTTGTAGCAATTATTCCATATCTGAAACCCTTAATCTTATTATTCACTATGCTTATATTTGATGAGTATCGACTATAAACAGCTGAATTACTGTTGTATTTATTGAAATTATTTGATATTTCATTATTGTTGATTTCAATAATCGTACTATTTGAATTGTCAATATATATAGATGAAGGAGGCGAAACAGCAGGTACGTTTACTTCAATTTTATTGTTTTCAATATTTGAAGGATATAGTGCTGAATTTAGTAATATTGAATAAGTTTGATCTGTAAATGTATTGGCAGAAAAGATTCCACCACCTTTTACCTGATAAACGCCATAAGTACGTGGCAAGTTAGCAGCTTTTGCATTTACAAATCTGTTTTGAGAAACTTGTTGCAATAATCTTGAAGTTGAGGTGTAAATTCCATAAGTACTGCTGTTGTTCACAAAACTATAACAGCTTGTAAATACAGGGAAAAACTGCTCTGTTACAAATTGATTGCCAGAAATTGGATGATCAAAAGTATTATTATTTTCTACCCTGATACCATAATTACAATTTGAGAACAAGTTATTTGATACTACTCCATCTGATAATGATTGGAAATAAAGAGCAACTTCAGCATTTTTAAAAGTACATTCGTTGATGATATTATCAAAAGGTGCACTTCCAACAAATCTTAAACCTCTCCATGTACCATCAATATTACAAGGTCTTAATACTGAATTGCTGGCACGTAAATGTCCGCCATTGATAAAATCAATACCTGCACAACTACCAAACACTATATCCATAGTTGTAATATCAAGTGTAGCACCCGAAACAGTTACTATTACATTATCATCAATGTAATACTTTCCATCCCAAACTACATCAGAAGTGTAAGTAATATTCGATGTTATTTTATGGTAAAGTGTATCAATTTCAGCAAAACAACATGTAGTACTTTCATTTATAATATCAGCATGATAAGTTGCAACACAACTTCCACTTGAATTAGAAATATTAAAAGTATATGCACCGGCTGGAAGATTAGGAATCAATAATGGAACTCCAGGTGTAATTGTTGTTGGCAAAGGTGCTACTAAAGGAACAGAAGTAATTGTAAATGGACCACCAACTGAAGCAGGATTTAGTAATATTGAAACCCAACCATTAGAAGTGCCAGGACAAGAAGCATCGCCTGTATGCATATTTTCCAATAAAATTGAACAGCAAAGGTCATTTTTAAAACAAAATACACCAGCAGTATCAGTACATCCAAAGCTATTAGTTACAACTACTGAAATTTGATGATTTCCTGGAATATTAGATGGGAAAGCAAGGGTTTGTCCACTTCCAATTGGTGTGGCATAATTTCCATTATCGTACCATTTAATTACAGGATAAGCATTTGCGTAAGTATTATTTGGATAAACTGCATTAAGTGGCAAAGGAATATATAAATGTAAAGTATCTACATTACACATTGATTCGCATCCCAATGGGAATAAACTTAAATCGGGTTTTGGATTAATAGTGCCTGCATTTGCAGTTGCTGAACATCCAGTTGCTTTATCTGTAATAGTAAGACTGTAGAAACCAGGTGCTGATGCAACAATAATAGGTGTTCCTGCTCCATTATTCCATTGATAGCTGTATTTAACAGTATTCAAAGGTGTTGGGGTTAAAGTAACACTATTTCCTTGACAAGTATTTAGGTAAGGTACATTCAATGATGGAGTTTCAAAAAATGTAACACACATGGTGTCGCTAACCATACAACCAGTAACAGTATCTGTAACATCTACAACAAATTGATAAGTAACTGGTAATACAATTGGCAGTGTAAGATTTGCTGATGTACTACTGCTATTTGAAGGACTAAAAGTAGCTCCAGCAGGAATACTGCTCCAATTATATAAATAGTTGACATTAAATATAGTACTTAAAGATATGCTGGTATTACTTGCTGAAACGGCACACATATAACGACTTCCTGTAATTTTTGCTTTTGGAAGCGGATGCTCGTAGATATAAATCTTATTTGATATTTTTGAACAACCATTTCCATTGGTAACATCTACCCAGTATTCGCCATGTTTATTGACAATATAAGTGTTTGTATTAGCTCCGCTTATAGCAGCACCATCTTTGTACCATTGATAAGAACTCATACCTGTACATGCAGATAAAGTAACAAAGCTACCAGGACAAAAAACTGTATCCGATGCTGTAATAACACAACTAGGAAGCGGATTTACGATGATTGGTTTTGTTATATTTACTGAACAACCATATTGATCTTGTATATAAAGTGTTACATTAAATGGAGGTGGACTTACAGTATTATAAGCATGTTGAACGCTTGCTCCTGTTCCATAATATGTAGTTGCACCATCTCCATAAGACCATCCATATTGTAAGCTTGGTAAATTTGGACTAGCAAGGAAGGTTGTAACTGAATTTACACAAACAGGTGAAGTAGTGAAATTTGCAGTTGGTAATAAAACATTTACAATTTCTGTCCATGTAGTTATACATCCAGTGGAGGAAGTAACTGTAAGCGTAATCGTATAAGTTCCAGACATATTTACCGACAATGTTGGAGTTACAGCATTAACGTTAGGTAAAAACGTACCAGTTCCAGGACCTGAAATAGCCCATGTATAATTGGTAATGGTAGAAGGTGCTATAACTGATGATAAGTTTAACAAAGTAATATTGCCACAAACTACGTAAGTTTTAAAGAATGAAAGAGCATCACATGAGCCCGGAATAGGACCTCCGCCATTTGTTCCTACCGTACAATCATCAATTCTTACATTTATAATATTTGAAGTAGTAGAGCATCCATTCTTAGTAACTATAACGTTATATTGATAGGTTCCTATAGCCAAGGGAGCAATACTAAGATTATATGTAGCACTGTTAGCAAATGGTATTGGAATACCATTTTTATACCATTGAAAAGAATAACCAACTCCCGTGGGAGTCGATAATACAAGTGTTTGGCTTGCACCCTGACAAAAAATTGGTAACATATTATAGGATGCTACTGCTGTTGGAGGTCCGTTTACTGTTACTGAAAATACATCATTACCTGCACAACTTGAAACAGAAAGTGAAGCAGTATTTGCAGGTCCATGCCATAAAATAGTTACAGAATTACTTCCTTGTCCACTTTGGATAGTACCTTGATATGATGGTGTTATTGACCATTGAAAACCTCCAGGAGGGGTTGAACCACCTGCTGAGTAAGATGCTGTACTATTTGCACATACTGTAGATGTTCCAGTGATAATAGGAGGCATGTAAGGATTAACTAACAATGATTTTGTTAGTGATTGACAAAAAACACCAGGGCTAATTTCAAGATCTTGATATACGCTTAATATCCAAGGGCCAAGACCAGAAAATTCAACAATGATTGAATCATTGTCAGCACCCATTTGTGAATTAATGCTTCCTGTTCCACCGCTTATTACCCATACAAAAGGACTTCCTGATTTATTTGAAGAAATACTGTAAACATATTTATTTCCTGGACATGCATTGGTATCTCCATTTATATTACTAAGTATTGGTTTCGCAATAACTTCAACACTAAATTTAGCATTAGCATTACAAAAAGCTAAAGGATTGGTAGGAGTTGCTGTTATTATATAGTTTCCAGGTAAAAAGGATACAAGAATTGATGAACTGCCATTTCCCGATAAAATGGTTGAACCCGCAGGTGAAATAGTCCAGTTGGCTGCACCATTTGCATTAAAATAAACAGGATTCCCTTCGCATACAATTTTATTTCCATTGATACTAAATACTGGTAATACATTGATTTGAATAGAATCAACACCACTACAGCCAGACAACGGATTGTTATAAATACATTTTAACCAATAAGCTCCAGGAGTATTAAAAGTAATATTTACATTTGGAGTGTTTCTGTCAGCTTTATTAAAAGCATACATTCCACCAGAAACTGTCCATTTATAATAAGTGCCAGGTAGCCATGGTAAAGTATAAGATCCAGAAGAACCAACACAAACAGTCGTAGGTCCGTTTATAGGTAAATTTGGATACAAAACAGGTACATTTAAGGTTGTTGCACCAGGACAGGAGGAAGTAGAACAGCTTTGTAGTGTTACGGTTGTTGGAACAGTATAGCTATTATTCCATTTAATTTTTATACAATTAGTTCCTAAACCAGAAATAATAGTTCCTCCAGTTACACTCCAATTATAAGTGCCACAAACCATTGTTGTGCAAAATGAAGATGTATCTCCAGCACAAACAGTTCCAAAACAACAATCATAATTAATGACTGGGCCATTTCCACTTTTAACTACAATGATTTTCGAAATAGTATCTCTACATCCGCAAGGAACAATTTGCTCACCGCCCTGAGTGTTAGGGATATATTGACCTGCACCCATGTCAATAGCTGTTAGTATTACTTTGTATGTGCCAGGTAAAAGGTAGGTATGGTCTGGAGGATTAGCAAGATTGGATGAGGTTCCATCACCAAAATCCCAATGATAAACACTTCCACCTAGAGAGGTATTGGTAAAATGTACTGGTGTATTATTACAAACTGTATCAGCTGATTTTGTGAAATTTGCTTTTGGTCCATCAATCAAACAAAAATCTCTTATGATTGAGTCAATACAACTGCCACCTACAGCAAGGTTACTAATAACTACTTTTATTGTACCTGAACCACCTGCTCCCCATACAACCGTTAATGGATTTCCTGTGAAAGAAACAGGAGTTCCTCCTGTAACAGTCCAAGTATAGGTAAAAGTTGGATCATTTGGATAAACAGTATAAGTATGAGGTGTGTTTTTACAAGCAGCAGATTTTTGTGCATTACCAGCCCCTGCATCAGGAGTAGTTTGTTGTGGGTGTGCACATGCACCTTCTGTTGGGCAAATTTCAATTGCATCTTTTAATATGAATTCAGGACAACAAGCCTTTGACATCATAAAGACGTTATTGTTTTTTAAAAGATTATAGCCTTTTTGTGAAGGTGATGAATACATCATATTTAAACCCATTTCAGAAACATGTTCTGTAACAGCTACTTCTTTTTCAACAATTTTATTTGTCGATAAATTTAGCTTTTCATTTAATGAAATGCCTTTTGAATAAATTGAACTATTCCCAATAATTAAAAGAATTAGTAACAATATCCTATAAAGTAATTTATGTTTCATTGTTTTATATTATTTGTTTTCCTACTCTTATGGCTTTTCAGTTTCGCCCCGTTTTTAGTGGTTTCTGGACTCCATTTTCTTTTATGTAAATAGTCAATTCCGAAAAAAACAAACTAATGTTGATTTAAAAGTCTGATGGTAATCATCTTTCAGAATTCGATTAAAAAAGTTTACAATTTAATAAATGAACATTCATTGTTTTTTATTGTTATAAAACATTCGCTTATCAATATTATTGAAAATACAATTTATTTCATAAGTTGCATATTATAAATAAGTTATAGTTTGTAGCAGGGGGTTATAAAAAATGGATATACGAATGTTTTTGAAATTATGGAAATAAATATTGAGCTATTTAAGAGTCGGTTGCAAATTCATAAATATAGTGAAAGCAGTGTGCATTCATATATTAACTGTATGAAACAGTTAAAGCACTTTTTGCAGAAATATGAAATAGATGCCATTACGTTAGAATTAATACAAAATCATTTAAACTGGTTAATTCAAGAGAAATCAATAAGCCAATCTTATCAGAAACAAATACTAATTTCTATTCAGAAGTACTTTGATTTAGTAATAAACAAGGAACTAAATCTTTCAACAATTTACCCTAAGCATATTGAGTATCATTTACCTAATTGTATAAGTAAGTTACAAATAAAAGATATGATTGATAAAACAACAAATCTTAAGCATAAGGTAATACTTTGTTTATTGTATAGTGCTGGTTTACGATTATTTGAATTATTAAATTTAACGATAAAAGATATTGATCATGTAAATAAAGTTATACACATATTTCAAGCAAAAAACAAAACTGAAAGGCTTGTAATGCTTTCACCTAATTTATTACAACTATTGCCTAAATATTATGAGAAATATAAACCTATACATTTTGTTATTGAAGGCCAAGGAGGGAAGGCTTATACAGGAAAAAGTGTGCAAGAGGTAGTGAAACAAGCAGCATCAAGATCTGGTCTTATTATTCCAGTAACTCCTCAATGTTTAAGACATAGTTTTGCTTCGCATTTAATTGAAAATGGAACTGATATTCATTATGTTCAGGAGCTATTGGGGCATCAATCTATTAAAACTACCGAAAACTATACACATACCAGTGACTTTTCTAAAACTAAAATTCAAAGTCCTTTAGATTTTTAGGTCTTTATATATTTCTTTACTATAAGCCTTTCTCCACTATATCAACTGATATATATCAATTTTTACATGATTCTTGCTATTTACTGATGTATTATAAGTCAGATTTTTAGATTGTTAAAATAAATTTTCTTGTATATAATAGGTGAGTCAAAGGAAGCTAAAATTTATATGTCAATTTTTTCTTTATTTTTGTATTCATTAATTTAAAAAAGAAAATAAAATGAAAATGAAAATTCTAATTTTAGGTGTATTTATTATTGCAATATTAGGAAGCTGCAAAAAAGATACAATTCAACCTACTGTTGTTCCTGTTAATACAAGTGTTAAATTTTCAACAGATGTGTATCCTCTATTTTCAGCACATAGCTGTACTGGTTGTCATGGTACTGCTGGCAATTTAAGCTTATCTGGAACTCCTTCTGCTGTAAGAACAAATTTATTGGCAAATGCTGTCGTTGCAGGTAATTCTGCTTCAAGTTTATTATATACTAAATTTTCTGGTGCAGGTCATAAAGGTATATCAATAACATCAGCTGAGCTTTCTAATGTAAAAAGCTGGATTGATTTAGGTGCGTTAGATAATTAAAAATTAAGTATTCATTAATCATAAAAAAAAATATTATGACAACAATAAAGAAAATGTCACAAAACATGTATTTAACTTGTATATTATCTGTTGTGATTTTTACAGTTTTTACTTCAAATTTCACTTTTGCACAGGAATCAACACCTGAAAAAAATGTTATAACAACAGGAGTATTCAATAGTGGTACTTTTATTGAAAATCAAACAACAGTTGTATTACCAAAACATACATTTGAGTGTGTAATTAATCACAGATTTGGTAAAATAGGTGATGGATTTAAAGAACTTTTTGGTATTTATTCTCCTTCAAACATTAGATTTGCTTTAAATTATGGTATTACTGATAAACTTCAGGTTGGTTTGGGTACTACTAAATACAACAAAATACAAGATATAAATTATAAATATAGTATAGTTGAACAAACAACCAATAACAAAATACCTGTTTCTGTGGTTTATTTTGGTTCTATATCATTAGATGCTAGAGAAGAAGCAACTAGTTTTGGCTATGAAAACTATTCATTTTCTCACAGATTGTCTTATTTTAATGAAATTATGGTTTCAAGAAAATTTTGTGACTTTTTTAGTTTACAGCTTGCAGCAACACATACACATCTAAATATTGTTGAATCAGCAAGTGAAGTAAAAGCAGAACCATTAAGAAGAAATGACCAATTTGGAATGTCAGTTTTAGGTAAACTAAATGTTACACCTACTATAGCATTTACTTTTGAATACGATAAAAACTTCAGCTTAATTACTAAAAAGGTAAGTGATAAATTTCAGGAAGTAAAACCAAATTTTGCATTTGGTATCGAAAATTCTACAGCTGCCCATTCATTTCAATTATTTATAACAACAGCAGAAGCTATTGATTATTCAAGAAATATGGCTTACAATCAAAATCCATTTACTTCAAAAGGTTTAATGATTGGTTTTAATATTACCAGGGTGTTTTACTAGGAAATAAATTACTTTAATTACTGGTCTTAAAATTTAAAACCAGTAATATTAAAGTTAAAGAATTAATAGCATTTTTAATTGTTAAAATTATAAGTTTAATTATCAGTTAAATATGATTGTTGAATAAATACAGCCAAAGTACTACAAATAGTTAATATGTGGTACTTTGGTTTTTAAGTCTGAATATAAATTTATTGTGATTTTATTATTTATAAATAAAAAAATATGTTGAAATTTATTAAGGTTATCAGTTTATTAATAATTATTAGTTCATTCTTAATTACATCTAATATCTATTCACAGAATACCAATGATGATTGTTTAACTTGTCATAGTGATAAAACATTAACAAAATCAAAACATGGAAAGACTTTTTCGCTATTTGTTAATAGCGGTATTTTAAAAAACTCTACTCATAAAAATGTAAAATGTGTATCCTGCCATAAAGATGCTGATGTTAGTGAATTTCCTCATTCTGAAAATTTAAAAGAAGTTGATTGTGGTAGTTGTCATAAAAATGCTCAATATCAATTTTTTACAAGTATTCATGGACAAGCATTAAAATTTAATGCACCCTATGCTCCCGATTGCAAAGAATGTCATGGCAAACATGATGTATTATCAAAATCGAATGCAAAATCTCCTACTTATAAACTAAATATTCCGATTTTATGTGGTAAATGTCATAAAGAAGGTGCGCCAGTTGCCCGTATCTATAATATTACACAGCATAATATTATTAGCAATTACACTGAAAGTATTCATGGAAAAGGATTGTTAGAATCTGGACTTATTGTTTCTGCAACATGTAACGATTGTCACGGAAATCATCTTATCCTACCACATACCAGCCCTCAGGCTTCTACTTCAAGTAAAAAAATTGCAAGTACTTGCATGAAATGTCATGCAAATATAGAACAAGTTCATAAGAAAGTAATTAAAAGAGAATTATGGGAGAAAAAAGCAGGTAATATT
>JBMOKG010000093.1:0-15499 GCA_049315385.1 Bacteroidales bacterium
AAAAATAATTTTATACCTTTAAATTAATTGATAAATAGTAAACTTGCAAAAAAAATCTCAATGTCTAAAATTAACTGGAAACCAGGTACCATGTTGTATCCATTACCGGCAATAATGGTGAGTTGCGGAGCGGTAGAAAATGAATTTAATATAATTACTATTGCATGGACTGGTACAATTTGTTCAAACCCGCCAATGTGCTATATTTCAGTACAACCAAGACGTCATTCTTATGAAATTTTAAAAAGAAATATGGATTTTGTTATTAATCTGACTACTGAAGAACTTGCTTATGCAACGGACTGGTGTGGTGTAAAATCAGGGAAAGATTATAATAAATTCAAAGAAATGAAGCTTACACCAGCTAAAGCACAACTGGTAAAATCTCCTTTAATTGCAGAATCACCTGTTAATATAGAATGTGTTGTAAAAGAGATCAAATCACTGGGTTCTCATGATATGTTTATTGCTGAAGTTGTAGCAGTAAATGTAAATCCTGTTTTTCTGGATCCGATTACACAAGCATTTGACATGGAAAAAGCTGGTCTTATTTGTTATTCACATGGGAAATACTTTAGTGTAGGACAATTTTTAGGTGGATTTGGATTTTCTGTAATGAAAGAAAAAACAAAACGCAAGAAAAAAAACCTCTAAAAACTTTAAATCGATTTAGTTAAAAATACCTAAATCAAAAAATTAACATACAATTATTACCGGAATACAGTAATTTTACAAAAAAAAATCAAAAAAATTAATATGAAAAAACTTTCATTTCTAATTGTTTTATTGAATATATTATTATTCAGCAATTTAACTAATGCTCAAACTATATTATACGGTAGTGATGCAAAAAAAATCATTCCGGGAACTCAAATGTTGGTACTCGACAAAAACACATTAATTCCCAGTTATTTTAAGTTTGACAAAAATGCTGAAGTTAGATTTGAAAATCTTGATTACATATTGTATCAGCAATTAAAGTTTGATGAAAATATTGCATACAAACTTTTGAGTAATGACAGAGATCAACTGGGAAATGTACATTACCGGTATGAACTTACTTTTCAGGGTCATAAAATACATGATGCCATGTTTATTGTTCATGTTAACAATGCTAAGATTTATGCTGTAAATGGCTGTTTCAACAAGAATATTTCATTATCAAACAATATTGTTTTAACAGAAAACACTGCTCTTCAGCAACTGCTTAGTAAAATAAATGCTAAAAAGTACAAATGGCAAATGCCTGAAGAAGAAATGCTTTTACAGAAAGAAAGCTTAAATCCAAAAGCAACATATTACCCTAAAGGGGAAATCGTTATCTTTAATGATAAAACAAATAAGCAATTTATTTACACTTATAGCTTTAACGTATATTCATCAATCCCTTTAAAAAGAGCTGTCTATTATGTAAATGCCTCAACAGGAGAGATCGTTTTTGAGAATAATCTGATTCACGAAGGCAATGCAAATGGAACTGCAGTTACAAAATTTAGTGGCACACAACCTATTAAAACTGACAGTGTAAGTCCCACTTCATTCAGACTTCGCGAGACATACAGAGGGCAGGGTATTGAAACTTACAATATGCTAAAAGGAACAAACTACGGAGTTGCAGTAGATTTTACTGATACTGATAATCTCTGGAACAATGTAAATACGGCAAAAGATGAAGTAGCAACAGATGCTCACTGGGGTGCAGGAAAAACCTGGGATTTTTTCTATTACAAATTTGAGAGAAACAGTATTGATAACTTAGGTTTCAAAATCAAAAGTTATGTTCATTACGATGTAAACTATGCAAATGCTTTCTGGGATGGACAAAGGATGACATACGGAGATGGCAATGCCAGCTGGCAACCTTTGACAGCCCTTGATATCTGTGGGCATGAAATTACGCACGGTCTTACATCTTTTACAGCTAATTTAAATTATTCGAATGAATCAGGTGCAATGAACGAAGCTTTCAGTGATATTTTCGGAACATGTATTGAATTTTATTCTAAACCTGCCACCGCTAACTGGTTAATAGGAGAAGATATCGGTACACCCATCCGCTCAATGTCTAATCCCGGCACTTATACCCAGCCTGACACTTACCTCGGCTCATCATGGTATTCAGGAACAGCTGACAACGGAGGTGTACATACAAACTCAGGAGTGTTAAACTTCTGGTTTTATTTACTTACCAAAGGTGGTAGCGGAACAAATGACAACTCACAAATTTACAACGTTACAGGTGTTGGAATCGATACTGCAGCTGCAATTGCATTTCGTCTGTTAACTGTTTACTTAACGCCTTCATCCCAATATGCTGATGCTCGTTTTTATGCTATTATTGCTGCTTCTGATTTATTCGGGGCTTGTGGACAGGCAGTACAGAGTGTAAGTAATGCATTTTATGCTGTTGGTATTGGCAATGCATTTGCTGCCGGAGTCCAGAGTAATTTTACAACACCAAATGCTGCTTTTTGTCAGACACCTGCTAATGTTAATTTTACAAACCAAAGTAATAACGGAGCCAGCTATCTCTGGGATTTTGGTGATGGAACAAACAGTACTTTACTTAATCCAACTCATACCTATAACAGCTATGGAACTTTTACTGTAAAATTAGTTGCAAACGGCGGAAGTTGTGGAATCGACAGTATAACTAAATTACAATATATCAGCGTTCTCCCCACAAACCCATGTGTTTTTAACATGCCACAGACAGGAACAATGACTGCTACATCATGCAGTGGAATTCTTTATGATAATGGCGGTTCATCAAATTATACTGACAATTCAGATATCTTAACTGTAATTTCACCTTCAGGAGCTGCTTCAGTAAATATTACATTTACAAGTTTTAATTATGAAGATGGTTTTGATTATTTATATGTATATAACGGAAACTCAACTTCTTCTCCACTTATAGGGAAATATACTGGTGCTAACCTACCAAACGGCGGCACTATAAGTTCAACATCCGGAAGTTTAACACTCAGACAAACAAGTGATGCTGCTGCTAATGAACTAGGATTTACAGCAAACTGGCAATGTGTATTTCCAACAGTTCCTCCTAGTTGTAATTTTAAAATCTCTGATACTATAAGTTGTAACGGTATTATTGATTTTGTAGATTTGTCAACTAACGGTCCCAATAACTGGCTTTGGAATTTTGGTGACGGCAGCACTTCTAACAGTCAATATCCATCTCATACCTATCTAGCAAATGGAACTTATACAATTAAACTTTATGCTTCGAATGCTTATGGTGCAGATTCTATTACAAAAACAAATATTATTCATATTAATAAACCTGTTGACCCAATTATTCCCAATGACACAGCCCACTGCGGAGCTACTTCATTTATCTTTAATGTAAACGGAAGCGGGATCAAATGGTTTGATTCCCCAACTGCTACATTGCCAATTGATACTGGTATTGTTCACAATACAGGCGTTTTAAATACATCTGCTACCTTCTATGTAGAATCACAATTTAGCGGTGCTAGTGTTTTCGGTGCAAAACCTGATACTACAGGTGCCGGAAGTTATTTCACCAATACTACCAAACATTATCTTGTTTTCGATTGCCTTTCACCAACAAAATTAAAAACTGTAAAAATTTCGGCAGGAGCAGCAGGAAGCAAAGTTTTCCAGTTACAAAACAGTAGTGGTACCGTTTTGGCTACTAAAACAGTAACTGTTCCAAAAGGAACAAGTCGTGTAAGTCTTAATTTTGATCTTCCGGTACAAAACGATTTACGCTTAGCTGGCCCTGCAAGTCCAAACCTTTATAGAAATAGCGGAGGTACTGCTTATCCTTATACTGTCGGACCTAATATAAATATTAAATACAGCAGCAATTCTCAAAATCCTACAGCTTCTTATTATTATTTTTATGACTGGGAAATTGAAGGTGAAGCATGTCATAGCAACCGTTTAGCTATTAACGCATTTATCAGTACAGCTGCTCCTTCTCCTTCATTTACATTTAGTTCTAATTCGCTGAATGTAAGTTTTAACAACACATCTACACAGGGAAATACATATTTATGGAATTTCGGAGACGGAAATACATCCTCTCAAGTCAATCCAACACACAATTATAGCAATTATGGAACCTATACTGTAAAATTAATTGTTATTAATGCCTGTGGTACAGATTCAGTGAGTAATGCTGTAGATGTTATTGTATCAGTAAATGAGAATAAGCTGAGCAATATGACTATCTATCCAAACCCTACAAATGACAAATTGTATATTCAGCTTCCTTCACTTACTACTGACAAATTGAAACTACAATTGCTTTCTATTACAGGCCAGCTTATATGGAGTAATACTTATGAAACTACCGAAAGTGGTTTTAACACTACTATTGATATTAAGAATTTTGCAAAAGGCATCTATTATCTTCGTGTACAACAGGAAAATCAACTGATAGTTAAAAAGATCATAAAATTATAAATATAATCCTTCTGTAAAAAGAGAATAACTTATCTCATAATTTTAAGAAAACATCCTGAATTATCTCAGAAATAAAAAAAACGAATATCAAAAGATGTTCGTTTTTTTTATTCTTTTTCTTTCTTTATCTGAAAGGAATTTAATACTTTTGAAGAAAAATTAAATATAACCTCAATCAATTTCAACTCAATGAAAATCTTAGTTTTAAATTGTGGCAGCTCTTCTATTAAATATCAATTGATAGACATGTCGAACAATTCTGATTTATTGGCGAAAGGTTTGCTGGAAAGAATTGGCATGGATAATGCCGAACTAATTCATCAGCCGAAAAATAAAGATAAATTTAAACTTATCAAAAGTATACCTAATCATCAGGAAGGTATTAATCTTATATTAAGTACACTCAAAGATCCTGTTCACGGTGTTATTAAAGATGAAAATGAGATATCAGCTGTAGGACACAGGGTAGCTCATGGAGGTGAAAACTTCAAGACAAGTGTTAAAGTGAATGATGCAGTAAAAATAGATATTGAAAAATGTATCGAGATGGCACCATTACACAATCCTGCCAATTTAAAAGGGATTACTTCTATGGAAGCCATTTTACCAAAAGTTCCACAGGTAGCAGTATTTGATACTTCATTTCACCAGACAATGAAACCTAAGGCTTATCTTTATGGTATTCCTTATGAATATTATGAAAAATACCGTATCCGCCGTTATGGATTCCACGGAACCAGTCATAAATTTGTAGCACAAAAAGCCTGTGATATTTTAGGATTACATTTTGAAAATCTAAAGATTATCACTTGTCATTTAGGTAACGGAGCTTCTGTAGCTGCTATTAAAAACGGAAAATCAATTGACACTTCCATGGGCTTTACTCCTATTGAAGGTTTATTGATGGGTACCCGTTGTGGAGATATTGACTTAGGCATTACACTTTTCCTAGCCGAAAAAGAAGACTTAAGCATGAAAGCAACCAATGATCTTTTCAACAAAAAAAGCGGTATGCTGGGCGTTTCCGGTGTTTCTTTCGATATGAGAGATATTGAAGAAGCTGCCAAAAGTGGAAACGAAAGAGCAAAAGTTGCACTTGAAATGTATGATTACAGAGTTAAAAAATACATTGGAAGTTATGCTGCTGCAATGGGTGGCGTTGATCTTGTAATCTTTACCGGTGGTATTGGCGAAAATGCATGTGCAACCAGACAAGGTATATGTAAAGATATGGAATTCCTGGGAATAGATTTTGATACTGAAAAGAACGATGGCTTAAGAGGTGTTGATGCTATCATTACAAAAGAAAATTCAAAAACTAAAGTCATGGTGATTACTACAAACGAAGAATTGGTAATCGCTACTGATACCTACAATATCGTTTGCTGTACAGAAAGGTAATTTTAGACTTATCAGACTTCAACGAATAAGGAAACAGAAGAAATAGTATAACATCAATTCAAATTAATGTTATACCCGAATAAGCATTAAGGTGAGATATTTTCAATGGAAAATATTTCACCTTTTTATTTGGTAGACTGACCTCACCTAAATCCTCTCCAAAGGAGAGGACTTAAGCAACAAAGCATTAATAATACAACAAATTTTATTTTTGACTCATAAATAAATGATACAAATGAATAAGCTTTAGGAAAGAATCCTAATTTCTAATTCCTAATTATTTTCGCTTGTTTTGTAACGTAAATTCATTGAGGTCGGTCCTTCTTCGTAGCCAAATTAGCTCTTGAATTTAAACGTCTTAAAATAGAGATCTTTATGAATACAATTTTCCTGAAACTTTCTTTGTAAATTTGTTTTAATAAATCCCATTTTATAAAATCACACCAAATCTGAATTCTATTAATATTTATACGATAAGATTACAAAATATGACATTATATTGTTTTTACTACTTAAATATTTTATTTATCATTCTTTTTTCCTGATGAAATATCCATCCAAGAAAGAAACATTTATGAACTATGTTTCATGGGTAATCAATGTGTAGCTTAAAAAAAAATAATTCAGATATAATATACTTCTTGCTGACAGATGCAGTACCTTAGATGACCTAATTAACTGTGTGATGAATTGGAAACAATACCCGTTTATTAAGTTATTCCTTGCTTTCAGTACCGGCATTATAATTGCATTAAATACCCATACTCCTATCTCTTATTTCTACTGGATTGTAATTCTGTTTACAATTACCTCAATAGCTATCTTTTTCACCCATCGTTTGCTGAGTTATAATTACAGATGGTTAGCCGGTGCTTTCATTACTTTGTTCCTGATTGCATCAGGCTTTGTGCTTTGTAATACTTACAATGAATCAGGACAATCCTTGTATTTCAGCAAAGTTGCTTCCGATAAGGGTTTATTTATGGTGAGTATTAGCGAACCTCCTGAAGTGAAAGCAAATTCAGTTAAGGCTGTTGTAAAGGTAAAGCAATGCCAGGTATCTCATAAATGGATGAATACGAGTGGAAGCATGATTATCTATTTTCAGAAAGACAGTTTAGCATCAAGTCTGCATTACGGTGACCTCCTCATTATTCATTCATTACCCAATGAAATAAAACCTCCTCAAAACCCTGATGAATTTAACTATAAAAGATATCTTGCGCATAAAAACATCTTTCACCATAGTTATATAAAACAGGGTGAATGGGTGAAACTTTCTTCGGACAATGGCAATCCACTTAAAGCATTTGCAACCTCATTACGAGAGAAATTATTACATATTTTTGAAGCAAATAATGTCAGCGGGCGGGAATATGCCGTTATTTCGGCTATTTTACTCGGGCAAACCGACAAAATAGATCCTGAACTTATCAAAGATTATTCCGGCAGTGGAGCCATTCATGTATTATCAGTATCGGGCATGCATGTTGCCTTAATATTCCTTTCACTCTCTATATTATTGTCCTTTCTGGATAAAATTAAATATGGAAAGCCTGTTAAAACATTCATCTTACTAATTACTGTATGGTTTTATGCGCTGCTAACCGGCATGTCACCATCTGTAATAAGAGCTGCAACCATGATTTCATTCATCATCATTGGGAAAAGTTTGAGACGTGATGCTGACACCCTTAACATATTGTTTGCATCAGCCTTCTTTATTCTCCTATTTAACCCATTCCTGATTGCCGATGTGGGCTTTCAGCTTTCTTATCTTGCTGTTGCCGGTATTTTGATTATCAATGAAGCAATAACAAAATGGGTTACCCCTTCTAATTATATTCTCAATAAACTCTGGGAAACCACCGCGGTTTCACTTTCAGCACAGTTGGTTACTACACCCCTATCCATGCTGTATTTTCATCAGTTTCCCAACTATTTTATGCTGACCAATGTGGTAGTTTTTATTTTTGCAGCAGTTGTAATGTATGCGGGCATATTCGTAATACTGGTTTCATTTATACCTTATGTTTCCGGTTTTTCTGCCAAAATACTGGTTTATCTGGTGTATGGTATGAATCAAAGTATTAGTTTTATCGAAGGCCTCCCCTATTCTGTGAGCAGAGGCATAAACCTCAGCATTATGGAAACACTCTTATTCTATATGCTCATTTTTGCCATTATCATAATGTTTTTCAACAAATCCAGGCGTTATGTACTTTTAGTAACTTCTGTGACATTGTTGTTTTTTACCTCATTTAGCTATAAATCGTTGCAACAACAGCAACAAAGAAAATTTATTGTATATGCCATTCCAAAAACTGCTGCTTATGAGTTTATGAATGGAAAGAAACAGCTGATTATTACAGATACAGCTATGATTAAAGACGATAATAAGTTTGGATTTCATATACAGAATCATCATACTGCCTGTGGTATTCATACAAAAAACTTTCTTGCCATGGATGAGAATACAACGAATAAAGCGTTGCTAATGTTTAAACATCATAATTTTATACAGTTTGGCAATCTTCGTATTGGCATAGTAAATGAATGGATTAAAAGTGAATGCCTGCCTTTAAAAATGAAACTGGATTATCTGATAGTTTCTAATAATGTAAAAGCTGAAATGAAAGACATCCTAAAGAAATACGATGCTAAGCTGATCATTTTTGATACTTCAAATGCGATTTGGAAGACGGAAAAATGGGAAAAGGAATGTATTGCATTGCATCAGGCATTTTATAATGTGGTGGATAAAGGGGCTTTTGTGATTGAAATAAAATGATTTGTAAGCATGAATGCAATTCATAGACTGACAAGGAGTCAGGCTTTGATCAAATTGAAGCTTTTTTGTTTCATAAATTCTTTAATGTCGCACCTCTCTGAAGATATTGAAGAATCGTAATTCCTAATTATTTTCGCTTGTTTTGTATCGTAAATTCTTAAATGTCGCACTTCTCCGAAGATAGAAATGCTATTTTAATCGTTTATTTATTTTATTTTTCTTCTTACTTTTTTCTTGAAAAAAAAGTAACAAAAATTCAAGACTGCCAATAATTTACTTCAAAACTACGGTTTTAAAACCCCGCGCAATATAAGACGTAGCGAAATAAACAATTTTGCTTTTTTGTCCTTTTTGTCCTTCGCTACTTACGTATTGCTTGCTCAAGGCCAACGCTGTTTTAAAGCCTTGTTTTGTATCGTAAATTCTTGAATGTCGGTCCTCTCCGAAAATTGAATATGCTAATTTGTCCGGTTTTATTTTGACTCACTGGATGAGGTGATACTTTTTAACAATCACCTGCAAAATAGAATGTTTCTCAGAAATTGATTGCCGGGCAGGCAATGGATGCGCATCAGGGAATTTTGCGTGAAAAATCAGACGTATTGAATAAGCGAAGGCCTGCGCAGCGTTCCCGAAGTCACAACGGATAATGTGAACTTATAAAAATGAATATTTATTTTGTGACGGCTGGGGGCGCGGAAGGGATTCAATACGGATAGATTTTTAGCAAAATTACCGTAAGCGCTGATTTTTGTTACTTTTAATGTGTATTATTATTTTTTATTTTAAAGGAACACATTGAATACCCATGATACATAAAACATAAAAATATATTTGAGGATGGGTATTTCATCAGGAAAAGTAAAATAAAAAATAAGAAAATTCTAATCAACAGTTTCATATTCATGTGATGTTACGCTTTTTTATTTTTTTCAAACTTTTGTCTTGAAACAAATTTACAAAATTTCAAGACTGCAAATAATTTACTTCAAAACTACGGTTTTCTAGCGTAAATTCTTGAATGTCGGTCCTCTCCGAAGGTAGGGACGAATCCTAATTCCTAATTCCTGATTCCGAATTATTTCGCTTGTTTTGTATCGTAAATTCTTTGAGGTCGATCTTCTCCGAAGGTAGAAATTGATTTATGCCAGATTTCAATAAATGATACAGCAAATTGTTTTTTTAACATAAATAAATGATCAAAAACCTGAATTTTACACTCAAATAAAGCCTCTCCTTTGGAGGTTTGGTGAGGTTCTTCCCCGACTACCACGGGCAAAAAATGAGCATAAAGAATGCCTGTCCCACGCGTGAAAAAGTCGGAGTACAGAATGCTATACGTATACTCTTGCAAAGATGAATATTACGCTGCTAGAACCCGAACACAGCGGCAACAAAGCCAAATGCTGCGGAGATAATTTCTATCCCCGGCTCCCTGTAGAACAGCTAAACGAACTGATGAAACAACGCACTGCAGAAATGCCCCTCGAAAATGTAATTGTCTATTGTGTTTCCTGCATACAGTCAATTTCTATAGATGGAAAAACACCCCGTTATTTACCCGATCTGCTTTTTAATGAAGAAACTTTTCCCAATCATAAAACAACGGATGAATGGCATAAGGAGCTGGATGTGTATATTGAGAAGCATTAAGATGAAGAATTAAGCATTAAAAATGGAATGATGTTGTATAAACTTTTTATTAAATTGAGCTGTTAGCCAGTTGATTTGTAAATGAATTAAAACTAAGGGCAAGGCTTTGTAAAAATTAAAGAGTTAGCTTTTCTTAATATTGTTATTTTAAATTATAATAAAAACGATGGATGTATTAATATAAGAAGTATGAATCCAGATATTCAATTACTTGAAACTAATTGATTGTTATATTAATTACAGATTTTAAAAATAGAATAATTTTCAAAATTCACCAAATGTTGCTGAGTTGTAGGAAATGGTAATGTCCAGACACAAATTTCTTCCACAGGGTAAAGTCCATCAACTCTCATAAATAATAATTTCTTATTATTGGAAATGTCTAATCTTTTAAAATTATTATTTCCAAAAGTAAGACTTCTTAATTCAGTATTTTTTGATAAATTGATGGCCTGAATTGGGTTATTGCTTATATAAATTGTATTGAGTAAAGTATTGTTAATTAAATTTATAGAGTTAAGTTTATTGTCATCAAAACTAAAAAAATCTAAATATAAGTTGTTTGCAAGATTCAGAGTATCTATTAAATTAAAAGAACAAACAAAGGTTTTAAGTAAATAATTATTGGATGTATTAATTTTCTTAAATTTATTTCCTGAACACCAAAGTTCAGCTAAATGAGGTAAACCACTAAGATTAATACTATCCATATTGTTATAACTACAGTCTAAGTAACTAAGTTTTGTATGATGTAAATTAAAATATTTGATATTATTATGATAACAGTCTAAACGTGTTAAATTTGGAAAATAATCTAAACCTGTTAAATCAGTAACACCATGATAAGCTATATCTAAAGCATATAAATTTAATGCCTCACCATCACAGATTTCACCATCTCCATTATCATCTATGCTATAACTTTCTTCACCATACCCCCAGTAAGAATCAATTATAGCTTGTTTTAGATTTGCATCGGGAATATAAATATTTTGAGTGCAAACTATTTTTTCTTTTTCTTTTTTACAACTTATCATAAAAAAGAAGATGAGAGCAGTAACAAAATAGTATAATGTTTTCATTTTAAGCAGGATATTAAGTTGGTATTCTGATTTAATAAAAAATATGAAACAAAGATACTATATAAAAACAAAAGCTATAATAAAAAGTCAAACCCTGCCGAAATTCTCACAAATTATACAAATATAGATCAAATGATGATTAATTTTGCATTTTTAATTTTCTTCTTCATCTTTAATTTTTAATTTAAAATGGACGTCCACGACCCCCAAACCCGCTCCTACAATATGAGCCGTATCAAAGGCAAGGATACAAAACCTGAACTATTGATAAGAAAGTTTTTGTTTGCCAACGGATTCCGTTTTCGGCTTCATGATAAAATCTCCCCGGTAAACCGGATATCGTCTTAGCAAAGTATAAAATAGCAATCTTTGTAAATGGCTGTTTCTGAAGTTTAAATAAAGAGATTAATAAATCTCTTTTATTATTTACTATGTAAATTAGATGTTTAACTTTGCATGTTGAATTTCTAAAACACTTACTCTTTAATCATATTTATATGCTAAATTACTACTATTCCAACACTATCACTCAATTTCTCCAAACCTCCACCGAAGAAATCATCGGAACTATTACCCTTTCCAATCAATTTGATTCAAATACGAATCAGAACAAATCCTGGGAACAACAAATTCCAGTTCTAAAGAAATCATTAGAAGGATTTAAGGGTACTTTGTTTTTGGAGTTTTCTATTCCAAGAATGGGGAAAAGGGTGGATTGTTTGGTAATCATCGAAAATGTGGTATTTGTTATTGAGTTTAAGATGGGAGAAAAAGAATATTTAACTGCAAATATTGATCAGGTGTGGGATTATGCATTGGACTTAAAGAACTTTCACAAACCCAGTCATCAAGCATTGTTGGTTCCTGTTTTACTTGCTTCCGAAGCTAAACATACTTTTATGAAAGTGTATGCGACTTCACACAATGATGAGTTATTGCTTCCGGTAAAATCGAATAAACATGAATTAAGGGAAGTCATTGAAAATGCTTTGGCTTTTTCATTGGATAGAACGATAGTAAATGAAATAGAGTATGCCAAAGGAAGTTATTCTCCAACACCCACTATCATTGAAGCTGCAGTTTCACTGTTTCAGAATCATTCTGTAGAGAATATTACCCGTAATGATGCAGATGCGATTAATTTACGTCATACTTCGGCTTCTATTTCGCAAATCATTGAAGATGCTAAAACAAATCATAAAAAAGTGATATGTTTCGTAACCGGTGTTCCAGGTGCGGGTAAAACTTTGGTTGGATTAGAAGTGGCTACTGAACATTTAGATAAAGCAAAAGGGAATTCCAGCGTATTCCTATCAGGAAATGGTCCATTGGTTGCTGTACTTCAAGAGGCTTTAGTTAGAGATAAAGTTCAAAGTGTAAAAATAACAGGAAAAAAAATCACCAAGGGTATAGCCCTTCAAAGTGTAAAATCTTTTATACAGATTATTCACCATTATCGGGATGCTTATTTAGTAGATCCAAATCCTCCTTTCGATCATGTGGCTATTTTTGATGAAGCGCAAAGGGCTTGGGATAAAGAGCAGACTGTAAACTTCATGAAAAGAAAAAAGAGCCAACCTGATTTTAAGTATTCAGAACCTGAATATCTGATATCATGTTTAGATAGGCATAAAGATTGGGCAGTGGTAGTATGCCTTGTCGGAGGTGGTCAGGAAATCAATACAGGTGAAGCAGGTATTTCAGAATGGTTAAATGCAATCTATTATTCCTTTCCTCAATGGGAGGTTTGTATTTCTCCTAATTTAACTGATAGTGAATACAATGCCTTAGATACCATTAAAAAATTGCAAACCAAATGCATCACAAACTTTGATAAGGATTTACATCTGGCTGTTTCTATGCGCTCTTTCAGAGCAGAAAAAGTATCTTTATTTGTCAAGCAACTCTTGGATTTAGAAATTGAATCAGCAAAAGCAAACTTATCATTAATTTCAGAAAATTATCCTATTGTACTTACCCGGGATTTGAACAAAGCAAAGTCTTGGTTAAAGGAAAAAGCAAGAGGAAGTGAAAGATATGGTATAGTTGTTTCATCTCAAGCACAACGGTTAAGACCGTTGGCCATTGATGTACGTGTACAAACAGATCCTGTTCATTGGTTTTTGGATGGGAAAGAAGATGTTCGTTCGTCGTTTTATTTGGAAGATGTTGCTACCGAATTTCAAGTGCAAGGATTGGAATTGGATTGGGCATGTGTAACATGGGATTGAGATTTAAGATATTCTGAAGAAGGATGGAAAAGCTATTCTTTTGTTGGAAGTAAATGGCAACATATTCATAAAGAAGAACGAAAGAAATATTTACTCAATGCATACAGAGTATTATTAACCCGTGCTCGACAAGGGATGGTAATTGTGGTTCCCGAAGGAAATTTAGATGATCATACCAGAAAATCTGAATATTATGATGCTACTTTTAATTATTTGAAAGAAATTGGAATAAAGTTGATTTAATTAATGATTTTTGATTAATTTTTGAAAACCATCCTTTAAACAAAATTATTTAATAAAGTTTAAAGCAGAAATCTCTTTTAATAAGAATTCCTATTAATTAAGCTTTACAAATCTCAAATAACTGGAAGGCTTATTTATCTATTTTTTAATCAGAAGATAATTACAAAGAATTCACCTGCTAATTATCCCTCATTTCAACTCATTTTAAACAATTTGCATTTTAATTATTTAATATTTTGAAAATAAATCAATTAAAATATACACATTGCTTTTCTATAGACTACATTTGTTAAGAAAATTTTAATTTATTTATTCATCAAATCCCGAAATTATGACAACAACATCGGAAACAGGCCATGCCAAAAATGTGGCCAATTTAGAAGAGTTAGTTTCGATCGTAAAAGGGTATGGAGTTGCTTATAACCCAAGCAAAGCTTCCATAAAACTTATCGCATTACAGACCCTGGCTGAAGATGCAAAAAAATCGCTTCATACGCTAAATGAAGTTTTTCCTGTTTACAGCCTTGCCGTAGCAGACCGCGAAAAGGCTTTTTCCTCCCTGGATACCTATAGTACACGTATCCTTAATGCTCTCAAAGCTACCGACACACCGAAACAAGTAATTGATGATGCAAAAACCATCGCACGTAAACTTCAGGGCAAAAGAGCCACTCCAAAAAAAACAGAAGAAGAAAAAAAGATTTTTGCCACTGAAGGAAAAGAAGTAATAGAAATTTCTACTTCTCAGCTGGGCTTCGACGATCGACTGAATAACTTCGATAAACTCTGCAAATTACTGGAAACCATTTCAGAATATATACCCAATGAAGCCGATTTGAAAGTAACTGCCATTAAAGAACGCTATACCATTATGTCCGACAGTAATACTGCTGCATTGGATGCCGGCACTGCTTTAAGTAATTCCCGCTTAAACCGCAATATTATTTTATATTTACCAGTCACAGGAATGGTTGACAACGCCAAAGCTTCAAAAAAATATATTATTTCACTCTATGGTGCAACCAGCCCTCAATATAAACAAGTCTCAAAATTAGTATTCAGAAGTATAAAATTGTAAATATCAATACTATTGAAGCTTCCAATACATGGCTTTCATTTTAAACTAAACTTTAAACTGCAGTTTCTTCACTATCGGCTGCAGTTTTTTTTATTGCTGCATTTAGTAATCTATGCTCTGCATTTAGTAATCTACGTTCAACATTTAGTAATCTACGAATTGTAAGTTGGAACTAATGAGCTGTAAATTTGATTCTTTGAACTGTAAGTTAGATTTTTCTTTCTGTAAGTTGGCATCTTTGAACTGTAAATTGGCGTCTTTGAACTGAAAGTTAGATTCTTTGTTCTGTAAATTGGAATTTTTATATTGTAAAATGGAATCTTCGTATTGTAAGTTAGAACCAGACTGCTGCATTTAGTTTCCATGTTCTGTAACTAAGGCCCTGCAAGGCTATCAGAGAGAATGTGAATTGTTTTGTGTAAATATAATTACAACGGGTTAAAAACTTAAACTAAAATTATAAAACAATATTATCTTCGGAGAGGAACGACATTCAAGAATTTACGATATAAAACAAGGTTTTAAAATAGCGCAAGGACTGGCAAGCAATACAATATAGCGAAGT
>JBMOKG010000197.1:0-3423 GCA_049315385.1 Bacteroidales bacterium
TAACGTTTATAATGACAGCATTCTATTAAACAGATTCCTCACTGCGTTAATAATGGCAGCATTCTATTAGCAGATTCCTCACTGCGTTCGGAATGACAGCGTCTCTTTTTAAAGAATGGATAAATGGGCGGCTTCGCCGCCCATTTATCCATACACAGCAATTGTTTAATGTCATTCCGAATGAAGCGAAGCGGAATGAGGAATCTGTATGTTTTCCTTTATCATATCTTTATTTTTCATACTCATTTTAACAAAGCGGAATGAGGAATCACTGTTATTTTTCCATTATCGTATAATTCATTCCTGTTAATATTTACTTTTTCAATCATAATATCTTTTTTTGCCCTTGAATACCCTTTAATTTGTTTTTCTCTTTTTATAGCTAAATCAATATAATCAAACACTTCATAATAAACCAATTTATCAACATTATACTTTTCAGTAAATCCTTTAACAAGTTTATTTTTATGCTCATGACATCGTCTAAATAAATCATTTGTAACTCCAGTATAAAGAACTGTATTATTCTTATTTGTTAGAATATAAACATAGTATATAAAAATCTTCATTTTCTTGTTAATTTAGATTCTTAGCTTAACTACTAATACATCTTTAAATTAAACAGATTCCTCACTTAGTTACCAATAACTGATTGATAAACAATTGATTTTCATTTCGAAAGAAGCGAGGAATTTCAAAAAAGTAAAATAGTCATTTTAAAAGAAATGCTTCATAGTCAGCATAACAAAAGAGAGTTACTACTAAAGCAATACAATATATCGATGATAAGATTATAAGTTTTCTTGTAAACACTATATATCTACAATTTTATTTTTTAATGCATAAAGGATCAATCCTGTTGTATTTTTACATTCTGTTTTTTCTAACAGGTTAGATTTGTGACTTTTAACTGTCTTAGGACTTATACATAACTTATCTGCAATTTCATCGTTATTCAAGCCAAAACAAATCAGCTGCAATACTTCAAGTTCTCTATCTGAAAGATGTGCAAGTTCTATAAAATCATGTTTGTTCGTTTTGCCAAAGTTTTTGATTATTTTCCTTAAAAGTTCATTTGAAAAATAGCTTTCACCTAACATAACAGTTTCTATAGCTCTTTCAAGCTCTATCATTCCGCTTGATTTTAAAATAAAACCCTTAACACCGAGATCAATCATTTTATAGTAATACTCTTCATCACCAAACATGGTAAATGCTATTATTTTTAAGTCGGGCATCAGTTCCATTGCTTTTTGAGTTGCTTCCATTCCGTTCATGTAAGGCATATCAATATCCATTAATACCAAATCAGGTTTATGATAGTTAAGAAGTTCAATAAACTCTTTCCCATTTGAAGCCTCTTCAATAACTATGGCAATATTTTCCTTAGTTAACAGTGATGTTAAGCCCTGTCTAAATATCAGATGATCATCAACAATAATTATTTTTGGTGTTTTATTAGTATTTGAATTCATTTCTTAAAGTATTAATTATTAACACTAGGCTATCCCATTAGTAATATTTACAACAAATGAATATTTAACTCCATTTCCGGGTTTGCTTTGTAATTTCACTTTTCCATCAATGCTTAGAATCCTGGTTTGAATATTATATAATCCCAATCCTTTTTTTAAGGAAAGTGTTTCTTCAAAATCGAAACCAATTCCATCGTCCTTGTATTTTATCTGTAGCTGTTTTTCTGAATCATTTATTTTAATAGTAATATTTTTTGCATTGGCATGTTTTATTGTATTATTGATGCATTCTATGATAGCCCTATAGATAGCGACCTCTATTTCTTTATCAAAACGTCTTCTGACATTACTTTGAAAATTAATTTTAAGAGAAGAAGTCTCAAGTTGTTTATCAATAAAACATTGAACTGCAGAGTTTATACCATAATAGGTAAGTAAATGCGGACTTAGTTTATTTGAAATTTCTTTTACTGTTGTAAGTGCTTCTTCCAGAATTTCTTCAGCTTTTAAAATTGCTTCTTGCTGGTTTTTTTTACTATTTGGTCTTTCCGACCATTGTAGATACAGCTTGATTGTAGAAAGCAATGGACCTAAACCATCATGAAGTTCTTTCGAGAAAAAAGCCCTTTCATTCTCTTCGGTTCTTACAATAGCCTGAAAAATATTCTTCTGAATTTGTTTTTTATCTGTAATATCATGAACAACTCCGTATACTAACTTTTGATAAAAATAATAGTTTAATTGTATTGCTGCAATTATAATGGTATTATCTTTCTTTAAACATTCAATTTCCAGTTTAAGTATCTTATCTGAATTATTATTCTGATTGATAAAAGAATCCAGCTCCTCACGAGATTCTGTCACAATTAAATGATTGATTTTTAAACCTTCAAGCTCATTTTCATCATATCCAAAAATATGGCACATGGCATTGTTGACATATTGAAAACAACCATTACTACAAATAAATAAGCCTTCAGTAATATTCTCTGAAATAAGTCTGTATTTCTCTTCACTGGCCTTGAGGAGCCGTTTAACCATCGTTTTTTCTGTAACGTCGCTTATACTCCCTCTGATTCCAATACAACGCTCTGATTCATCATATATAAGATTTGCAACCTGAGATACCCATTTTATTTTTCGGTCAGAACTTATAATCCTATATTCGATTTCATTGGTATCATATTTTATCATGTTTGATTTTTCTGTAAAATATTGATATACTTTTAAATCTTCAGGATAAATAATCTGAAGCATCAATCCGGAATTTTGTATAAATTCTGACGGAGTATGTCCGCTTATTCTTTTACAGGAAGGTGAAACATAAATGTAGTTACCTTCAATATTTTGCCAGTATTCCCAATTATATGTATAATCAGCTACGGTTCTGAATCTCTCTTTATTAGCAATTAATTCTTCTTCAGCTATTTTCCTTTCTTCGAGCAGATTAATTTTAATCAATGCAAGATTAAGCTGTTTTAACAAAGACTCCAGAAATTCAATTTCTTCATTCGTCCATTTCCTTTCTTCTATTATTTGATTCATAACAAATAAATAATAACCATGTTCATCAAAAGCAAAAGGATACCATAACAAGCTTTTAATTTTTAATTGATTATGTATAATATTTGCAGATTCATCTTGTGTAAAAATTTCATTTACTTCATCAAAATGACTTTCTATATATTTCCTGGTTTCCCTTATCTCATTAAAAGGGATTGAAAACATTTCAATAGAATTATAAATACCCTTAGTTGATTTAATACCATGTAGCTCTTTTTTTTGCCATTCACACATGCAAGTTGTGCAATTCTTTTTAAAAGATATATCATAAATCATTGCTCTATCTAACTGAAGTGTTTCACCAATAATACGGTTCGAATTCTCTAAAATATCCTGAGCGTTATCATAAGAAATAATGATTTCAGCTATTTTATTTAAAGAAGTA
>JBMOKG010000094.1:0-15272 GCA_049315385.1 Bacteroidales bacterium
TTGAAAATAAAAAAACTGATTTATAGCAATTAATTTGTGAGATATCTTTTAATTATTAACACTAATGTCCGACAAAAAATATGTAGATTCATCGCTTCGCTCTGAATGACATGTCATTAATCATATTTTTGTTGGGGTGTGAGTCAGAAAGCGGCAAAGCTGCTTTCTGACCCACACCCCAAATATAAACAATTGATTGTCATTTCGAACGAAGTGAGAAATCCCAATAATATGACTGTGATAAAAGTTTATCGAACAATAGTGAATTAACAACAAAACAATACAAAATATGATTGCTGCAAACTCATTTTTATTGAATTCACCAATCTTTAAAGAATATTTTTAAAGAAAAAAATAATTATAGATAAATTTTGGAAGGATTATTATTAAAATTATTCTGTTTTTGAAGTTGTAGCTTTAAAGAATATGTGGTTTATTTGTTTATTCTTTATCTGCAAAGAATACTTCATCATTATCTAAAATTTTCAGTTTTACTTTAAATACGTTGTTTACTAAAGATAAATCTTTCTTTGTTTTCACACGTATGTAATTATCTGTAAATCCAAAAATAAAGCCATTGTGAATATCCGATTCAAATAGTACTTTTCTGACGGAAGTTGTGTTTTCGAGGTAAAACTCATGTTTCTTTTTATCTGAAAGAATTTGCAATGCTTTACTCCTTTCGCGACGGATATTTACTGCAACTTTTCCTTCAAGTTGAGTAGCAATGGTATCGGGTCGTTCGGAATAAGTAAAAACATGAAGGTAGGATATGGGCAAAGCATCAATAAAATTGTATGTATCCTTAAAATCTTCATCCGTCTCACCCGGAAATCCGCAAATTACATCTGCTGCAATACATGCATCAGTCATAACAGATTTTATTTTATTCACCCTTTCGGCAAATAATTCACGCTGATAATGGCGTTTCATCATTTTCAGAATTTTATTACTACCCGATTGTAATGGGATGTGAAAATGAGGTAGGAATTTACTGGAGTTTGCAACAAATTCAATAATTTCATCGGTCAGCAAGTCGGGTTCTATGGATGAAATGCGGTAACGTTCAATACCATTAACTTTATCCAACGCTGTTATCAATTGCAAAAAACTTTCGTTGTTTTGTTTGCCGAAATCGCCGATATTTACACCTGTTAAAATTACTTCTTTCAATCCTTCATTAGCAATTGCTGCTGCTGATTTTACAATATTTTCAATGGTATCGCTTCGGCTTCTGCCTCTGGCAAAAGGTATGGCACAATAAGTGCAGAAATAATCGCAGCCATCCTGAATTTTCAGGAAAGAACGGGTACGATCGCCGGAGGAATAGGAGGGGACGAAAGCATCTGATTTCTCCATCTGTTTTACATCGCAATAAGCACAGTTGGTTGCGGTATTGTTGTTGCGATTGCTGATGATTTCAAATAATTTGTGTTTTTCGTTATTGCCTACAATTAAATCAACGCCTTCTATTTCCTGAATTTCTTCGGCTTTTAACTGAGAAAAACATCCGATTACGGCTACTTTGGCATCAGGATTGCGGTTTATTGCACTTCTGATTGCTGTTTTGCATTTTTTCTCGGCAATAGATGTAACGGTACAGGTATTGATAACATATACATCGGCTGTTTCTTTGAAATCGGCTATTTCATAGCCATTTTCAATAAATTGTCTGGATATTTGGGAGGTTTCGGCAAAATTTAGTTTGCAGCCGAAGGTTTGGAAAGCTATTTTTTTATTCACGCTGCAAAAATAAAAAAGTTTATGCAATTGTTTTTATTATTTTTTTAAATGACCCATTTCGACAGCCTCAATGAGCACCGGACACAGAGTCTGTCGAAGAGTCGCTTTGGCAAGCTCAGTACTTCAACCCTTAGGGTGCTTTGCACCCTAAGGGTTGAAGTACATTTCGACAAGCTCAATGATTATTTTTAAATAAAATAAGAATAAATAGACAGAATATAAGTCACTTAAAAAAATAATACAAAAAAAGAGCAAGAAAACTTGTTAAAATTCACATTTTGAAAAATATCATATTATCTTTGCGAACTAATTCACAATAAATATTATATAAAATAAATTGGAGACCAGAAACCAATTGAAAAAAAGGGGCGGAATCTGAAAAGCCTGAGAGTAGGGGGCTTTTTAAAATTAATAAAATGAAAAAGAGAAATTTTTTACTTTTAACAATGGTTGTTTTTATAACTTTATGTAGTTGTAATGATAATACAAAAAAAATAGATGGTGCTGTTGTCACGAAAGATTCGGTGCAACAGATTACAAACTCTAGTACATCTAATTCTGAATTTCCTTATGAAAAAGCAAAACAAGCAGCATTGGAGTCTATTGGTAGCAGTGGTAATGTACTAGGCTATTACAAAGAGTCAGATAATAAAATAAATATGTTTATTTTAGGCGATAACGGACAACGTTGGACACGCGAATTTATATTATTATCTACTGATAAAAAAGATGTTGTTTGGCTTATGCTTATTGCTCCTTTCGGCTCATCTGATACTAGATTTAAATTATTAGAATAAAACTAATATCACAGCATTTATCTGAAAGTGGAGATGGTTTCTATAGATCAGTCTTAATGCATCAATCTAAAGTAAATGTGAAAAGCGGTTCAGTGATACTAAATTGCCACTTTCGGGTAAATATAAAATCAAATAACAAAAAATATAAGTGGAGTCCAGAACCCACTATAAAAACGGGGCGGAACTGAAAAGCCTTATGAGTAGGGAAATTAAAAACAAATAAAAATGAAAAATTTTTTACTTAAAATTGTGCAAATAGCTTTAGTGCTTTTTGTTTTTCAAAACATAATTTCAAAACTTATAGCACAAGATAATTTAAAAGTTACAGATATTGACGGTAATATTTATGATATAGTTTCAATTGGGAATCAAACTTGGATGAAACAAAACCTAAAAGTAACACATTATTGTAATGGTGATAATATCCCTAATATTATTGAAAATGAAACATGGTATAATCTTTCAACAGGTGCTTATTGTTGCTATAATAATGATGAAAGTTATTCTATAATTTATGGGAAATTATATAACTTTTATACTGTGACTGATTCACGTAATCTTTGTCCAAACGGTTGGCATGTGCCAAATAATGCTGAATGGAATACATTAACAACATATCTAGGAGGAGATAATATAGCAGGCGGTAAACTTAAAGAAATTGGCTTTACTCATTGGATACGCCCTAACACCTCAGCAACAAACAAAACAGGATTTACAGCACTTCCTGCAGGTAATCGTTATAACGGTGCTATTTTCTACAATATGGGTGAAGGTGGATATTGGTGGAGTACTACTGTAAATGATGAGGAAGAAAGTGCTTGGAATTTTATGTTAAGTAATGATTATGGGGGTATTTACAGTGGAGGAGAATTTAATAAAAAATATGGATTTTCAGTACGTTGTATGAAAGATTAAGAAAACTTTAGTTTGTTTACTATTTAGATTATAGTAAAATTTTAAAATTTTGTAAAGCAGTAGTTTTAACCAATAAATAATATTAAAAAAAGTGGAGTCCAGATCCCACTTAAAAAAACGGTTCAATTATTGACTATATATATTTCGTCTGGAATAGGATACTGAATAGCCAGATAAATATCGATTAATATCTAAAAAATGATTTACAACACAAGATTTTCGAGTACAGTATTAACCTTATTATTAATGTTAATTTTAAATTCAGCTTATACACAAAATCCATTTGAAAATGGGAAAAGACTAATGTCTCAAAAAAAATACGATCTGGCTTCAGAGCAATTTAATATATCGTTAAAAAAGCAACCTAATAAAGCTTATGATATTAGTTATTTGTATCTTTCTGAAGCAACTAAGTTGATAAAAACAGGGAATAAGAATGATGCAAATAAATTATATTATGCTGCTGTATCGTTATCTCAAACTTATAATTTAACGATTAATACTTATTATTTTAAAGAATTTTTCAAAGCTATCAATATTGATTCAGTTTTTACTATGATAGGAAATTTAGTCCCTTACTTTAATTACAATCAACTGACCGATTTAATGTTAGAATTAAGGCAAAATGATACAGTGGTAACTGAGGCTTATTTATCGCATTCAAGAGATGGATATTGTCACGTTTTATGGCTTTACCCTACAAATTCTAGCACTGAAAACTATCAGAAATTATTTGGATCAAATACTTTTAATCCAATTGCTTCATATTTATTATCAAAAATAAGTTTATATGATATTTATTCTATTAGTCCTAAGGCTTTTGTATTAGGTGTAAAAGAAGATAGAATGTATTTAACAGAAAATATGTCAAATGGATTTAACTACAGCTCTATTACTGAATTAAATGATAAATTTAGTCAACTTAGAGAAAAAAATGATTTACAAATAGCTGCAGAAAAAGAAAATGTTATTAATGAAATTATTAAGTTTAGAAATAATTATTTATTATCTAATTTAAAGTATTTATCCTCAACTTTCAAAATTTCAGGTAGGTATTTTACTGGTATAAATTATTATGATATAGATAGACAAGTGCTTAGTATTAATGTTTTTTTTGATTGTGCTTTTAATTATGATAGTATTCTTTATGTTGCAACAGTTGAAGCAAAATTATCATTAAATGAAGCACAAAAGTTTTTTGAAAGTGAAAATGAATATTCTGACAAAATTGAAATAAAAGTAAAGAATGGAAAAGAAAGAAAGAAACTTGGATTGATGTATGATTCAGGAGGATGGTGGGTTCCTAACCTTTATATTCTTGATGAACTTGAACTTGAAATAAAAAATTTAAAAGGGGATGCATTAGCATTTAAAACTTCAGGATTAAAAGGGAAATTATATGCAGATAACCTCAATACAGACAAATATTCGTCAGGGGGGCATCATGTTAGAATTGTAAATGGAATAAATGTTCAACAACTAAAAATGATGGAAGACGCAAAAGTAAAAGAGACTAAAGATTTTGAAAAATATTTAGCAGAAAATAAAATAAAAGTAAACCCAACTGAAAGTGGTTTGTATTTTATTGAAATCACAAAAGGTATAGGAATTAAAGCTGTAAAGGGGAGAAAAGTTAAAGTAAACTATACTGGTAAATTAATTGACGGTAAAATCTTTGATACAAGCATTAAAGCCGATGCAATGAAAGGCAATGTTTATAATGAAAAACGTCCTTATCAACCTATTGAATTTACCTTAGGAAGAGGTGATGTTATTCCGGGATGGGATGAAGCAATCAGCATGATGAAAGTTGGTGGGAAAGCCAAATTAGTAATTCCTTCAAAATTAGGTTATGGGGAAAAAGGTGTTGGAAGTACTATTCCCCCATGTTCTATTTTAATTTTTGAAGTTGAACTAGTTAGTGTTGAAAATTAAAATAGTTATTAGAGTAGTGAAATAATCATTAAAATTAATAAAAAAAATTATAATCATTTAAAATCAAAAAATAAACAATCATGAAATGCCCACAAGTAAATATTGCAAACAAATCGTCAATGATATTATGGGCATTCCATTTGACAATTAAATACTTATAAAAATAATAACAAATGAAATAGCCATAAGAATAATATTCATACAAACCGAAAATGATATTATATGGCGTATTCCATGTGACAAATAAATATTTAAAATTAATAACACATGAAAAAATCCTATTTTATTTATATTTTACTAATTACTTTATTGTTACCTATACAAACAAAAGCTCAAAACCTTAAAAAGGGGCTTAAATATTTAGCAAAAGGCGAAATATTAGATGCATACAATATATTTAATGAAGGTCTTATCGCTAATCCAAATTGCCCTATTTCAAATTACGGGCTAGCAGTAATCTATTCTGAAAAAAAAGATACCCTTGATTTTTTTAAGGCTTATGATTTTATCTTAAAGTCTAAAGAAAACAGTAAACAATTGTTGATAAATAAAGACTACTTGAAATTAAATGACTATATTACAATTGATTCTATACTGAATCATAGCTTGAAAATTGATACATACCTATATAACGTTCTTCTAAAGACTAATAATCTTATCTTTATTAACAGATATATCTCAGATTGTAGTAATTCAATCTATTATAAAAATATAATTGAATTAAAAGATTCTCTTGAATTTGTAAATACTGATAAAAATAATAGTATTAGCGAATATGACATTTATTTAAAAGCATTTCCTAATTCTAAATATTGCAAAGAAGCAATAGCAAAAAGAGACTTGCTGATTTTTGAAAATACAAAAAAAGAAAATACCCTTGAAGCATACAAATACTTTATTCAGAATTACTCAAATTCTGTATACGTAAAACAGGCAAAGGATGAATATTTACTTTTGGATTATAGTATTGTTGAGCAGAAAAAAGATATTGATGATTGTAAACGTTTTATTAATGAATATCCTAATACAAATGAAGCCTTAAAATGCAAGGAGCTTCTTGTCAATTTGGAATATGAAAAATTATCTGATTCATCATCCATAAATGACTTTGAAGACTTTATTGCTAAATATCCTGAATCAAAATATACAACTGAAGTCCAACAGAATATTTATAAATTAGATTACTCAAATGCATTATCTTTAACATCAATAAGTAATTTAGCGAAATTTTTAAATAAATATCCAGATACAACAACAATTTTTGGCAAACAAATAAATTCACTTTATAAGGAAAAACTAAGATTGAGTAAATTTTTCCCTAATGCAGAAAATTTTATTATTACATTTCTTAGAAAAGGAAATTTATGGATTATGAATGAGGATGGAACTTCTCAAAAACAAATAACTGATTCAAAAAATGTAATTGCATTTACTACAAAAGCTAATATTATTTATTATAGCGAACTTGAAGGAAAAAGCTTGACCATTGCAAGGATTTTTATTGATAGTAATTATAAAATTGAACCTATTATGAAAATCAATTCAGAAATTGACGATTATTTTATTGCAAATACAGTCGAATCAGGAGGTGAAATGGGATGGGTAAATAGTAATTTGTTAGGAATTGGAGCAAATTATGAATGTTGCGAATCAGCCGGATTCAGAGATGCTTATGCTATTAATTTAAATACAATGCAAACATATTTTTGTAGTATGGAAAAAACAACATCAGAAAATATGTTTTATGTAAGAAAAAATAATTCTATTTTTTTTAATGAAGCGACGGAAATAACAAACCCATATTTTACAAAAAAGGCTGGAAAGGAATATGAGTTATTTCTTTCAACTTATAATAAGATACCAATTAAACTTTCAAGTACTCAAAAAATCACACCAAGAATATGTTGGGAGGATCCTGTTAAAAGTATTAGTTTTTGCGAAACACCATCAAATAAAATAATTTTTTATGTAATAGAAAGTTGTGGAGATTTAGTTCATGCTGAATTGTTTATCGTTAATAAATCTGGCACTTTTCAAAAATCTTTAGGTTCATTTTGTCCTGGTTATGAAAATTCTGCAATTTTAAAGTGTAATGGTGAATATGTTACTATAGAAAGTAAAACTATAAATGGTAAAACTATTAGTGAATTAGTATCATATTTTGGCTCATCAAATCAAAGAATCTCAATTGCAAATGATATCGATTATTTTGAGACAGTGCATGCAAATAAAAGTAATACTAAAGACTTTATTGTTGGGTCCTGGAAACTTAAAGAAGGTAAAATTGCTGATAGAGTTACAATTTTTTATTTCGGTGAAAATAGAAATTTCAAAATGTTTTCAGATTCAACACAGCTTGAAAAAAATGATTATATCGAATATAGGATAATTAATGAAAGTGACATCTTTCAATATCCAAATTTTGTGAATGAAAATGAGAATGGTCAGATAATTTCTTTTATTTTAATTAATAAAGATGGCAGTTTATATAAAGGTGCAAACATATTTGGCCCCTTTGAAATTATTTCTTTATCAAAGGATGAATTAATTCTAAAAGATTATTATAATGTTCGTGATAACCAAAGAATGTTTGATACAAATAGAGTGGTTTTTAAACGTGTCGAATAGAATAAATTAGTGATCCCTAAAACTTCTAAAATATTTAAAAGTCTTATGAGCAAAAATATTTAAACATTTTAAAAGAAAAATATTATTTCAGATTTGAAATTTTTTTTCTTTTCCCAAGTTCAAAATTATAAACACACTTTCCAAGGTCTCTAAGAAAAGGTAAACCTATAGAATTATATTGATAAATATCATTTTCAATCACACTTGAATTATTATTATAGATAACTGCACTCAGAAAAAATTCAATATTATTTGTAGAATCCTTAAAATAAGCAACATCAGAGAGAAAACCATAAGATTGTCCAACTATATTATATATTTTTAATAGCTTATTTTCTAATATATTTTTTTCTGAACCATAATAAAGATAATTAGTATAAAAATCATAATAAAACTTATTATGAGCTATTTTCTTTATTGAGCATTCTTTTGGTTTTGAAGATAAACTTTCAAGAATTAACTTTCTATTTTCGTTTGTTATAAATAATTGATTTTTATATAATTCTGGATGTACTAAATGAATTAGTAAATCATGCATATCCAATAAAGGGAAAAAATTCATATAAGAAAAATCCTTTAACGAATTTATTCTCTTATCATTTGAATTATAAAACCCTTCAATTTTCATATTAGGTATTGGAGGTGAAAGTGAAATATTAGAAAATGCAGGTTTTTGGTAATAAATTTGTTTTCCACTATTATTATAAAATTTGAATCCATTTGTATGTCTATTTTCATTAGTATCACATGGAGAAAATCGTATTATTATTTTAGATTTTTTATAACCTAATTCAACCAATCTTTTATTCATATATTCCTGCCCAACAAATTCATAAAGCCTATTATATGATTCATTATCGCTTAAAATTAATGCTTTAAGTATATAGTTTCGCAAAGTTGGTATAAGATTGTCAGAAAGTTTGTCTTTAACTACAGCAGTTTGACAATTAAAGTTGCGATCAATAGAAAGTTTTGTATCAATTTTAACTCCAAGCGGTTTCAATTTGTTCAACTTTTCTAAAGCGAAGATACAAACAGGTAATTTCACTAAACTTGCAGGGTAAAAATATAATTCATCTGATAAATTATATATATAATTTTCTAAATGAAGTTTATTATTATTAAATACGCGAGTATAAATTATTTGCAATCTATGTTTTTCTGTGTCTAACCATACTTTTCTTAAAGCTGAAGTATTACTTAATAAACTATCTATTAATTTTAAATCTGAATTATTAAAATTATTTTGAGAAAATAATGAATTTACTATTAAAAATAATGAGAAAAGTAATAAACAAATTTTCATAATATAATTCTTTTTTTATAAACAAAAAGATAAAGAAAAAGCCCACTAAAACATATAGTAAGTCCAATCAATGACTCGGTTGGCTTATAAATCAATCCATAAATCATTATCCATAAATTAAACATTAAAAAAATTATTGGTACAAATGGATACCCAAACGATTTAAACATATCTTTTGTTTTTTGATCATCTTTACTGTAAAAAAACAATCCTAAGACTGTTAGAAAACTAAAAACGGTAATAATAAATCCTACATAAATAATAAGGCTTTCAAAAGAAGCAGTTAAGATATATAAAATTGCTAATATACTTTGAATTATTATTGAAACATAAGGTACTTCCTTTGAATTGATTAATGAAAAGAATTTTAATTTTTTATAATCTTCACCAATTATCATAGAAACCCTCGGGCCTACAATAATCATCGAATTTATTGAAGATATAAGTAGAACACAAATCGCTAAACTCATAATTCCTCCAAAACTAATACCAAGCACCTTATTAGAAAACAAATAGCCAATGTCTAATACGCCAGCCATTTGATCAATAGGAATAACTTTCAGAAATACAAAATTAAGTAAAACATATAGGATACAAACAAAAAGCGTTCCTGTAATAAGACTAAATGGTAGATTACGATTAGCATCCACAATTTCTCCAGAAATGTAACTAACAGAGTTCCATCCAGAATAAGAATACGTTACAAAAAACATTGCAATACAAAACTCTGGACTTAATATGTTTTTAATTGTAAATGCATTAATTGTATAATTAACGTTTGTGTTTGTACTAAATACAATTCCTACTATAATTATTAAAAGAATAATGGCAACTTTAGTTATAGTAAATACTTTTTGAAACTCTGCACCAATCTTTTTGTTGAATACATTTATTATTGTTAATAAAAAAACGATTGTTATTGCAGAATGCAATGGATTAATTGAAATATTATACTGATGAAGATACATCTTACTGAAATTTGTAAGATAAATACCAAAAGCAAAAGCTGCAGCTGCTATAGGAGCTGAAAACCCTATAATTAAAGAAACCCATCCCGATAAAAATCCAACAATAGGATGATAAATTTGAGAAAGATAGTTATATTCTCCACCAGAACGAGGTAAAGCAATACCAAGCATTGAATAGCACAAGGAACCTAACAAAGCCATTAATCCACCAATTACCCATAATAATAGAATAGCAAATCCCGATGAAATTCCAATAACCTGAAAACCTAGGCTTGTAAAAACGCCAGTTCCAATCATATTTGCAACAAGAATAGAAAAAACATGTGATTTTGTAAATTTTATTTTCATATAACTTTAATATATTTCCCAATTTTAAGTTTCGATTTTCTATTCAACCTATTAATCCTACAAAGTTCTTTCACTGTTGTGTGATTTTTAATTGCAATTTCTTTTAGAGTATTACCACTACATATTTTATAATAAATAATTTTAGATTTTTTAATTCGAGGATTATTATCAATGATTCTTTTACATGTATCTATTCCCCCGTCTTAAAATCAATAATATTACTTATATTTAATGTATGGTCAAAAGACCTTACTTCGAAATGAAGATGTGTACAAGTTGCATATCCAGTTGCTCCACCAAGGCCAATTATTTGGCCACCATTTACAATTTGATTTTCTTTAACTAATATTTTTGACAAGTGACCATAGAAAAATTCAAGACCATTAAAACCTCTTATAATAATAAGATTCCCATAACCTCCACTATTAAATTTTGCAAATCTCACTTTACCATCCAAACATGTTTTAACAGAATCACCAAGTTTAAGTTTAATATTCCATGCTTTATGAAAGGAAGTATATCCTCTTAATAGTTTTCCTTTAAAAGGTAAAATAAAATCTGTAAATTCATTAGGTAAAGCTTTAATTGGAGTTTTTTTTGTATTTAATTTCCATCCAGATATTATACTTGCATTATTCCAAAAAATATTTATAGAACTATCCGTATTATTATTATTATTATTAACTAAGTGCACTAAATCTATATTTGATTCATTAATGTATGAATGAATTTTCGATGGCATTGAATCTTTATCGATCTTTTTTTGACAATTAGCACCATTTAAAAATGAAAAGAAAAGTAAATAAGTTAATATAATTAACAAATAATAAAATTTCAAAACTTATCTTTATTTCGAGTTAATAAAATAAGATTTGGTTCTCCATGATTAATGTTATAACCAATACTAAAAGGAAGCTTCCTAACAGTTAAATTCTGATATGCCTCTTTCAAATCAAGTTGGAAACTTTTTTCAAAAAGAGGAATTGTCTTTGAATACCTTCCAAAAAGATTAATACTCCAATCAGGAGTGTTGAAAAATCTATATGGAATTCCTGAATCATCTTGAAGTATACAATGAGAATTATTTATTAAATAATTTCTAATAATAGAAAAACTACCTTTATGCATTAAGTATGATGCTGATTTAATCAAAACGTTAGGTTCTTTAAATTTATCAAAAAATTTTAATATTCTATTATTTCGGGTTAAAGAATAATCAGCAAGATCATATTTTACATAAAATAATCTTCGAATTTTGTTGTCAGTGTTAAAATATTCTATTTGACAAGCATATGGGTGATTAGTATTCGCACAATTCAAATTTCCTAAAGAATCAATTACGATATATTTTAATGAAGAAATACTGTATCCTAATTTACTGATATAAAATAATAATATAGGTATTGTTCCACTTAATTCAGGTTCATTCAATTCCTCTCTCATGCTTATCGTTCTAAAAAAGCCTGCATGATTTGAAAAGTAAAGTGATTTATAAACTTTTCTGACATGATTTACAAACATGTCAATATTATTAGTATCAGCCATAATAGCACCCGTTTCTTCAAGTCCAATTAAAACTGAACTGTCAGCGTTTTCAAAAAAGAGGTTTGAAAATAGAAAATCTGCTCCTGCAAATGGATATATTAGATTATCCCCTGATCTTACATTATAAATGATACTATCAGACCATGGTTTTATTTTTTTTACTTTATTTACAATTACATATTGCCATTCTGTTTCAATACTTTTTTGAATTTTCTTCCAATCATCATTATTATAAACCGTCCTAAAGTATTTTACAGGCTCCTTTCCACTAATTATAGAAGCATAATCATTTAGGAAAGTATCAATTTGGCATTTAATTATTGTATCATGCACTATTTTTTTTTCTATGAGTAATGCTTTGTTATTATTAACTTTCGCTTTATCTGAATTACATGAGTAAATCAGATAACAAAACAAAAGAAATGCAATATTTAGTATAGAATTTTTCATGTTTTTTATTTAATTTTTAACTTTAGAAATTTTACTTTAAAATTGTTCAAAATAATCATTTTTATTTTTCAAAAATTCAAAATTGAAGATTGTTTTTCACAATTTAAATAACTTTCAATTTTATACTGTATTGATATAAAATACGATCATTATTATTAATTTTATTTTTTTGTAAAGTTAATAAATTTTTATAACCAACAAATAATTTTTTATTTGATCTCTGCTTAAATTTTAAATCCATTTTCTAAATTACATTAAGAGGGCAAACAAACAATTTCTTATTATCTTTATTTAATAATTAGGCGTCCAATGAATTGAAAATTAATTAAATAATATTGAGGCAATTTTAGCAAAAAATTGTAATTTGTGCTATTATCCTTTAGAGATACAGCTTGTTGCGGCATAGGTGGACTATTATACGCAGAATAAACAGATTAAATAGGTCGTTGTATTTTATGATAAACATTGATTTTCTTCGTTTGCTTTTTCTATAATTTTCTCATATTCTTTAGGTTTAAGATCATTATAAAAGAAAAAAACAGGATTTATTTTTTGTCCTTTTAAGATAACTTCGTAATGAACATGAGACCCTGTGGATACACCTGTACTTCCAACAAAACCAATTATCTCACCACGTCTAATTTTTTGTCCTGGATTTACATTTATTTTTGACATATGTCCATATAGGGTTTGATATCCATAACCATGGTTTATAACACAAACAATTCCATAACCACTCACACCAATAGGATTCACAATAACCCCATCACCTGTAGCATATATAGGAGTACCCTTTGGAGCTGCAATGTCAATGCCAGTATGCATTCCACGATATTTCAAAATAGGTTGAAAACGTATCCCAAATCCCGAAACAATTTTCCCAATACTTTTAGATATAGGTAAAATTGCAGGTAAGTGAACCATCATATCTTCTTTACTTTTTGCCATATTAAATACATCATCAAAAGATTTTGACTGTACATAAAGTCGTCGTGAAATATTATCAATTTTTCTAAAAGTTTTAATAACTAACTCAGAGTTATTTAATCCTTCCAATTCATTATAACGATTGGCACCCCCAATACCTGCATTTCTAATTGCAGCAGCAACAGGGTCAGCTTCAAAAATAACACGGTAAATATTGTCATCACGGTTTTCAATACCTTTTAGTACAAGTGAAATATTGTTAAGCTTATCGTTCATTATTTCATATTTGAGCTTATATTGTTCTATTTCACGTGCCAGCATTTTTTCTTTAGGTGAATTGAATAAGTTAAAAGAGATAAATAAAACAAAAAATGAAAATACCAATCCCCATACTACTAAAGTAAATATTTTTTTGAAACGATCCTTAAAAGTAATTCTCACTTTCTCAATAGAAAGCGAATGTATATTAAAATGATATTTTATCTTTTTTGACATTATAATTCAAAAATTAAGAAATCGAAAGAGAGAATATTCCTCATGTTTTCAAAATTAATCAATATAAAATGTATTTTCAAATGTTTAACTCATAAAAATTCTTAAAATCTAAAATAATATGTAAATGTAAATAAGAGTGAAGCTTAGATTGACCTTGACAGATTGTGAGTGAAAAGAACACTTGTATCCTATCGGTAAACTGGGGTTTTTTATTGTTTAACTTAAAAGGAATATCTTAATAACAGCCTGCTCCTTTTGTTATTCCATAGCGTTGTAAAACGAGTTATTATATTGTGTAATCCTTTCTTTAATGAGAGAAAGTGTAAAAGAGAGTAGTATGTTTACCCGCTAATCAGCAGAAAAAGCTGATAAACGTGGAGATTCACTAAACGATTATTTTTCCATACAAATCATAATCTTCGGCATGGGTAATTTTTACCTGATAAAAATTACCCATACTTAATTTTTTATCAGAAGTAATCAGCACTTCGTTATCTACTTCGGGAGAGTCGAATTCTGTTCTTCCTATCCAGTAATCGCCTTCTTTGCGGTCGATAATGGTTTTAAAAACTTTGCCGATTTTAGCATTATTTATTTCAGCAGAAATTAATTGCTGCAATTCCATAATTTCTGAGCGTCTTTTTTCTTTGGTTTTGGCAGAAATACTATCTTTCAGCTTATAAGCCGAAGTGTTTTCTTCGGGCGAATAGGTAAATACACCCAAACGTTCAAATTTACTTTCGGCAACAAAACGTTTTAATTCTTCAAATTGAGCATAGGTTTCGCCCGGATATCCAACAATCAATGTAGTTCTGATTGAGATTCCCGGAACTTTTGCTCTCATTTTTGCAACCAACTCACGGGTTTTGTTTCCGTCGATGTTGCGTTTCATAGAGGCAAGAATATTGCTATTGATGTGCTGCAAGGGTATATCCAAATACTTGCAAATATTATCATGTTTTGCCATCACTTTTAATACTTCCATGGGAAATGAAGCAGGATATGTGTAGTGCAGACGTATCCATTCCAAACCATTGATAGCAGACAGCTTTTCTAACAATTCAGCCAATTTGCGTTTTTTATACAAATCCATGCCATAATATGTCAGGTCCTGAGCTATTAATATCAATTCTTTTACTCCTTGTTTTACCAACCACTCAGCTTCGGCTAACAAATCCTCGATAGGTTTTGAAATGTTTTTTCCACGTATGAGCG
>JBMOKG010000095.1:0-15247 GCA_049315385.1 Bacteroidales bacterium
TTTAACTCTAAATTTGTTTAACCAAAAAGTTGCATTTGTGACTTGAATTCAGCTTATAATATAACCGATTCAAATTTTTTTTGTAATTTCATGCCGGAAATAGCAATATTACAATTCAATTATTTTTTAAAAAATAACGTATGAAACACTTTTGCATAAAACAATTAAGCTTTTCGATTTTTTTTAATGTAGGGAAATTCAAAACCATATTAATTTTTTTAGCATTAATTATAAATCTATCTATAACTAATGCTCAAAAAATGACAATGCTTTTTTCTAAAAGTATGCTTAGCAAAACTCCAAGAATGATTGTATTTGAATTGTCTGATTCATCCGGAAATATTAATCCAAGTTCTGATATTTTTAATCAGGCTGAAATGATTTATTTTCTTGCAAAACCTCAACAAGAACAGGATTGGGTATTGAGCCGTAAAGATGCAGAGAAGAAATTAACGGAAATTAAATTAATTCAGGGATTAAACGAAATTTCACCTTATCATTCTAAAGCTTTATTTTCGAATGATGATATAAAAGCTGTTGTATTATCTTTTCCTAAATACAAAATTAATATATTGAAAGAAATTAAAATTAAGCTTGAAGAAGCTGAGACTGAATCAGCTATGATACCTGAGAAACTATGGCCTGGATTTAAAATATATAGTGATATCATTTCAAATGCTTCTTCTTACTCTTTGAACGGAGATTATATTAATTCATTTAAAACTTTAAGTAAACTATGGTGTAAAGATACCTTAACATCAAAATTTTCTTTTTACACTTCAGCCAAAGACAGTTTAAACTTTTTTGCTGAACAAATAATCCTGAGATCAAACAATAAATTTACGAAACAATTCGAATTATTCAAATTAAATAGTTCAGAACAAAATCTAAATCAATTATTTATCTTAAAGGATTCCATTTTTGAAAATTTACAGCTAGTTGATACTTTTTTATTATCTATTAAAACAGAAATAGATGCAGTATCAAAATCAATAAGCATAGACAAACAAAAACAAGACATTGCAAAAAATCTGGAACAATCAAAAATACTTTTTCGCAAGAAGAAATTAGCTATATTTGAAACAAAAACATATCAGGATTACCAGTTAAAATTATTTACAGAAGCTCTTTCAAAATTAATAACTTCTGTAGATAAAATAAAGCAAATATCTAGTTTTGACACTATCTATTATGATAAACTTAAAAACTTCCCTTCAATTAATAAAGAATTAGTTGAAATGGGCTGGAGCGGTGAATTTCAAACAATTTGTAATCTCTTGAATGAAAATATAAGAAGATTCAATTATATTTTCAATGATACTGTAATTAATAATTTTTCTCAAAATAAATTAAATGAATCACAGCCTTATTATGCTTTATTCAGAGCATTTAATGCACTTGTAAAAAAAGACAAAAGATTATTTATAGATCTTGTAAATCAATGTATGTATGCTATTTCTGACAAAGAATTACTCTCAAGCCTCGATTTATATGTTGCTCTTGTAAATAATGAATCAACTATCAATGAAGAATTTTGGGAGCTACTTCAGAAAGGTTATAATTCTCAGGTTAATGGATCTTTTCAGGAAGCAAAATTGAGTTATGATAAAGCAGAAAAGCTATCTAACACAAGTGAAATTCTATATTTTTTAATGGCTGAAACTAATATAAAATTAAGTGACAGATACAGTGCTTCAATATATTTTACAAGAGCAAATACAATAAATCCAAAGTTTATTTTGCCTAAATTGTATCAGATAGATTTCTTAATAGAAGATAAAGATTATGAAACAGCACTAACTCTTGCCAATGAAGCATTGGTTAATATTCCTATTTGGTATTTTTATTTTAAAAAAGCAATATTACTTGGCATGACCGGCAAATTTATTGAATCAAAACAGTTATTAATAAATAACTGCCTACCTTTAAATCCGTTGAATTATGAACAGTATATTTTTTTAGGTGATGTTTTTAATGGATTAACTGATATCAAATCAGCAAGAGAATATTATATGAAAGCAGGAAATATTAAACCTAATGATAGTCTCTATAAAAATAAGATGGAAAGTCTGAAACAAAGTCAGGAAATAAAACCTGTTAAATAGTTTTAAAATCCGGCAACATATTAATTTTCTATTGATTACTTCAAATTAATTATTTTCATTTAATTTCCAATCTTCATTATCTGAAATTTGAATTTTGTATTTATTCATTGCAAAGGAATAAAAGAGAATTGTTGCAATTACAATAATAAGTGCACATATTAAAAACGAATCAGATAAAGAAATATAATCAGATAACATACCTGTAATTACTGCTCCCAATCCAATTCCCAAATCCACTGCAGTAAAAAAAGTAGAATTTGCAGCACCTCTCTGTTGAGTTGTAACTGTATGATTAACCATAGCTTGCATTGTCGGAAATGTAATCCCAAATCCAATACCTAATAAAAAGGCAGCTAATATAAACCCAGAATAATTCTTAAATAAAATAAGAATTAATAAACCTAAAACCAATGATGTAAGTCCAATAAAACATATTTTCGCAGGTCCTGATCTATCAAATATCTTACCCGAAAACAAACGGGAAATACCCAATCCAATAGCATAAATAAAAAAGAATATACCTGAGTTGTCAATTTTTATTTCCTTGGCATACAATGATATAAAAACAATAACGCCACCATAAGAAAAACAGATCAGTAAAATTATCAACGATACAGGTATAGAGGAAGGTGCTATTAATTTATTCCATGCAAAACGTTTAGAAATTAAATCTGTTTTAAACAAAGGAAATTTGATAAAGAGTAACATTACAAAACCACTCATTGCGAGAAGCGCAGCTATTAAGAACATCCTGTCAAAATGATTATCTTTAGAAATAGCCAATCCAAGCATAGGCCCTATTGCCATTCCAATGGTCATAAACAATCCAAACATTCCCAATCCCTCTCCTCTTCTTTTTGCAGGAATTATATCCACTATCGCTGTAGAAAAGCTAGTAGTGGTAACACCCCAGCTAAAACCATGCAACAATCTTAGCATTAATAACTGAAATACACTAAAAACCAAAGCATAAGTTCCTAAAAGTAATGCAAAAATGAAAAATGAAATCAATAATATGATTCTTCTCCCATGACTATCAAGAAAAAAACCAGCAAAAGGTCGTATTAATAAAGCTGATAACGTATAAGACGCAAAAATTAATCCAACTTGTAATTTTGAGGCATGCAAAATATCTGTAATAAAAACAGGGAGTGTAGGAATTAGAAAATAAAAAGCAATTGACATCAAAAAATTTGATGCAGACATTAAATAAAAACTACGTGTCCAGAGTCTTTCAGGTATATGCATATGTATGAATAAATAAAACAAAAATTAAACTGTAAATCTGCCATTACAAAGTAATAATTTTTGCAAAAGTAGGCAAAAACATCAAATAATTGCAGAGACTATTCTGTAAAAACAATAATTAATGAACTCAATATTAATTATGTGGGATGTATTTTTATGCTAACTTTGTGGACGTAAACATTAAAAATGTTTAATTTTAAAAATATGAAAATGAATAAAGCAACAAATATCTTTGGTGGTTTAGCATCGGTCTTTATTACAATAGCGGTGATTCTCAGGTTTCAGCAAATCCCGGGAGCAAATTTCATGATGCTTTTCGGAATGGGTTTATTCCTGCCTTTCTTTCTGGTTTTAAAAGGCTTATTAGTGTACAATGAAACAAAATCTGTATTCCCGATAATTATAGGTATTTTTGCTATGCTATTTAATATTGGAATAATGTTTCTTATAATGCACTATCCGGGTGGTTATCTGATTTATTACTTCTCTTTTACAGCACTAATTATTTTATTGTTTGTCTGGTATTTAACAGAATTATTCACTACGAATATCAATCGAAAAACTCAATTATCTACTATTAATTTACTTATAATTTTATGTGCCGTATGTTTTGGATTTGGTAATCGTTTAGTTGGCCATTCCATTAAAAATGGGATGATACAGAGTAATACCAATTTCGAATTTGTCGCATCTGAATTGTTTAAAATGAATAAAAACTTAACTGAAAGAAATGACACAATAAACATGTCACAATTAACTGATTTTCATAATAAAACGCAGAATGCTATTGATAAAATTGAAGAAACAAAAAAGGAACTGGCTATTACAACAAACGGAGGAAATTCATATCATAATTATTCCGAAATTAAAACTATTTCAAATTATGATATCGGCGATATGATTATGTTTGACAAAGGCAGAGCAGATGAAATTCACTCTTATATTGCTGATTATTATAACTATTGTAAAGATATTTTTAAAAATAGCAATTTTGAAAACAATATTGACATCTATATAGATATCAATAAGATATTTATGTCTGATTCAGGTAAAATGAACTGGCAATATTACACTTTCTATCACATGCCTGTAATAAGTTCGATAGCAAATCTCTCTGCACTTCAGGTAAGAATCAGGTTGTTTGAGAATTTGGTATATAGAGAATTTGAAATAAAACAATTATCATCTAATTAATTTAAAATATATCTATTGAGAAATATTTATGAACATATTAATATTTTATAAACAAAAGAAAAGTCTTGAAAATATTAATGGGAAAATAATTTGTACTTTAATTTTCTTAGCGTGCTTTTGTCATTATGCATTGATAGCACAAACATTAAAGACTTCGGAAAAAGATACTTTAAAAGCTATTAAAACACAAGTTTTTATTGAAGGAGCCTGGGAATCATTTATATTAGGAGATATAAACAGTGATAATATTATTGATACTGCATTTATTTATACTCCAGGATATTATGGAACTCAAGATCAAGAGTATCCAAAGGAACCACCAATGTTTGATAGTTGTTTAAACAATTTATGTTATAATAAAATTACATTTTCATGTAATCTGCCAGAGATATATAATAAGAATACATTATGGGGTACAGTTGAAATGATTGATGATCTGGACGAAGATGGTATAAATGAAATAATATTTCAAACCAATTGGTGGATAGGAACACATGTTGAAATGTATATTTATTCTTATCACAAAGGGGAATGGAGGATTTTAGCTAAAAATTGGCTTTATGGAGAAGATAGTTTAAAATACAGAGTTAAAAAAATCAATAAAAATAAGTTTAGACTAAAAGTTGAATATATGGATACAAAAGTCCATGATATAAAAGAAAAGTACATTATTGTTAAGATAATAAAATAAAGGAAGGCTTGTTTCAATTGAAACAAGCCTTCCTTTATTTTATAGTATTGCTATTGCAAAGGAGTAATTACTTCTAATAATTGAGGTAAATCCATTCCTAAGTTTTTGAGATGGGCTATTGTAGGAATCCCGTTTTTGTTCCAACCACGACGGGCGTAAACAGCATCCAGTAATTGTTCATAACGGTCTTCGCGGTAAGCACGGGTGATGGCTACTTTTTCTACATCGGTTTTAGTGGAAGGATCAACACCGATGAGTTCCAGCATTTGTTTATCATAACGTTCCTGACGGGAATTGTATTCTTCAACGGTTACAGGTCCTGCAGCACGATAAGGTTGTGCATCATCTTTACGTAAACCAAATCCTCTACGGATGTTGAAAATCCTCTGAAAATTATACACTCTTTCTGATTGACGAATGATATCGTGTTTATCAATATTACTTCCTGTAACTGCATTGTAAATAGCTACATAATTATCAACATGTCCTGGCACTTTTGCAGGTTCATCTGTTTCTTTATTATCTTCAGGTTCAACATCGTTCCATGGCAGTTTGCACAATCCCATCAATCCGAACCAGGTACGGAACATTGGGAAATAATGTAAAGCTTCAGCTTTTTTCTCGAATGTAGGAATCTGGTTGTTTACCATATCCATAAAAATCAACCAAGCTTCATCGTGCTGAGGACCTTTGTTGGTCATAGCATAACCTCCTTGTTGCGCTAAAGATTCTTTAGAAACATACTGAGAATATTCAAGTCCTTTATTTTCCATACCAAAATCCTGCATCACGCTATATTCTGCCCAGCCCTGATTTGCAAAATAATGTTTCATTTTACGGATTCCCATACCGGCTATTTTACCGAATCCTTCGCCACGGGCCAGCTGATGCAAAGCTTCCATTGCATCATCTGCATTTCCCCAGTTAAATTTTAATCCACCGGTACGTTCCGCATTTAAGATGCCTCTTTCCCAGCATTCCATAGTAAATGCCATCAGTGTTCCCCAGGTAATGGTGCAGATACCATAAGTATCACAATAGAAATTTGATTCTATGATATAATCAGGATTGAAAATACCGCAGTTTGAACCTAAACCACCTACGTTTTCATATTCAGGACCATCAACTATTACTTTTTGTCCTTTGTAAGGACCAGTTCTTAATTCATAATTATCTACCCCTTTGGCACAGGCCATATTACATCCAATCCAGCAACCGTCAGGTACACCCTGGGTAAAAAAGCTTTTCCAGACTTCTGAATTTATTTTGTAAGCATCTGGATGTTTTCCGAATTTAAAATTATGAGTAGGCAATAAATCATACGCATCCATGACTTCTACCAGGTGAGCAGTACCTTTTGAACGCATTTCACATTGTGAATCGTCCAGATCACGCATTTCTTTGTTGAATTTGCGACCTCTTTCCATTATAGCAGGTAAATCAACCACATTGTTGAGGTTTCCTTTTACACCCGGTACTTTAGCTACCAAGGCCAAAATATTTTTCTGACGGAAGATGGTTCCCAGACCACCACGTCCGGCTTGTTTCAAACGAACAACTTTACGTTTCATATCATAGAAAGTAAAGTTTAGCATACCAATCAATGAATTTTCAGCTGCTTTACCACTGGATACTACTGCAACATTGTACTTATCTTTTTCGGTATCGGCAAACATTTCGTGCAATTCTTCACCCAACAAATGGCTGTCATATGCTAAACCTTCAGGAGCTTCAAAAATTTCAACTTCACCATCAATACCATTGATGTAAACAATAACATTTTTGGCAGCAATTCCCTGTAATTCCACTGCATCAAAACCTGAGAATTTGGAATATGGCCCGAAGAAACCACCAACATTACTGTCCATAATAGAATCGGTTTGAGGAGATATACCCACTACAATAGATTTCCCTGTACCCGAATACTGTGTAATACCACAAATAGGACCACCGGCAATAACAACTTCGTTTTCCGGATCATTCCATTTAGTGTCAGGACGTGTTGCATCCCAAAGCAGTTTTAAACCAAATCCTTTGCCACCAATGAACTTATCTTTCATTTCCTGACTGACCGGTTTTTCCTTAATAATATTTTCGCCAACATTTACATACAACGTTCTGTTGTTATACCCCTTGTCAATGGGTGCCAGCTGATACTTGTAAGAGGCTATAACCTTACGGTTTGCCCTGATTTCGTGAAGATTCATAATTATATATTATTGTTGATTGTTATCTGAAAAACAAGACTACAAATCTACGTATTTTTTTGAGATTGTGATATAGGTTTTTGAAAATAAATGAGGTCTGGAAGAATAGTTATTAGATATTGAGCCTGAAGTCAGAAGACCAAAGTCAGAAGAAATAAGAAGTAAAAGCAAAGATTGCTGGCATTAAGACAATTTGAAGCGTTAACTGGAATTTTTAAAAACGAAGCAAATTAATAATTTTTGATTTTGCATAGTAGTTGAAGTCAAAAAATTTGCCAATTTAAAAAATCCAAATAGTTTCAACGCTCAATATTTATCTGCACATTGTAATATATACCACGGGCATCCGCCAACGATTATTTGTAAATGAAATAGTTACTATTTCATAGCCTTCCTTTACCTTTTCATTCAAGGTTTCTTCTACTTTTTTGGTTAATGAACGCTGTGTCCACATTGTTGAAACTTTAATAACCCTGTATTTTTTCATTTGTATATTATTTCATGCAAATATAGGAAAAATCTATTAAGTACTAAGAATCAATTATTGTCATATTTAAAATATAGCATTAATTTTTCTAATACTTTTTTTTGAACGCTGATTACTCAGATCCCTCAGGGAAACGCTGATAAAACGGATTATTAATATATGAAGATCAAAATATTCTGAATAATCCGTGAAAATCTGCGTTTAAGGAAAGTATACGATTAATCCGCGTTCTAATACTATTAGGTAAATATCTAATGGGATTTTTTGTGAATGGGATTTCGTATAAATGAATGAATATAATTTGCTGGTTTTTTATTTTAACTCCTTTAAAATATTCAATGCATCCTCAACATGTCTTTTTGTTTGTGTTTGTGAATCGAAAACAAAAACCACCTTGCCTTTTTTATCAATAACATACGTTACCCTACCAGGCAACAATCCAAATAAATTAGTTGGAACGCCAAAAAGCTTCCGTATTTTATTTCCTTCATCGCTTAACAATGTAAAACTAAGTCTGTACTTTTCAGCAAATTTTTTATGACTTTCAACAGATTGGCCGCTTATTCCGATAATGAGGGCATCTGCTTCGGTAAAAACTTCAAATTGATCTCGAAAATAACAGGCTTCTTTAGTACATCCGGGACTGTCGTCTTTTGGATAAAAATAGACCACGAGATTCTTTTTACCGAGAACAGAATCAATGGAAAATAAATTTCCATTCTGGTCTTTTAAACTAAATTGTGGGACGATACTCCCTACTTCAATTTTTTCCAAATTTTGATTTGAATTAAAGAAACTAAAACAACTAAACAATAAAATATAAATGGATAGATACATACGATAAAAATTTCTGAATTTTATATAAATTCTGTTATCCGGATACATATTCCCGAATATTGCTTTAAGCTCTTTCCAGAAATAAGGCTTGATATTGATTACCCAACTATCTGTTTGGTAAACAATTTTGCGAAACTTACTACGGTAATATGTAAGGGGCAAACCCCAAATAATGAATAATAAAAGCCATATTTTATGAACCATAAATATCATTTTTTAGGAAACCACGGTATGAAAGCACTCGTTTTTTCGATATAATCTTGGTATTCAGGATTTTTATTTTTTAATGCTTTTTCGAGAAGCGCTACTCCCGAAACTTTAATAATTAAAATTATCATTAATAAACTACCTAAAACCGGAATATAACTACCTGCAGAGATGCTTAAAAGAGCATATCCGCACCAGACTGTTGCATCTCCAAAATAGTTTGGATGGCGCGTGTAATACCAAAAACCTTTATTCAGAATTTTTCCCTTGTTTAATGGATTTGCTTTAAATCGAGCCAATTGAATATCTCCACCTGATTCAAAAACAAACCCAATTAGCCAGATAAAAACACCAAAATAATCTAATAAATTTAAAGCATTCCCGGTTTTATAATATTGAGTACCAAGTAATGGTGCAGAAATTAACCACATTAAAATACCCTGCAAAAGAAAAGTTTGAAAAAAGCTTATCCACCAGTAACGATGTTCGCCATAATCCTTTCGAAATTTCTGGTATCGGTAATCTTCGCCTTTTCCAATGTTGCGGCATGCTAGATAAATTGAAAGCCTCAACCCCCATATAGAAACCATGGATAATAAAATTATTTTACGAATTTCAAGTCCATCTGAATTAATATAGTAGATGAAACATGCAACTACAAAGCCAAACCCCCAAAACAAGTCAACGATACTTACATTTTTTAAAGGAATGCTTATGCACCATAAAACAGACATCATTATCATGATTGTCAATAATGCCATTAGGTATATATGAATAAACGTCATAATCGGAATATTTAAGTAAACATTAAAGCAACAGAGGCGGCACCAATTCCGGCATTACAACCTATTACCGGTGAAATATTAACAATGGCTACTGGCATTTTTCCCGTAAATTCATTCATTTTCTGCGCATACCATTCTGCTGCATCATTATTTTGAGCATGAAGTATGATATAATTCCATACCTCACGATTTTTACATATAGTATAGATGTGATCCATGACCTTCTGCATATTACTACTCTGACTTAAAGTATTGCCAAAAACGAAAGACTGCCCATTCTCATCCATTGAAACGATAGGGTTAATATTCAGTAACTTTGCAATATATCCTTTGGCATGGGAAACCCTGCCACCACGAACCATATATTTGAGTGTTTTCACACTTACAAAAATTCTGGAATCTTCAATCCACTTTTCAGCTTTTAAAACAATATTATCATGCGAAAGTCCGGATTCAATTGCCTGAGCAATACGTAAGGTTATTAATCCGAGTGATCCTGAAAGGCTTTTCGAATTTAAAACACTTATTGGTTTATTAAACTCTTTTGTTGCAGCCTGCGCTGCTTTTAAACTGCTATAATATGTACCGCTAAACTTGTCGGTAAGATGAATTGCAATGATAGAATCGTAATGTTCTGCCAGTTGAGCATAGATATTGATGAATGCTTTTTCATTAATTTGAGATGTTTTAGGAAATTCGCTATGTTGATTTAGCAGCATATAAAATTGTTCGGGCTGAATAGTAATCTTATCGAGGTAATGACTTGCGCCAAAATGGATATTGAGCGGCATCATATTAATTTGGTACTGATCGATAATATCTTGCGGTAAATCGCAGGTAGAATCAGTGACTAATGCAATCTTCCATTTTCGTTTGAAAATAAACTCGCTTTGCCGTAACATATCATCGGCTTTTTGAAAAGTAATCAGACTCACCTCCTTTAACTGATGAAACAGGTTTGCGGGATTGTTGGTATGTATATGAATGTGTTTAAGTTGATTATCGCCACCTATTACCACAGAATCTCCATTTTGCTGAAGCAGGCTGGAGAGTGTTTTCTGATCAATTGTCAAATTTCTCAGAATACCTTCTGTGCAATATCTGAATTTAACTTCTTCCGAAATGTGCTCGTTAGATGTTGGTAAAATTAGTGGTTCCGTTTTTGAACGTAATAACTTTCTTATGCTATTAGAATTAATAAATTCTATAATCCCTTCAATAAACAGCAAAAATGCATTTGCACCGGCATCTACAACTTTAGCTTTTGCAAGAACTTGCAATTTCTGAGTTGTCTCCATAAGGGATTTTAAAATTATCTCTTTTGAACGAACAAATAGCAGTTTAAAATCAGTAATAATTTCTCTCTGAGCATAAATAAATTCTGACCATTCTCTGATTACGGTAAGCATAGTACCCTCAACAGGAATAGCCACTGCTTCATACATATACGGTATAGAATTTTTAATACATACTGCAAATTGAGAAACGCTCAAACTTTCCTGTTCGCCTGCTTCTTTACTCATACCAAATAAGAGTTGTGCGAAAATTATACCAGAATTGCCACGCGCATTCATAATGGTAGTTTCTGCTATTCGGTTTGCGGTTATCGTAAAAGACTTGTTTGGAAGTATCAATTCAATAACAGATTGTATGGTCGTTGCCATATTACTGCCTGTATCACCATCGTTTACAGGGAAAACATTAATTTTATTCAGATAATGTTGCTGTTCAAGTATTTTCTTTCCGCCAGCAATAAAAGTGTAATATAACTGACGTCCATCTATTTTATATATAGGTCTATTGTTCATCGGTTAGTTTTATAGTGTTTCCCCAACCAAAACAATTGAAAATTTTCATTGGATTTGAATAATGCAATTGTAACATATAAAGAGGTTATAAAGTTACCTAACAGGAGGATAAAAACAATCCATAAAATTGAATACGAGCGACTTTCTTCACGATAAAGCACCCATGCTGAAAACAAAATAAATCCTATATATACATCAATTAAACTAACTTTCCCCCAGACTAAAGATATCAGAATGCTACCTTCTCTGAAAAAATCGCCACAAATAAAGCCATACAATAAAGTAAATAACATAATTATTGAACACGTAATCGCTAAAACTTTTATTGTTCTCATAATTAACTTTTAAAGTAAACAAAAAATCTGAAACGTGTATTAGCTAAATTCAAATCTAATAATTCAATTTATAAAGACCTTTCTCACTATAAACACCCCTCTCAAACTATTGTTTTAGCTATTTTAATATAAATCTAAACAAATCATTTTAAATATGTAGTTATTGTAAATTTTGAAATCCAGATGAAAGGATGCGTGCCGCTTACGTCATTTCGTCTAACAGCCTCCATTTTTATCAAATTCTCATCAAAAATAATGCTTTTTCGCAAACCCTGAGGAATATAATGTTATAATTTATAAAATATACGGATCATTTACAATGACTTATCTTATTTTTACACTATGAATGAAAGGCTAATGTTTTGTCTTACCATGAGAAAAACAAAATATCAGATTAATAAAATCTATTCGATCAATATAGATAATAGTATAAACAATAAAAAAAATTAGTTTAAAGCTTCCATTAAAAAGAAAAGAGAGCAATAAAACCAACGTGATGTAACAAAAATATGCAACTTTACTCCCTAAAGAAAGCAAACAGTATCACAAAAGATTTCGGTGAAAAGCGTATAGACCAAAAAGCCCGATAGCTTTATCTGTTATCGGGCTTTTTGTTGTGAGATTTTCTGATATACGACTTAATGTTGACATTAGTTATTTTTTATTAATCTCGTAATAATTTCAAATCTAACAAAACATTCTTAAATGGTTAAAATTAAAATGGAAAATTCACTTCTGTTACTTTCTTTGCCCAATCCCATAACTTTGAATTGAGTTTTTCATCTAATGCTACTGAATCTATTTTTGCTAAAGCAGGCTTGCCTTTCTGCTCGTTATGTCCATCGGGGCCCCAATACTGTCCTCCTTTTGCATCGGGTCGTATACAAGCGGCTAAAGTTGGTTGAGCTCCTTCTTTTGCCGTCATTAATTCAAGTGAATCGAGCATATCTTTGTCCATGTACTTTTGCAAATCGGTCTTACTAAAACCAGGGTGAGCAGCAAGCGACAGTAGTTGACAGCTATTGTTTCTAAGCCTTTTTTCAAATTCAAGTGCAAAAATCAAATCTGCTAATTTACTCTGTCCATATTCTCTCCAGTTGTTATAAGGCTTTTCAAGTCTGAAATTATCAAAGTCGATAATAGCACCTCGATGAGCTATACTACTTAAAGTAACTACCCGGGAACCAGTTGTTGATTCCAGTAAATTGAACAAATGACCAGTCAATGTAAAATGACCTATGAAATTAACTCCAAATTGAAGTTCGAACCCATCTTCGCTCTTTGATGGAGGTGGAATCATAACTCCCGCATTGTTGACCAATAAATCTAATCTATTTTCTGTTGCAATAACTTTTTCTGCAAACACCTTAATAGAACTAAGGCTCGCTAAATCTAAATGGCCATAAATTAATTCACCGCCACTTGAAATAACTTTCATTCTTTCTATGGCATTTAACCCTTTTTCTTCATCTCGACAGGCAACATAAACTTTTGCTCCCTTTTGATATAAATCTAAAGCTGTTTCAAAACCTAAACCTGTATTTGAACCAGTAACGATGGCTGTTTTTCCTAATAATTCCATAAGGCATTCTTTTTTATTTTTGTTTTTTAATTTCTTTTACTGCTCTTCCTCCAACTCCAATATTCTCTGCAGGATATTCTTGAATATAAACATAAAAAAACTCAGGTGGATAACCTGTAATTTTAGAAGCATCACTTGTCAGGATTTCAATTAATTGTTTCTTTTTTTCTTCGGATGTTTGATCCATTGCAATTGTAATTGTAGGCATATCTCAATTTTAAAAAGTTAATAGTGCAAAATTGAAGAAATTATGATGTTATGCTACAACCTTAATCAAATGAAAAATGACCAATTTCAAAGATTAGCTTTTTGTTTGTTCGATTTACGGAATGCACCAGGTGAAAGCAAGGTGTTTTTTTTGAAAAAACGGTTAAAATGTGTAGGCTCACTAAAGCCTAATTTATAAGCTATTTCTTTTGAAGAATATGAAGTGTTCAACAAAAAATCTTTAGATAAAATCAATGTTTGATTTGAAATCCAATCGTTTACGGTTTTACCTGTTTTACTTTTTATAACTGAGTTCAAATAATTGGGGTGTAAATTCAATTGATCAGCTAAATACTGGGCTTGCAATTTGCCGTCGTTTTGCTCATTTTCTATAACTTTCCTAAATTCCGATTCCAAAAGTTGTTTGAATGATTGAACAATTTGAGAATTTCGTGAGCCCTCTTCAATTGGATTGTAGTTTACCCAAAATTTCTCTTTAATTTTGATTAGCAACACAGTAAATAGATTTCCTAGAATTTTGTTTTTGTATGTAGAATTCTTTTCAAATTCGTTTACAATCTGCTTATAAAGAATTTCAAATTCTTCAAATTCATTTTCAGATAGTTTTTTGGGAGGTATTATTTCTGCTAATAGAAATGGAAATTCGCTGAATATTTCCAGATGTACGTTTTCTCTTAAAAACTTTTCAGTTAATGTGATGATTAAAGCTTCCTTAGCTTCTTTCAGTTCATATGATTTTAGGTGCCCAGGGTTGGTAAAATAAAAAGTCTGAGAACTGTAAGGGAATTTGTTATCATCAAGATAGTATGTTCCAGAACCATCTTTGGTTAAAATAAAGGAAAAATAGTCAGCCCTTAATTTGGGCGATTTGAAAGGGATTTGTGGGTGAATGTCAGGAATACTCATTATAGTAAAGTCTATTTCCTGTTCAAGCGGTAACCCTAATGTTTTATATAAATCAGATATTTTATGATGTACTATTGTCTCCATTTGGTTTTTTATAATTATTTCAAACGCCCGAGGCTTGCTACTGGCAGTGAGTGTAAAGTCCCTTTCCTGTCAGCTTGCCGCTATTTTTATTACTTGTTTACTGTTTCAATTTGTTGCTAAACCCCGCTTGAAGCAAGGTGCTGTTATCGGCTTCCAATTATTTTTTCCTTTTCTTAATATTGTCTTTCAATGTCACATAAAGTCGTTCACATGCATTGTCATTGCACCTAGTTATCTGAAGTTGTCCACTTGTAATTGGTTCTTTTATTTTATGCATTGTTAATGCTTCTCCATCAACAACAAGTGCTACATGGTTCATAACATGATTTGTAGTAAAAAACTTTAGTTTTTCAGATGCTTCTTTTGTCAATGAAAGTAGCAATTTTTTCTTGGCTTCTGTTTGTTGTTCAGTTGTAGGTGCTTTTTCTAATTCTAGCGGTACATATTCTGTCGTGTCAATGATAATTCTTAAATATTCATCTGAATTGAAGTCTTCGAATAATTTACTGAAATATATTGCAATTTCTTTTGATGATAAAGTGT
>JBMOKG010000198.1:0-3395 GCA_049315385.1 Bacteroidales bacterium
GGAGGCTGTATAGTACTCACAACTTCTGTTTGTCCACCCAATACTCCAATTTCAGGATCATCATTCATGATTTCAAAAGCCAACTGAACATAGTTCGGTGCCAACCAGTTGTCATCATCACAAAAAATAATATATTTATAAATAGCTTGTTCAACACCCATTTTTCGGGCTGCTGATAAACCTTGGATTGGCTGATCTATAACCTTAAAAGCTGTATTGCATAAATGTTTTCCCCACTCTTTTGTGGCAACGACAGAAGTATCATCCGTTGAAGCATTGTTTACAACTATTACTTCCCATGGTATATCCGATGCAACTTCCTGCATTGCCAAGTGTCTGAGTGTTTCAGGCAAACGGAATGCACTGTTGTAACAACATACTATAATGCTAACCCCTCTTAACATATTTTCATATATTTTCGCTTATTCTAATATATTGTTTAAATCTTTGTATTTTTTTATTTTTTCTATTAAAATGTTCATTATCAGAAGCTTTACTTTAAATTTATTTTTGTTCAATAACAAATATATCAATTTATTTTTCGCAGAAAGTAATCTTTTTTGTTCCATTGAACCTGGAAATAGTTTAAAAAAATATTTCATTTGAATAATAACCTTAATAATACTTCTGAGTCTATATCTTTCAGGCATACAGATTTCAAATAAATAACTAATTAATAGTTTTTTATAATATCTATTGAATGAAAAACCATTAATTTTTTTTGAGAATATTACTTTATAGCTTCTGAAATAAATCTCCGGAATTGCATGCCCATAAGTAATCATTTTCAAGCAATAATTCCAGTTTAATCTGTCGGCAGGCATATAATGAGTTAGCTTTAAATTTTCATCATAATAAATTCTAAATCCTAAAAATTTAGTAATGAGACATAATTCATAATCACCTCCAGACATTAAACTATTTCCAATCCGATCAGTAAGAATTTGAGAAAAATTTAATTTATTCAATATTTTAAATATTGATTTTCTAACAACTAAACCAGCACCTGCTAAATAATCACGATCTTCAGTTAAATAACAACTATTTGAATAAGGTTGCTCAATTACATAAGATGCAGCAAACAAATCAAACCAATATGGCTTCTCTTTTTCAAAAAATCCTTCAGTCTGTCCGCCTATTATTCCGGCATCAGAATGATATTCCATGCTTTCATAAGCAATACTTACATAATTTTCATTCAGCCAGTTATCATCATCACAGAATATTACATATTCAAAAGCTGATATTTCAATACCTTTTTCTCGAGCTGCTGATAAACCGGGTATTGGTTGATCAACTATTGTAAAATTAGCAGTACAATTATATTTATTCCATTCAGCATTTGCTATTTCAACTGTATTATCATTAGATGCATTGTTCACTATTATTACTTCCCATTTAATATCCGAATTTACCAGCTGCCCTGCTATATGCTTTATTGTTTCGGGCAGACGCAAAGCACTATTATAACAACATACTATAATACTAATACCTTTATTCATTTTCCGAACGATGTATTGTTATTAATTTCAGTAATTTATAAACTACCCTTTTTATTATTATTTTTGCTTTTTGTATCAAAAGAAATAATAAGTATTTCTTCGAAAATTTATGTTGAAAATATTTGATGAATAAGTTGAAAATTGTTTTTTTACTTATTTTTTTAGCTTTCGATAGTCTTAAAATAGTATTGATAATATACTCTGAATAAATTCGTATTGAGTTGTTTTTAATTTGCACAGATTGATGATGCTTATAATTTTCTTCAATGACTCTTTTCAAATCATCAATAAACCTACCTGTTATAAAACTATCAGCAGAATTAGAATTATTTGCTTCACGATATTCTGCCAATACCTTGTTAATATAATATACCGGATAATTTTTCGATATTCTCACCCACATTTCCCAATCTTCTGTCCAGCTTAGCTTTTCATTAAATCCTCCAAGTTTCTTATAAACATCTTTTTTAACAACCATGGATGGTGTTTGAATCAGCTGTGTTGTAGCTATTTTTTCAAACCAATGATCTATTAAACCTGAATTTTCCTGTAATGATATTGAAACGCTTAATAAATTTCCTTCGTGATTAATATAATTATTTCGGGTAAAAAAAGCTCCTGAAGATGGGCTTTGTTCATATGCTTCTAAAATTGAAGTATAGAAACCTGGCAATACCCTGTCATCACAATGAAGAATATGTATAAGTTCTCCGTTTGCCAAATCAATACATTTATTCAGATTTTTAATCTGACCCACATTTTGTTCCTGTTTAAAAAACTTTACCAATCCCCTCCCATATTTATTTACAACTTCTTCAGGATTATCTTTTGTTGAACAATCATCCACTACCCATACTTCCATCAGATTTTCGATATACTGACTCATTACACTTTGCAATGCTTCTGCTAGCAAATCTGCCCTGTTATAACAAGGAATCATTACGGAAAGTAAAAGATTATTACTCATATTCAAATTACTAAAAGCTTATTTTTTAAAAGGGTAATTTAAAATTTCTTATTTTTGTCTTAATATTTAAGATTTTATAAAAAATTATTAATCCCTATTTGTTAATTAACTGACTAATATGATTATTACCGATAAATTTGTAATGCTTAATTTCCCCAAAATCGGCAGTACATTTACACGTGAAGCAATTAAGCTGATATATGGAAAAAAAGATTTAAACCATAAGAATTTTTTCCATAAAATAGGTATTGTAAATCCCAGTATTTTTGAATTAATATTACCTAAAATTGATGAAGGACCTTACAATGGTATTATGGATCAACATGGCAAATACTTTCAAATTCCTTTAAAACACAGAGATAAACCAATTTTAAGTATTATAAGAAATCCTTTTTCACGGTATGTATCCAGTTATTTTTTTAATTGGTGGAAAGAGGTTCTTCCTGTAGATTTAAAAACTATTCAGGAATTTTATCCAAATTTTCCTGATTTAAGTTTCAAAGAATTTTATGACTATAATTATCGTTTTAACGCTGCTATTCATTTAAGAGGAATAACTCCACAACTATTAATGGGAGAAACCAGTTTGTATTTTATTCACTTTTTTGCAAAAGATTCACTTTCATTATTAAAAAGAGTTAATTCAGAATACTTTGAAAACAAAGAATATTTAAATGACTTCAAGCACATCCATTTTATACATCAGGAAAACCTTGTTCCTGAATTAAAATCTTTTTTGATAGAACAAGGATTTAGTAAATCAAAAACAGATAGAATAGATCAATTAAAAAGAATAAATGAAAACAAATATCCTGAAAAAATTAAAAATTATATGGATATGTATGATGATGAATTAATTGAAAAAGTTCTTTTACACGATAGATTTTTATTTGAACTTTTTCCTGAATATTTTCCTAAATAAATGA
>JBMOKG010000199.1:0-3393 GCA_049315385.1 Bacteroidales bacterium
ACCTGCTATTGAAACCGACCAATTTTCAAAGAAGTACAGGAAGTCAGAGCAAAACGCTCACCGTATGCGTGAGCGTTGCTTTACTTGTACTTCGGGTTCTTGGTCGGACCTCAATAGCGAGTGGCAACTGTCTCACGCTTTTTTATTTTCCCAAAAAAAGAATATTAAAAGGAAGTATAAACAATTAAATTTAATAATTATGAAAAAGAAAAATAGAATTTTGGGTTACCCATTGATGATAATTGGGTTAATATTTATTTTGACAATTAGTTGTAAGAAAGAGAATAGCACATCTCAAACACCAACACCAACGCCAACACCAAGTAGTGGGATAATTTTTAATCCAAACCTTAATTATGGAACTGTAACAGATATTGATGGAAATGTATATAAAACTATTGTAATTGGCTCTAAAACATGGATGGCTGAAAATCTAAGAGTTACACATTACCGTAATGGAGACCCAATTATAAATGGAAATACAAATTGGGGTGGTGCTGACACTGGTAAGTATTGTGAGTATAACAATAATCCTATTAATAGTTTAACTTATGGGAAACTTTACAATTGGTATGCTGTTGACGATATTCGTGGGTTAGCTCCTACAGGATGGAGTGTCCAAGATTTTTATCCTTTTACAACCTATTTAGGAGGTTTAAGTATTGTTGGAGGTAAATTGAAAGAAATTAGCACAAGCCATTGGCAAAGTCCTAATGTTGGTGCTACTAACGAAAGTGGATTTACAGCCCTTCCTGGCGGTTATCGAGACGGTAATAGTCCATATTCATTTACTTTAATGGGATATAATGGGTACTACTGGTCTTCAGACTACCATGAACCTGTCCCTGGATCTACTAAACGTCCTTATAATAGCATCATTTATTTTGATGGTACTAGTGTTAGTCGTCTTTATACCAATGATTTGAATTCTAGGTTTGGTTATTCCGTTCGTTGTGTAAAGGATTAACATTAGGCTCTATTTTAAATGATTTTATTTCAATGTCAATTTTTTACTAAATTTAATTGGAAATATTATGGATATAAATAAATCCTATTTACAAAAACGTTTTAGTTCAATTAGAAAAGTTATTATTTTTTTCATTGTATTGATGATTCTCTATTTTATCATGTTAAAACTAATATTTACTTGTTATTGTAGAAATAATTCTGAATTATTTGCTCAATCTGTAAATTTTTTTGGCATAATTTTTTCTATTATAACAATTGCTCTTCTTTATTTTACATTTATAGAACAGCGTAATAAAAACAAAAAAGATTCATTTGAAACTACTTTTTTTAACCTTTTGAAAACGCAGCAAGAGATTTCAAATGATATAAATGCCTATTTTTTCACATTAGACTTAGATAATAATATTGATGTAAAGACATATAATTGGAAAAGAAGGGATTTTTTTGCATTTTCTAAAAATGAATTAAAAAAGATTCAAAAATCAATTAGTAAAAATGAATGGATAGGAGTATATGATAATGATGATATAAATGAAAGACAATATTATGAAAATAAGCTTAAAAATCTAATTAATCAAAAACCAGAAGCTTATGAAGATAATAATAAGAAAATTGATAATTGTAAAGAATCTTTAGAAATAATGTTTACAAATAACTTTTATGAGATTAATAAAGAAGTCTATTCCAAAATAATGGAAATGGATGAAAAAGAACGTATAACAAAAATATATGATTTGTTTTATCAGAAATACAGATATGCAGTTAGTCATTATTTTAAACATTTATACCTTATTATTCTTTTTGTAAAAGATCAATCATTAGATAAAAAAGAATCTAAAAAGTACATAAACTTTATTCAGGCTCAAATGTCATCTTATGAGTTAACATTGTTATTTTATAACTTATTTAAATTTCCTAGAATGAAAGAACTAGTTATAAAATTTGATTTTCTGGATAATTTATATGAAAATGAACTTATTAAGTCATCACATTCGCATTTTATTGAAGGTATTATTTTAAGAAATAAATAAAAAGATATTTTAAATCACATTAAAGGTATTAAGATTTAGGTGTTAAACATAATGATTTAAGACTTGTTGGAGATTAGGAAACAAAATTTATTATACTTTCTCAACCCATGAAATTTTGATATAATACAATGATTTGATTTTATAATAGCCAGAACAAACACTAAGCCAGTTAACTTGACTTTGCAAAATACTTTCTAATAGCTGTGTCAATTAAGATTTTCACATTTAAAGATCTGTCATTAATGTCTGTTACAAAGTCCCGATAGAAAATGGCTGTTTTGCATTCTTAGAATAATCTCTAATAAATCCAAAACTTTTCATTTTTAAACCGGTGCTTGTAATTTTTGCTTCTCCGGAATATCCGTCATTCGAATTTACTTTTAATACTAAATTATTAATTTCCCCATTGCACTGAAAATCAGATTGAGAATAATCTACATCAATATTTCTTTTTTGTTTTAACTCATCAGAAATTTTCCTCAACTCCGATTCTGTTGTGTTCGGAGTAATTTTTAAAAATGCTTTCGCGTTTGCAGTAGAATATTCAGTCTTTGAAAATTCGGTACAACTGAATATAAATGCTGACATAAGCATTACTAGAATTATTGAAGCGTTTTTCATATAATGTTTAAGTTTTAATGTTGACTACATTTGTCGGTTTTCGGCTTATCCGTATTTGTTTTATTGTTAATTTTATTTAGAATGTTTAAAACGATTTTTTAAATTTCATGATTTAAACAATTACTTTATGTATTTATTAATAGACTTTCCTCTCAATATAACATTTGCAGAATCGGCTTTGTAATCTATTTTATTGATAGTTGCACCGTTTAAGTTAAGATTTACTCCAATACCCTTTGAATTGAAAATCATATTTTAACCCTGATTATAAAAAAAGGTATTTGTTTTGTTAAAATTTGAAATATAGTTATAAGTGATAATAAATCAACGATTTATGTTGTCTGGTTAATATTTAAGCATTGGTACAATTACAGCTTTTTGTAATAATTTCCAAATGACTCCATGCTATCAAGTGTAACTCCATCCCCAAATCTTTCAATGGCTTCGTAAATATTACTTTTTACTTCGATTAAAAAGAAAAGGTAATCGAGGTTAACACAAAAAATAATGCGATTTTTTATAATGCATTATAATAAATTATTATATAAGTCGGAGTTCGACTCTGAGTCGCCCCCGACTATTTTCACTTTTTTCTTCTTTCTTCCAACTTCGGTCTTCGGACTTCCAACTTCCGTCTTCGGTCTTCGGACTTCCAACTATTTAAAACTAACCAGTGTAATGCCATCTCCGCCTCTTTCGATGGCTTCGTCTTTAATACTTTTTACTTCGCTCACACTTCTCAGATATTCACGGATGAGTTTACGCAGAATAC
>JBMOKG010000096.1:0-14604 GCA_049315385.1 Bacteroidales bacterium
TTTTATTTTGATAGTAAATTATATTAAAAATATTATAAAATCTGAGTTCAACAGAAATGTATTTACATTAATTTCTGGTACTACGATTGCACAATTAATTTCTATAATTTCATCACTAGTTATCAGTAGGTTATATACACCTAGCGACTTTGGTGTTTTTACTTTATTTATTTCAATATCTTCAATATTTGCTTTGCTTTTAGCAGGTAGATATGAATTAGCAATAAATCTTCCTAAATCTGATAAAGAAGGACTTAATGTTTTAGGACTTTCTTTTAAAATTAACATAATTATTTCAATTTTTCTTATATTACTTTCCTTCATTACATTTTTTGTTTTTGATTATTTTTTTGAGGAAAATACTGTTTTTAAAAAATGGCTTTTTTTTATTCCTTTTGTTAGCTCTTTTTTAAACATTGGCAATATTATTCAAAATTGGTTTGTCCGAAAAAAACACTTTAAACTAATTTCATATAGTAAAGTTATTAATTCAATTGTAAATAATGGAATAGCAATACTTTTGGGGTTAATGACTTTTGGTGCTTGGGGGATTTTTTTAGGAAACTTATTTGGAGTAATTGCTTCAATTTTGTTTCTTACTGTAATATTTTATAATTATTACAAAAAAGACTTAAATAAAATTAATAGAAAAGAAATGAATATAGTTTCGAAAAAATATATAGATCTTCCAAAAACTAATTCATTTCAAAGCTTAATAGATGCATTTCAAATTCAAGGAATTACTTATTTGATGGCAATTTTTTTCAGCAATACTATAATTGGTTTGTATGCAATGACTTTAAGGCTTTTGCAAGCTCCTTTGTTTTTTATAATCACTTCTATTACACAAGTCTTTTATCAAAAAGCATCTGAGATGTATAATCAAGGTAAAGATATTAGACCACTCATTAAAAATACTATTAAAAAAACGTTAGTAATAGCTCTTCCTTTGGTTGTATTGGTAATGATTTTTGGCCCTTCAGTTTTCACTTTTGTATTTGGAGAACAATGGAGAGAAGCTGGAATCTATGCAAGGATTTTGGCACCTTGGATTTTTCTTGATTTTATTAGAATTCCTATCTCACAAGTTCCAATTATTGTTGGTAAACAAAAAAAACAACTTCTGCTATCACTAATTACTAATTTAATTGTAATTTTGGCAATGGTTTTGGCGGGATTAGTGTTACATGAAATTAGGGTTGGATTGATATTAATTTCCATATTTCAGTCTCTATATACCTTAGGAATTGTTATTTGGATATACCGAATTGCTAAGTTTTAAATTATAATAGTATAAATAAATATGCAAATAAAAATAAAGACAATACTTCAAGAGAAAAACATTGGTTTACTTATTTTATTTTTTTTTATTTTTGGTTCTTTTTTTCCCACAATAAGAGCACTAACTATTGGAAGTCAAACTTCTACAAATTTTGGAGAGTATATATATTCTCTTTTACCTGAAATATTTTCTATAATAGTACTTCTTTTTTCAGGAATTATATTTTATAAAAATAAAATTGAAATTAAACTTAAATTTTTTGATTGGATAATAATATGCTACGCCTTTTCAAATGTAATATTTGGCACTTTCTTAGCTAAAGACTTATTGTTATCAATGTATGGAGTCCGAATGAGTTATTTTCCTATTTTATTTTATTTTATTTTCAGATATGGAAACTTAGAAATAATGAAAAAAACTATTCAAAAAATCTTTATTTGGTTTTTTATTATTGGCATTATTGGTATCATTCTTTATTTTGGTTTTTACGATCTTATGATAATTATGATTAAAAAAACTAACACTATAATTGCTGAATATTTTATTGTTAGAATGACATCAATTTTTTGGACACCAGTCGTTTTTTCAACATTTATGGTTGTTACATTTGCTTATTATTATCATCAATTTTTAATTTCACCAAAATGGTATCATTATTGTTTTTTAGGATTGATTTGGTGTTGTGTATTACTTTCTGTTTCTAGAGGTGCATTGGGCGTTTTACTCATAGGGTTTATTATTCTTTCTTTGATTCACAAAAAAAAGAAACTTTCATTACAAATGTTTTTAGTTTTTATTTCAATCTATATTATTCTTGGTTTTTATATTTCTTCACCTTTAATATTTTCATCTTGGTTGGCAAAATCAGCTTCAGATACTATTGAACTTGAAGGAGGTATATCAAGAGTTGAATTATGGATTAAGTCCTTTGAAAACTTTAAAACCCATCCTTTTGGTTATGGTTTAGGAAAAGCAGGTCACATTGCAGCTAGATTTTTTAAAGATAATGGTCAAGCTGCAGCAATATATTCAACGGATGGATGGTATTTAAAGTTAGCAAATGAAACAGGAATATGGGGTTTGTTTTCTTATCTATTTTTAACAATCTATTTATTTGTAATGTTGTTAAAGAACAAACTATTTGATAATAAAGACAATTTTTTGATTTTATTTTTTGTAATTTTTCTTTTGATAAATATTCAAAATATTGTTAGCAATGTTTTAGATTTTTATCTGTTTTCATTCTTCTATTGGGGAATCGTTGGCTTAGCTTCAAATATCATATACAGTAAAATTAATATAGCGAAAAATGGACTTATCAATTATAATAGTAAGCTATAATGTCAAAAAATTTATTATTGACTGTTTAACATCTATTTATGAAAACATAGATGCTTCAATTCTTGTTGAAGTAATTGTAATAGATAATAATTCTATAGATGGAAGTATTGAAGCTATTAACGAAAAATTTCCTCAAGTACAAGTTATCAAAAATAATTATAATGCCGGTTTCCCTGCAGCTAATAACCAAGGATTTAAAATTGCTAAAGGAGATTACATTTTTATGTTAAATCCAGATACTGAAATTATTGAAGATGCAATACAAGGTTTATTAGATTATTTAAAAAGCAATACTGACGTTTCGATAATTGGCCCTAAGCTATTAAATACTGATAAATCTTTACAGCAATCATTTTGGAGATTTCCCTCGATTAAACATATTTTTGCAGAAAGTTTTTATTTGAAGTTTTTATTAAGTGATAAGTTATATAAAGAAACTAATGTTAATTGTATCTTTGAAGTCGATTCGGTTTCTGGTGCAGCACTGATGTTTAGAAGAAAATTAATGGATATTATAGGAAAATTAGATGAAAATTTATTTTGGATAGAAGATGTTGATTTTTGCTTTAGAGCAAAACAAAATAAAGAAAAAATTATTTATTTTCCTAATGTAGAAATCATTCATCATTCAGGGAAAAGTGTAAAATCTAATTATAATGTTGCCTATTACAATAAAATATTTAATAATATTAAGTATTTCAAAAAGCATCATTCAACATTTCAATTTATTTTGGTTTGGCTAATCTGTTTATTTCAAGTCATATACAAAGTAATCTTATTTTGGACATTATCACCTATTTACAAGACGTCATATTATAAAGCGAAAGCTTATTCATATACTTTAAAATACTTTTTTAAATAGCTAAATTATGTCCAAACTTTTTTCAAAATTAAGATATGGATTAAATCGTTTAAAAAGCGAATTAATTAATGAGGAAGATTATTGGCATGTCGATTTAACTTATAGAGAAAAAAACAAATTTGACTTAACAAATTATCATTTAGATTTTTCAAAAAAAGCTAACTATCCATTTAAAATAATAAATGATATTCCAATAGTAAATATTAACAATATTGATGTTGAACTTGTTATAACTATAATTAGTTATGGGATTGGTTTAATTGAGACTAATGCTGAAGAAAATAAAAAAAAACTAATTTCTATTTCAAATTGGCTAATTGAAAATCAAAGCACTGATGGATATTGGAAAAATAATTATGATGATAAACAATATAATCTTAGTTCTGGTTGGGATTCTGGGATGACACAAGGTTTAGCAATATCTTTTATTATTCGAATGAAAAATTTAAATTATTTAGATGAAGCTAAAGCAGATATTGCTATTGAAAAAGCCCTGATAGCAATGCTTTCAGACAAAACAACTACTATTTTTAATAATAAAAAAATTATCGAAGAATATGGGAACACTAACACTTGTGTTTTAAATGGTTTTTTATTTTCAATTATGGGATTATGGGATTATGGTGTTTATAAAAATGATTATACTTTATTTAATCAATATCAATCTTCTCTTAGAAATATTTTAGATTTTTATAAATTTGGTTTTTTTTGGTCATATTATGATGTTAAAGGATTAGTAGCAAGTGCTTTTTATCATAAATTGCATATAAATATGCTAAAATGGCTAAATTCAGTAAATCCTGATAGATTATATTCAAAGACTATTAAAATTTGGAAAATAGGATTATATTTTAAATTTGTTTATATTTTTGTTAAGGCTTTTCAAAAATTAATTAATTTATCTAAAATTGACACTTTAGACACAAAATAAGTAATAAGAATTAATAATAGTTTAATTTAGATTTTCTAATAAAAGCATCTCAATTGTTTTTGCAAGAATTATTAATAACAAATAAAACAATGGAAAAGGAAAAAATAACTATTTTTATTACTGGTGCTGGCGGCTTTATAGGAAAGCATTTGTTGAAAAAACTTAGCTTATTAAATATTAATCTATTTTTGTTAATCAGAGAAGAAGATATTGTTCCTAATTACCTGTATAATAACATTGAATGGGTTAAGGGAGATTTGAATAATCCGCAAAGTTATTGCGAGTTTATAAAGAAATCAGATATTGTTATTCACATGGCAGCAGAACTTTATAACAGCGTATACTTTTGGAAAACTAATGTTGAAGCTGTTGAATTGTTAATTGAAGTTATAAATACTTCTTCAGTTAAAAAAGTAATACATCTTAGCAGTGTGGGAGTTGTTGGAATGCAATATAGTTCGAAAACAATCATTGTGGATGAAGATTCGCCCTGCTTACCAAAAAATGAATACGAAAGAACTAAATTGATTTCCGAAAAATTATGGATGGAAAAATTAATTGATAAAGATTTAGTAATTATTCGTCCTACCAATGTTTTTGGAGAAGAACACCCTCGTGAACATTTGAAAAACATAATATATCATATAAATATGAAAAAGTTTTTTATATGTTCAAAATATTCGATGGTCAATTATGTTTATGTTGGAGATATTGCTTCCTCAATTGTTTTCTTTATAAAAAATATTAATATTACTGGAATTTTTATTGTAGGCGAAAGTATTTCGATGCGTCAATTTGTGTGTATCATTAGAAAACATTATGCGTCTCAATGTAAAATAATTTATATCCCAGATTTACTTTTTATTTTAATAAATTTATTAAAATTTCTGTTTCCAAATAAATATATTAGTAAGATTCTTTCATTGAATAATAAGGTTGTTTATTCAGATGAAAAAATAAAAAAACATCTTCAATATGAATATGGTATTGAAAATGGATTAAAAAAAACTTGTGATTATTATCTAGAATCTGATAAATAATGCTTAAAATTTGTTTTTTAGCCGATGGGCAAAGTATTCATACTCAAAGATGGTGCGATTTTTTCAGTAAACAAGGACATGAAATACACCTTATTACATTTCGAAAATCGGAAATTACTTCAGCTACAATCTACTTTATTGATGTTGGAGGAATCGATGTTTCAGGTGGAAATTGGAAGACATTATTGAGTGTACCAAAAATCAGAAAAATATTGAAGGAAATTAAACCTGATATTTTACATGCGCATTATGCTACAAGCTATGGGATAACTGGTGCTCTATGTAATTTTAAACCTTATATTATTACAACTTTAGGTTCTGATATATTATTAAGTCCTCAGCAATCAATTATTATTAGAAAATTATTGAAATTTGCATTCATAAAAGCTAGTTGGATTACTGCTATGGCAGAACACATGAAATCTGTCATTATTGGCTTAGGTGCTGACGAATCCAAAGTATCTGTGGTCCCATTTGGAATTGATCCTTTGATTTTTAATGCTAATAATAGGCAATTGCTTAAAGAAAAATTTGTAATTACAAGTACTCGAAATTTCGAACCTGTTTACAACATCCCACATCTTTTGAAATCAGTAGCTAAAATAAAAAATCAAATTCAGAATATTCAGTTAAACTTAATTGGAGACGGTTCACAACGAAATAGTATAGAGAAAATGGTTTCTGACTTGGGTTTAAAAGATTGTACAGTTTTTTTTGGAAAAATCCCTCAACCCCAAATTGCCGAAATATTAAATCAATCTCATATATTTATTACTGTATCTTTGTCGGATGGAAATAATATTTCTTTAAACGAAGCAATGGCATGTGGTGTACTTTGTGTTGCAACAGATATACCGGCTAATAATCAATGGATTAATGATGGAGAAAATGGTTTTTTAGTAAAAATAGATGATATAAAAAGTTTAGCAGAAATAATTCTAATCTCTCATCTTGAGTATGATAAAATTCAACAAACTGCGACAAAAATAAATTTTGATATTATTGAAAAGCGAGCAATCTGGATGAAAAATATGAAAGTGGTAGAAGAAAAATATTTTTCACTTATTAAAAAAATATGAAACCAAGAATAATATTAATAGGTGCCGGTGGGCATGGAAAAGTACTTGTAGATACCATTATTTTGCAGGGGAAATATGAAATTGTTGGATTTGTTGATTCTTCATTAGCAGTTGACACTGAAATATACAGAAAATTTAAAGTAATACTTGCTCAGAACGAATTAAATAAAATGAGCAATTTTGCTGATTATTTTATAATTACTATTGGAAATAATATTATCAGAGAAAGACTATTTAAAGAAGCAGAAAACTATCTAAAACCAGCTTTAATTATACATCCATCCGCAACTATTGGTTCAGATGTTACAATCGGTGATGGTTCAGTAGTACTTTCAAATTCTATTATTAATACTTGCAGCTATATTGGTAAAAATACAATTGTTAATTCAGGGGTTATCATTGATCATGAATGTAAAATTGGTAGTCATGTTCACCTTTCTATAGGTAGTTTAGTTGGTAGCAATTCTATAATTAGTGATAATACAACAACAGATATTGGACAGCATATAAATTCATTTTCAAAGATTTAAAAAAATATAATGAAACTAAGCATTGTAATTCCTTGTAGAAATGAAGCAAAATATATTGTTGCATGTTTACAATCTATTGTAAACAATAATATTGACAAAAATAATCTTTCAGTTTGGGTTTGTGATGGTTTAAGTACTGACAACACTGTGGAGATTATTAACGAATTTGCTTTAAAATATAATTTTATTCATTGTATTGAAAATACAAAAAAAACAACACCTTTTGCTTTAAATCTTGGTATAACAAAATCTTTGGATTCAGATTTTATAATGATTTTAGGAGCCCATTCAGAATTATCAGAGAACTATCTTATTGATGTTTTAAAAACCTTTGAGTTGCATCCTGAAGCATTTTGTGTTGGTGGGTTTATTAATAACATTTACGAAAATAACAAAGCACTTTTTATTGGAAAAGCAATGTCCTCATTATTTGGTGTAGGAAATGCTCATTTTAGATTAGGCACCAAGAATGGTTGGGTAGATACTGTTGCTTTTGGAACATACAGACGTGAAGTTTTTACACTTATTGGTTTTTTTGATGAGGATTTAGCTCGTAATCAAGATGACGAATTTAGTTATCGAATGCAAAAAAACAATTTAAAAATATATTTAAATAGCAAATGTATTATAAATTATTATGTTAGATCTTCATTTATAAAATTATTCAAACAATATTATCAATATGGATTATGGAAAGTGTATGTAAATAATAAACATAAAGCAGTTACTTCTATTAGACAAACTATCCCTTTTATACTTGTAAGCTATACTATATTATCAATAATTATTCCTTTTTTCCTACCTAAAATATTAAATATAGTTATATTTTTATTATTGATTTATTTTACAATAGCATTTTTGGTTGCATGCTTTAACGGGAACAATTTAAAAGAAAAGTTTGGAATATTTTGGAGTTATTTATTATTACATTATGGATATGGACTTGGTTATTTAATTGGAATTATTAAGTTTTTGATATTGAGATTGAAACCAAATAAAAATGATGAAATACTAACTCGATAATTTTAATCTAATATAACATTTAACAAAATTCCTAATACTTTTTTTAATAAAGTTTAATAATACAAAAACTAACTAAATAAATATAAAATAATTAATTAAATAGCAAAAATAAATGAAAATGCTTCATCTAAAAAAAATTTGGGAAGAAAAAACATTGTTTTGTATTCTTATTATTGCATTTGCTGCGAGGTTAATAGCTGTACTTTTTGCTAAAGGATTTGGAATGCACGATGATCATTTTTTAGTGATTGAAGCAGCACAATCATGGGTTGACGGAAGTGATTACAATAAATGGTTGCCATGGTCTCCTGGAAATCAGGGTCCTGATGGACATAGTTTCTTTTATGTAGGTATTCATTATTTTTTATTTGCAATCATTAAATGGCTGGGAATTAATGATCCACAATCAAAAATGTTTGTCATTAGGTTAATACACGCTTTATGGTCATTATTGGTAGTGTATTTTGGCTACAAAATCGTTGAAAAATCAGCAAATAAAAAACTTGCAATTCAAACAGGTTTACTTTTAGCACTATTTTGGTTTTTCCCATGGATAAGTGTTAGAAATTTGGCAGAAGTAGCTTCTATTCCATTTCTAATTTGGGCAGTTTGGCTAATTTACAAGAAACAAGAATTCAATGAGTTTGCTAAAGAATTTTTGTTGGCAGGATTTTTATTTGGATTGGCTTTTTCTACACGTTTTCAAACAGCATTATTCATTTCTGGAGTAGGTTTAGTGTTGCTACTACGTTGGCAATTGAAGTCAATATTACTTCTTTGTATAGGATTTTTATTCTCAGTTTTTCTATTTGAAGGTCTGGTAGATTGGATTTTATGGGGAAAACCATTTGCAGAAATGCTAGTATATATCCAATATAATATTGATCATTCAAACGATTACATAGTATCTGCCTGGTACACATATTTTTTACTTTTAGGTGGGATTATGATTCCTCCAATAAGTTTATTGCTTTTTGCAGGTTTTTTCAGAAGTTGGAAAAAATATTTATTATTATTTCTGCCTACATTCCTTTTTCTTGTTTTTCATAGTACATTCCCAAATAAACAAGAACGTTTTATATTAACAATAATTCCATTTTTCATTATCACAGGAATTTTAGGGTGGAATTTAATTGTTAGTAATTCAATTTTTTGGCAAAAAAGAATTAAATCATTAAAAGTTTGTTGGATAATTTTCTGGATTTTAAATTTTATTTTAATTCCTTTTATATCAACTCATTATTCAAAAAAATCGAGGGTGGAGTCTATGGTTTATTTATCTCATTATAAAAACATTAAATATATATTGACAGAAAATACAAACGCTTATGATACGAAATTAGTTCCAGAATTTTATTTGAGTCAATGGATTGACACATATAATATTAGCAAAAGTTATTCTATTGATTCTATTAGTGGCTTGACAAATGATTCAAAAAATGTAGATTTATTACCAAGATTCTTTATTTTCGAGGAATCTAAAAATATAGGTGAGCGTGTATTAAATGTAAAACATTACTTTCCTAATATAGAATATGAAACTACTATATATCCAAGTAACATTGACAACTTACTATATCGTTTAAATCCAATTAATGCAAATCAAATCATTATAATTTATCGAAATAAAGATTTTTATCCGCAAAAATTACAAATTAAATAGTAATATGTTCTTTCAGAGAGTAATAAAATATTTACCAAAAGTATACAAAAATAAAATTATATTTTAATACGATTAACAATAATAAATAAAAATCTCACATTTAGTTTAAATACTAATTTTTGAAAATATGGAAATAATTAGAAAAAAGGCAGAATTTTTAAATTACTTCTTCTTACTACTTTTGTTTTTTGTTATTCCATTATCAAAAAATATTACTGTTTGGGTGTTAGTTTTTTTTTCTATAACGTCCTTTTTAACTGCGGATTACACTGCTAAATTTCAATATAATAAAAATAATCGCAAAAATTTCTATATTCTTAGCTTTTCATTTTTATATATTTTGTATATTATTGGTCTTTTATATACTTCAAATTATGAATATGCTATTTTTGATTTAAAAGTTAAATTTTCAATATTCTTATTGCCAATTGTCTTTTTCCTTATAAAAGAAAGTTTTTTTTCAAAAGAATTTACAATTAAATTCTTTAAAGCATTTTTATTAGGTGTATTATCAAATGTAATTATATGCTTATTAATTGCATTGTATAAATATTCTTATGTAACTCATTCTTCTGAAGTGTTTTATTATAGTTCGTTGAGCTATTTTTTTCATCCCTCCTATTTTTCAATGTTTTTAAATTTTGCTATAATACTACTCCTATTTTCTTCATTTTCAAATATTAAAATTTTAAATCAAAAAAAATATATTTTAGTAGTTTTACAACTACTTTTTTCAATATTTATTTTTTTATTAAGTTCCAAAGCAGGTATTATAAGTCTGATAATTATTTATTTATTTTATGTTTCAATTATTATTTTTTCTCAAAAGAGATACAAATTAGCATTATTGATACTATCCTCCCTTTTATTGTTTTCAATAGTTTTTTTAACAATAATGCCATCAGTTAAAGATAGGCTTAAAGTTGCTTTTTATGCACTAAAAAATAAAAATGAAGCAATTAAATCAGATGGAGAAAGTACATCCGATAGAATTCTTATATGGGAAACATCCATTGATATAATTAAACGAAACTTAATACTTGGAGTAGGTACAGGTGATGTAAAAGATGAACTGCTTAATAAATATAAAGAAAATGGAATAAACTTTGCGTACCAACAAAAATTAAATGCTCATAACCAATACTTACAAACATTTATTTCTATTGGATTAATTGGATTTATTATCTTAATTTTAAGTTTTTTATTACCAGTCATTCAGTCTATTAAACGTCAACATTATATATATTTAATGTTTCTCTTTTTGATAGCATTTAATATTTTAGTTGAGTCTATGTTCGAAAATCAAGCTGGTGTAGTATTTTATGCTTTTTTTAATACCTTTCTTTTTTTATCAAGTAAACAATTAGCTGATAATTGAAATCCTGATTAAAATAATGTTTGTTAAGCATTTGCAGCATCTACCATACCACCAGCTGCATATTCCCCTGAGTCTAATTTTGATTTTATTTTTTCAAAAGAATCCAAAGTGTATTGAACATCTTCCATAGTATGAACAGCTGTTGGAATTAAGCGAAGCATAATAGTTCCTTTTGGAATTACCGGATAGGCAACGATAGAACAGAAAATATTATAGTTTTCACGCAAATCGAAAGCCAATTGAGTAGCTTCTGGAACATTTCCGGACAAAAAAACAGGAGTAACAGGCGATTGAGTATTTCCAATATTAAAGCCTCTTACCTTTAAACCATTTTGTAAAGCATGAACAATAGTCCAAAGTTTATCTTTCAATTCAGGACGATTACGAATTATTTCCAGTCTTTTTAAAGAGCCAATAACAATAGGCATTGGTAAAGATTTTGCATAAATTTGTGAACGTAAGTTGTACATTAAATACTTTACTATTTCTTCTTCAGCTGCAACAAAAGCTCCAATTCCGGCCATCGCTTTTGCAAAAGTTGCAAAATAAACATCAATTCCATCTTGTACTCCTTGTTCTTCTCCCGTTCCAGCACCTGTTTTACCCATTGTACCAAATCCATGAGCATCATCCACTAGTAAACGAAAATTGTATTTCTTTTTCATTTCAACAATAGCTTTGAGGTTTCCCATATCACCACTCATTCCAAAAACGCCCTCAGTAATTACCAATATACCTCCACCAGTTTCTTTCGCAACTTTACTCGCTCTTTGTAATTGTTTTTCGCAACTTTCCATATTATTATGAGGGAAAACAAAACGTTTGCCAATATGCATACGCATACCATCAATAATACATGCATGTGCTTCAGAATCATAAACAATCACATCATTTCTATCAACTAATGAATCAATGATAGAAACCATGCCTTGATATCCAAAATTTAATAAATAAGATGCTTCTTTTCCCACAAAATCAGCTAATTCTTGTTCCAATTGTTCATGATATTTTGTTTGACCTGACATCATTCGAGCACCCATTGGCGCTGCCAAACCCCAGTCTTTTGCTGCCTGTGAATCAGCTTCTCTTACTTCTTTCATATTAGCTAAGCCCAAATAATTATTTAAGCTCCAAACTAATCTTTCTTTTCCTCTGAAATTCATTCTTGTTGAAATTTCTCCTTCAAGTTTTGGAAACATATAATATCCATGAGCTTGCTTAGCGTATTGTCCTAGAGGACCAAAATTCTTTTTTATTTTATCAAAAATATCCACAATATTATTCTTTTTAAATTTCTATTTTTTTTGCAAAGTTATCATTTATTAAAAAAACAATCAAATTAAATACTTATTTGTTTATATAATTGAGAAAAAGAAACTTTATCAACAATTATTCTAAAGAGTATTATAAAATTTGAGTAAACTACATTAATACAATAATTTAATAAAGGCTTATTCTTAAATTTGGTTGAAGATAAATAAAATATCAAGCTTAATTTTCACTTTTATTGTCAATTATATCAAAAATATTCATTTGATTTTTTTCAACAACTTCAGGTCGCTTTAAATTACCAAATCGTTTCATGTAATCTCGTAAGGCATTTTTTATCAGTTTGTTGGGAGTTGTTTTCTTTAGCAAACAAAAAAGTTCAATATTTTCTTTTTCTGGTTTTGATAACTTTAACTCAAATTTGAAATACTTTATTTTCTTGCGTTTCTTTTTATTTGTTTTAGCTATAGCCATAATTACAATTTGCTAAATAAAAATAAGATTACAATTTTCATCAAATGTAAGCTTATTTTAAAAACTAATCGTAATTTTACAAAGAAATTAATTCACAATTATTATGTTGATAAGTATTAATAACATTCCTAAAATAAAGCATTGTAAATCAGATAATTTTTTATTAATTGCAGGTCCTTGTGTTATTGAAAATAAAAAAATGCCTTATGAAATTGCAGAAACCATTCTCGGAATAACTGATAAATTGCAAATTCCCTTTGTTTTTAAAGCATCGTATCGCAAGGCAAATCGTTCAAAAATGGATGCGTTTACCGGTATTGGCGATTCAATTGGATTGGAAATATTAAAAGATATAAGCGAAAAATATAATATTCCTGTAATTACTGATATCCATACTGGTGAAGAAGCTGCTTTGGCTGCTCAATATGTTGATATTTTACAAATTCCAGCATTCTTATGCAGACAAACTGATTTACTAATAGCAGCTGCTAAAACTGGCAAAATAGTAAATATAAAAAAAGGGCAATTCCTTTCGGCTGCTTCTATGAAATTTGCAGTGGATAAAGTTAGAGAATCAGGTAATCAAAATATTATGCTTACAGAACGTGGGAGTATGTTTGGTTATCAGGATTTAATTGTAGATTTCAGAGGGATTTCTGAAATGAAGAAAAATAATGTTCCTGTTATTGTTGATATTACTCATTCATTGCAACAACCAAATCAATCTTCAGGTGTAACAGGTGGGCAGCCTGAAATGATTGCAACTATTGCCAAAGCAGCTATAGCTACAGGTGCTGACGGAATTTTTGTTGAAACTCATCCTAATCCAGCAATTGCTAAATCAGATGGTGCTAATATGCTTCCCTTAAATCAGTTGGAAGAATTACTAAAGGTATTAGTAAAAATTAGAAAAGCAGTAAATAATTAAGTAATTATTAATAATAAAACTAATAGACAAATACTATTTAAGTTGAATTTGTCTGATTGCTCCAGTATTTTTATCAAATAGCAAAAAAGAATTATTTACTGGTAATGACATTACAGTACCAAGTTGGGCTATTAATTGCTTAGCTGTCTTTATTATATTGTTGTTTTGGATAATGCTTACATCAGTATAAGCAGGTTGGCGATAATAAAAACCATGTTCCCCTTTTTGTATTTTCAGTTTTTCGTTGTTATATCTATTTATTGAATTTATTAGGTCTTTGTTTTGTACCTGAATATAAATATTTTCTCCTTTTGAACTGGTTTTATCTACTATTCCTTCTTTTGAAGAAAACTTACAAAGCAATGCTTTTAAAATATTAGAATTCGTATCTTTTTCGGGAAGATAAATATAGCTATAAGTTATTGTATGATTTAATGTAATGCCTGTAAATAACTTCATATATTCGTTCTCAAGGTTTTGAAGTTCTGAATACATAAATTCAATACTTTTTTTGTCGTTTACATCTGATTCCCCAGTAATTATGTTGAACCGATTGTCTTTTATTTTGGTAATAATATCAACTGTTTCTTTAACTTTTTGTTCTGTAGGTTTCTCTATTATGGATGTTTTAAAATTTTTCTTCCAAAAGAAGGAATTAAATAGCATTACTGGTTTATAAATAGTATCTGTTTTCTCATATAAACTCAAATTGGCATACATTTTAAAAAGTTCGGGATAGTCGTTATTAGTATTATCAGATAAAGTATCAAAATTTATAAGATTTTTATTTCTTAAGGAACTAAT
>JBMOKG010000200.1:0-3259 GCA_049315385.1 Bacteroidales bacterium
ACTACGATATATACAACTGTATTTATACTACTCACCGCTTGTGACTAAGATATATACAAATTTTGGCACTATACATTTAAGATTAATGTATAGTATATCAATTAATTAGGTGATGTATTTTAAATAATAATGAAATATTGTATTGGTATTACTGCAAATATATTAACCCAAAAAAGAATACTATCGGCTTTTTTAGTCCTCTCCTTTGGAGAGGATTTAGGTGAGGTATTCTAACACGCCATTTCGCCTGCATTTTTCTTAGCCGAAAGCAGATTGTAAGCACCTTTTACCACTACTTTGGCTTTGCTGATATCAAAATCTTTGGGCAAAACCACTTCGGTATAACCGCTTTCACTCACACCTTTTTGTACTTCAATCATACGATATTCGGTAAATGGCTTGCCATCTTCCACCTTGTTTTTCTCAAAAACAAAGATATAATCCTTATCATCAAAACTTACAATAGCATCCGAAGGTAAAGCTGCAACTTTATTGCTCGAAGCTTCAATAAGGGCATTTACATACATACCAGGAATAATATTTTTACATTGATCGGTAACATTGGCATATACTTTATAGGTTTTGTCGGGATTAATGGTTTTGCCGGTCTGGTATATTTCGGCTTCATGTTGTTCGGTTTCGTTGTTTATCAGAAATTTTATTTTCTGACCTATTGCAACTTTATCGGCATCCTTTTCAAACAACGTAAGTTCAAGAAACAAATGGTCGGTATTTACTATCTCAAACATTGCATCCGAAGGTGTAACATATTTCCCGATATTCACATTTACCGTTTTCACATAGCCGCTAAAGGGTGCAATCAATTTAACTTCGCGACTGATATTATCTTCGTTCAGTTGTGCTGCATTTATGCCGATAAGGGCAAGCTTCTGCGTTAATGCTTTCACCTGAGCTTTCAGGTTTTTGTAATCGGCAGTAACCTGCTGCACGTTTTGCTGCGAATACACATCATTTTTGTACAAATCGTTATGACGTTTGTAATCAGTTTCGGCAAACTCAAGTTTGTTTTTAGCCTCCAGATAGTTTTGTTGAATATCAATAAACTCCTGATTTTCGATTACTGCAAGTACCTGACCTTTGGTAACTGTATTGCCTGGAATAAGGTTGGTACTTCTCACAAAGCCACCCATAGGAGCACATACCGTTGCAAAATTCTGAGGAGCTACCGCAACTAAACCATTCACTTTTAAAGTACCACTCAGCGAACGCATTTCTATGGTACCTGTTTCGATATTGGCAAGTTTTATCTGGTCGTCACGCATCTCAATAATATCCTCGGGAATAACTTCTGTTTTCTCGGCTTCTTCGTTTTTCTTAGCACCGCTTTTGCAGGAAATTACTGCAAAAAAAACGGATAGTAAACATATTATTGTAATTAATTTTTTCTTTCTCATATTATATAGTATTTAGAGTATAAATATTCATAATTCATAATTTATAACTCATAATTATTAAAACGTTTTTCCTGTAATAAATTCAATATTAATAATGGTTTGATTATAACTGTTGATAGCATCTAAATAATTCTGTTTGATACTTAAAGCCCTGTTGAGGTTCAACACAAAATCCAGATAATCCATTGCACCGGCTTTGTAAATGCGTGTTGACTGGTCAATAATCAGTTCAGCTTCCGGAATTGCTTGTTCTTCGTAATAATTTACGCTGCCCTGATATTTTGCGTATTCATCAATTAATGAACGGTAATTGCCGGTAAGCGATTTATTGTAATTTTCAGCATCAGTACGGGCAATATTTTCGCATATTTTCGCAGCTTTTGATTTGGCAGCATAAGGAACAAACCAAATTGGAATAACAATACCCAGTTGTATGCCAGTAAAACGGTCGCCTGCACCGAAAGTTTGAGGTACACCATTTACATCCTGTGTTCCTCTTATGGTTTGGCTGAAATATCCGATACTTAAATCAGGCATTCCATGGCTGCGTTCCAGTTTCTTTTCGTTGCGCAAAACCTCAATTTGTTGTTGCAAATAACCTAATGATGGATTTTTTGCAATCTCCGAAGTGCTGGCAATTACAGTGTAATTTTTCCGTTTCAACACAGTATCGGCAGGATATATCATACTCTCTGTATTTAAAAGTGTTTGCAACTTGCGATTAGCGATACCGATATCAAAAGTAACCTGATTTAGTTGATTCTTCACTTCCATACTTTGCGAACGGGCAGTTATCATTTCGAGTTTGTTGGTTTCCCCTGAATTGGCTCTTAATTCAGCAGCTCTTTGAACTCCTGAAAACAAACTGTCCTGATACTTCATAAGTTTTTGTTTAGAATACAGATAAGCTAATTGCCAGTAAACTTGTTTTACTTGTGTTGCAATTTCAAGCTGCGAGGTTTTTAAATGCCATTCACTGCTTTTCACTTTTGCATTTGCCAACTTGTTTTGATTGATGTAAACTGTAGGAAAAGCAAAAGATTGCGAAACCGTAAAACTATTGTCTTTACTGTAAGAATTAAACTGACCATATTGCCCTTCTATTGAAGTTTTTGGAATATCCCACGAAGCCCCTTTTAATGCTTTTTGCTCTTCAACCGAAAAGGCCGAAGAACGGATAGATAAATTACTGTCCAATGCCATCTGAATTGCAGTTTGCAGATTAACTACACGCATTTGTTGTGCATCAACTCTATTATAAAATGCCGAACCAATAATAAATAGAATTGCAATAGATATCACTTTTGCAGATTTACGTTTAAATGAAAATCTGAATTTTCGTGAAGAAAAGATGATATAAAAAACAGGTAGTATAATCAAAGTAAGTAAAGTTGCAGTGATAAGTCCACCAATAACTACCGTTGCCAATGGTTTTTGAACTTCGGCACCCGCTGAATTTGATAAAGCCATTGGTAAAAACCCTAGTGATGCAACAGCCGCAGTCAATATAACAGGTCGCAAACGTGTTTGTAATCCTTTCAGTACACGTTCTGTTATATCGAGATAACCTTCTTTTTCGAGTCGGTTAAACTCGGCAATAAGTACAATTCCGTTGAGCACCGCTACTCCAAACAAAGCAATAAAACCTACACCTGCCGAAATAGAGAAGTTCATTCCTCTGAGCCATAGGGCAATTACACCACCTATGGCTGACATAGGAACTGCTGTGAAAATTAAAAAAGATTGTTTTACGGAATGAAAAGTAAAGTATAGTAATACGAATATTAAAATCAAAGCAACAGGAACTGCTATTGCCAATCTGTTTTTGGCAGCTACCAGATTTT
>JBMOKG010000005.1:0-129238 GCA_049315385.1 Bacteroidales bacterium
ACTATAAAAATCAATACAATAGTAATTTATATCTTTTATTAAATATCAAAAAGTAACGGTTTTATCAGCCCAAACTACAAGGTTCACACAGTCTATCATAGTAGAAAGTGGACAATTTTCAGTAGATTCCAGTTTTCTTGATTTTAAGCACGTACCGCAAGCTAGTATTTCACCACCAGCATTTATAAAATTATTTAATTGTTCATCCACATTGTATTTTTCATGATATAATCCTTCGCATTCAACGGCTTCTCCCATCAGGAAAACTTTAACTTCATGTGCTTGTTTCTTTGCTGTAACAGCAAAACGAAATGCATTCCAGGCTTTTTCGTATTCTTTGGTTTCTAAAATAATTCCGATTTTCATAAATTTAATTTTTTAGTAAAAGCATTCCAAAATGAAAAGGAGGAAGAATGAATCCTTTTTTTTCTATAGTAAATTTATCAGGTTCAATCCATTGTGTAATATGTTCAGGAGTAGGGCGGATGCTTAAATCAGGACCACGAGGAGTTTCAATATCACTTCTCCAATGAATGATTCCAATCCGGCCTCTTGGCTTTAATATTCTATAGGCTTCATTTAACAGTTCATTTGGAGTGTCATGATGAAGTATATTAAATAGCATCAAATAGTCTATTGAATTTTCTTGTAATCCAGTAGTTTGAGTTAATACATCTCTTTGTTGGAGAAATATATTTTCTATTTTTTTATTGTCAATTTTGTTTTTTACAGTTGCAAGCATTTCAACTTCAATATCAAAGCTGAATAATTTACCACTTATTGTTTTTGAAGCAGGAATGGTAAATGTCCCATAACCACAACCAATCTCTGCAATATCCTGAACATCTGAATTAATCTGTAATTCAGATAATATCAACTCAATATCAAAAAACTGATCCCATAACTTCTCCTCAGGCATTCCACTTTCTCTAATTTTCATTTTTGTTTAGGGGGATTTGTTTTTAACATTGATAACTATAATGATAAAAACAGGAAAAATATAAATATTTTTGAATTATTTTAATCTTTTAAACATCTCACGGAAAATCCATAGTTTTTACCAAAACTTAATCTACTGACAAAACCATTTGCAGATTGCATATAACGAATCCAGGCTTTGTTGGAAACATCTTGATTCGAACTCCACCAAAACCCATAATTTCCTTTGTCATAAAATGAACCTCCATTGCCTCTGTCACCACCTGGAAGTGCTGTAAATCCTGACTCATTTGTAGAAGCTGTATTTGAACTTTGCCAGTGAGTTGCAGCTGTTTCTTTTAGTTTATTTCCTGCAATATATTCTCCTCCCAAGTAATTTGTCATTTCTGTCCAGGCAGTATCACTTGGAATATGCCATCCCAAAGGGCATATTCTTCTGGTATCGGATATTACATAAAAGTTATATAATTTCCCATAGCTATCTGAATTAACAGTTGTATTATTAAAGTTACAATAAGAAGCTGAAGTAAGAATATTCCATGCCGCATTATCTGTTGTATTCTGTATGGTATCTCCGTTACGGAAACGTGTTGAATTAATGTTTTCAGCCATCCATGTTTGATTTCCAATGTCAACTGTTGCGTAATTATGGTTTTCTACATCAGTACATTGCCAGAAATAGAAAGTTATAAAACTATTAAAACTTGGTATATCTGTTACTATTTTTTTATAAATGTAAGAATACCCTAAATACAACATCTGGTCGCCAAAACTAAATTCCATAAAAACTGTGGAATTGCTTGATTTTAGCTTCACTTGATTTTCTGAAATTTTAAGGCTTCCAGTATATTCTATATTTGCTTCATTGTAATCAAAAGATTGACTGATTAATTTCAAAGTATGATTAATCTCTTTTCCACATATTTGAACAAAATAGATTCCTTGATGTAATCCGCTGATTGAATAGCTGTGCTTTCCAATTTCAAGTTCATTGGATGTTGAAATAATTTTTCTGCCTGAAATATCAAAAATTGAAACTAAAATACTACCTTTTTCAAAAGTTGAAAATTTTAATTCAGAAATTGATTTACAGGGATTTGGATAAATATTTACATTTGCATCTCTATGATTATTATTATTAATTCCTAAATGTCCAAGTAGTAAATTATCTCCTGGATAAACCATCATACTACTTCCTTTTGTGAGGTTTTGAACCAATACACTATCATAAGTTGTTGCTGAATTGGGTGAAATTCCTGTAAAACTTACCCAAATGCTTTGAGCTGAAATTTGAAAAGAAAAGAATAGTATAAAAACTAGCCCTGATATTGTACACTGCACTATATTGTAGTTATTTCTCATGATTTTTTGTTTTGAAACGTAATACAAACATACAAAATTTTTATAATAAATCACAAAATAATGTAATTATTATAATTATGAAGATTGAAAACTAAAGGTTCGATACGTTAAAATGTGAAATTAAAAAAGTTTTTATAATTTACTGTTTTTCATTTTTTTAATCCATAAACTAAAGATCCAGATTGCTGTTGCTAAAAATATAGCAGCAAACAAAAATATGTATTTATTAATAAACTCATGAAAATAACTACCAATAATTATATAAACAGATCCCACACAGATTTTTAATATGCCTAATTCTAGGTTTGACCATGATGTTTTAATGTTGAAAAAGTTCATAAAATTTTGTTTTTAAAGAAAGACTTTTTTATTTTGATACATGAAGCTGTATATGAATATATTATAAATTATTAATTATCATTTCACGGATTTCTTTCAACCATAATTTTGGAAATTTAACCCTAATTTCGCTTTCTTTTTCTGATAAAATTATGCCATTTGGAATATCAAATTTATTACTGGATAATTCAACAGAAATTTTAATAGAAAAATAGACTTCAAAATTACTTATTTCTTTATCTAAGAATATAAATACTAGCCTTTTATTACTTAAAACTAATCTGCCTTTTCCCATAGAATCTTCATTATAAATATAAGCAGAATCTTCCAAAATTATGAACTCTTCAGGCATAAGTGATATTGGTGTTTGATTTTTAATCACGCGGTAGTTCCATGTTAAAAAAACACTGCCTAGTAGAAATCCAATACAAATTGAAATTGAAAAAGATACTCCCAAACCAATTGTCCTGATATTCTCTTCTTCTGAAAAATGATTTAAGTAATTAAAAATAAATAATGCAATACCATACAATAATCCATATAAAAGAAATCTGATTTTATGTAAGGTTTTTCCCGGTATAAAATATGCGTTTAAAAGAACAATAAATATACCTGCAAAAAGTCCAAAGACTATAATTCCAAATAAAGAAGATATCTTTATCTTGAAGTATAAAAAAAGAAGAGTAATAACTGAAATCAAAAAGAAAGATAGCATTCCAGTTTTATAAATATTTTTTTTCATGAGATCGTTTTTATACATCAAAGTTATTCATTTTATTAAGTTAAATCAAATATTAAATAATATTCTTTAAATTAATTCCTTAAATCCGTATAAATGCAGCTAATATTCAGATATTAAGACTAATAGTCCTCCATGACTTGTTGGTCTTTTAATTAGATTATTAAATTTTTGAAACTACATTTGCAGATTCAAGGTAATTTACTAAAGATGAGATGAAATAAAAAACCCGAAGATTATTTCGAATCTCAGGGTTGATGAAAATAAAATTAATTTAAAGTATTTGTTATTTATTGCTTTGATTTTCAGCATAACTTATTAACCAGTTGATGTCGTATTTATCTGTAAACATTCCGAAATAATCCCCCCAGAAAGTATTATTCATGGGCATTGTAACTTTACCTCCGGTTGAGAGTCCTGAAAATAATCTGTCAGCTTCTTTTTTGCTATCTGTATTTATTGAAATAGAAAAATTATTACCTACCACAGATGCATGTCCAAAAGCTTCAGAACTATCACTTCCCATAATCACAGTTTCTTTGCTGATAGGCAGACCTATATGCATTATTTTTTCCATATCTTGAGGAGAGCAGCTGTTTCCATCCATAGGTGGCATATCTTTAAATTTACCAACATACGAAAATTCTCCACCAAAAACTGATTTATAGAAGTTAAATACTTCTTCGCAATTACCATTAAAAGTAAGATATATATTTACTGTTGTCATTTTTGAAATTTTTAATTTTTAATTATGCTGCAAATATACTCAGACAATTTTTGAATAATAAATTTTTTGATGGATTTAGGATTTTTTAAGATTTTGTCATTTTCTTATTTTTTAAGATGAAATTTTTATTATTTTACCGCGTTATCAAAATATTGATTAAATTTACTACATTTCTAAATTCCATTTTTATGAAAACATTTTTAAACACAATAGCAAATTGGATTCTATTTCTTATTTTCTTGCTTAATTTTAGTATTTGTTTTTCGCAAAATCAATCACCAGCTGAAGATGAGGCAATTGTAAAAGTAACAGTTAGTTCTATTGATGGTATACCCCGAAAGAATGATGAAATAACTTTCATTAGCAATAAATCAGGTAAAACTTTTAAAATAATTACTGATGCTATTGGGAAATCTGTAATTATGTTGAAAAAAGCCGATAAATATGATGTTTATTACAATAATCTGAATGAAAAGGAAAAGGTTCAGCAGTTCGAAATACCTAAAAGTGAAGGGAAATATACACTCAATCTGACCTTGAAATACGATCCGCCTCGAACAATTACACTAAAAAATGTTTTTTTTGATACAGGAAAAGCCAGTTTGCGGACTGAGAGTTTTTCAGCATTGAATGATCTGTTTGATGCTTTAAAACTTAAATCTACAATGGTGATTGAGATTTCCGGCCATACCGATAATGTGGGTAATAAAACAGCCAATCTACAACTTTCTGAGCAAAGAGCTATAAGTGTAAAGAATTATCTTACAAAAAAAGGAATTGATGGCAAAAGAATAATTGCTAAAGGCTATGGAGATACAGAAGCTGTTGCCGAAAATGACACAGAAGAGGGTAGGCAGCAAAACAGGAGAACTGAAGTAAGAATAATCAGTGAATAAAAAACAGAGGTGATAATAATAAAAGAAAAACCCTGTAAAGATGAAATACAGGGTTTTGTAAAATGCTATTATATGGTTTATTTTAACCACTTATCCAGCCATTTATAAAAAGTACGCTGCCATAAAATGCCATTTTGTGGTTTCAGAACCCAATGGTTTTCATCAGGAAAAATAAGCAATTCTGCAGGTATACCTCTTAACTTAGCAGCATTAAATGCCTGCATGCCTTGCGATGCCAATATACGGTAATCTAATTCGCCATGAATGCAAAGAATAGGAGTGTCCCATTTATCCACAAAACGATGAGGAGAATTGGCAAAACTGCGTTGAGCAATTTTATTATTTTTATCCCAGTATGGACCACCAAGATCCCAGTTTACAAACCACATTTCTTCAGTTTCCAGATATTGTGATTCAAGGTTAAACATCCCATCATGGGCAATAAAAGCTTTGAATCGTTTATTGTGATTTCCTGCTAACCAATATACAGAAAATCCACCATAACTTGCACCCACACAACCTAATTTGTCTTTATTTACGTAAGGAAGTTTGCAGGCTTCGTCAATAGCAGTTAAATAATCTTTCATGTTTTGTCCACCATAATCTCCACTTATCTGTTCATTCCATTTCTGACCAAATCCAGGCAATCCATGGCGATTAGGTGCTACTATTATATATCCATTAGCTGCCATCATCTGGAAATTCCAGCGGAAACTCCAAAACTGACTTACTGTGCTTTGAGGACCTCCTTCACAATATAATAAGGTAGGATAAGTTTTTGTACTGTCGAAGTTAGGTGGATAAATTGTCCAGACCTGCATATCTTCCTTGCTGGTGGTTTTGATCCAGCTTTCTTTAATCTCACCCATTTTAATCTGAGCCAGTAATTCATCATTGATGTTACTGATTTTAGTGATTTTTCCATCAGTAGGATTTACAGTAACAATGTCAACAGGATGAGACATTGACATTCTGGTAGCCAACAATACTTTACCTGCTGGAACCACAGATGTCATATCATGAATACCATCAGTAATTTTGCGAAATTTATTATCAGAAACAGTTAATTCAAAAATATCATCTTTTGCATGAAAATCACTGGTGAAATAGATTTTAGTTCCATCTTCCGACCAATTCAAACCTGCAACATTTTGATCAAAATCCTTAGAATAATCTTTTATTTCTTTAGTTTTTACATCATAAATAATCAAACGATTTTTATCAGCTTCGTAACCATCCCTTTCCATACTTTCCCAGGCAATTTTGCTGTTGTCAGGAGAAAATACAGGAGACATATCATAGCCTTTCATACCTTCGCTTATGTTAACGGTAGTTTTGCTATCGATGTTATACAAATAAATATCAGAATTTGTAGAAATTGTATAAGCAACACCTTTTAATTTGCGACAAGTAAAGGCAATTATTTTGCCATCATTGCTCCAGTTAATTTGTTCCATACCACCAAAAGGGCGGTTGGGTGTTTCGAAAGATTCACCTTTCATAATATCCAGTGAATTACTTAAAATCCCATCAGTATAGTTAGCTACAAATAAATGAGGATATGTTTCAATCCATGTATCCCAATGTTTATACATTAAGTCAGTGATGATTTTTCCACTGGCTTTATCAAGATCAGGATAAATGTCCTTGGTAGTTGTATCTGTTTTTACTTGTTTTACGAAAAGGAGATTTTTCCCATCAGGTGCATATTTAAAACCTTCAATATCTCCTTCTTCCTTAGAAACCTGTTTTTTCCCATTACCATCAGCATCCATCTCCCAGATTTGTGAACTTCCGCTTTCAGCAGATAAATAGCCGATTTTTTTACCATCAGGACGCCAGATTACATTGTATTCGCTTCCGGGGGTTTTTGTAAGTTGTTTTACATCACTACCATCTATTTTCATTGAATAGATTTCAGCATTGCCCTTGTTTTCTTTGATACTAAAATACTTTACAGTAAAAGTAACTGTAGATTTATCAGGTGACACACCTACTTCCCCTATTCGGCCAAATGACCATAAAGCTTCAGGTGTCATAATACCATCTTTTACAGTGATTTCGGGTTTACAGATGATGTTATCTGCTTTTTTGCCATCTTTGGTTTTACATGCCTGCGAGCCTATTAAAAGCAATAACATAGCATAAAATAATGTTTTCTTCATAAATAAATTCGTTAAAAAAATTAAGTGGTAAAATTCGTACTTTTTCATGAATATTAGATAAAAAAGTACGAAAATTTTAATCTTGATTTTTATGCAGAGGGAAATTTATTAGGAAACCATCAAAATTTTATACCCAGGTCAAGTTCAATAAACCTTCCAGGTGCCAAACCTCCTTTTTTATCAATATACTGGTGGTCTAAAATATTTTGAATATCGATTGCACAAATGATATGTTTGTAGAATTGTCTGGATAATCTTAAATCTATTGTAGAATAGGAATCTATTACTGTAGAATTCTGTTCATCAGCCCATTGCTGGCTTATATAATTAAAAATGAGAGAAGTGTTTATCAAACTGTTCTTCAGAAATATACCAACGAAAATCTGATGTGGTGGTATTTCAGCAATATACTTTCCTTTTAAATTGATACCAGTTTCATTTATTGCATTAAATTCAACAATTTCTGAATGGTTATAAGTATAATTAACTTTAAGTAATAAATTTTTAAATGCCTGGTATTTTACGGAAGTTTCTAAACCGTAAATATTTACTTTTCCAATATTTTCTCTTTTCAAAACGATTTTATCCAAGTCAATATATTCACCTGTTGCAACAAAATACTGAAAATCTCTTCCTGTAGAAAAATATATACTATTTTCAATGTGTAAATTTGCTGCTGCCTTATAATTACTTCCAATTTCAAAACTATTTACATACTCTGGTTTAAGTTCAGGATTAGCTAATTTAAATCCTTTTGTTATTTTTTTTGAACTACACATATCATCCAGGGTTCCAGGCATAAATCCTTGTGAATAACTTAAATATATATCCAGTTTAGGCTGAATAAAGTATTTGAGGGAAAGCTTTGGGCTTAAATTAAACCAATGATTATTGCTGTATTTTACCACATAATCACCAGAAAAACCAGTGTTGTAAGTTGGATTTTTAATAGAAAAACTTCCATCAAAAAATTGTGCATAATCATATCTCAATGCAGCTAACAGTGTGATTTTTTTTGTTATTTGAAATTCATTTTGAGCAAAGAAAGCAGCAAAACTAATTTTCCCCTGACGTATTGCATGATCTGTAGAAGTACGGTAAATATCTTCTGCTTTCATATCACCTTGTTTCAAATCAATTCCTATTGTAAGTTTGTTTTTTATAGAGAAGGTTTTGGAAGCATTCATCCAGATTCCAAAATCGTTTGATGATTGATCTGTATCAAATAATTTATAGATGTCTCCTGTTTCATTAAGTCTTTCAGTATGTTGCCAAAAATAATCATAATGATAAAAAGCTTTTGCTTCAAATTGAATATTTTTATTTAATATAGTAGTAAAATCCGCCATCAATACGTTTGAATAATCAGTTAGCAAACTACCATCTTTTTCAAATATCTTAATTCCATCACTTCTTTGGTCATGGTAAAAGTTATAGTTAATTGATAGAAGTGAATTTTCGTTAAATTGATATCCGATTCTAAAATCAGAAGAAACTTCGTTCATTCGTAATTTACAATCATTACTATCTCTTAGAACTTCCGGAACATTAATATATCCATCACCTTTTCGGTAAAATCCATTAACATACCAAAACCAACCTTTTTTTGCTTTAATTTGATTACCTGATAGATTCAATCTTCCTCCGATTGTATTGCAGGAAGCAAATAAAAGATTGGCTGAAACAGCAAATTTATCCTGTGGCATTTTGCTAAGGATATTAATAATCCCACTCATTGCATTGTTACCATACAATGCAGAGTTAGAACCTTTTATTACTTCAATTTTTTCAACAGTTTCAGGTGCAATTATATACCAGTTGATTCCACCACCGGATGTTTTATTGAGAGGTATTCCATTGTAAAGTACTAAAACTCTATTTGTTCCATCCATCCCACGCATGGTTACACTTGAGTTTTTTGAGAATATCCCCCAACTACGATTTACATAAACATTTGATACTGATTGTAATATATTATCAAAATTACTTAAAGGAAAGTTTTCTAGGTCATTGTGATTAATAACTTCAACAGTTGCCGCCATACTTTCAAGCTTAGAATTGTTACGGGTTGAAGTAACAATAATACCTTCTAAAAAAATATTTTTACGAATACTATCCTGTGCCCAAATTGTTTGAGGAAAAAGACAAAAGACAAAAAGCAATTTCTTAATAATATTTTTCAGCTGCATAATTTCATTATGTCTATAATTCAAGTTAGTAATTATTTATTTATGATTCTATTTATTAACAGTTGAGATTTTTATTGTTGCACTTTAACTGCAAACTTTATATTCCCATTTTCCATACCATTTACTTCAATTATTTTCAATAAGCCATATTTCCCGTTTTGAGTTTGGAGTCCCCATATTTGATTGTTAACAAGTGCTTTAGCTTTTCTGCCTCCATTGGAAAAAATATTGGCAATAATGATACTATCATTTTGAGCTTCGTCAAAACAAGAAATCGGTATATTAATAATACTCCTGCTAAAATAAGTTGTGTTCTTTAAAGACCAGTTTTCAGGTGCATAGACACCACTAAATATTCCGGCAACATTACCACCTGAAGATGATAAACAATTGTATTCCTGGTTTGCCAGGCTGTAATAATATAAAATATCTATCAGTGATTGATTTTGAGATGCATCTGTTAAGGAATAAATCATTCCATTGCTTAAAGATGCAAAAGACCCGATGCTTGAATTGTTTTGTCCGCCCAATATGAAATTATAGGAAAAAACAGTTTTGTAAGCACTGCCATTTTTTCGAAGTGAAATTGAGATACTATCAGATCCTCCATTTTTATTACGGATAATTATACTGATTATCTGAATACTATCTGCATTTTTGTGAATAATAACATCTTTATCTATTTGTGTTGCATTAAATCCATAGTCTAAAAGAACTTGGTCATTATTAGAATGTATTATTAAATTGCAAAGGTTTTCGCCTCCATTTGCTGTTGCATGAATTCCAATACAGATTTGTGAGCCTTCAGCAATTGCAGTGTCTTTAGATGAATATATTCCTCCGGTTTTTAATATCAAATCTGGCAAAATTGTGTTTTCTGTTTCATCTTTTGTACAACTATGAAAAAAAACAAAGCTAATTGCTAAAATTGTGATTTGTATATTTCTTTTTACTATTCTGAAGTTGTTGTTCATAATTGTTAGAAAAATCATATAATCGAAAAGAATATATTTACATTTCGATAAGCAAAAAAATGAACTTGAATTCCAAATAAATGATAAATATCAAATTTCTTTATGAAACAAAAGTTCTAAATTAATATATTAAATACTAGTTTTTTAGCAGTATATTTATTAAAATTATAAGTGATGTATATTTCATTAATCATTAGTCAATCATAGTTTAAAACTATTTCTTCTTTTTAAATGCTTTGATTAATGAAGATCCGCCTAAACCACCAATAAAACCAAAAATAAAATGAGTGGCCAATGGATATAAAAATCCACCCAAAAAAGATTCGTATAAATATCCTGTTGATAACGAAATAACTAATCTTGAAACCGGGATTAATGCATAAGCAAAACCGGATGCTAATGCTAATGCCCATATGTTTTTATTGAATTTTGGAAATGAATTATAAAATAAATCTACAGCAAAACCAGGTAGAATAAAGACAATAGAAACGAAAGGATCTTTAAATCCGAGTATTGGAATTATTAGCATTGAAGCTACACCCAATGATGAAAAAGAAGAAGCAAATCGAAAAGAAGAAAAACTTCTTCCAATTATTATAAGCATCATAAACTCTATACCATGACGACCCGGTAAATGCAATGGTATTCTTAAACGTGAGTGTAAAACAATTGCCATAGCTCCCAATAGAAACAAGAAAATAAATTCTGCTAAAGTCAATGCAAATGTTTTTCTTTGGAAAGTTGTTGATGAATCCATTAAATATTTTTTTTTATAAGCTTATTGTGTAAGCAATTTTACATCTGTTTTTGTCAATGCTTTCCATTTGAAAGCGTTATTGTTTGATTTTTCTACAATTATGACGGCTTTATTGTCTTTTAGAATAGGTCTAAGCCAATCTTCAATAAAAATTGTATCAGAATCTGCAACAAAATTATAATTTTCTTTTATAAGTACATCATTAATCGTTGAAATATTTTTTAATTCATTTACAGTAAAAATACCTTGTATTTCACGCATTTCCTGACCAGCAATCCATAAAAATCTTCCGTCATTTCCATCATAATGCAAACCAACTGCAGCCAATGAACCTATTACGCCAATTTTTTCACCAGTCAAGCCTTCAAGATAAATATTATTGTTAGAAGCTAATTTATGTGCATTTTCTTTAGTAAGTTCTTCTTTTTTTGCGCTGTATCCCCAGTTAATTATATCCTGATGTATATCTTTATATTTTGCAATGCATAAACCTGCATCAGAACCTTCAGCTGAAACTTCAAGAAGGAAATTTTTACAAACAGATTGCAAAGCATCAAAATCGAATATTTCTGCTTCTAAACAAGCAGAACTATTATGTGAAGTATAAGGAATATTTTCATGAACATACAGTTGATGACGAGTAATACCTGCAATTTCACCTATCTTTAATTCTGAAATTAATTTCCCTAATTGCCTTGCCTGAAAACCGGTTCCTCTGCTTTCAAGATTATCTGTATCATCAATTGCTATTAAAACCTTCATCTATAATTTGTGATTTTTGCAAAGATACACAATGTGAATAAATATTCAATTCCAATGTGAAAATAATAAGAAAATTGAAATAAAATAACTTACTTTTGCCGAAATTTTCTATCAAACTATTAATATTATGGCTTAATAAATTGATAATTTTTATAATTATTAAAAAGTAAATTAAGTCAGAATATAGTTCATTCAATATTATATTCTTAACCGATTTTTATGCAAGAAATTACGACTATCAGAATTACAGACACTACAGCTAATCCTGCACCATTGGGTTTATTAGGATTTGGATTAACAACAGTATTTTTAAATCTAACAAATGCTGGATTAATTCCATTGAGTAGTATGATCATGGGGATGGGGATATTTGTAGGCGGAATTGCTCAAATTATTGCCGGAATAATGGAGTCAAAAAAGAATAATACTTTTGGTACAGTGGCATTTACAGCTTATGGAGCTTTCTGGATTTCGCTGGTTGCAATCTGGGTAATGCCTAAAATGGGAATTGCCGAAGCCGCAGATCCAATTTCAATGGGATGGTTTTTAACAGTATGGGGGATTTTCTCTTTAGGTATGTTTGTTGGAACTTTTAAAATAAGTTGTGCCTTGCAATTTGTTTTCGGAACTTTGGTTATTTTGTTTGCTCTTTTAGCCATTGCAGATTTTACAGGAATTCATCAGATTAAAATTATAGCAGGATACGATGGTATTATTTGTGGATTAGCTGCAATTTATACATGTCTGGCACAAATACTGAATGAATTATATAAAAAAGAACTTTTACCATTGGGTATAGTAAAATAATTAATTAATCTTATTCTATATTTCTTGATTATTTCTAATTAAGTTATATTTATTTCATTTTTCTTATGGAAGAAGTAGATTTTTCTTCAAATTCAAAAATTCTTTATGAATTAACTACAATACAGATGCCTTTTGGTAAATATAAAGGATGGCTGTTATACAATTTACCTGAACCTTATTTGGTTTGGTTTAAACAAAAGGGATTCCCAAAAGGAAGTTTAGGAATGATGCTCGAAACACTTTATGAAATCAAATTAAATGGTCTTGAATATTTACTTAAACAAATCGTGGAAAATAATAAACATGCTGGTAGTTAATCTTAAAACCAAAATATTCTTTTTATTTTCACGATTTTAGGATTATATTTGCTGTTATTTACTAATGCATTTTTAATTAATAAACAAATATTTAAAAATCAGTAAATTATGCAGGTATTAAACAAAACTCAGATTGAAACTCCTATAGGAACTATGTATGCTTGTGCTGTTGATGAAGGCATTTGTATGCTCGAATTCTCTGATAGAAAAGAAATAGAAAAAGAGTTCAATGAAATCTCTAAATACTTTAATTCAGATATTAATCAATCTCACAATATTCATTTTGATAAATTAAAAATAGAATTGAATGAATATTTTGAAGGTAAACGAAAAATGTTTACAGTTCCATTAATCTTCCCGGGAACTGAATTTCAGCAATTGGTTTTGAAAGGTTTGCAAAATATCCCTTATGGTTCAACTATTTCTTATAAACAACAATCAATTATTTTGAATAAAGCATCTGCTATCAGAGCAATTGCTCATTCAAACGGATTGAACAGAATCTCAATTTTAATACCTTGCCATAGAGTTATTGGTGAAAATGGAAAATTAACAGGATATGGTGGTGGATTATGGAGAAAAAAGTGGCTGCTTGATTTTGAAAATCAAAATAAACAATTAAAATTAGAGTTTTAGTATGCTGTTTTCTAAAAGAATAAATTTAATTATCTTACAAAATGGTAAATTATATTAAAAATTTAATTGTTCTGCCAACTTTATATCGAACTTTTAATCAAAATATTAAATTTCAAAGAAAATTTATTGCAACTACAATTCAACTAGATATTGATGAAAGTAAAAATTACAATGATAATTCTCTAGATGAAAATGATTTTAAGAAAATTACAGATTATTATGGTCTGGCTGTACCAGCAATATTAGGTGAATTTTATTCGATTCTCAGAGGTAAAAGAATGTCAGACAGAGAAAGAATGATTTTGACTTATCTTGGTGGATTAACAGGTTTATTTGATGATTTTTTTGATAAAAAAGACCTGGAGGAATCATATATATTACAATTAATTGATAATCCTTTTGAAATAAATGGAAATAATTCAAACGAAAAATTATTTCTCAATTTCTACAGAAAAGCGCTTGAACTTTCTAATGATGTTGATCTTTTGAAAAGTAATTTTCGTAATGTATTTAAAGCACAACAACTAAGTAAAAAACAATCTGAACCTGAAATAAGCAGGAATGAAATAACAAGTATAACGTTTGAAAAAGGAGGCCTTTCAATGCTTTTTTACTGGAGTGTTTTTGAAAAATATTTAAATGAGAATGATGATAGCTTATTCTATAAATTAGGTTGTATTGGACAATTAGAAAATGATATCTTTGATGTTTATAAAGATTATAAAGATGGAGTGAAAACACTGGTAACAACTGAGACTAAAATAACAAATCTAAGTAAAATATATTTCTCATTATTGGATGAAATTATTGAGTTGCTTCAACAGACCAATTATCCACAAAAAAATAAACAAAATTTCAAACAATTCATTTTGATTGTTATTTGTAGAGGTATGGTATGCCTTGATATGTTGAGGAAAAACGAAAAACAAACAAATAATGTATTCTCTATTGCAGATTATAAAAGGAAAGATTTAATTTGTGATATGGAGAATCCCTGGAATTTTTTAAAAACCCTTGATTATTTTGCTAAATTCAATATATAATATAAATAATATATATTGTTGAAAATAAATATATTGAATTTAAAAATTCAAATATTAATTAGCATGACAAACAAATCTAAAGAACTGAATACTTCATTTATTTTGTTAAATGAAAAACTTAATTTTGAAAGAAGTATAGTGGGGAATCAAACCATTTCCATAGATTATAATCCTCCATTGGGATATAATCTAGGTTATAGCTCTCTGGAATTATTAATGTTATGCTTTTATTCTTGCATTGGAAGTTCAATACTGGCCTTTTTTAAGAAAGTTGAAGAAAACAATTAGCAGATTTGAAATTACATCAAAAGGAATCAGAAAAGAGAAGCATCCTATTGGTTTTAAATCAAAATCTCTTGCTGATTTTAAATTCTATAGATACAAAAAATGTAGAGTTGGATAAAATAATTAAACTTACAGAGGAATCTTATTGTCATGTTTGGTTCATGTTGAAAGGAAATATTGAATTTGTATTTAAATATTCAATTAATCCTTAATTTTCTGATGATATATTATATTGTCTGGTATTATTGTAAGATGAACAAATAATATAAAAAGTTGTTCTTAATTTTAAATTTTTAGTCATGGAACATAATGAAATTTTTGAAAGACTTTGGACTGATTATACATTAAACAATCCTCATGTAAAAAAAGTATATGATTTATTAATATCGGAAGGAGAAATAGTAGTAAATGATCATATTGCTTTAAGAACATTCAATGATTCATCAATTAATATAAGTGTATTAGCCGAAATTTTCCTTGATAATGGATATGAAAAAAAAGGAGAATATAAGTTTGATAAAAAACATTTATTTGCCAATCATTATGAGCATAAAACAGATACTTCTGCACCAAGAGTTTTTATCAGTGAATTGCTTTTAGAAGATTTTTCTATTGAATTTCAGCAAATTATACGTTCAGAAATAAAGTGCATAAATAAGAATATTTTGCTTTCTGATGAGTTGATATATGCAGGGAACGTATGGAGTAAACCCAGTTTCGTAAATTATGAAAAACTTAAAAGAGAATCTGAGTATGCTGCCTGGGTATATGTTTTTGGTTTCAGAGCGAATCATTTTACTGTAAATGTGAATAAATTGAAGAAGTATGATAGCATTGAGAAAGTCAATAGTTTTTTGAAGAAAAATGGTTTTATTATTAACGATGCTGATGGTGAAATAAAAGGAAGCCCTATTGAATTGCTGGAACAATCAAGTATAAAATCAGGATTAATTAAAGTGAATTTTTTAGAAGGTGATTTCGAAATTCCATCCTGTTATTATGAATTTGCTAAAAGATATAAAGATAAAGATGGCAAATTATATGCCGGATTTATTGCTAAATCAGCAGATAAAATATTTGAAAGTACTGATTTTTATGATAATAAACATTAAAAATATATTATTTACATTTGTTTTTCAAACGGTTGTTTATTATTGAAATCAGGAAGATATTCGTCTGAACTATCTAATTCTTGATTCCATCCCCTATGAAAACCAAGATTTTCTGATTCTTTTACTACAATTTCATATTCCTCAGTATTTAGCTTTCTATTTAAAAAAGTGTAAGATTCAAATTTATTTACAGGATGATATTGAGCCATTAGCGATAGACTGATATCAGGGGATAATTCTTCTGCAATAAAACGTAATACATTCAAGCTGTTTTCAATTTTCTCAGGTAATACAAGATGCCGGATGATTAATCCTGATTCAGCGATTCCATCTTCATTTTTAATTAGCGTTGAACCTTTTTGATAAAACATTTCTTTAATTGCTTTTTTAGCTATTTCAGGATAATTGGACACACCGGATAAAGATTTGGCTAAATCTTCATCTATATATTTAAAATCAGGTAAATACACTGAAATATATGACTCTAATTGCCTGATTGTAGATTCCTTATCATAAGCATTCGTATTGTAAACGGTAATAGGATTTCTTCCTTTTGAACGTAAAGCTTCAATAATTGAAATAACATGTGGAACATAATGCGAAGGGGAAACAAATCCAACAGAATTAATTTTATGCTGATCTAAAATAGCAATAATTTCATTTACTGCTTCTTCAAGTTTATAGTTTCGTGAAATAACATCGCCTTTATTACAGCTTATTTGTTTGTTTTGGCAATAGATACATTGTAAATTGCATCGACTGAAGAATATATTGCAAATTCCATTCTTCCCGCTTATAACTGGTTCTTCACCTTTATGTAATACAATAGATGAAATATTAAAACCGGCATTACTTCCACAATATCCTGTTTTGTTTGAGTATCTGTCTATTCCGCAATTATGGGGACAAAGCTTACAGTTACTTAGGGATTTAAATGTTTTTAACAAAGGAATTTTATATATATTAAATAATAATGCAAAAGTAATAAGTTTAAGCTGAAATCTAAGTTGCAATTTGCGTTTTTCAGTTGGTAATTAAAAATTTGCCATAACGTAAAAATTTAAGTAGATTTGTAGAAGAAAAATAAGAATGAATTTAATGAATATTATCTTGGCTTTAATTGCTCTAATTCTTGGACTTGTAATTGGTTATATTGTTGCATTACAAAAATCACATTACAAGCTATTTGAATTAAATCTTCAAATTGCAGAAATTGAAAAACAATTAGTGCTTGCTAAAACAGAAAAAGATTTATTCAATCAAAATATTCAAAATACAATTGCTTATATTGAAAAAGAAAAGGAAAGTCTGAAGATTCTACTAACAGAAGAACGGCAAAAATCAGAGTTCCTTGGTAATCGTATTACAAAAACAGAAACAGAGTATAGAAACTTACAAGAAAAACTCTTAACTCAAAAATCTGAATTAGAAGAAATACAAAAGAAATTTACAACTGAATTTGAAAATATAGCTAATAAGATATTAAAACAGAACTCTCTGGAGTTTACAGCTTCTAATCAAAAAAACATTTCCGAAATACTCAATCCTTTAAGGGAAAAGATTCAATCGTTTGAACAAAAAGTACAGGAAACACATATTCAGGGTGTAAGAGATAATACAAGCCTAAGAGAAGAAGTAAAAAAATTGTATGAATTGAATAGTAAGATTAGTGAAGAAGCAAACAATTTGACAAAAGCGTTGAAAGGGGATAATAAAAAGCAAGGGAATTGGGGAGAATTAGTACTTGAACGAATACTTGAACGTTCAGGACTTATAAAAGGTGAAGAATATGAAACTCAATTTACAACACGAAACGATCATAATGAGATAATGCGTCCGGATGTTGTTGTTAATTTGCCTGATAACAAGCATATTATTATTGATTCTAAAGTTTCATTAAAAGCTTATGAGCAATATATTAATGCTGAAACATCTGAGGAGAAAGAAAAATTCAGTAAATTACATATTGATTCTTTAAAATCTCATGTTAAAGGTCTTAGTGAAAAAAGCTATGCTTCTTCCACAACCTTTAATTCACCTGATTTTGTATTAATGTTTCTGCCGATTGAATCATCTTTCAGTATTGCAATACAGCAGGATATTGAACTTTTTAATTTTGCATGGGATAAAAGAGTTGTCATTGTAAGTCCTTCAACATTGTTAGCAACTTTAAAAACAGTGGAATCAATATGGAAAAGAGAGAAACAAACTCAGAATGCAATTGAAATTGCAACAGAAGGAGGAAGGTTGTATGATAAATTTGTCAGTCTGGTTGACGATTTGAAAAAACTTGGAAATCAGCTGGATACCGTTCAGAAAACTTATCTGGAAGCTAATAAGAAATTATATTCAGGAAGCGGAAATCTAATTGGAAGGGTTGAAAAATTAAGACAATTAGGTGCCAAAAATACAAAAAATATTACGGAGACTTCACTAAAACAAATAGAATTTAAAACAAATGAAAATGATGATAAAATTTAGTTAATCTTTGAAAGAAAGAAAATTATATTTTTCATTAATTTCTAATAGAAATAAATAATAACCTAATTAATCAATAATTCAACCAATGAACAAAGACAATTTTTTATACGGTATACGTCCAGTTATAGAAGCTATAAAATCAGGTAAAGAAATAGATAAAGTATTTATTCAAAACGGATTACGAGGTGAAATTTACCTTGAATTAATGGATGAGATTAAAATAAATAACATACCTTTTCAGTATGTACCATTAGAAAAGTTGAATAAACTTACTATGAAAAACCATCAGGGTGTTGCTTGTTTTACTTCTGTAGTATCTTATACTCAGATTGAGAATCTGATTCCAATGATTTGGGAACAAGGTAAAACTCCACTTGTTCTGATACTTGATAGAATAACTGATGTTCGTAATTTTGGAGCAATTGCACGTACAGCTGAATGTGCTGGTGTTGATGCTATTATTCTTCCTTCAAAAGGTGGTGCTCAAATTAACTCGGATGCATTAAAAACATCTGCTGGTGCTTTACATATTATTCCAGTATGTAGAAGTGAGAATCTCAAACTAACTATTGATTTTCTTAGAAAAAGTGGTTTGCAGATTATTGCAGCTTCTGAAAAAGGAGGAGATTATCATTATAAAGTTGATTATACAGTTCCAACCGCAATTATTATGGGATCAGAAGAAGATGGTGTATCTCCTGAATATTTGAGACTAACTGATAATATTGTAAAGATTCCTATTTTGGGTGAAATAGCTTCTCTTAATGTTTCTGTAGCTGCAGGCATAATTCTATATGAAGCAATAAAACAACGACTGACTGTTTAAATTAAGTTTAAATATTCTATGTTAGTAGAATAATAATTAATCCAGATTATGATAGATAAGTAATTAATTTTTAATTAAATGCTAAATTACATTTCTTTGGTTTCTATAACTCTGAAAGGAATTTTTGCCATTTCTGACATTTGTTCACCTACTTCTTTCATATCATCATCGCCTTCTTCATAATACCAGTCGATCTCAATTTTTGCTCCATTTTTGTAATGCAATCCTATGTTTTTAAGCAAAGTAAGCAAATATTTTGCAGATGAAGAATTGAAGTACTCTAATTTGAAATTAAAAGTATGTAAGTCAGCAGATTTTAAGTTAGTAAAGTATTGATTGATCCAGGATAAAACCGGATCGAAAAAATCTCTTACATTTTCAGGACGGGATTCTCCTGTTATTTCGAATACTTTTTCCTGGATATCAAAACTAATTTTAGGAGTAATATCTGTTGCAGGTATAATTAAATTTTCCATGTTCTAAACTGTTATATCGTTTATATTGATTATTAATTCAAAAAATATTGTTTGTTTGTTGAAAGGAATAAAACTGTATTTCAACGGATTGCCTGATTTTAATGCCATATCGATAATTCCTAAACCAGCTCCACCTTTTTCAGATAGGTTGCCGTTATTTATTACTTCTTCATAAAGCTTTTGAAGTCCTTCTCTATTTAATTTATTAACGGTTTCTAAATGATTTGTAAGCTCAGTGGATTGTTCTATTCCAATCAAATTTTTGGTTGTTATACAAAATTGTTTTTCTTTTTGAACAAGCCTAATTTCAGGTAAAATATCTGCACAGTCATTGTCAATGATTCCGTATTTGTGGATATTTTCAAGACATTCTATTAACACATTTATTATTTTCTTCTTAACTACATTTTTAACTTCAATAAGAGCAATAGCATTTTTTGCCTGATTAATAAGTGTTTCAATAGTTTCAAAATGATAGATTCCTTTATAGTTTAATAATACTTTCTCTTTCATAGTATTAATATCTTGAATTTTTAATCCAATTACCATTATATCATCGTATTGTTCAATATCACCTTTCCAGTTATGAAATATCTCTTCCAGTCTTTGTTTTTGATTATCCATTGAAAGAGTATGTATATCTAATAGGACTTTTTTAAACTGGCGACTTAAAAACTTTTTACGTTTTGTACCACCAAACTGATCAATATATCCATCAGAAAATAAATAAATAGTATCATTTTCTTCTAATAGATATTCTTTGTTTTCATATCCTCCAAAATTAGCATTAAAAGGATCACCAATAGAATATTTATCTGCCTTTAATTCTATCAGCTCATTCTTTCTGATAATATAAACAGGATTATTGGCACCAGCGTATTCTAATGTTAGGTTTTGTGTGTTAATTGCACATAAAGAAATATCCATACTGTCTTTAACAATATTATCATTATCTGAAAGTTGCAAGGTTTCATACAAACCTTTTGTCATTGCATTTAAAATATCTGAAGGTTTACTTAAGTTTTGTTGATTGATGGCCTGATTTAGTAAATTATAACCAACTATACTCATAAATGCACCTGGAACGCCGTGTCCTGTGCAATCAATGGCCGCAACAAAAATTATATTCTCATTTTCGGGCGCTTTTGAAAACCAGTAAAAATCGCCACTTACAATATCTTTTGGTTCAAATAATACAAAAGTTTCAGGAATTATATTTTTAATATATGCTTTAAAAGGTAAAATTGCAGATTGAATTTTTTTTGCGTATAAAATGCTATCAGTAATATGCTTTTTTTGTTCTGTAATCTGATCTCTTTGTTGTATTGCTATATTTCTTTGAATTTGAATTTCTTTATTTTGAATTTCTAATTTTAAGTTTATTTCTTTTTTTGCCAGATATTGTCTGTATAGTAACAATGCAAATAGTAAAATAAATATAAAGCCGATAAGAATTACGTAATTAATGATACGTTGAAACTGAATATCTTTTTCATTTTTTTTGATTTTCAGCGAATTAAGTTCACTTTGTTGATTTAAAAATGCTATTTCCTTCTTTTTTTCTTCAATTTGATATTCAACTTCAATCTTTGAGATTTGTTTGTAACTTTCCTCATTAAATAATGAATCTTTTATATCAACATATTTCTGATGAGTCTCAAAAGCTTTTTCATAGTTTTTTTGCTTGGCATAGATTTCTGATTGTAATAAATAATTACGTTTAATCTGATCTCTAATTCCAATTTCTTTTGCAATAGCAAGACTTTTTAAAGAACAATCCAATGCTAATTCTTTATTATTCTGTAAATTGTAAATGTCTGAAAAATGAGAGAAACTTGATGCAATCCCTTTTTTATTGCCACTTTTTTGATGAATCTTTATTGCATTTTGAATTAAACTTAAGGCTTTTGGTAAATTGTTTTGTTTTATAAAGATATTCCCAAGGTTATTATATAAGTTGCCAATGCATTCAGTCATTTCAGTCTCTTTGGCAAGTATTAGTGATTTTTCGTAATATTCAATAGCTTTTTCTAAATTATTTTGATTATCATATACATTACCAATGTTATTTAAAGCTATTGCAACTTCCTGTTTATTGCCTAATTGTTCTTTGATACTAAGCGATTTAGAATAATATTCAAGCGCTTTTTCAAAATTGTTCATTTGAAAGTAAACATCTGCAATACTATTGAAAGATTGACTGACACCTAATTTATTGCCGAGTTCTTCTTCAATTTTTAATGACTGTTGATAAAATTCTATTGCTTTCTTATAAATGCCATAATTACTATATACAAGACCAATATTTTCCAAAGAATTTGCTATCCCTTTCTTGTTCTTTAGTTGAGTTTGAAGTGATAATGATTTGTTATAACAATCCATTGCTTTGGAATAATCACCTTTTTTAAAATAAACTAAACCTAGATTATTTAGTGAGTTCCCGACACCAATTTGGTCATTGCCTTCCTGACGTATAAAAAATGCTTTTTGCCAATATTCAAGTGTTTTATCAAAGTCTCCTTTGAAATAATAAAGTACACCTAAAATATGTAAAGCATTAGCTTCTTCAGTTTTATTAGCCAGGTTTTTTGATAGTATTAATGCTTGATTTGCATATTGGTAGCTTTTAGAAAACGAAATTTCTTTATATGCAGAAGCCAGTTCATTTAATCCTTTAGCTTTATCTAACCCCTTTTTAGAGGAAATTAATTGTTCTAAGCTGTCTATATTCTGAGCTATTCCATTTGTAGTTAGTAAGAATAGTGTAAAACTTATAAAAATGAGAGACAATAAGTAAACAGAATAATTTTTATAAAATTTCATTTGAATAAAGATTAAAAAATATTTGTTTATTTCGCTGTAAATTTAATAAATTTTTACAATTTTACAAAAAAAAGTGTTTTTTTATTTTTTTATATATATCTTTGTATTAAATATTCATTCATAAATTTATTCATTTAAAATTATAACTCATGAAAAAAATATTATTATTTACTTTCATCGCTATTTCAGCCATACTCACATCGTGTGATAAAAGTAGCGATTCTTCAAATCCGGCAAATTACGATCAACAATCTTTATTAGCACAAAATTATGCATTTATACAGGATGTATATGGAGATATTTTTGATTTATTATGTCAGGCTACCGGTGATTCAGCGTTAATTGCTTCTCATGTTGGGAATATTGCTGGAGCAACTGTTGTTTTTGATTCTATTAATAACAAATATGTATTTACATTTCCTGCAAAATCTACAAATGGGAAAACTGGTGAATTTACCGCTGATTTAGATGGTGATTTTGAAGATGTTGGTACTGTTGCAAAAATTTCTTTTAATAATTACAAAGTGAATGGTAATGCCGTTCAAGGATCAAATGATATCACAAACAGAGGTAAGATAGGTGGTAAAAGCACTAATTTAGGGCCAACAATTACTTATTCTGATAGTATTTATGCTCAGGTAATTAAGGGAGGTGAAACTATAAATGTGGCTGCAGTTTTTTCTGTAGATTGGATGTTAGGTGATACATTACAAGTTAATGACGATCAATACTGGTTTAGTGGAACTATTACTGGTACAATTAATCCAAATAAATGGTTTCAATCAGTTGTTAATCCTTCAAACAAAGTTCTTATAGTTCCTTTAGCAACCTGCCAATGGATTCAGAGTGGTATTATTACTACAACCACACATACATTAGATGCAAATAATAATCCTTTACAATCAGACATTCAAATTGATTTCGGAACGGGTTGTAATAATCTGGTTCAGATAACGATGCTTGCTGACGGAACAATTCTTACCTTCCCGATGTAATATTATTAATTTACAATTAAAACCCGAACCTGAAAAGTTCGGGTTTTTTTATGAAAAAAAATCTATTATTCAGGTATTTATTTTTAAAATAATTATAATTTCGCACTATTATTAAACCTTACATAAAGATGAAAAAGATATTAATTTTAGGAGCAGGATTGTCATCATCAAGTTTAATTAAGTACTTGTTAGATCAATCAATAGAAAATAATTGGAAAATCAGATTAGGTGATGTATCTTTAGCATTAGCTGAAGCAAAAATTAATCATCATCAAAATGGCGAAGCTTTTGAGTTTGACATATTCAATGATACTCAAAAAGAAAGCGAAATTCAGAATGCAGATGCAATTATCTCAATGTTACCTGCACGATTTCATCCAATCGTTGCAAATTCCTGTCTTAAATACAAAAAACACATGCTTACAGCTTCGTATGTTTCACCTGAAATGAAAGCAATGGATGAGGATGCAAAAAAAGCAAATATTGCCATGTTAAATGAATTAGGTGTTGATCCTGGCATTGATCACATGTCAGCAATGAAAGTAGTAGATAAGATCAAAGCTGAAGGTGGAAAAATGTTGTCATTCAAATCTTCTACTGGTGGTTTAATTGCACCTGAATTTGATAATAATCCCTGGAATTATAAATTTACATGGAATCCACGCAATGTTGTTGTTGCCGGACAAGGTGTGTCTCAATATATTGTAAATGGAAATTATAAATATCTTCCTTATCATCAGCTTTTTAGCAGAGTAGAAACAATTTCGGTTCCAGGTTTAGGTGATTTTGAAGTATATCCTAACCGGGATTCATTAAAATATCGTGAAACATATAATTTACATTCTATACCAACAATGTTCCGAGGAACTATGCGTCGTCCCGGATATTGTAAAGCATGGGATGTATTCGTTCAATTAGGAATGACGGATGATACTTATATTATCGAAAATTCTTATGATATAACTTATCGTCAGTTTATTAATATGTTTCTTAACTATGATGATAAACTAAATGTTGAAGAAAAAATAGCAGCTAAATTTAATATCTCAATGGATTCAGATATTATAATGCGATTGAAATGGTTAGGTGTCTTTGAAAATACAAAAGTTGAAATTAAAAATGCTACTCCTGCTCAGATTCTGCAGAAAATATTAGTCGACAAATGGGTGTTAGACAAAGATGATAAAGATTTAATCGTAATGCAACATCAGTTTGAATATGAAAAATCAGAAAGAAAATACAGAATTACTTCATCATTAGTTGTTATAGGTATTGATAATGTTCATACTGCAATGTCTATTACTGTTGGTACTCCTTTAGCTATTGCCACTAAATTATTGTTAACCGGTAAAATTAATATTACTGGTGTTCACACTCCTGTTATAAAAGAGCTATACGAACCAATTCTTAATGAATTAGAAGATTATAATATTAAATTTTCTGAAGAAGAAATTGAAATCTAATTTTTGTTTAATGGTTTTTTTGACTTAAACAATAAAAAATCGAATGTCAGGTAAATTTAAAAAAGATTTAGAATAATTATACATAACAAATATGGGAAAATACGGGAAATGGTTAGGCGGAACATTAGGTTGGGCTTTTGGAGGGCCGATAGGTGGTATTTTAGGGTTTGCTCTTGGATCTATGTTAGATGGAGTAACTGTAACTTCACTTCAGCAATCCACAACACAACCGGGTGATTTTGTAGCAAGTTTGCTTGTGCTCACAGCTGCAGTGATGAAAGCCGATAATAAAATACTTAAATCTGAGTTAGATTATGTGAAGGAATTCTTTTTAAAGCAATTTGGTGTAAGTGAAACTGAGCAGAAAATGTTGCTTTTACGTGAAATTCTAAAGCAGGATATATCTGTAAGAGATGTTTGTATTCAGATTAAACAGAATATGGAGTATTCTGCACGATTGCAATTGATTCATTTTCTTTTTGGTATTGCTGCTGCTGACGGTCATATCCATCAGAATGAAATTGCTATAGTTGAAGAAATAGCTCGTTTTTTGAATATTCAAATGAATGACATTGGATCTATAAAAGCAATGTTTGTAAAAGATAATGAAAGTGTTTATAAAATTCTTGAAATTGAACCGAATGCAACAGATGAAGAATTGAAAAAAGCTTATCGCAAAATGGCAGTTAAATATCATCCGGATAAAGTAAGTCAGTTAGGTGAGGATGTTGAGAAAGCTGCAAAGGAAAAATTTCAGCAGTTAAATGCAGCCTATGAACAAATTAAAAAACAAAGAGGTCTTTAATCTGTTTAAACATTAGGAGTAATTAATTGTTATTATGAAAATTGTATTTCACAAAAGAATGTTGAAAACTGACAAAAATATTTTTTCGTAAATTCAAAATTATGAGTACTTTTGCTTCAAATTATTAAAAATTAGCTTTTAAAATTATGAAAAAACTTGGAATTTTATTGATATCTTTCGTTACAGCTGTTATTTTATTATCATCATGTGCTGCTCAGCATAAATGCGATGCATATAGCTCTACACACAGAGATAAGGTAGAAAAAGTTAATTATTAATAGTTTGCTTTTCTTCTTCTTGTTTGCTTAAACTTGTATAACTTATAGTTATATACTATTCTTAGGGTTTTATTGACAAAATAAGAATGAAAAAAAATATTGTTTTTCTGGCTGTTGTATTCCTAATCTTACTTTTAGTGAGTAAGTCTGTTTTTTGTCAATCACCCACAAATCTAGATAAAGACGTTTTATACCGTAAAGAAAAAGCATTTTATTTTGTTTTACATAATGAAGGCTGGGGGATTGGATACCGTAAAGGAAACCATCTTGCATTCAATAAAACACGAATGTTTGAAGGTGAAATTGTTGGCATGAGCCATCCAAAAGAAACAAAATCAGAAAATCCTTATTTTGGAGATGCTCATGGATATGTATACGGACAATTAAATAGCTTTTACGTAATCAGAGGAGGTGTAGGCTATAAAAAAATGTTAAATGACAAACCTTATTGGGGTGGCGTTCAGCTAAGTTATATTTATTTTGGCGGTGCTTCTTTGGGGCTAGCCCGACCTAAATATCTTTATATCATTAATATTGATAATAGTAATCCTTTTGGCTATGAACTTACTTTAGAACGGTATAATCCGGATAAACATTTTGAGGAAAATATTTATGGTGGAGGACCCTTACTCAAAGGATTTGAAAGTATTAAACCTTATCCCGGTTTATATGGGAAATTTGGATTTAATTTTGAATTCGGTGAATATGATGAAAAAATAAGAGCGATAGAAGTAGGTGGTATTATTGATTATTACTTTGCTTCAATTCCAATGATGGCTTTTAATAAATATCCGAACTATTTTTTGACACTCTATATCAATATTCAGTTTGGTAAAAGATATAATTTGTATTAGCTAATTAATTTTTCAAACAGCTAACTAAGGCAATTTATCAAAAGGAATAATTTTCTAATAGAAATTACTTAATTAATCGAATTTCAAAAAAATAAAAATCTTTTCTAAACTTATACTTATCTAATAACAAGCTTCTGCCTCATAATTTCATTTTTATCATTGCTAAACATTAATAAGTAAATACCTGAATGTATATTGTTTAAATGAATAGTTTTTGTGTTTTCTCCTCTGGAATTTATCCAATCTTCTTTATAAATATTTTTTCCGTCTAATGAAAAAATTTCACATTTAATATTTTGCTCTTCATCATTTTTAAACGAAATATTTAAAATATCTTCAGCTGGATTCGGATATATATGCATAGTTTGAATACTTTTAATTGTATTTATTCCTACACCCGATGAAGTGTAACTGATTTCCCATCCTTGAAATTCGTTTTCAAAATCGGTTGTCCATATTACATTGACTTCCTCAGCATAGATTGTAAAATCAGCCGGGATTGTATTTCCTGAGAATGTGGCAAGAACAGTATCAGGAAAAGTGGTTTTTACAGTGATTTTATCTTTGTTTGTTTCTGTTGAAAAATTATTGAAATGTAAAGTGATACTTCCAGCTGCAGTATTTGGAGAAATAACCCATTTACAATATGTATTAGAATTGTATTTTTTACTGTTACTGCCATCATTAAAGTTAGCTGAATTGGCATTCAGATATTTATATGCAGTACAATAATCAGGAGTTGTAGCTTTATAATTTATAAAAAATCCAGACTTTGTAGAATCAACATCAGAAGTAAAATTTACAAATGCTATTTTGTTATTAATAGAAAGTGAAGTTGGTATACTATCACCTGAATATGAACCTAATAATGGTGCTGAAGAATTCATACCATTGTAAATTTTCACAACTCCATGACTGCTTTTCGTTTTTAATTGACTGAAATTGAATATTAATGATGAAACAGAATCTGCATTTGGTATTATCAACCAAGAACAATTACTATTTTGCTGGTAATTTGCAACAGGTCCACTTCCATCTTCGATACTACCTTCAATAGCAGTTAAAGTTTTTGGACCAGTGCAATATGAAGGATAGTTGTATAAAGTTGTATCAGGGTAAATGTTTATGATTAATTCCTGTGCCAGATTAAAATTACTTCCTCCGGGTGATAAAGAATTTACATAGAAATAGCCATCAGAATTTCCTCCCCATCCAAAATTAAAATGGAAATAAGTAGTATCTTGATATCCATCACAAACAAAAGCATGTCCATTAACATTTGGAACTGACCAACCTGCATAATATAAAGGCATTTTTTTGTCTAATTGAGCAACCATTAAACTGTCCCATCTTAAATTTGTACTATCACGAAATACATAACGTACTGCAGGTGAATATTTGAAATACGTTTTTAAGACATAAGCTGCAGAATGGTTGTACATTCCTGAACTATTTGCACTGTATTGCATATCAACCCCCACACCTGCCTGGAAAATCAAATCTCCAATTGCAGTACTTGGTTTAGTCGGAGCATTACACATAGCATCCCAATTGTAATTACTGTTTTGATAATCAGCAGAAAGATTTCCATATACTGCATGATTATAAGAATAAGATCCTGTTCCATGATCAGGAAATCTATAGTAATACATCAACTGACCAAGGCAAGTTGCAACACATCCTGTAACACAATGACCTCCGGGACCTGCTGCATCGGCAGGGCATTTAATATTATAATTATTATCCTGATTCCACTTTGAACTTACAAAAGGAACTACTGATTTGACTGTATTTTTAATAATATTGTTGTGAATGAGGTCACTCCACGTTTTTTTAATCTGAGAATCAGCTAATATATTATATTTACGAGTGTTTAATATATTGCTTTTATATTCGTCCATCCACATTTGAAAAGGAGGTGTAATAAGTTTTGCATTATATTTACTTTCAAATGAATATGCTAAAACCGGAATTGTATTGCTTTCAGCTGAAATCACTATATAACCAAAATCAGAGATGTTGAAAATATAATAAATTGCTTTATTTTGATCATTAATCGTAAAAGATTCCTTGATATAAATTTCATTTGGACGTATATTGGGTTTAACTTCCTTTATCTTTTGACTATAAAAATTTATTGCAATTTTTTGAGCAGTTTCAATTGATATTATTTCTGCATATATATTGTTGATTAACAATGATATTATTAAGAATGTAATTATTTTTTTCATTTGATAAATTATTGAAATAATAGAATGACAAATTTACAAAACTATTTTGATTTTAGTAATAACCTGTCGTATAAAAATAACATAAGAGCAGTAAAAACTCCAATCCCTGAAAAAACCATCCATATATCAGAAGGGTGATAGGTATTCCATAAATACTTTGTAAGTTCTTGGCTATTCATTCCCATGGATTTTGAAGCAAGTTTAAGATAGTCATTTTGAGTAAAATTATCTGAAATTTCAGGTATTTTAAGACCCCTTGCAGCTACTTCTATTTTTAATAAGCTAATTTTATCAGACATTTGAGTGTAAACATTTCCTGCTAAAATTCCTGCAAAGAAATTTCCTCCTGCTAATGGTAAAAAAGAGGTTCCCATATACAACGCTGTTTTATCTTTTGGTGCAATACGTCCAATATATTCTGAAATTTTTGGTGAACTAGCCATTTCACCAAATGAAAAAATCATAATTGATAAAAATAAATACATGCCGTTTTGTGTAATAAACCATAAACCTAAACCAATGGAACAAATCAATATACCAGTAATCATTGAATTTAAAGGTTTAAGTTTCATCACAATTGAAGATACAATAATCTGGAATAGAATTATATAGAGAGCATCCATATCAGTAATTATTTCAGGAGATAAAGTTCCGTCAATATTGCCAATATTTGAAGCCAGAAAAGGAGAGATGTTGGCAATATTATTGTAAATAACTGAAGTATCGACCCATTGTTCAATAAAAGTAGGTAAAGTGAAAAATAACTGCCAGTACATAGTCCAGAAACCGACAATGATAAATAAAAATAAAACAAATTTAAAATCTTTTACAACCTCGAAAATATTTTTAAAAACATTTACAATCATACTTGATAATGTTTCGGTAGTTTTTTTACGTTCAGGTTCTTTGTAAAAAAAGAGTAAAATAAGGTTTATCAATATGACAGCTGATGACATAATAAATACATAATTCCAGTTGTGGACTCTTAATTTTGAAGCAAATATAGGCCCTATAAAAGCACCTATGTTTACAACCATGTAGAATATTCCAAAACCAACTGAAGAATTGTTTGTATTCGTATTTTTGGCTATAGTTGCAGAGATAACAGGTTTAAATAGCGCAGCTCCAATTGCAACATACAGAAATACAATAAAGACAGAAGAATAACTATCAACCCTTCCCATCATAAAATATCCTGATGATAATATAATATAAGCTATTAAAAGTACTTTTTTGTATCCGAATTTATCGGCAATTGAACCAGTAATTACAGGTAAAAAGTATAAAATAAATGTTACGGTACCCATCAGATGCCCTTTTTGTATCTGCGTAAATCCTAATGCTCCTGTTTCTTTAGAACCTGTTAAATACAAAGCTAATACTGCAAACATTCCATAATATGCCCAGCGTTCAAAAAGCTCCATAGAACATCCCATCCAAAAATTACGTGAAAATGTTTTTATTACCTGGAAAGTATTCATTTTTAATTATTAGATTATTAAATAGTTAGAATTCAAAGTTGTTAAGAATTTTATATTAAACAAGGAAATTAAAATAAATTCTATTTACATTTTATTTTTACCCACGTTTATACTTTCTTTTATAAATACTAAAAATCCCGTATGAAACACTGAGTAATATAAGCAAAAATATTGAAATTATCTTGAAATTATAAAATTTATTTAAAATATTTTCTTTATGATTTACTGCTTGTGAATTTGGTATTAAACTATCAACTATTAATATAGAATCATAAACTGACTTATAACTTATATAATATTGAAAAGCAATTTCATACTTATTTTCAGAAACATACGCAATTGAAATATCTTTATAGTTTTTTGCAATCTCAGCGAAAGCATCAATATTTTTAGAAATATTTAAACTTTGATTAAAATAAGCAATCGCTTTTTTTGTATCTCCTTTTTTTAACAGATTAGATCCTATTAAATTTAGAGAAATCGCTATATTTCTATTATCTCCATTCTCTTCAGCAATTTTTAAAGCTTGATGATAAAGTTCATTTTCTTTTTGATAATTAGCTAAATCATGGTAATATTGTCCCAAATTCATTAAAGTTATAAGTATACCTGTTTTGTCATCCAGTTGATCTCTAATCAGTAAAGCTTTATTTAAATATTTAAATGCAAGTCCAATTTTATTTAAACTTAGATATATTTTTCCAATATTGTTCAGACTTTTCCCTTGGTTATAAAGGTTATTAGTTTCTCTGGAAATGGAGTAAGATTGAAAATGATAATAGAGTGCCTTAGAGTATTCTTCCAGACTTTCATAAACGGAGCCAATATTATTCAAAGTAAAAACTAAAGCTTCCCTATCTTTTTTTTCTTTATCTATTTTTAAAGAAGCTTCAAAGAATAAAAGTGCATTTTTATAATATCCTTTATAATAGTAAATTACACCAATATTATTAAGAATACTTGATATTTGTTCTTTATTTTCGTTTTCTAAGGAAATTTTCAGACCTTTAATATAAAATGAAATTGCTTTATTGTAATCACTTCTTTCCTGATAAACTGCCGCAAGATTGTTATTGCAATTAAAAATTCCATCTTTATTATTAATTTTTGTATAAATACTAAGAGATTGAAGATAATTTTTTTCAGCAAGATCATATTGTCCTGAAAAGAAGTGAAGAATTCCAATATTCCTCAATGCTAATGCTTTACCTGAAGGATAATTAATTTTATCTGCTAATTTAAATGCATTCCTGGCATAAAAGAAGGAAATTTTTCGGTTGTTATTTCTTGTTTGAACTGATTTCGCATTCAATTGATCGATATTATTCTTTACTTTATTTGGCTGTGCATTTATTTGTGAAAATTGCAATAGAATTAGCAGAAAAAATAAATGCCTGGAAATTAATAAAATATAATATGTTGGTTTCTTTTTCATTTAATTCACAGTTAAATATGGAGAGACCCTATCGTAAAAGTCATCGTAAATTAAATTTGCCTTTTTTATATCACTTACAGATTGATAGTCACCATTCTTACTGCGATAAATTACGATAGATTTAGCTAAATAATAATCGAAATAAGGATGTTTTTTTAAATCCTGAATACTGGCTTTATTAATATTTATCTTTTGAATGATTGATGTATTAACTGTAAATGAAGCTTTAATCTGTTCATATCTGGTACTATCCATCCCAAAAACTTCGAGTAATTGTTCTTTTTTCATAAAACCACCTAATTTATCTCTATAATTAGCAATCCTGCGTGCAAAAGAAGCTCCAATACCTTTAACTTCCTGTAGATCATTGGTGTCAGCAGTATTTATTTCTACAATGAATAATGGTTTTGGCTTAGTTTCGAATTTTAAAACTTGTTGGTTTTTTATGTTTTTATCAGGTATCAATATATATGGTTCCAGAATCTTATATTCTTCAATACTTATACAAAACATCTTTTTGAAATCTTCTTTTTTGTAGTATTTACCACCTTTCAAACGATAGTTCATAAGAACTTTTGTTTGTTTTTCGCTTAATCCCAGTAGTTTCCATTGTTCATCATTCAAAGCATTCGGGTTGAAAAAGAATGGTTTTAATTTGATTTCAGCAAAAGATTTATCACTATTATTAAAATCAAAACCATCTTTCTTTTTTTTGTTAAACTCATGTATAGTAATAGAATCTGTGCTTTTTTCGAAAGCCATTATTTCTTTTTCAAAAATTGAAAAATCAATATTTTGTGTTTTGATTAAGAAAGGGAAAATGAAAATACGTAATATGATTAACAATATTACTAAATTTATTAAAACAAATATACCTCTTCTTTCACCTTTTGTAAATGATAAATAATATTTAATCTGATTTATTATTTTTTTCAATATAATAGCTTTTATTTGAAAAGAGTTTTAGAAGGAATTTCTATAATATTAGATATGGACAATTAATGTCTTCACAACAAAAGTAGTTAAAATAATAAAAAAACAATATTATTCTTTAATTACTTATTAGAACTGATTTTTGAAATTATTTTTTCTAATTCTTCCGGGTTTTGTGTGCCAATAAGAATTTTCTTTCCTTTTTTCAATTCAATTTGCAAGCCTATATTCCCGGAGATATTATAAGCAATATTTTTTGTAAACGAAATTGTTCTAATACCCCAGCCACCATATTCGATGATAGGTTTGTATTTCCTAATATGAATAGTTTCAATATCTTCCCATATGATTGTATATACTTTGAAATGAAAAGGATAAAAACGGAAGTGAATTCCATCTTCATCAATTTGAAAACTTAATTTTATTATACATACAAATAATAATAAACAAAGAGTTAGTATAGCTAATAAACCTAATGTCCATATCTGAATATTATTTTTCTCAAAAGGATGTTGTAATATTAATTCTTCAATAAATCCGTAACTAAAAATGATAAATAATGTGGCAATTAATAGCCAAATCCATTTGTTGGATACTTTCTGAACTTCGGAATAATAAATAGTCTTCATGATTTCATTATTTTGTATACAAATTTAGATAATTTTGCACTTATTATCTGATAAATTACTTTATTTATGATTTATTCTTATCAACATTTAAGAAGATTTATTTTTAATGTTTGTGTTAAAATGGGGTGTCCTCCTGAACATGCTGAAATTACTGCAGATATATTAATGGCCGCTGAGTTAAGAAATATTAGTTCTCACGGTGTTTCCCGCTTAAAGGATTATGTAAATTTGTGGAAATCAAATCGTATCAATTCAAATCCTGAGATAAAAATCGTTCATGAAACACTTTCTACCGGTGTTATTGATGGAAATGCGGGGCTTGGAATGGTTGTGGGAAAATTTGCTATGTTATTGGCAATTAAAAAGGCTCAAAATGTCGGTACTGCTTGGGTAGCAGTTCGTAATTCTAATCATTTTGGCATAGCAGGATACTATGCAATGATGGCTTTGGAACATGATATGATTGGAATTTCGATGACAAATGCAAATCCTCTCGTAGCTCCAACTTTTTCTGTTGACAGGCTACTTGGGACCAATCCAATTGCTGTTGCTATACCTGCTGGAATTCATCCTCCTTTTGTAGCTGATTTTGCAACAACTCCAATTGCTAGAGGGAAATTAGATATTATGCACAAAAAAGACTTAAAAGCTCCTTTTGGTTTTGTTCAGGATAAAACCGGTAAATCAAGTGATAATCCTGATATCTTAACACAAGGTGGTGCTATTCTGCCATTAGGAGGCGATTATTTACATGGGAGTCATAAAGGGTATTGTTTGGGATCTATTGTTGATATTTTCTCTGCTTTGTTGTCAGGAGCGAATTTTGGCCCTTTTGTGCCTCCTTCTGTTGCATACTTACCTGTATTAGAAGATACTACCGGGATTGGAACAGGGCATTTTTTCGGTGCAATGCGTATTGATGCTTTTCAAACGAAAGATGCTTTCAAACAGCAAATGGATCTATGGATTGAAACTTTTAAAAAAGCTCAAACAATTGAAGGTGAAGATTCTGTTGTCATACCTGGTGAGCCTGAAAGAAAATGGGAGGCAGTTAGAATGAAGGAGGGAATACCTGTTCTTGACAAAGTTGTAAATGATTTACAGCAAATTGCTATTGATTTTAAGATCGAGAAGCTTTAGATCATATAAAATAAGTACTTAAAATAACTTCATTTGATTAAATTTTCAATTTTATGCGCATTCATATTTTACGTTTATTCATTTCTCTGAGTTTTATACTATTTCATTCAATTACTTTCAGTCAGTTTGATACTTCTCTTTTTATCCGTTCAATTATTTTAAAACATACTAGCTTTGATAATCTCTCAATTGAGTTTATTAAAAACGGTGGCATCCAACATCCTGATGAATGGATGAAGAAAAAAGTATGGATAGTTAAAGCTAAAGAAAGTATACAGAAAATGAGAGTTGAAACAACTTATACAAACCCTGACCAAAAAAATACAATTTGCATTATTAATGGAAAGCAAGCATTTTTTATAAATTCTACAATAAAAAGAAGCGATGTTTTTTCTTTTAATTTATTAAAAGATGATAAGTTAGAAGAGTTTAATATGAAACAGGAAATTGAAAATTTACCCTCTTTTATGATAAATGAAGGGAATTTAGATTTACTGATGAAAGAACAGTATGAATATATTAAGAACAGTGGAAATATTAGTCTCAGCCTCCTTCGTGATACAAATATAAATGGAACTTCATGTTTTGGTGTAAAGATAATAGATAATGATAAGAATAACGGATATTTAACTGATAAAACCGGGAATTCTGAAGAAAAATATGCTGACAAAACCATTGAATATACATATTATCGAAAATCAGATTCCCTCATTGTACTGAAAATTACAGATTTTTTATATGTTAATCCAAATCAAATTCTTTCACAGATTGAACAGGTAAATATGTATCTGATGAATAATAAACAAAATGAAAATTCGTTGCTTTATACAATTCGTACTGATACATTAAAAGATTATTTCCAAACTTTAACCCGTTTTAATGGTGCTGATTATGAAACAGCACTAGCAGATTTTTCTGTTAAAAAGGCACCGGGTTTTTCTGCAAATTCTATTCAGGGTAAATTTCTGGATTTGAAAACTCTGCATGCGAAAAAAATATTACTTTTATTTTTTTCTGATGACGATGAATGTATTAATCAACTTACTGAACTGAATGAACAATATGAAGAATTAAAACGTTTAGGATTAGAAATTATAGCAATAAATTCGTTTGAAATATTGACAAAAGAATTGCAACAGCATTTATTAAAAAAGGGATTTCTTTTCCCAGTTATTTTCTCTAAAAGTATAGGAGATAAATATTTATGTTTTGGTGCTCCTGCATATTTTCTATTAGATGAAGATCTGAAAATCAAAGATGTTTTTTACCAAATAAATCAGGAAAAAATTGAAAAAATACTAAAGATGTTGAAGTAAAAGTTTGTATTATTTAAGAAGAAATATTGATTATTGCAGGATTATATATGTAGCTAAAATTTTGCTTTAATGTTTAACTGAAACTTAATAATTTAATTGCTTCCAATGGATTATCTGAACCAAAAACACTATTACCAGCAACCAATACATCAGCTCCACAATTATATAATTTAGTTGCATTACTTAAATCGACTCCTCCGTCAACTTCTATCAGGCAATGATGATTATATTTTGTAATTAATTCCTTGAGTTGGCTGATTTTTCGATAGGTATTTTCTATGAATTTTTGACCACCATAACCAGGATTTACTGACATTATTAAAACCAAATCAACTTCCTGTATAATATCTTCAAGTAATCCAACACTAGTATGCGGGTTTAATACAACTCCGGCTTGCATTCCTAAGTTTTTAATAGCATTTACTGATCTGTGCAAATGAGTACAAGCTTCATAATGAATAGTTATAATATCGGCTCCAACTTCTTTAAAAACTTTAAAATAACGATCAGGATCAACTATCATGAGATGAACATCCAATGGCTTTTTAGCATATTTTTTTATGTATTTAATTACAGGTGGCCCAAAAGAAATATTTGGAACAAATACACCATCCATAACATCAATATGAAACCATCCAGCATCACTTTGATTAATCATCTCAATGTCTTTTTCCAAAAAGGCAAAATCAGCTGACAAAAGGGAAGGGGCTACGAATTTTTTCATAAGTTATTTCTTATTATTTTAGACCTGTAATAATATATGATTTTCTATTTTTTAGTTTTGCAAAATTAGCTGTTTTAATTTAAAATTCATTCAATAATTGTTTTGCCTTTTTGTTTACTTTAAATAATATTTCTTTGAAACAGTATCTTACTAATTATCAAGCGGTAAAAATGAATATTTTTTTCCATATTCCATCATTTGTTTTACATAGTTATCAGGATACTCTACGATGATATCTGTAATTTTCCCATCTTTCATAATAGGTTTAAAATCAGGATTTATAAAACCACTGTAAGGTGCAAGTTTTAAGTTGGCATATCTTTCTTTAACTTCTTTTTGTAAAACTGCATCTACTTTAATGCCATAATTTTCAACCAAAAACTTTCCAGTAATATAATCTCCTTCAGATTTTATACGTTGAACCTCAGTTAATAATTTACCGAATAAAGCTCTTAATTTTAGATAATCATTAATTTTAAAATAAGTTTTATTATTCTTTTGGTATTTTTCGATGATATTATCTTTTTTACCTTGCTCATAACACCATCCAGCAATTAATTGCCTGTTTCTCATGTGAGCCTGTTCGATATTTTTACCTTCATCTATTCGGACCAATTGAGTCAATAAACCATTTCGAATAAAATTGTTGTATTCCGTAATAGCAACATCCATACTTGGTATTAAATTTAATTTTAGCATTTTAGGATCCATCATAAAATATAAGGCATATAAATCCGCACGTGCTTCTTCTAAAGCTGAAGCATAGCTTTTCAATGCATCTGGATCTGTATCTGGAAGTAACTGACCTGAACCATGACCAAGACATTCGTGTAAATCAGTATGAAGATTTCCAGCTATTGCTCCGAATTTTTTTGCCATTTCTATTTCTTCATCATTTGCTGCAAATTCTTCCATAAAACCATTTCCAATTGCAGCCTTTTCATAAGCATAGGTTATATTTTCGAGGGTTACTGATTTACTACCATGTTCTTTCCTAATCCAGTCTGCATTAGGTAAATTTATCCCTATTGGAGTAGTTGGATAACATTCACCTCCTAATTGAGCTACTGTAATCACTTTGGCGCTTACACCCTTAACTTCTTCTTTTTTGAAACGTGCATCAACCGGCGAATGATCTTCGAACCATTGAGCTGATTCACTGATTATTGTAACTCTTTTTGTAGCTTCTACATCTTTAAAATTCACAATGGATTCCCAACTTGCCTTTAATCCCAAGGGATCCTCATATACTTCAATAAATCCATTAACGAAATCAATATGAGAATCATTATCTTTTACCCATGAAATGTTATAAGCATCCCAATCTTTTAAACTTCCTGTTTTATAATAAGAAATCAAATGAAGTATACAGTCTTTCTGATTATCGTTTTCTGCAACATTACTTGCTTTTTTCAGCCAATATACAATTTGTTCGATTGATTTACTATACATACCTCCAATTTTGTATGTTTTTTCATACAATAAACCATTTTCTTTTATTAACTTTGAGTTTAAGCCGAAAGAAACAGGTTTCATCTCTTTTGAATCTTTCATACTGATGTAAAATTCTTCAGCTTCTGTTTCAGAAACATTTTCATAAAAATTAGTAGATGAGTTTAATAATAAATCTGAGGAAGCATCTAAGCTCACTTTTTTTTGGAAAACTAACGGATCAAAAAGAATAGGGATTAATTTTTCAAGCAACAGTTCAATAGTTTCACCTGATGATAATTCATGTTTTATGCCTTCACTATTTTTGATTAATTGTTCAAAATAAGTTATCGTAAACTCAGGTATGAATTTATCGGATGAATTATGATGGTGAATTCCATTAGAAAACCAAACTCTTTTTGTATATATCAGAAACTTAATAAAATCTTCAGTATTTCTATCTCCATTAAAACTTTCAATTATACGTTCTAATATTTTGCGAATTAATAAGTTATATTTAAAATTCTGATCCCAACAAATATCTCTACCCGATTTGGCAGCTTCACTTAAATAATAAACCAATTTTTTCTGTTTTAATGTAAGAGATTCAAATGCCGGAACTTGAAATCGCATAATTTTAATATCAGCAAATTGTTCAATATTAAATTTAAACGGATCAATGTTTGTTTTAACCATATTTTTGTAACTAAATTATATAAATATTGTAATTAATTGATAAAGTAAGCTTTGTTAATAAATTAAAAGTTACCAAAGAGCCTCAAAAGTATTTTCGAAAATTAATCATCACCCAATTGACTTAACTCAATTATAATAACTCAAGAGTTAATATAATTGAGTTATATGAATTATAACCAAATTAAGGAGATAGGAAACAAATATATTTACTTACTTTTTAAAAACAAAAGTAAATAAATTTATGTTATTACAGCAAATATTCATAGTTTTGCATCGAATTGTAAAAATATGCATGTCGAAAATTAATAATTATTCTTTTAAAATGAACAACGCAATATTTAACTTTAAAGAGCCTGTTAATGAGCCTATATTTAGCTATTTACCAGGAAGTATTGAACAGAGACTTCTGACAGAGGAACTGGAACGACAAACTAATCAATGTATAGAAATCCCATTGATTATAGGAGGCAAAGAAATTAAAACAGGCAAAATGGGAAAAGTTGTAATGCCTCACAATCATCAGCATGTTTTAGCAACTTACCATCTCACAACAGAAAAAGAAGTTCAAATGGCAATAAATGCTGCAATGCAAGCTAAGGAAGATTGGATGAACCTTGCATGGGATGAAAGAGCATCTATCATGTTAAAAGCTGCTGAACTGATTTCTAAAAAATATCGTTATATTTTAAATGCAGCAACAATGCTGGGTCAGGGAAAAAATATTTACCAGGCGGAAATAGATTCTGCCTGTGAAGTGATTGATTTTTTGAGATTTAATGTTTACTTTGCTGCACTTATATACGGTGAACAACCTGCTTCTTTAATGCATACCATCAATAGAATAGAATACCGTCCGTTGGAAGGTTTTATTTATACGATTACTCCTTTTAATTTCACTGCAATAGCAGCAAATTTAAATACTTCGGTTGCATTAATGGGAAATACGACTGTTTGGAAACCTGCCACAACAGCCTTGCTTTCAAATTATTATTTGATGAAAATTTTTGAAGAAGCAGGCATGCCGGCTGGTGTAATCAATTTTATACCAGGTTCAGGGAGTCTGATTAGTAACATTGTTATAAAAAACCGAAATCTGGCAGGTATTCATTTTACTGGTTCCAGTAATACTTTCAATCAATTGTGGAAACAAGTGAGTGATAATTTAAATACTTATAGATCATATCCCAAATTAGTTGGAGAAACTGGTGGTAAAGACTTTATATTTGCTCATCATTCAGCAAAAACACTAGAATTAAGCAATGCCATTGTTTGCGGAGCTTTTGAATATCAAGGACAAAAATGTTCGGCAGCTTCCAGATCTTATATTCCTGCATCTTTATGGGGAGAAGTGAAAAAAAATATACTGAGTATGGTTTCCAGAATGAAAATAGGGGATGTAGCTGAATATAATAATTTCGTAAATGCTGTAATAGATAAGAATTCTTACGATAATATAATGTCTTACATTGAAAGAACTAAAAATTCAGAGGATGCAGAAATCATTGCCGGAGGAAAAGGAGATTGTTCAAAGGGATATTTTATAGAACCAACGATAATAGTTACTACAAATCCTCATTTTTTGACTATGGAAGAAGAGATTTTTGGACCGGTAATGACTATTTATGTCTATGAAGATAGTAAATTTGAGGAAACCTTAAAAATCTGTGATCAGACTTCTCCTTATGCATTAACCGGAGCAATCTTCAGCAATGATAAATATTCATTACTAAAAGCATGCAGAGCATTGAGATATGCAGCAGGTAACTTCTATTTCAATGATAAGCCTACAGGTGCAATGGTTGGTCAGCAACCCTTTGGCGGGGCTAGAGGTTCCGGTACGAATGATAAAGCAGGCAGTCATTTGAATTTAGTTCGTTGGGTAAGTCCTAGAACTGTAAAAGAAACATTAGTTCCTGCTACTGATTTTCTATATCCTTATATGTCGAAATAAAATAAATAATAATAAAATAAAAATGAAATACGAAATCAGAATAAAAGAAGTTCTGGAAAGATTAGGGATTAGTGAAATAAATAATGGTGTTTGTACTGGAATTGAATGGATTGATACAAATGGAGATATTACTGAGTCTTTTTCACCAATTGATAATCGATTAATTGCAAAAGTAAAAAATGCCTGTATTGAAGATTATGAAAAAGTAATAAAAAAAGCAGATGAAGCATTTATTGAATGGAGAAAAATTCCACCTCCGGGAAGAGGAGAAATAGTTAGGCAAATTGGACTGGCTTTACGTGAAGCTAAGGATGATTTAGGTTATCTTGTTTCTCTTGAAATGGGAAAAATCTATCAGGAAGGATTAGGTGAAGTTCAAGAAATGATTGATATATGTGATTTTGCAGCTGGTCAATCCAGATTGTTAAATGGTTTTACAATGCAATCTGAACGAAGTGAACATAGAATGTATGATCAATATCATCCATTAGGAATTATCGGATTAATAACATCATTTAATTTTCCTGTTGCTGTTTGGGCATGGAACTCAATGTTAGCTGCAATTTGTGGAGATGTGATAATATGGAAACCAAGTTCTAAAACTCCGTTGTGTGCTGTTGCAACTCAGAATATTATTAAAAAAGTATTAATTGAAAATAATATTCCAGAAGGTGTTTTTAATCTGATAATTGCAAAATCATCGGTTCTTGGGGATAATTTTGTTGCTGATAAACGAATATCTTTGTTTTCAATTACAGGTTCTACTAGAGTTGGTAAAAGAGCAGGTGCAATTATTGGGGAAAGACTTGGAAAAGCCATACTCGAATTAGGAGGTAATAATGCTGTTATTATTTCTGATTCTGCTGATTTGAAAATGGCAATTACTTCAACAGTTTTTGGAGCAGTTGGAACTTGTGGTCAAAGATGTACTTCTACTCGTCGACTTATTGTGAATGAAAATGTGTATGAAGAAGTAAAAATTAATCTAATTAATGCATACAAAGAAGTAGAAAAAAAAATAGGTAATCCATTGGATGAAAATACATTAATTGGTCCACTAATTGATAAAACATCTGTTAATGCCTTCTTATCAGCAATAAATCAGGCAAAAGCCGAAGGTGGGAAAGTATTGATTGGAGGATATAAATTGGATGAAAATAAAGCTCTCTCTGATAATTATGTTGTTCCTGCAATCATTGAAGCCGAAAATCATTTTAACATTGTTCAAGAGGAAACTTTCGCACCTATTCTTTATCTTATGAAATATAGTACTTTGGATGAAGCAATAGCTTTAAATAATGGTGTACCACAAGGATTATCATCATCAATTTTTACATTAAATATGCGTGAATCAGAACAATTTTTATCAAGTTCAGGTTCAGATTGTGGATTAGCAAATGTAAATGGTGGCACATCAGGTGCAGAAATTGGAGGAGCATTTGGAGGAGAAAAAGATACTGGTATGGGTAGAGAATCTGGTTCTGATTCATGGAAACAGTATATGAGAAGACAAACGAATACAATAAACTATAGTACCGATCTTCCATTAGCACAAGGAATTGTTTTTGAATTTTGATATTTTTTCATGTATTCAAATTCGGATATTCATTATTTATCAATATTCTTTATTATAAAAAGAGTGTGCAAATTAAGAAAGACTCGAAAATTGTCTTTTTAATTTGCACTTTTTATTAATTTAGAATATAGTTATTAAGTTGTTTTATTTCGAAATACAAAAGTATCATCGAACATATCTACTACAATTTCATGATCAGGTAAAACTTTTCCTGCTAATATCATTTTAGACAATTCATTAAGAATTTTTTTTTGCATTACTCTTTTTAAAGGTCTAGCTCCATATTGAGGATCATATCCTAATTCAGTAAGATAATCAATGGCATAATCTGTTGCTTCAACATGGATATTGTTTTTAACTAATAATTCACTGAGTATTTTGAATTGAAGTAATACGATTTCTCTGATTTCACTTTTCGTAAGTGGTGAAAACATAATAATTTCATCTATACGGTTTAAAAACTCAGGGCGAATGCTTGTTTTCAATAAATCCATAACTTCGTATCTTATTTTAATCAGCTCTTTTTCTCTGTTTAAGTCATTGATATTGCTGATTCCTTCCTGAATTAAATGAGAACCAATGTTTGATGTCATTATTATGATACTATTTTTGAAATCAGCTGTTCTGCCTTTATTGTCAGTAAGTCTTCCTTCATCTAAAACTTGTAAGAGTATATTAAAAACATCAGGATGAGCCTTTTCAATTTCATCTAGTAATACAACAGAATATGGTCTTCTTCTTACAGCTTCCGTTAATTGTCCGCTTTCTTCATAACCTACATAACCTGGAGGAGCCCCAATTAAACGGGATACTGTATGGCGTTCCTGATATTCAGACATGTCAATTCTAAGCAGGGCATTTTCATCGTTAAAAAGAAAAGCAGCGAGTGCTTTGGCTAACTCAGTTTTTCCAACACCTGTAGTTCCCATAAAGATAAATGATCCGATTGGTCGTTTTGAGTCTTGCAAGCCAGCCCGGCTGCGGCGGATAGCATCTGAGATTGCTTCTATTGCTTCATCCTGACCAATTACTCTTTTGTGTAATTCGATTTCCAGATTTAATAATTTTTCTCTTTCACTCTGCAACATTCTATTAACCGGAATTCCTGTCCATCGAGAAACTATCTGTGCAATATCCTCACTGTCAACTTCTTCTTTGATCATTGCATTTTCTGTTTGTAATTCTGAAAGTTTTTGTTTAAAGCTTATGACTTCATTCTCAGAATCTTTAATCTTGCCATATCTGATTTCAGCAACTTTTCCATATTCTCCTGCTCTTTCTGCTTGTTCTGCCTCAAATTTCCAGTTTTCAATTTCTTTGACCTTCTGTTGAATTTTTTCAACCCATTCTTTTTCAGCTAACCATTTCGATTTCAAACGATTTCTATCTTCATTCAGGTTGGCAATTTCTTCGTTAAGTAGTGACAGCTTTGATTTATCATTTTCTCTTTTAATAGCTTCACGTTCTATTTCTAATTGTCTGATTTTACGCTCTATTTCATCCAATTCTTCAGGAACTGAATTTATTTCCATTCTCAGTTTAGATGCAGCTTCATCAATTAAATCAATGGCTTTATCTGGTAAAAATCGATTGGTAATATAGCGTTGTGATAACTCAACCGCTGCAATAATTGCTTCATCTTTAATTCTTACTTTGTGATGTACTTCATAACGTTCTTTTAAACCACGTAGAATTGAAATTGCATCTAAAGCATCAGGTTCATCAATCAAAACTACCTGAAAACGACGTTCAAGTGCTTTGTCTTTTTCAAAATACCTCTGATATTCTTTTATTGTAGTTGCTCCGATAGCTCGTAATTCACCTCTGGCAAGTGCAGGTTTTAGAATATTTGCTGCATCCATTGCTCCTTCTCCTGAAGCTCCTGCACCCACTAAAGTATGAATTTCATCGATAAATAAAATTACTTCTCCTTCTGCAGCAATTACTTCTTTTATGACAGCTTTCAGTCTTTCTTCAAATTCTCCTTTGAATTTAGCACCTGCAATTAAGGATCCCATATCAAGTGAGAAAATTTGTTTTGATTTAAGATTTTCCGGAACATCGCCATTAACAATACGATGCGCTATGCCTTCTGCAATTGCAGTTTTCCCAACACCAGCTTCTCCAATAAGTATTGGATTGTTTTTGGTTCTCCTGGAAAGTATCTGTAATACTCTTCTGATTTCTTCATCTCTTCCGATTACAGGATCCAGCTTAGCTGTTTGAGCGAGAATATTTAGATTTCGTGCAAATTTATTCAGTGCATTATAACTTTCTTCAGCATTTTGGCTGTTTACTGTACTGCCTTTCCTGAGCTCTTTTATGGCAATTTTTAAGTCTTTTTCGTTAACACCATTGTCTTTTAATAGTTTAGCTGCAGTATCTTTATTGCTCAAAATTCCTAATAAAAGATGTTCTATAGAAATAAATTCATCACCAAATTCTTTTAGATAATTATTTGCATTGATCAATGACTGATTTACATTTTCAGTAAGATAGGGGGTAAGCCAACTAGATTTTGGCAAAGATTCAATTATTTTATCCAAAGTCTGAATAAAAATAGGAATATTTACATTTAGTTTTTTTAATAAAAAAGGAACCAGAGTTTCGTCAACATTCATCATACCTTTTAATATATGAACATTTTCAATAGCCTGATTTTGCTGAGAAATTGCAATTTCCATTGCTTTCTGAACAGCTTCCTGAGATTTGATTGTAAAATTATTAAAGTTCATTGTTTGCATTTTATTTAATCCAGCAAACTTAATACCATTAGTAATTTTGAGAATAATATTGACGAAATGGCAGCCAATTTGTTTGAGAGTGTGACTATATGACAGCTTTTGAAATGTATTTATTTTTTAAATCAATATTATCAAATAGTTAAAATAGATTTATAAATGTTTATACAAAGATAAGTTTTATAAATCAAATTTTATATAATATTGACTTCCATTTCCAATTCTACTCCAAAAAGTCCTCTGACTGCATGTTGTATAGCTTTTGCAAGGTTAAGAATTTCAATACCGCTGGCATTTCCTTTATTAATCAACACCAAGGCTTGTTTGTGATGAACTGCTGCATTTCCCAATGATTTACCTTTCCAACCACTTTTTTCTATTAACCATCCTGCAGCTAATTTAAAATCATCTCCTGAAGGAAAAGCCCTGATTTTTGGATAATCCTTTAATAGTTCATTATACTTTTCTTTACTTACCAGAGGATTCTTGAAAAAACTACCTGCATTACCAGTAATAGATGGATCCGGAAGTTTACGATGTCTTATGTTTTTAATTGCAATACTTATATTTTCAAGATTAGGCTCTACAAACATATTTTCTAATTCCTTCAGAATATCACCATAATGTGTAATTAATACTGGCTTTTTTGAAAATTTAAATGTTACTGAAATAATAATGTATTTGTTTTTAGCTTCTTGCTTGAAAATGCTGTTTCTGTATCCGAAATTACATTCTGAATTAGTTAATTCTAAAATTTTTCCATCAGAAATACGAATAACTTCTACAATTTCAATACTATCTTTTACTTCAACTCCATAAGCTCCAATATTTTGAACAGGAGAAGTTCCAACAATACCAGGTATTAAAGAAAGGTTCTCTACACCACTCCAATTGTTTAGTACACAATAATCCACAAAAGATTCCCAATTTTCACCTGCTTGTACTTTTATATAAACATGTTCTGTATCTACAGCAATAATTTCTTTACCTTTGGTGTTAATTTTAATGACTAAGCCATCAAAGTCTTTTGTAAATAAGAGGTTGCTGCCACCACCCAATAAAAGAAAGGGATTTTCTTTAAAAAGTTTTGAATTGATAATCTCCTGAATTTCTTCTGTTGAATTTATTTCAACAAAATATTTTGCTATAGCTTGAATACCAAAGGTATTCAGTTTTTTTAATAAGTAGTTTTCTTTTATTTGCATAGGTTGGAATTAATCGTCAAAGTTATGAATTTTTTTGAAAAATTTTTAAAAGAAAAGCTATTTTTACAGCTAAATTGTTCTTTTAAATATATAAATTTGCGTAATCTAATTTTTAAATAAAATAAGTAATGAATAATTTTGAATTTTATAATCCGGTGAAAATATTATTTGGCCGGGATCAAATAACGAAACTTTCAAATCAAATTCCTGCCGGACAAAAGATTATGGTAATTTATGGTGGTGGGAGTATTAAGAAAAATGGGATTTACAATCAGATAATTGCTGCATTAAAAGACTATCAATTTATCGAGTTTGGCGGAATAGAACCCAATCCACACTATGAAACTGCTATGCAAGCTGTAGAAATAATAAAAAATGAAAAAGTCGATTTTTTGTTGGCAGTAGGAGGTGGTTCTGTAATTGATGCTACTAAATTTATTGCAGCAGCTGCACTTTATGAAAATGGTGATCCCTGGGATATTTTAGCTAAAAATTCTTTGGTGAGATTTTCATTACCAATAGGAGCAGTCCTTACATTGCCAGCAACTGGTTCTGAAATGAATATGGGTGCAGTAATTACCCGAAAATCAACAAATGAGAAATTTTCATTTTTAACGCCTTTATCCTATCCTAAATTTTCAATTTTGATGCCTGAAGCTGCTGCTTCATTGCCTCAAAGACAAGTGGCAAATGGTATTGTAGATGCTTATGTACATGTAATTGAACAATATCTCACTTATCCTGCAAATGCACCTTTGCAGGACCGAATTGCAGAATCAATTTTACTTTCATTAATTGAAGAAGGTCCAAAAGTATATGCTAATCCTGCTGATTATGATTCTATGGCAAATCTTATGTGGTCTGCAACAATGGCTTTGAATGGAATTATTTCTTGTGGTGTACCTTCAGATTGGTCTACTCACATGATTGGTCACGAATTAACTGCTTTCTATGAAATTGATCATGCAAGAACTTTAGCAATCGTACTTCCAGGTATATGGAAAGCACTTAGAATTGAAAAAAAAGAAAAGCTATTGCAGTATGCAAACAGAATTTGGAATATTGTTGATGGTACTGAAGATGAAAAAATTGATAATGCTATACAAAAAACAGTTGACTTCTTCGAATCATTAGGTATTTATACTAAATTAAAAGATTATAAATTAGGCCAGGAAGCAATCGATAGAATTGTTTCTCGATTTGTAGAAAGAAAATGGAAAGCTATAGGAGACAGACAATTGATAACTCCTGATGTAGTTAGAAAAGCACTTGAATTTCAATTGTAATTTAGTTTGAAGGAAGAAAGCCAAAGGAAAAAATAAAATTCTTTGGCTTTAATCTTTTGTGTGTAATGTTCAAAAAGTAGGTTGTTTTTATGCTGTTGCCAGAAAGTTTTTTTTATAAATAAACAGATAAACCTGAGTCTATTCAAAAAAATGATTTTAAATAAAAAAGCTCCTTTTCAGGAGCTTTTCAAAAAAAAACAAGGAGAAAATTACTGCTTGTATTCAGCAATAATAGCTTTAACGCCATCAGGAGAAACCCGACCGTAAACTTTTTCGCCAATAAGCACTACTGGAGCTAAACCACAGGCTCCAACACAGCGTAAACAGCTTAAAGAAAATTTACCATCAGCAGAAGTTTCACCAACAGCTATTTTTAATTCACGTTTAAATTCTTCAAGTACTTTTTCGGCACCTCTCACATAACAGGCAGTTCCTGTACAAATTGAAATAGGATGCTCACCTTTAGGAATCATTGTGAAAAATGAATAAAATGTTACAACTCCATATACATGTGCAGTAGATACATTAAGTCCTTTGGCAATTATTTCCTGTACTTCTGCAGGCAGATAGCCAAACATAGTTTGTGTTTTATGCAATACATTAATAAGTTCGCCGGCTTCATTGTTGAAGGATTTGCAAATATCCTTTATCTTGTTTATTTTATCGTCTGATAATTTAATATTAACCATAACATTGATTTTTTAAGATGGTGATTATTCTTCAATAAATACTTCGTTGCTTTTGTCGAAATAGTGAGTATGCAATAAATGATGCGATTTTTCGCTACAAGGTTTGCCTAAGAATTCATCGTAGAGTTTGATTATATCAGGGTTTTCGTGAGATTTACGAATAGGTTTTCCTGCATCTTCCTGATAGATAGCTGCTGCGCGTTTTTTCAAAATTTCACTATCACCATGATGTAATGGTTGTCCTCCTCCACCAATGCATCCACCAGGGCAGGCCATAATTTCTATTGCATGGAATTTAGAGATACCTGCTCTTACATCATCTAGTAATTTACGGGCATTCCCCAATCCATGTGCGATACCGATATTTAAGGGTAAGCCATTGAAATCAATAGTTGCAGAACGTATGCCTTCTAATCCCCTTAATTCTGTAAACTCAAGCTTCTCAAGCTTCTTTCCAGTGTGAATTTCATAAGCTGTACGGCAAGCTGCTTCTATTACTCCGCCTGTATTGGCAAAAATAACACCTGCACCAGTAGATTCTCCCATTGGATGATCAAAGTCTTCATCTGGTAGATTCAGAAAATCTATATTAGCTTGTTTGATAAAATGAGCCAGTTCTCTTGTCGATAATGAAAAATCTACATCTGGATTGCCATCAGTTTTAAATTCGTCACGCTGACATTCATATTTCTTAGCAAGACAAGGCATTATAGATACTACAACCATATCTTTGCGGTTTACTCCAATTTTATCAGCAAAATAAGTTTTAGCAATGGCACCAAACATTTGTTGAGGCGATTTTGCAGTGGAAGGAATATCAAGCATATCTGAAAAATTATGCTCAAAGAAATTCACCCAACCAGGACAGCACGAAGTTAATATTGGTAATTTTACTGTTGTGTCACCTGATAAATGTTTACCTAAACGACCTAATAATTCGGTACCTTCTTCCATAATGGTTAGATCGGCAGCGAAATCAGTATCAAACACATATTTAAAACCCAAACGTCGCAATGCTGCTGCCATTTTACCTGTAACTGAGGTTCCGGCTAGCATTCCAAATTCTTCACCTAAAGCTGCTCGAACTGCAGGAGCTGTTTGGACAATTACTGTTTTTGTTTTATCTGCCAATGCATTAATAACATTGCGTGTATGATCAACTTCTGTTAATGCACCGGTTGGACAAACAGAAACACATTGACCACAATAGGTACAGGGAGATTTTTCTAAATTCATTTCAAATGCAGGAGCTACCACTGAATTAAATCCGCGGTTTACAGCAGAAAGTGCACCAACTGTTTGAACGTCATTGCACATCATTTCACAACGACGACACATTATACATTTATCTACATCACGAATAATTGAAGGAGAAGTATCAACACGATAAGTTGATTTTTCTCCTTTATAAGGAATTTCTCTAATTCCAAATTTCTGAGCCATGCTTTGTAATTCACAATTGCCTGATTTTGCACAAATAAGGCAGTCGAAAGGATGGTCAGAAAGCATAAGTTCTATTACAGTACGTCTTGTATTTAATACACGGATATTGTGTGTATTTACAACCATACCTTCAAAAGCTTCAGTAGCACAGGCGGGAGCAAGGTTTTTACGACCTTCGATTTCCACAACACAAACACGGCATCCTCCAGGTTTGTTTTCAATTTTCATATCGCCTAATTCAAAATAGCAAAGTGTAGGGATATCAATACCTGTTTTCCTTGCTGCTTTCAATATGGTGGTGCCTTTTTCTACTTCAACGATTTTATTATCTATTGTTAATTTAATCATTTCCATGTCTTGTATATATTTTTATTTTATTGAATATTAATTGCATTGAATTTACATTTTTCCATACATGCACCGCACTTTATACAAATGTCCTGATTGATGTAATGAGCAAGTTTTCTTTCTCCTGTAATTGCATTAACCGGGCAGTTACGGGCACATGCAGTACATCCGACACATTGTTCAGCGTCAATAATATATTGCATTAGTGCTTTACATTGACTTGAACGACATTTTTTATCATGAATATGTTCTACATATTCTTCCATGAAATTTTCAAGTGTGGAAAGTACCGGGTTAGGAGAGGTCTGGCCTAAGCCGCACAATGATGCATCTTTAATAACATAACTCAGGTTTTTTAATTTATCTATATCTTCCATGCTACCTTTTCCCTGAGTTATTGTTTCTAGAATTTCAAACAGTCGTTTATTCCCGATTCGACAAGGTGTACATTTGCCGCAGGATTCTTCAACAGTAAAGTCTAAATAAAATTTAGCCACAGCAACCATACAATCATCTTCATCCATTACTATCATTCCGCCAGAACCCATCATTGAACCAGCTGCAATAAGATTGTCATAATCAATTGGAGTATCCAGATGACGTTCAGTTAAGCAACCACCAGATGGACCACCTGTTTGAACTGCTTTGAATTTCTTGCCATCTTTGATTCCGCCACCTATTTCATAAATGATTTCACGCAAAGTTATTCCCATTGGAACTTCAATCAAACCTACATTGTTTATTTTTCCAGCCAATGCAAATACTTTTGTCCCTTTTGATTTTTCAGAGCCTATACTTGAAAACCATTCAGCTCCTTTATTGATGATAACCGGAACACTCGCAAATGTTTCAACATTGTTTACATTTGTTGGTTTTCCTAAGTAACCAGAAACAGAAGGAAATGGAGGTTTAAAAGTAGGTTCACCACGCATTCCTTCCATTGAATGAATCAATGCTGTTTCTTCTCCACAAACGAAAGCTCCTGCTCCGTAACGTAATTCAATATCAAAGTCAAAACCACTGCCAAGAATATCTTTTCCAAGTAAACCATATTCTCTTGCTTGTTCTATTGCAATTTTTAAACGTGTAATAGCTAAAGGATATTCTGCACGGATATAAACCAAACCTTTGGTGCCACCTATAGAATATCCACAGATAGCCATTGCCTCAATTACAGAATGTGGATCACCTTCAAGAATGGAACGATCCATAAATGCACCTGGATCACCTTCATCGGCATTACAAACTACATATTTTTGATCTGCTTGTGATTTACTAGTTATTTCCCATTTTAAACCAGTAGGAAAACCACCACCACCACGACCTCTCAATCCGGATTTTTTGATAATGTCAATTGTTTGTTGAGCATCCATTTCTGTTAATACTTTACCTAATGCTTCATAACCATCACGTGCAATATATTCGTCAATGTTTTCCGGATCAATAAAACCACAGTTTCTTAATGCTATACGAATTTGTTTTTTGTAGAATCCCATGTGTTTTGAATCACTCACGTGTTCTTTATTTTCAGGATCTGTATATAACAATCTTGTTACTTTTCTTCCCTTGATGATATGCTCTTCTATGATTTCTCTTGCATCACCAGGTTTAACTTCAGTATAAAATGTATTGTCAGGCATCACTTTAACGATAGGTCCTTTTTCACAAAAGCCAAAACAACCAGTCATGATAACCTGCACTTCATGATCTAATCCTTTTTCAATAAGAATTTCTTTCAGGTTATCACCAACAGTTTTACTCAATGATGCATGGCAGCCTGTACCTCCACATACAAGAAGATGCATTTTAAATTTTGCCATAATATTCTCCTCCTTTAATTGTTTTTTTGAATAGTTTCGTAATTTACAGGAATAATACCATCAACCAACTCATTATTTTTGATGTATTTTTCAATTATTTCATTGGCTTTTTTCTCGTTAACAAAGCCAAATACAACAGGATCCTGATTAGGTAAAGTCACTTCTATGGTTGGTTCTGCATAACAATAGCCCATGCAACCTGTTTGAGTAACAACCGCCTCAATGTTTCTCTTTTCGAGTTCATCAATAAAATATTCCATTACTGTTTTTGCTCCTGATGCAATACCACAAGTTGCCATAGCAACTCTAATCTGCACAAGACGTTCTGGATTATTACTTTTTTCTCTAAGATTTAACTTGTTTTCAAGTCCTTCTTTCATTTTTCTGAGATCAGCCAAAGATTTTACTTTTGTCATAATTTTCTCCTTTTTTTAATTAAACTAATTTGAATAATTTATTTCTATTAAATTTTCGTTTATCATTTCTATTAGATATCTGATTATTTGCGCTTGATTAATGCTAATACCATCCATTGCATCTTTAACTTCTTTTGTATCGAATATGTATTTACCTTTTTCTGTAGTATGAGAATAAATGAATCGTATTCTTTCATTTGAAGCAACTGTTAAAACAAAGGTTCCTGCAATGTCTCCTAAAATTGGTCTGTCAATATTGTTATGCTGAAATATTGCTTTTAAAATACAACCTTTATTTAATTCAGCGTTTATTGAAAAACTTCCGCCACAACGTTCAGCATTTTGTTTCAATAATGGTATCCCTAAGCCAACTTTACGAGTTGTTCGTGACGTGAAAAAGGGATCTGTTACCTTTGCAAGCATTTCAGATGACATTCCTTTGCCATTATCTTTTATTATAATACTATATAAATTTTCTACTTTGTTTTCATTTATTATTAATTCTATTAAATCAGCTCCAGCAGTTATTGAATTTTGAAGTATGTCTAATATATGCAAAGATAGTTCTTTCATGACAAGACTTATATATAACTTATTTATTTACATCTATTTTACGACCTTCAATATTTTTAAATGTATTGAATATTTCAGCAAAAGAAATCTCATTCATCTCAAAAATACTAGTAACATCACCTATACTATCTAGAAAATGTGAATCCGAATTTTGAATGATAGGAAATGCTTTTAAATAAGGATTTTGATTAAGAAATGCTTCTTTTGTAATATGTCTTGTAATTTCCAAAGCATCTGCTTTAATATCTGCAGGAATAAATCCTAATTGACTGATAAGGCTGAATTTAGGTCGGTTTACATGTGCTGGAATAAATAAACCATTTAATTCATGAACTTTTTCAGCCAACTCATCAATGGATACATTTAAAGCAGTATTTAACATCATTTCCTCTTCATCTGTAATATTTTCATTTTCATCAACTAAAAGTTGATATCCAAATCGTTTAATATCATTTTTTATTGATGGTAAATGAGTCTCAATAAATTGTTGAAACGCAAATAATTTTTCATCATTTTCAAAGAACGTTAGGCAGTGAACTTCCTCTTTTGTTGTTATTTCTGCTCCACAAAGTACAAATATTCCGTTTTTTAAACCAATTTCACGGCAAGTCTTACATTGTTTAGTACTGTTATGGTCAGTAATTCCAATAATATCAAGTTTTCTTTCTTTTGCTTTTTTTATTATATTTACAGGACTCATATACAGATCACTACAAGGTGATAAAACACTGTGGATATGTAAATCGGCCTTGTAGCGTATCATTTTTTTAATAAATTATAAAGTTCGCCTGCAATTTCAAATGTTTGTTTATCAGTACCTAATATTGGTATATTTTCTTCATTGCTTTGATTAATAGTATCAGCTTCAGGTTTTAATCCTTTTACGAGTATAATGCATGCCAATTCTTTTAATGAAGCAATTGCCATTACGTTTTTATGAGTTTGTAATGTAATCCAGGCACTGCCAGTTTCAGCATTTCCCATAACATCACTGAGCAAATCAGATGCATATGCATCGCTAATTTCATTAATTAGACCTTTATCTCCAGATAAGACTTTTAAATTCAATACTTTTGCTATTTCTAAAACTTTCATAATTATTTAGTGTTAAATTTATCACCCCAGATACGTTTCATTTTTGCAATAGCTTCATTCAACGTCATACTACCTTTTTGCTCCATAATGCGTTGGATAAAAACACAATCTGTTATATCAGCTCTTTTCATAACAATATCTTCTGCTAATGTTTGACAGGTAGAAGCTCCACACATTCCACAATCAGTTTTTGGTAAATATTCCATGATTTCACGCATCTTGCTCATTTTCCTAATTGCTTCTGACATATTTTCATCCAATTTCAACATAGAACGTGGTAAGATTTTTGAAACGTTCATATTTTTAATCAAATAGTCTTTATGTTTTCTTATTTCTGTAAAAAAACAAGATGCATTTTCATTAATTTCGCCAGCAACAACAGCTCTGTTTTTCATCCTTTCAACAGTTAAAAATCGATTACCGCTAGTAAGAACACCTCCGGCACAACTCTCATCACATGCTCTTAACTCAAGAAAATCAATATCGGAAATCTCTTCGCTTTCTATTTTTTCCAGAAAATCAATTACATTGTGAATCTCATCTATAGCCAATGCTCTACCATCAGATGTGTCTTTTTCTCCATTGGTTAAGCTCCATAAAATCCCTCTTGAATCCAGTTGATCTTTATGAAGTATCAAACTTTGATCTTTTCCTGATTGTTTGATGCTTTTATATACTTTGTTATAAATAAAATCAAGATTAATAACTCCTGTAATAACTGATTTGTCTTCACCAACAGGACTTTTAACAGCAGCAATTTTAGCTGCACAAGGTGTTATATAAAATAGGCCTATCTCTTCTTCAGGAATTCCTTTTTCTGTTAGAAGTTTTTTATAGTATAATGCGGCAATATCTAGCGGAGATTTTAGTAAGATTAAATTCTCAACCAGAGCAGGGAATTTAACTTGAATAAGACGAACAACAGCTGGACAAAAAGTTGATATAAGCGGTTTTAATGTAGGGTTTTTTTTCTTAAAGTCTTCTCTTGTTTCTAATAAGAGATCAACTGTATGTTCAATTTCAAACACATGCGTGAAACCTATTTTAATTAATTCACTGTAAATTTGTTGTGTGGATATATTTTCCGGAAATTGACCAATTAAAACTCCTGGAACTAAAGCAATTCTATATTTAAAGTTAAATATTTGCATAAAATCGTCATGGTCAACATAAATGGCATTTACAGGACAAACTCTAAAACATTCTCCACAATCAACACAACGATTTTCGAAAAGATGAGCCTTGCCATTTTTAACCCTAATAGCCTCAGTTGGGCATACTTTAATACAATGAGTGCATCCGATACAGTTAGCCTCACTTATTTTTAAAGCGTGGTGAAAATATTGCTTATCCATTAGTTTTTATTCAATTTAACCATTATAGTTACTTCTGTACCTAAACCAACTTCACTTTTAATTTCAAGTTTATCTGCATTTTTTTTAATATTAGGTAATCCCATTCCAGCTCCAAAGCCCATTTCTCTAACTTGATGACTCGCTGTTGAATAACCTTCTTTCATTGCCTGATTAATATCAGGAATTCCAGGTCCTGTATCTTTTAATCTTAATACAATTTCTTCAGTATTAATATCTGCAAAGATTGTTCCTCCATATGAATGAGCCACAATATTGACCTCTGCTTCATATAAAGCAACTACAATTCTCTTTATTGTAACTGAATCAACATTCAATTGCTTTAATACTTTTTTTATCCGGCTTGAAGCAGTTCCAGCGTTTGAGAAATCTCCACTTAATATATTGTATTCAAAATGCATTTTAAAAAATAGTTTTTATACCTTCTTTGTAAAGAATACCAGAAGCTTTAAACATTGAGTATTCGCATTCCATTAATAAAATTCCATTTTCATCAGCAAGTGCTTTCATATCATCTGTAATTTTTTTACCTCTTACATAAATTATATTTGATACATCAGACATCTCAGCAGTTCTAATTGATTGAATATTAGCAAGACCAGTTAATAAAAGAACATTTTGCGCTTTTACAGTTAAAACATCACTCATTAAATCTGATGAAAAAGCGAATCCAACTTCGTTTTCAAGCATATAATCTTTTCCAAATATCTTTGCATTTAGCAGTGTTGCTATTTCTTTAATTTTCATTTATTTAGGTTTGACCTTAAAATAGTTTAAATAATGATTTCAGGATGCAAAATTATATAGATTTTGCAAATAAAAAAAATTTAATTGTGAAAATTATAACAATGTGAATAAAATAACACTAATTGATTGAAAAGAAATATTTCTTATGATAATTATTCTATTAATTTCCTTAAATTTAGATATTTAGTAAATGAAAGAAGGCTGTTGTTAATTCCAACAGCCTTCTTTGAAGTAAGTAATTACAATTAATTTATTAATACCTTTTTCTTGCTTTGTAATGTGTATGTAATAAATCATGAGATTTATGTCCTAAAGGTTCGCCCAAAAATTCTTTATATATCAATGCAACTTCAGGATTTTCATGAGATTTTCTTAATGGTAAACCTTCATCTTCAGCATAGATAGCATCAGCTCTTTTTTGACGAATGTCAGGACTGGTTGGAATTGGTTGACCACCACCTCCTAAGCAACCACCAGGGCAGCCCATTACTTCAATAAAATGGTAATTAGCTTTACCTGCTCTTACAGCTTTCATCAATTCATTTGCATTACTTAATCCGTGAGCGATAGCAACACTTAGTTCAGCACCTTCAAGAAAACTCCATTCAGGTTTAACTCCTTTAATCAATACTTTAGCTTCTTTTATACCTTCAAATCCTCTTACAGGCATAATTTTAAGATTTGTAAAAGGAACTTCACGACCAGTAACTATTTCATAAGCTGTACGTAAAGCAGCTTCCATTACACCACCGGTAGCACCAAATATTACTGCAGCTCCAGTTGAATTTCCCATGATACTGTCATACTTTTCATCTTCTAATTTCATGAAATCAATACCAGCTTGTTTGACCATCATTGCTAATTCACGGGTAGTTAAAACATAATCAACATCCTGGTAACCACTATCACGCATTTCGGCTCTGTTACATTCAAATTTTTTAGCTGTACAAGGCATAATTGAAACTGAAACCATATTTTTGGGATCAATACCTTTTTTCTTTGCATAATATGTTTTAGCTAATGCACCAAACATCTGTTGTGGTGATTTGCAAGTAGATAAATTATCCAATAAATCTGGGAACATATGTTCCTGAAACTTAATCCAACCTGGAGAGCATGAAGTCATCATTGGTAAGGCTACTTTTTCTCCATCAACCAAAGCTCTTTTTAAACGGGTTAATAATTCAGTTCCTTCTTCCATAATGGTTAAGTCAGCAGTAAAATCTGTATCTAATACAGAATCAAAACCTATATGTCTTAAAGCAGCTACCATTTTCCCTGTAACTCTTTCACCTGGATCGTAACCTAAATCTTCTCCTAATCCTATTCGGACAGCTGGAGCTGTTTGAACAACAACATGTTTCGATGGATCATTGATAGCATTCCAAACTTCATCTAAATATGTTCTTTCCGTTAATGATCCGGTAGGACAACGATTGATACATTGACCACAATTAGTACAAACAACTTCATCCAATGGTTTATTCATGAATGTAGAAATTCTTTGATGGTCTCCCTTTTTTACAACTGCCAAAGCACCTACAGCTTGTAATTCTTCACAAGTTCTTACGCAACGTTGACAACGTATACATTTGCTATCATCTTTTGTTATTGAAGGTGATGAAATGTCTAATATTTTATCTTTTGCTTTTACAAGATCGATAAAAACATGATCTCCAACCCTGTATTCTGATGCTAAATCCTGTAATTCGCAATGACCGTTTTTAAAACATTTCGTACAATCAGCATTATGTTCTGACAATAATAACTCTATTACATGTTTACGGGCTGTTCTGACTTTTTCACTGTTTGTAAAAACCTCCATACCTTCTGAAACAGGAGTGGCACAAGAAGCAGCCAATAATCTGGCTCCTTTAACTTCAACTACACAAACACGGCAGTTACCTGCAACACTTAAATCAGGATGATTACAAAGTGTTGGTATATTGAAATTAAGCTTTTTAGCTGCATCAAGAATGGCTGTTCCTTCTTTAACGGATACCGGGATATTATTGATTTTTAAATTTACTAAATATTCGCTCATTTTGTATGTTTTTTTATTGTTATCAAATGAATTAATAGATTATTTCTTCTCTGAAATTATCAACTATTGAATTAAATGGATTAGCAACTGATTGACCTAAACCGCATTTTGCAGCGATTTTCATCGTATTTGCTAATTTTTTTAATTCATCTAAGTATTGAGGCTTTCTTTCCCCTTTTTTTACAGACTCAATCCCTTTTAAAAGTTGTTGGCATCCAACTCTGCAAGGTGTACATTGTCCACATGATTCTTCATTGAAAAATTCCAGATAATCATGTAAAACATTATACATAGAGCGTGAACTGTTAAAAATCATCATTGAACCTCCCGTAGGAATTCCTTCAAATCCAATAATAGTATCTTTTAAATTTTTACGTGGAACGCAATGTCCTGATGCTCCTCCAACCTGAACGGCTTTAGTATCTCCGTCGCCATAATCATCAACAAAATCAGTTAATGGCATACCTAATTCTAATTCGTAAATTCCTGGAGTAGGAGTGTCACCTGATACTGAAAATAATTTAGATCCTCTTGAATCTGAAGTCCCTAGTTTTTTAAATTCATCAGCGCCAATTTTACAAATTATTTGTACTGTTGCAAAAGTTTCAACATTATTTATTACTGTAGGACAATTGTTATAACCAGAAACAGTAGGATAAGGTGGCTTATTTCTAGGTTCACCACGTTTACCTTCCATTGATTCAAAAAGCGCGCTTTCTTCCCCACAAATATAAGCACCACTTCCCATACGAAGAAAAATTTTGAAATCGAGATTTATTTGTTTTGCAAATTCATCAAAATATTCTATTTCCTTTAATAGTTCAGGAACTAAATATGTATATTCTCCTCTAAGATAAATATATCCTTCTTTTGCCCCAATTGCATAACCACAAGTTGCCATACCTGAAAGAACTTTACGGGAAACTCTTTCTAATATTTCACGATCTTTAAATGTTCCTGGTTCACCTTCATCTGCATTACAAATAACATATTTAATGGGATTGTCTTCGTTTTTTGTAAATTTCCATTTTAATCCTGTTGGAAAACCAGCTCCTCCACGACCTTTTAAACCAGAATCTATTATCTCATTTATTATTTCATCAGGTTTTTTTTCTAATATTTTTTCTAGTATTTTATATTTTGATGATGTATAATCAGCAAATATTAAATCTATTTTTTTTAAAGTTTTATTTTCCATTTTGTTGTTTTTTGAATTTTAACGAATTCCTACTTGCTTAGAATTTTTAATATACTCTTGAATAACTTCAATAGCTTTTTGTGGTGTAGTTTCTGGATAAACTACATCATTTACTAACATTACCGGACCTTTATGACACCATCCTAAGCAATTAGCAGTTAATAAGGTGAATTTTTTGTCATGAGAAGTCTCTCCGACTTTAATTTTCATAACATTTTCCAATGCTTCAATAATTTCATCCTTACCTTTCATGTGACATGAAATTGTTTTGCAGACTCTAACGATGTTTTTGCCTCTTGGCTCAGTATCGAGAAACGTGTAGAATGAAGCGGTCCCATATACTTCAGCAGCAGATAAGTCTAATTCTTTTGCTACAAAAATCATCGCTTCTTCAGAAAGAAATCTTTCTTCTTTTACAACTCCTTGTAAAACTGGCATTAAACTATTTCTTGTTTTGCCATGTTTTTCCACTAAATTTTTTACTAATGTTTCAATATTGGACATTTTATCCTCCATATTTTTTTGTTAATATTATTGATAAATTCTATTGTTATTTAATTAACAATTCAAAGTGACAAAATTAATATTTTTTATTGTTATCTAAATAACAATAAGCATTTTTTTTTAAGTTAAACGCTAATTTGGAATCATTCTGAATTGTGAAAGATGATATATGTCAGTTTTACATAATGTTACTAAAGAATTAATTTCATCATAGTGGAAATAATTTTTAATTCTTTTTTAAAAAAACTACGATTAACAAAAAATAATAAGAAGATTTTCGTAAAAATATGCTGTTTTTGATTAAAAATGTAATTTTGTAGAAAAAAATACTATGCAAAAAATAAGAAATCTATTAATTTTGATTTTACTTTTGTTTGAAACAACTGTAAAATCGCAATCAAATATTAATAATTTTGATTCTACATTATGGGTAAATAGCTTTGAAAAAGCTAAAACCATTGCTATGAAAAAGAACTTTTCTGTTTTATTGTTTTTTACAGGTAGTGATACTTGTTCTAACTGTATTAAGATGCAAAAAAATATTTTAGAAACTCAGGAATTTAAAGATTATAGCAAAACTACATTTGTACTTTATCATGTTGATTATCCGAAAAGTAAATCAAATAAACTTTCTTTAGCTCAGCTTAACAAAAATAAAGAACTTGTAATAAAATATAATCCTGGAGGTAAATTACCTCAGATTGTTGTTCTTGATCCCAAAGGAGGCGTTAAAGCAACTGCAAATTTTTTAGATATTCCCGTTTCAGAATATTTACCTCAATTTAAAGCATTACTAAATATGTTTAAATAACTTCAAATCTAACATTCAATTTTAGAAAAATTTTTATCTTTTGCTTTTAGTCAAAGTTGATAAATTTCCAATAGTTATGTTTTTTTTGTAAGTTTGTAAAAACTAATAAATAATGAGTAGATATTTTTTACATTTAGCATATAACGGGAAAAATTTTCATGGTTGGCAAATTCAGAATAATGCAATTACTGTTCAGCAGGTATTAAATGAAACACTTAGTTTGTTTTTTAAAACAAAAGTCGAGCTAACTGGTGCAGGAAGAACAGATACTGGGGTTCATGCTAAAGATTTTTATGCTCATTTTGATTTACCTGTAGAAATATTAACTGAAAATATCCCTCAATTAGTTTACAAATTAAATGGTTTTTTAAAGGAAAATATTGTAATTTACGATATTATACCAGTGAAAAATGAAGCTCATGCTCGTTTTGATGCAATTTCAAGAACATACATGTATTATATAGGAATAAAAAAAGATGTATTCAATTTTGACTATTATTATAACATAAATGGAAATCTTGATATTCATGCTATGAATGATGCAGCTTTTACGCTTCTGAATTATTCTGATTTTTCATGTTTTTCAAAATCAAATACACAAACAAAAACGAATAATTGCATGATAACATATGCTAAATGGGAGCTAAGTGATAATAATTTGATATTTACTATCACTGCTGATAGATTTTTACGGAATATGGTAAGAGCTATAGTTGGAACTCTTTTAGAAATAGGATTTCATAAAATAGATATTGAAAAATTGAAACAAATCATAGAAAATAAAAATAGATCAGATGCGGGTTTTTCAGTTCCAGCTAAAGCATTGTTTCTTAGTAAAATATGTTATCCTGAAACAATATTTATTAAATAAAAGCAAACTATTTATCAAAATCTTATTATAATGTTTAAATTTGTCATTCAATTAACATTTAATATTGATAGATTATGCATAAATTTTCTTTCATTTTAGGATTATTTATTTTTTTATTTGTTTCAAAAACATCTTATTCTCAGGTTATTACTAACAATGCTTTTTCTAAAGCTAAAGAAAATTATCCATTAATTACAAAACCAATTCCTGTTTTTGATTCAATTAGGATGATTAATATTCCTCCACTTGAGGTTCCTGCCTTTTATAAATCTGTGAATTCGTCTTTTCTGCCTAGTTCAATAGATAATTCAATACAGGCATATTTTCGTCCGATTACCTGGCAGAGTGGTTATGAATGTGGTCAAACAGCAGGTATAGCTTTTGTTTTTACTTATGAAATAGATCGTTTAAGAAATATTCCAGCTAATATACCTGCTAATCAATATCCTACTCATTTCTCTTGGAATTTCCTGAATGATGCATATAATTATAAAGGTGTTAGTTTTTTTGATACTTGGGAAATAACAAGAACTTGTGGAACTCCAAATATTGTGGATTATGGTGGAGGTTTGAATACAGGTGGTGAAAAAAGATGGATGACTGGTTACCAAAGTTATTATAATGGAATGAAGAATCGTATTTCGGGTGTGTATTCTATAAGATGTGATACACCTGAAGGATTATCTGTTCTTAAAAACTGGTTTAACGATCATTTGGATGGATCTTCATTAGGCGGAATTGCATGTATGTATGCTCAATATTGTGCTCCGGATGCAACATTACCTTCAGGAACTCCTGAAGCAGGGAAAGCACTTATCTCATCATGGGGAGCCAGTCCATCACATGCATGGACTATAGCTGGTTATAATGATTCAATTCGTTACGATTATAATAATGATGGACTCTATACCAATAATATAGATATAAATGGTGATGGAATTGTAAATATGAAAGACTGGGAAATAGGTGGTTTGAAAATAGCAAATGGTTATGCAGGTACAGGATGGGGAAATGGCGGTTTTTCCTATATGATGTATAAATCATTAGCTGAAAATATCAGTAATGGAGGTATTTGGAATTACTCTGTTTTTGTTGTTAAAGCAAAACAAACTCAAACACCTTTACTGACAATGAAAGTGAGTCTTAAACATAACAGAAGGAATCAAATAAAAGTAATGGTTGGTGTTAATCCTAATCAAAATGCTGATAGACCTTCAATAAGAATGGAATACCCAATTTTTAATTATCATGGTGATACTTTGGGTATGCAAGGTGATCTAACAGAAATTGGTAAAACAATTGAATTTGGTCTGGATATAACACCTCTTTTATCTGAAATAGATATTGCTCAGCCTGCAAAATTTTTCTTAGAAGTAGTTGAAAAAGATCCTAATTCTCTTGGAAATGGTATTGTAAATAGTTTGTCATTAATGGATTATAATTATACTGCTGAAGTAACAAATTGTTTAACAGGAAATGTTCCTATTATTAATAATGATACTACCCGATTATCAATAATTAAAGGAATTGTATTTAATAAAGTGAATATTAAGAATGACAGCATGATTGCAAAAGTTTATCAGCCTTATTCACATCAATTGAATGCAGAGTTCGGAACTCAGCCTTATAAATGGTCACTTAAAATGGATTATAATGAAATAATTTCAAATACGATATTTCCATCAATAACTAATCAAACTTTAAATATTGGAAGTAATGGATGTGTCCTTCAGAATTTAAATTTTTCATTTCCTTTTTTTGGGAATTCTTACAATCAGATTTATATTTATGCTGGTGGATATATAAAATTTGATAATTCTGCTTATTCTTTTCCTTATTTAATTGATGAAAATTTACTTTTCAGAAGTCATAAATTAATAGCACCTTTTTTGGCAAATTTTACTTTTGGGTCTGGACAAGGTGTTTGGTATCAGGGTGATGCCAATTCTGCAATTATTCGTTGGAAAGCAAGTATAAATGGCCAATCTGGTTCAAGTGTAAATGTTGCTTTAAAAATATTTCCCAATGGAAAACTGGAGTTTTATTATGGTTCAATTAATATGAGTGGTAATTGGATTTCTGCACTTTCGGGTGGAGATGCTGTAAATTATCAATATACAACAATTTCAAATAGCTTCTTGTCAAATAATGTAGAAAAGAAAGTTGAACTTTCTCCTCCAGATTATCCTGATGGAATGAATTTTACTGAGAATGGTATATTTTCTGCTTTTCCAACCCGTTTTTATAATACATCTATTAAGTTTAAAGTTACTGATAATAATAATATTTCTGTCATTAAAAATATACCTTTTAAATCCAAAGGTTTATTAATTGATTATATTGTAAATGCAGGAGGAGATTCAATTATTAACGCTAATGATACAGTTTATTTAACAGCTAAAATTAAAAATATTGGGAGTACTGTTTCAAATATATTTATGAAACTTCAATCAGCAGATACATTGATAAGTATAATAGATGGTTCTGAAAATATTGCATCATTGACTGGAGGTGATAGTTTAACATTGAATAATATTTTCAAATTTAAGGTTTTTGATAATGTTCCCGATGCACACTTTATTGACTTATTTACAAAAATGTACACTGTTATTGACACTTTTGAGCGTCATACACAATTGAGAGTAAATTCATTTTTGTTAAAAACTGGTAATGTAATTATTACTGATGGTAATAATAATATACTTGAACCTAATGAAACAGCTGCAATGATGTTGGAAATTAAGAATATAGGTGGTGCTAAGGCCACAAACCTTCATTTCGAGTTATCAACCAATGATCCTTTTGTTACATTAAATCCTGGATTTGCAGACATCGATACGATTTTACCATTTTCTTCTAAAAATGCATTCTTTATAATAACAACATCAGCAAATATACCTTCTCATCATTTAATTGTGTTAAATGCATTAATTACAGGAAGTAATAATTTTACTTATAAAACATTCTTTTTTATTGAAATGGGAGCTAGAATGGAAGATTTTGAAACTAATGATTTTTCTAAGTATTCATGGGTTCATGGAGGAAATTTGCATTGGTTTACTTCCGACAGTTTAAAATATCAGGGAAATTATTCTGCAAAATCAGGTCAAATTACTCATAGTCAAACTTCGTTTATTTCAGTAAACCAATATATTTTAGCAGATGGATTTATAAAATTTAATAAAAAAGTATCTTGTGAAAGAGATAATACAAATCATAATTATGACTACCTTGCATTTTATATTGATGGAATTGAAAAGTCTCGATGGGATGGTGAAATTGACTGGAGTCAGGAAAATTATGCTGTATCTGCAGGTAATCATACATTTAAATGGACTTATACAAAAGATAATAGTGTAAATACAGGAGCAGATTGTGCCTGGATAGATAATATAGTTTTCCCTTTGCATGGAGATCCTAATCCAACTTTAATTTTTAATCCGGTTATTATTAATAAAACTATTGGCATTAACACATCGGATACTACATTATTGAATATTACGAATCAGGGGCTTGATTTAGTTATTTATTCATCTTATTTTCGTTTTTTTGGACTTCCTTCTTCTCCCTGGGTAAGCTGCTCAATAAATGCTGGTGGGGTTAATCCTAATGAAACTCAACATCTACTGCTTAATTTTTCTTCTCAGGGTCTTCAGGAAGGAAATTATAATTGTGAACTGAAACTGATTACAAATTTTATAAATCAAACAATAATTCCTGTGAATTTATATGTTGTAGACTATTCTTCTGTTGATGAATTAAAAACAAAGGAAAATATATTGACTTGCTCTCCTAATCCATTTACAAATGAAACAAATATACAATTTTCGTTGCAGGAAAATTCATTAACAACAATTATTATATACGATTATACAGGGAAAGAAGTCGAAAAAATATTTTCTCAAAAATATTTGACTAAAGGTGATTATAAAGTTAAATGGAGTGTTACTGATAGAAATTATTCATCACTTCAACAAGGTTTTTATTTTTGCACATTAACTGTTGGAGAAAAGAAATATTGTAAAAAAATGATAGTTATAAATTAAAATGGTATTTAGCAGTAGTTTATTTTTATTGTATTTTTTTCCTTTATTTTTGATTATTTACTATTTAAGTCCTTATAAACTAAGAAACTTGCTTATTGTAATTGCAAGTGTACTTTTTTATTCCTGGGGAGGTCCAAAGTATATATTTATAATTATATTTAGTATTTTTCTTGATTATTTTTTTGCTAAATTTATTTATAAAGCAAAAGGCAATAAGCGGAAACTTCTTTTAGTAATAGCTATTTCAATCAATCTGGGTTTTTTAGCTTATTTTAAATATGCCAATTTTTTTCTTGATAATATTAATACCACTCTGTTGTATTTTGGAAATAATGTGATTGATTTTAAGAGGGTTGCACTTCCAATTGGAATTTCATTTTTTACTTTTCATGAAATGAGTTATATCATTGATGTTTATAGGGAAGATAAACCCCCAATGAAAAATATTGTTGATTATTCATTGTATATTTTATTTTTCCCACAACTCATTGCAGGTCCAATTATTCGTTTCAATGAAATTGCTGACCAGATAAACAATAGAAGATCACAGGAAACCATTGATAATAAACTATATGGATTCTATCGCTTTATTTTAGGTTTAGCAAAAAAAGTTCTGATAGCGAACGTACTTGCTGTAGAAGCAGATAGGATATTTGCATTGAATACTTTAGATATTAATACTTCCACTGCATGGATAGGGATTATTGCTTATGCATTTCAGATTTATTTCGATTTTTCCGGTTATTCTGATATGGCAATTGGAATTGCAAGAATGTTAGGTTTTATTTTTCCCGAAAATTTTAATAACCCTTATATTTCTCAAAGTATAACTGAATTCTGGAGACGATGGCATATTACATTAAGTCGCTGGATGCGTGATTATTTATATATACCTTTAGGCGGAAATAAAGTTAAAACTGTATCTAGGCTTTATTTTAATCTTTGCCTAGTGTTTTTATTATCAGGACTTTGGCATGGAGCTGAATGGAATTTTGTTGCATGGGGCATATATCATGGTTTATTTCTGGTTGCAGATAGACTTTTTTTACTTAAATTCTTACAAAGAATAGGTCGGATACCAGCAGTACTAATTACCTTTGTTATAACACTAATTGGATGGACATTTTTCAGAATCTCTGATATTTCAGATGCATTTGCATTCATTGCAAAAATGTTCTCTTTCAATTTTAATTTAGAAACTCTGTATTTTGATTCAAAATTCTGGTTTATTATGGGCATTGCTACATTCTTTTCTTTTATAAGATTATTCAAAATTGGTGAAAGTTTGGAGAAAATATGTTTTGAGTCCCGAAATTCATTAAGTGTTCATTATTCTTTGACATTAATAAGTTTTTTGCTGTTTGTTATAAGTGTCAGCTATATAACATCTTCTGGCTTTAATCCATTTATATATTTTAGATTCTAAAAATGAAGATTTTGCAGAAAAAAATATTGTTTTCCTTGTTGTTAATCATGTTGATTTTGCCGTTTGTTCAATCAAAGTTAAATTTTTTGTCATTCAAGTCCTTAGACGGAGCTTACAATACTCCAGATAACCCAAATTTAAAGATATTAAACTGGACAAACTGGTTTAATGAAAATTTTCAAAATCAATTTAATAAAAGTATTGAAAATCATATTGGATTTAGAAATTTCTTAGTCCGATTAAATAATCAAATTGATTATACATTTTTTCGACGTACATCTACGTTAAAAGCAATTATTGGCAAATCTGACTGCTTATATGAAGAAGGATATATTTTGGATTATTTAGGCCGAAATTTTGTAGGTAAAGATTCTATAAATAATCAGTTGAAACGTATAAAATGGTTGCAAAATTATTTAAAAAGAGAAAAAAATATTGACTTAATTCTGGTTTTTGAACCAGGAAAAGCCAGTTTTTACCCTGAATTCATACCGGATAGTTTCCATCTTGAAACTAAAACAATTTCAAATTATACCTTTTATTCCCAACAATGTAAAGCTTTCAACATTAATTTACTTGATTTGAATGCTTGGTTTATATCTATAAAGAATGTTTCAAAATTTCCATTATTTCCAAAATATGGAGTACATTGGAGTACATATGGTATGTGTTTAGCTTCAGACACTTTGATTCATTTTATAGAAAAAACCAGAAAAATTGATATCCCTGATGTTTTTTGGAACGATATGCAAATAACTGATAAATTGAAAGATGTAGATTTTGATCTTGAACTTACGCTTAATTTATTATTTCCTCTTCCACATGAAACTATGGCATATCCGAACTTGCAATTTGAAAATGGTTCAGGGAAAATAAAGCCAAAAGTATTAGTTATTGCTGATAGTTATTATTGGAGTATCTTTAATAGTAAAATTCCTGTTAATGTTTTTTCTTCACATGAATTTTGGTATTATAATTCAACAATATATCCTAATATCTGGGGTGAAAATGCTCAATTTGTGGATCATACAAAAGATAAAGAAAATATTGAAAAACAAGATATAATTATTTTAATGCTTACAGAATTAAATATGAATCGTAACTTTTTTGGTTTTATTGATAAAATCTATAATATTTATCATTCAGCGAATTAATATTGATATCATCTATTTAAATGCTTATTAAATATGTATTTATATCATATTATAAGTATTTACAATTTCTTTTAATAGTGAAAAATACAAAAAGAATTTGCATATTTATAATTAATGTAATTAATTGAATCTATGGAAAATGATATAACTTTAGAATCTTTACTTTATGATAGCAGCAAAATAACAGTCAATATAGCTGCTGATTTATTAGAGGCTCATCCGGAACAGATAGTTGGAATGCTTTTGCTTTGTAAAAGTCCGTATCCATTATCAATGAGGGCAGCACGTGTTATGCAAATATATTGTGAGAAACATCCAAATACCATTTTTCCTTTTTTAACTGAAATAACAGAAGAATTACTAAAAACGAAAGTCGATGGTGTAAAAAGAAGTTTTTTAAAAATTCTTACTTTTGTTCCAAAAATATCATCGCTTGAAAATTCAGCATTTCTATTTGATAAATGTCTTGAATGGCTTTTTTCTACGAAAGAAGCAATAGCTGTGAGGGCTTATTGTATAGATGTTTTAATTAAATTTGTTAATGAAGAACCTGAATTAAAGAACGAAATAAGTTTGGCTTTTGAAAATCTCTCTACAATAGATTCTCGTGGATTAATAAATAGATATAATAAGGCGATGAATCTAATAAAGTATAAAAAATCTTAATTTCAAGAATAAAGTTTAATTTTTCAACTTCTCTTTTTATTATTAAATCTAATTAATCCCGTTTTGATTTATCTGCAAATTTCAATTAATTGCTAACTTTGCAATTCAAATTAAAAAAATACTATGTTAAAATCAATCAAACTTGTTCTTATCTGCTTTTCTATTTTTGGAATTAATTTAGTTTATTCACAAAATACAAATCCTCAAAATCTTAAATATCAGGTTAAAGCTGTCGTTACAGATAGTATTACAGGAAAACCAATAGAGTTTGCATCTTTTAGTATCATTAATTCAAAAACTCAAAAGATGGTTGATGGTGGTATTACCAATGCAAAAGGTGTTTTTTTAATTGAAAATGTTAATAAAGGTAAGTATCAGATAATAATTTCTTACGTTGGTTACTCTGCATATAAAAGCCTGCTTGTACTTGAAGGCTCAAATCTAATAAAAAATCTTGGAATCATCCAATTATCTAAAAAAAACATAGAACTTAACACAACTGAAATAAAGGGGCAGGCTATTCCTTTTCAGATTAAGGAAGATACTGTTGAATTTTCAGCATCTTCATTTCAAACAGATTCTAATGCTGTAGTTGAGGATTTGCTGAAGAAACTTCCTGGTGTTGAAGTAGATAAGGATGGGAAAATAACTGCTTATGGAAAAGAAGTTACCAAAGTGTTTGTGGACGGTAAACCGTTTTTTGGTAATGATACCAAGACTGCAACCAGAAATTTACCTGTAGATATGATAGATAAAATTCAGATTATGGATAGAAAATCAGATCAAAGTATGTTTACACAAATTGATGATGGTGATGTTGAAAAAGTTTTAAACCTTGTTGTGAAACCAGGGCGTAAAAATGGCGTTTTTGGAAAAGCTACATTTGGTGTTGGTACTGAAGATCGTTATGATGGTAGTGGAATGATTAACTGGTTTGAAGGTGCAAGGCAGGTTTCAATTATTGGTACAGCAAACAATATCAATAATTTAAGATTTAGTGATTTTGTTTCAATGGATCAAAACAGCAAATTAAGTGGTTCAATTAATTTTTTGATGAAAGGTGGTGCCAGTAATGGCTCACGTTTTTTTGGTGGCAGAGGCGGTTCAAATGTTCCTGGTTTAAATGCTAATGGCATAAATTCTTCATGGTCAGCAGGTGCAAATTTCAGGGACAGTATTGGGAATAAGATAAGTTTTACAGGAAGTTATATGTTCACTGCTTCAGAAAATACCAAAGAACAGAATAGCAGTCGACAAAATTTTTTAAAAGATTCTACTTTTAATTATGATAATACCGCAAATAATAAAAGTAGCAATTATAATCATAATATTAATATGGAATTTGACTATCGAATTGATAGTATGAATTCAATCTTATTTATACCTAAGATAAGAATCACAAATTCAAGTTCTGAAGATAAGGGCGTTTTTAATTCTTATGGTAAGTCTGGCATTGATTTTAATTACGGAAATAGTCAATCAATAAGAGATAACCAATCAATCAGTTTATCAGGTGAAATGCTTGTTCGTCATCGGTTTTCTAAAAAAAGACGTACTATTTCACTTTCTGTAAAACCTGGCTATAAATCAACTAATAGCGATGGAATTGATATTTCAAACAGCTATTATAGAATATTTAATAACTTGCTTAACGATAGCATTGATCAACAAAAAAAATCATCGTCAAATGAAAAAAGTCTGGAGACCAGACTTTCTTATACAGAACCATTAACAGATAGAATGATACTTGAATTAAATTATAATTTTACAATTAATAATAGTTCTTCTGATCGTAAAGCTCTTAATTATAGTCCCGTATCCAATGACTATTTAACCTTAGATTCAACTTATACAAATCAATATGAAAATACTTTTATCAATCATAGAGCAGGTATTAATATAAGAATTTTTAGAAATCTATGGGATTATACTATTGGAATAGGTGTTGAGCCTTCTTTAATCAGGAGTAATTCTATTAGTAAAAGCACTATTTTAGAACAAAATGTAGTAAATTTTTCACCTTCATTAAACATTAACTATAAACCCAAAAAAGGGAAAAGTTTAAGAATTAGATACAGAGGAACTACAAATCAACCAAGTCTTTCTCAATTACAACCAATACCTGATAATTCAAATCCACAATATATTATAAATGGAAATCCTAATTTGAAACCTGAATTTAATAATAATCTGAATATCAATTATAATGGGATGGATTTTGCCTCTATGAATTTTATTTTTGCTGGTATCATGCTTGATAATTCTATTAATAAAATTGCAAATCAAAATACTTATGATAGTTTGGGACGACAAAATATCTTACCTAAAAATGTGAATGGATATTATGCAATAAATGCATTTACTGGTTTTGGAAAACCAATAAAAAAGTTTATTATAAATTTAACTGGCAATGCTGGGTTTTCTAATGATGTTAATTATTCTAATAATTCAACATATACAACTCAAAATCTTATACTTGGTATAAACACTAGGATTAATTATAATGGAAGTAAGATTACTGCTGCTCCAATTGCAAAAGTAAATTATACTAAAGCTAAGTATTCACTTGCTCAACTTTCAAATACAGAATATGTAAATTATACATTGGGTTTTGATTTTCAACTTGATTTACCTTTGAATTTTAAAATAGGCAGCGATTTTCAATATATTGCTAATACCGGTTATGGTTCAGGATATAATTTAACTTCAAAAAACTGGAATGCTTTTATTTCAAAGCAAATATTTAAGAATAAGAAAGGCCAGTTAAAATTACAAGTATATGATATTTTAGAAGATAATAAAAGCGTATATAGAACGACTTCAGAAAATTATATTGAAGATGGACAAGTAAATGCACTTTCAAGATTTTTCATGCTTAGTTTCTCATACAGCTTTAGTAAGTTTAACGGAAAAGAACCTGAACGAAGAGATCGAATGATGGGTATGCCAATGGGTGGTCGTAGAGGTGGAGATGATTTTTAAAAATTAATTGTTAAATACGATAATAAACTTAAAAACAATTAATTATAATGAATTGTTTTATCAAAAAATAACTAAAAAACTTAATTGCAATAATCTATGAAAATAAAATTAATTGTTTTTTTTACGCTGCTTTTTGTTGGATATTCTCTTGCATTTTCTCAGCAAGGATTTAAAAGTACAGATAATAAAGATAAAAGGATGGAATGGTGGCGCGAGGCAAGATTTGGAATGTTCATACATTGGGGGCTATATTCAATACCAGCAGGACAATGGAAAGAAGAAAAAACGCATGCTGAATGGATAAGGGAAACCGCTAAAATTCCTATTGAACAATATGAAAAACTACTTACACAGTTTAATCCTGTAATGTTCAATGCGGAAGTATGGGTTAAATATGCAAAAGATGCAGGTATGAAATATATTGTATTAACCTCAAAGCATCATGATGGATTTTGTTTGTTTGATTCAAAATATACTGAATTCAATGTTATGCATACACCTTTTAAAAGAGATATTTTAAAAGAACTGGCTGATGCCTGCCGAAAATATAATATTAAAATATGCTGGTATCATTCTATAATGGATTGGCATCATCCTGATTATTTACCTCGTAGAGAATGGGAGAAAGAAATTAGACCAGAAAATGATGCAGATTTTAATAACTATCTTAACTATCTAAAAAATGAGCTTACTGAAATTCTTACCAATTATGGTGATATTAGTCTCTTGTGGTTTGACGGTGAATGGGAACCAACCTGGAATCATAAATACGCCAAAGAATTATATGATTATTTAAGAAACTTAAAACCAGATTTGATTATAAACAATCGTATTGATACTTATCGAAATGGCATGGGTGGATTTAGTAATAATCCTCTAGCTTTAGGTGACTATGGAACTCCTGAACAAGAAATTCCTGAAAATGGTTTACCTGGAGTTGATTGGGAAAGTTGTATGACGATGAATGATCATTGGGGCTTTAATAAATTTGATAATAACTGGAAATCTACAAAAGAGCTAATTCAAAATCTTACTGATATTGCTTCAAAAGGAGGTAATTATTTATTAAACGTTGGCCCAACTGCTGAAGGTCTTTTTCCACAAGCGAGCATAGATAAATTAGCAGAAATTGGGAAATGGATGAAAATTAATGGTGAATCCATTTATGGAACAAAAGCAAGTCCATTTTCTTCAATTAGTTGGGGTAAATGTACACAAAAAGAAATAGGCAATACGTTTAGATTATATTTTCATTTATTTGATTGGCCTAAAAATAAGAAAATTGAAATAAATACACTTGAGAATGAGGTGATAAAAGCTTATTTGTTATCAGATTCAAAAAAGAAGCCATTGGTTTTTAAAAGAATAGGAATTCAACTGCTTATTTCCTTGCCTGAAAAAGCTCCTGATGCAAATAATTCTGTTGTGGTAATAGAAATAAAAGGAAAACCTCAGGTGATTACAACTCCAGAATTTATTTATACTTATAATGTTGAACGTAACAATTCTAGCATTGATCTGAAAAAAAAGATTGATAATGAAAAAATTAAAATTCATTTTACAACAGATGGTAAAATACCAACATTATCTTCTCCTTTGTTTTCTCAAAATATCTTATTGAAAAAACAAAGTACTTTCAAAGCTCTTTCATTTTATGGAAATACTCAAATAGGTGAAATTACTCAGATTAAACTACCATTATCTTTTAAAATAAAACCAGTTTTAAAGTATGAAGCCAGTGAAAAATACAATGCAAAAGGAGTTGAAAGTTTGACTGATGGAGAATTGGGAAGTAAAGATTTTGCCGATAAATCATGGTTAGGGTTCGAAGGTGTTGATTTTAATGCAACTCTTGATTTAGGTAAATTAACTGACATACATCATTTTGAACTTCAGTATCTTGTAGCAAATAAATCATGGATATTTCAACCAACAGAAATTCTGGTTGAAGCATCAGTAGATGGTATTCATTTTAAGACCATTGCTGTGGATAATAATAAGCTTGAAGACTGGCAAAAATGTAATGGTATTAAAACTTTTGTTAAGGATACTGAATCTGTCAATGCACGTTATGTTCGATTTCAAGCTAAAAATAGAGGCGTTTGCCCACCCAATCATCCGGGGGAAGGAGGGAAAGCGTGGGTTTTTGTGAATGAAATTGTAGTAGATTAATAATTGAATGTAGATTATGTAAATTGAATATTGTCAAATTAAAAGGAATTAAAACATAGTGAAATTAATCCATATTATGCGTAGTATTTTCTTTTTTTTGTTTTAATTTCAAATAATAATTACACAATTCTTTACTTTTAAATGATTTAATATAAATTAATTATATGTTTTTAGATTTAGATTTAATCAATTCAGAATTGTTAATTAACCGAAAATATAATTAATTCTAATAATTCAATATTTGAAAATTGATAGATTTCCTTTTTTGTTTTTTCTTGATAAATAATTGTTTATTAAAAACAATTATTTAAAAACAAAATTAATATTGGTAGTTTTTAGATTAGCATATTAATGGCTGTATATCCTAAGAATACACCAAATAGACAAAGAGCAATGCCCAAGCATTGGATTATCCTGTTCATTATAATTACATTGAGTTTTGCCCGATATTTTACCAGAAAATATGAAAGATAATAAAACCATATAATACTACCTAATGCTAAAAAGAAAGCATAAAAAATGCTTATCAATAAAGGAAAATAATTTGGTAATCTGGAATTGTTTTCTTTATGAATTTCTTTAGCTATAGTATTTATACTGTCGACTTTTTTTAAATAAGCAATTGTTGTTTGAGTGTCAATTGTTTTTCCTTCGATATTATTTATTTGCTGTACATTTTTATCTATCATTGCATCTAAGCCCCCAGTATTTAAACCTAATGAAGCTACCATAGATATAACAAAGAATGATGAAGTTAACCAGCCAATGAAAAGAGTAGGGTTGAGGAAGTTTAACATAAATCCTGTCCAAAATCCACCTCTTTCTTTTTTGATTTTTTGAGAAAGATTACTTTTTTCATCAAGATGAACCAGATCGAGTTTTGTTTTGGTAATTTTGTATCCAATATACAATAAAAAAACAGCTCCACCTAATAAAATATATGGAATTATCGGTTTGTAAAGTGAATACAATTTTGTAAGTCCGAAAACTGCAATAAAAACGTAGATGAAATCTGCAAAAGATGCACCAATTGTAGCCAGAATACAATATCTCATTTTACCTTTCAATGCATTGGAAGTAATTAAAATGCTGATAGGGCCTGCAATGGGCATAGAAAAAAGAAAGCCTACAATGATGCCTACAATAGACATAGTAATTAAACTTTCAGTCATATTAGGTTAATTTGATTATTAAAAATAGTTTTTCATAATAGTTGCAGCTGTATTCAGGTCAGCTTCTGTATCAATTTCCATGCAAATATACTCAGTTGTATCAACAATAAAAATATCTTCTCCTGTTTTGATCATTTCTTCAAAAGCTACTTCATAAAAAATATTCACCATTTTTTCTTTAATAACTTTACGTTCAATTACTTCAAATAATTTATCTAATGTTCGCTTTCCGAATTTTTCAATTCCAATAGACTCCCCAATAGCAATGGAGGGGGAAACAATTTTGCTGATTTCAAGTACTCTGCCGTTATTGTCTACTTTTACTTTAATTTCTTCATCACTAACTTTGTGACGTTTAAGAGCCAAGCAATTTTCATATCCTGACGTTAGCAATGCTGTAATAATTTGAGGATCAAAAATTATATCGCTATCCATTAAAAGCATTTCTTCACCCAATAAGGCATCTTTTGCAAGCCAAAGTGAATATATATTGTTTGTGGAATCATATACATCATTGTATATAAAGGTAACATTTAGTAATGGGAAATTAATGGAAATGAAATCTTTAATTTGATCTTCAAGATAGCCGGTAACTATTACTAAATCAATAATATTATTTGCTATAAGATTTTCAATACTAAGTTGAAGAATGGTTTTTTCTCCTACCTTTAATAAACATTTTGGTGTATTATTTGTAAGTGGTCTTAAACGGGATGCAATGCCTGCTGCTAAAATTACTGCTTTCATTTTAATAAATTGATGAATGCAAAAGTAATGAAAAAATAATTATGAATAATAAAGGATGAATAATGAATTATTCAAAATGAAAGTTTCATTATATGTAAGGACTTTGAATTTTAAATTATTTATTTATTATCTGATAATTAATACATTTTTTGATTTAATTAATGAAAATGGAATAGAAATAACATCTAATCTCTAAACTTTTTATCAATATTTTTTTGTATTAACCAGTTAATGATAGCAATACTATTAAAACCAATAATCATTATCCAGAAGAAAATATCGAAACGATTGAAAACTGAACAAAGAATTAAGGCCGTAACTTGAGAAGTAGGACCTAAAAATACCCATGATCTGATTATCAATTTATTCTTAGCTAGAAAATCAGCAGGACTGGCTTTAAAAAGTTTTTCATTGCTTTTTTTTGCTGCCAGATTGTTCTGGAAACTTGAATATTTAAGGTAAAGATAGATAATTGCTCTGTCAAACCATTTTCCCTTTTGATTTCTAATGATTTCATATTCTTGTCGGAATTCTTCAAGATCTTCTTCAAATGTACTTTTACGTTCTAATACATAATCAAGAAAACGATTTCGATAGTAATCAACGAGTATAGCATGTATTGTATTACTTGCTCCTGTTAATGCCAATAAAAACCAATAAAGAGGAGGATTATCAGTATTATCTGCAAATCCTAGTCCTATTCCGATATATACAGCTGTAACTGCAATATAATCAGCAACACCATCAATAATTCTTCCTGTGCGGGTTCCATTTTTTTTAAGACGTGCCAATTGCCCGTCACTACAATCCAGGATGTTGAACATCATATAAAATAAAGATCCGATTATAAAATATTCTGGAAATAGTGGCGAACCATGGGCATAAAAAAAACCTCCAATAACTCCCATTATTATTGCAGCGATAGTTAGCTGATTAGGCGTAATATTTGTAGGGTAAATTATTTTTACCAAAATAAAAGCAAGGGGACGATAAAAAAAGAGGTCGAAAATTTCTTCAACCTCTATCATTTTTAATGATTTTTTGTAATCTGAATACCAACTCATTTTATTTGTTTTCTTTCAAAAAATCTTTGATCATTGACATCAGTAGTTTATTTTGTTCCTGAGTGCCGATAGTAATGCGTAAATGATTAAATAAACCATCTTCAGCCATAAATTTTACTATCATATTGCGTTCTGTTAAGTATTTTTTTAGTCCGTCTTTAATTTCAATAGGTATTTCAACTAATATAAAATTAGAAAAAGATTTGAATGCTCTGAATCCTGGTAAACTGTCAAATTCGTTATAGAACATTTCCATATCAGATATCATTTTTTCTCTCATATTGCTATAGTAATCTGTAGCATCTAATGCTGCCAGCCCAATCAATTCAGAAACTCTGTTGTAACCTAAATAACGTGCGGAAAACATATTGAATTTAGCATGATTATCTCCCATTAATGCAAAACCTATTCTAATCCCGGCTAAACCGTAATATTTAGAAAAGGTTCTTATAATTATTAAATTAGGATATTTTTCAACTAATTCTTTAAGATGTGAATTGTCTTTGTTATAAAAGAGCGTATAAGCTTCATCCAAAACCACATGAGTGTCTTTCATCTTTTCAAGAACATATTTCAATTGGTCAAGTTCAAGACGATTTCCTGTTGGATTATTTGGAGAACTGATGAGTACTAATTTAGGTTTTTCTTCCTCATAAACCTTAAGCATTCCTTCAATATCATAATAGAAAGTATCTTTTCCTTCAACAATTGGATATTCAACTTTAACACCTTCTACTTCATCTGAAATCTTTTTGTAATACCACCATGAATAAGCAGGAATCATAATTTTATCTCCTTTGTGAATATAACAATGAACTGCTTGTTTTAGAATGTCTTCGCCTCCAAAACCTACCATTACATTTTTTTCTTCAATACCGAAATCTTTAGCTAATCTTTCAGATAAACGGCTTTTAACACCTCTGGAAAAATCACGTGAATATTCATATAGTTCAACACTATCAATGTTTTTTAAAGTTTCAAAACATGCTGGTGCAGGACCATATTGGTTTTCGTTTCTATCAAGATAGATAATCGGTTTCATTTCTTTATTCATAGTATTTTTATTGTGAGTTCTTTTCAGAACAATTATTTTAAAAATGCAAAATTATGAAAAAAAAATCATTACTTGATTAGTCTGGGATTGTTTTTTATTATTTAAAAATAAGTTAGAAAAATATTAGAATTAACTTAATTGATTTTAAGTAAATTATAGGAGGATAGTATTTTAATTAAGAGAATATTGATTATTATAGAATTATGAATTATATATAATTATTTTTTTAAGTATTGCATTGCTTCAACTAAATTTTTTTTCATTTCAGCAATTCTATTAGCATCACTAGGATGTGTGCTTAATAGTTCAAAAGGAGAAGAACTGCCATTTAAACTCATTCGTTCCCAGAAAGCAATAGCTTTATTTGGATTATACCCTGCCATTGCCATAAAAAACAAACCTAATTTATCTGCTTCATACTCATGTTCACGAGAATATGCTAGTGTTCCAAGAGTTGATCCTACACCAAAGGCTGTCATGAAAATACTTTTCGTTGCTTCAGGTTTTTTTTCTAATGCAGCTGCTAAAGTCATACCTCCTAATTCAAAAATTAATTGCTGACTCATACGTTCGCTTCCATGTTTTGCAACCGCATGCGCAATTTCATGCCCCATAACAACAGCTAATCCTTCAGCATCTATTGATATTGGTAATAATCCTGTATATACAACCACTTTTCCACCTGGCATACACCAGGCATTTACTTCATTTTTAGTTACAAGATTAAATTCCCATTTAAAATCTTTAATTTCACTACCCATTCCCTTTGCATTCATATAATTACTTACTGCTGTAGCTAACTTATTTCCAACTTCTTTCACCATTTTTGTATTTGCATTCGAAACAGGCATTGGTGGATTTTGAGTCAAAAATTCATTGTAATTAGAGAAACTCATATTTAGCATCATATCGTCGGGAACGATATTAATACGCTTACGATTTGAAAAAGGAACTACTGAACAAGCTACAGTGGTGAGTAATAATAAAAAGAGTAAATTATTTTTTTTAAACATGATTTTATAATTTATTTGATTTCTACTGTCAAATTTCTATTTGACATTTCTGTAAAAATAGGTTTTAAATCAAAATAAGTTCCTGATTTAACAGCGCATTTCCCTTTATAGTGAACTATCATGGCACATTGTTCTGCTTGTTCCGGTTCGTGTTCGCACACTTCAATTAAAGTATCAATTACAAAGTCAAAAGTATTAAAATTATCATTAAATAGAATTATCTCTTTAATATCACTTAGTACTTCATTTGTTTTATCTAATGGTTGTAATTTTTCTTTGACCATATTTTTAAATTTTACGATTGAACAAAAATAAATATAAAAAGTTTAAAATTCAAATAAATTATTTTTATCTCAAGTGATGGTTTATAACTATTTGAAAATATGTTGTATCCCATAAAAAACTAAATCTATAGTTATTTCTTTTATCTTCTGCTCTTTGTTGATTTTTTAGAATATCTAAATTATACCCATCTTTTATTACTCTCCAGATTAATTCTGTGCAGTAAATTCTGCTGGAATCATTTAAATTGAAATCGTTATCAAAAGGAAGTTTTTTTGAAAGATAATAGGCTGCTCTTTTAGCAAGGACTTCATTACCATTATTTTTTTGATTTTTAAATCTTACAACAATAATTGAGTTTTCTTTACTATCGCAAATAAATCTTTTCAAAGTCTGAGATTGTAAGCCGTCAAAATCAGAAAGTGATTGTGAAACACTGTGTATCACATTAATTTGATTTCCATTTTTACAGATAATTGCACAATGAGATATGTCGTATTTTTCATTTAATGTTTTTACTATAATATCACTCGCCAGTCCATAACCATGTCTAAGAATGATATCACCATTTTGTATTAAATTTATTTCTTCATTAGTTAATGTATAAGTTGAAAAAGAATGATCCTGTTTCGTACAATAGTTGTACACAAACAGGATCATTATCAGAGAAAGAATAATTACAAAAGAAATAATTCCGATTTTTTTCAATGTAATTATATAAATAAATTAAAATTATTTAACAGCAGTTGTATCAACGTTTGTAGAATCTGAAGGCGTTTCTGTTGTAGGCTCTCCACCCATTCCTTCTTTTTTCCAGTTAACTAACCATTTCCCATCTCTTTTTACTAGATCAATTTTATCTTCTTTTGGATCTTGACCTTCAATGCCACTTACTTTATATTGACAAACAGCAGCTGTATCCCCAGCCATTTCCGTTTTTAAGATTTCGATTTCTGCTTTTTCAGTTTTTTTCTTTGCTTCAGCTAATTTTGCTTCATCGCCACCCATTACAGAAAAAGATTTAATCATATCAACCATTTTACCGGTTTCTTCAGTTCCAAAAGTTTTAGCTTTATCATAATCCATTTTATTTAAAGCAGTTAAAAATTCTTTTGCAACAGTTTCTGGTTTTCCGCCACTTTTACATGCGCCCATAGAAACAACTACTAAAAGCACTAATCCTAATTTAACAAGGTTTTTCATTGGTTATTATTTTTAGTTAATAAATGTGTTACAAAAGTATTATATATTTTTCTGATAATGCGACTTTTTTGATTTATTTTTGTTGTTTTTATTAACATGGTTATTAACAAGCTTATAACAGAATTAAAATCAGAATTGGCAAAGGAATTGCCATCTGATAAAGCTCATCAAAGGATGATGCCACCTAACAGAGTTGCCGAATTATTGAAAAATAGACAAAATGCTACTACAAAACTAAGTAGCGTTTTAATCTTATTGTATCCAAAAGAGAATGAACTTTATACCGTTTTTATTAAACGTCAGGAATATAAAGGTGTTCATAGTGGACAAATAGCATTCCCCGGTGGTAAATATGAAAAAGAAGATTTAGATTTTATTAATACTGCACTCCGTGAAGCCAATGAGGAAATAGGAATAGATGTTTCATTTGTTGAAATTTTAGGAGAACTATCTGAGTTATTTATACCTCCTAGTAATTATTTGGTTTTTCCTGTCGTTGCATATATGCCTTTTTACCCGGTATTTAAGCCTCAAATTAAAGAGGTAAACACTATAATTGAAGTGAGATTATCTGATTTACTTTCTCCAGAAAATGTTTCTGAAAATGAATTTAATGGTGTAGGTAATAAGAAAATAATTGCACCTTGTTATATTTTTAATAATTATAAAGTTTGGGGTGCTACTGCTATGATAGTAAGTGAACTGATTGATGTTTTAAATAATATATGAATCCACTGTTTTTTTAACATTTTTTAATCTTTAAATTTAAACACTTAATTCGCAGTAATACATCATGTTAATAATATTCTGTTGATAAGTAAATAAATAATAATAAAATTATCTTTAAATATGCCTTACCTTTGCAATTCATTTTACCTATAATATAATGATTACATATAGTGTTATAATTGGTGTAATTACTGCATATTTAATTGGTTCTATTGCTACATCAGTTTGGATAGGAAGGGCTTTTTTTGGAGTTGATATTAGAACTTTGGGAAGTGGCAATGCTGGTGCTACTAATACAATTAGAGTTTTAGGTCCTAGACAGGGTTTAATTGTTCTGATTCTTGATGTATTTAAAGGATGGTTTGCCGTATTTTTAGGAAGATTCTTTGCTCCTGATTTTTATGAAGCATTTCAAATAATAAATTTTGAATTAGTTCTGGCATTAGCTGCTGTATTAGGCCATATATTCCCAATCTATATCGGTTTTAAAGGAGGTAAAGGTGTCGCAACACTTGTTGGAGTTATAATTGCATTATATCCTTCATCTTTCATCGTTTTGGTTGCTGTTTTTTTGTTGGTTTTAATTTCTTCTGGTTATGTTTCCTTATCTTCAATTACAACTGCAGTAGCATTTCCTTTTATTTGTATTTTCCTTTTTAAAGTTCATTATCCTTCATTAATCATTTTTTCTATTTTAATTGCAGTTTTCATCCCATTTACACATAAAAAAAATATATTAAGATTATTAAATGGTACAGAAAACAAATTTAAGTTTAAAAAAAAAGAAAGATTACATTAACTAATCATACTTAATGATATGAATGAGCTGTCTAAAAGTTAGAATACTATTAGACAGCTTTTTTTAATATATCATATACGCTAAGTTTGTTTAAAGAATTTTGATTATTAAAAATAAAAAAGTATTTCAGCCGTTAATCAATTCTAAAATAAAATTTTATCTTTGCGAGTCAATGAAAATAATCGCTTCAATACTATTTACAATTGTTTTGGTCCTGATAATCAGTGATATTTATGCACAGCATTACGAAAAAACACCAATTCAATTTTCGGGTGTTGTAGTTACATCTGATAGTTTAAAACCTGTTTCGTTTACAAATATTAGTATAAAGAACTCGTATAGAGGAAGTACAGCTGATTTTAATGGTTTTTTCTCTTTTGTTGCATTAGAAGGTGATGAAATTGTTTTTTCTGCAATTGGGTATAAAAAAGCCTATTTTAGAATTCCTGATACATTAACTAAAAATAGATATTCACTTATTCAGGCATTAACTAATGATACAATAATGCTGGCAGAAACTGTTATTCGTCCTTGGCCTTCAAGAGAACAATTTAAACAAGCATTTATATCTTTAAAAGTTCCAAGCGATGACTATGACATTGCAATGAAAAATCTTGCACTTGAAGATTTGAAAATTATGATCAGATCTTATAAAATGGATGGAAGTTTGAATTATAAAAACTATATAGAACAACAAACCAATAAATTATATTATGCTGGACAATTGCCTCCTAATAACCTTTTAAATCCTTTTGCATGGGCTCAGTTTATAAAAGCTTGGGAAAATGGTGATTTTAAGAAAAAAGATTGATTTTTTGAATTTAAAAACGCATTAACATTGATAAATAAAAAACTTTTATTCGTACTGATAAACTGTTTACTCTTTTGCTTTTTTCAAGAAAAAATTTCCGCACAGGATAAAGCAAAAATCTTTGGTAGAATTACCGATGAAAAAAATAATTCACTAGAATTTGTAAATATTGGTATTTTTGATCTTAATAATCCAATTGGAATTGCATCCGATAGAAAAGGAAAATATATATTGACAGTCCCAGCTAATGTTGAATTTACGCTTTTAGCTTCTTTTACAGGCTTTGAGACCCAACGTATTAAAATATTATTAAATCCTGGAGAATCTAAAGAAATAAATTTTAAATTAAAACAAACGACTACACAATTACCTGAGTTTGTAATCCATGATAAACGAGATAGGACTACAAATTTTAATCGTCTTGATCCAAAAAATGTAACTTTAATTCCTAGTCCTTCCGGTGGTGTGGAATCTCTGGTGAAAATGATGACAGGAGTGAGTTCTAACAATGAATTAAGCTCACAATACAATGTAAGAGGTGGGAATTATGATGAAAATCTTGTATATGTCAATGATATTGAAATTTACCGTCCTTTACTTGTCCGTTCAGGGCAGCAGGAGGGTCTGAGTTTTATAAATTCAGATATGGTATCTTCTATTCTGTTTTCTGCAGGAGGCTTTGAAGCCCGATACGGAGATAAAATGTCTTCTGTTTTAGATATAAAGTATAAAAAACCTAAATTTTTTGCAGGAAGTGTTTCTATGAGTTTTCTTGGTGAAAATATTCATTTAGAGGGGACTGCAATGAAATCACGTATGAGTTATTTGATAGGAGTGAGGCAAAAATCAAATCAATATTTGTTAAATTCAATGCAAACTAAAGGTGAATATCGACCCTCTTTTACCGATATTCAAACTCTATTGACTTATGATTTAAATAATAAATTAGAATTTTCGTTTTTAGGGAATTATGCCCGTAATATTTACAATGTAGTTCCTGAAAATCGAGAAACAACTTTTGGAACCGTAAGTGATGTTAAAATGTTGAAAGTTTATTTTGACGGTCAGGAATTGGACAAATTTGAAACATTCTTTGGTGCATTTTCACTCAATTATAAACCACAAAATTATCTGACTGTAAAAAATACAATATCAATTTTTCAATCTTATGAAGAAGAATCATTTGACATACAGGGCCAGTATTGGCTGGATCAGGTTGAAAATGATTTTGGTAAAGACGATTTTGGAAAATCAAGTTTTAATTTAGGTGTTGGTACTTATGTTGATCATGCACGTAATTATTTAAAATCCAATATAATAAATTTTGAAACCAGAGGTTCTGTATTAAAAGTAGATCACTTTTTTCAATGGGGAGCAAAATTTCAAAGAGAACAAATACTTGACAAATTAAATGAGTGGAAATTAGTAGATTCTTCCGATTATTCTTTGCCTAATCATTCTGATTCTATTGGAAATCCAAATCCGCCTCACTATGCCCCTGAATTACAAAATGTTTATAAAGCGAAAAATGATCTTTCTTCTAATCGAATATCCGGTTTTATTCAAGATACCTGGACTATTGATGGTGATAGCAACAGATTATCGTTAACTTCAGGAATTCGCTTCAGCTATTGGGATTTAACCAATGAACTACTTGTAAGTCCAAGAGCATGTATATCATTCAAACCAAATTGGGAAAAAGACATTTTACTTCGTTTTTCAACAGGCTTGTATTATCAATCTCCTTTTTACAGAGAATTAAGAAATAGAGCTGGAAATCTGAATAAAAATATTAAGTCACAACAATCTATTCACTTTGTTGCAGGAATGGATTGGGATTTAATGATTTGGAATCGTCCATTTAAATTTGTTTCAGAAATATATTATAAATATTTGAATAATTTAATTCCTTATGAAATTGATAATGTGCGTATCAGATATTCTGCAAAGAATGAAGCTCATGGTTATGCCACTGGTATTGATTTCCGAATTAATGGAGAGTTTGTAAAAGGAATTGAATCCTGGGCCAGTTTATCTATTATGCAAACTCAGGAAAATATTGACAATGATAGTTATATTGATATAAACGGAAATACAATAGAACCTGGTTTTATTCCCCGTCCAACGGATCAAAGGGTGATATTTAGTTTGTTTTTTCAGGATTATTTGCCAAAATTGCCAAATATTAAAATGCATTTAAATTTGGTATTTGGAGCAAGTTTACCTTTCGGACCTCCAAATTCAGAACGATACAAACAAACACTTAGGATTCCTCCATATAGGAGAGTTGATATAGGATCATCTTATTTATTAAAAAGTAAAGCAACAAAACTTTCATCAAAAAATATTTTCCGTAAATTAGATACAGTTTGGATAAGTCTGGAAATTTTTAATTTACTGCAAATTAGCAATACTATTTCTTATATATGGATTAGTGATGTTAGCAATCGTCAATACGCAGTCCCAAATTATTTAACTCCACGTCAATTGAATCTTAAATTGGTTGTTGATTTCTGAAAAAACTTAAACTAATTCTTACTATTTGAATCATATGCATTTATAATTCTAGTAACTAGCTTATGACGTATTATATCTTTTTCGTCTAGGAAAATAAAAGATAATCCATTTACATTTTGAAGTATTTTTGAAGCCTGAATTAAACCGGAAGCCTGATTACGTGGTAAGTCTATTTGGGTAATATCTCCTGTAACTATGAATTTAGCCGATTTACCCATTCTGGTTAAGAACATTTTTAACTGACCCTCAGTTGCATTTTGTGCTTCATCAAGAATTACAAAAGCATGGTCGAGTGTTCTACCTCGCATAAATGCTAAAGGTGCAATTTCTATAGTTCCGTCTTCCCAATAAGATAATAGTTTTTGAGTAGGTATCATATCCCGCAAAGCATCGTATAATGGTTGTAAATATGGATCTAATTTGTCTCTTAAATCTCCAGGCAAGAATCCTAGATTTTCACCCGCTTCTACAGCTGGTCTGGTTAAAACTATCCGTTTAATTTCTTTATTTTTCAATGCTCTTACAGCTAAAGCTACTGCAGTATAAGTTTTACCTGTTCCAGCCGGACCAATTGCAAAAACCAAATCATTAGTATTACAAGCTTCAACCATTTTTAATTGGTTGGGTGTTCTTGCTTTAATGATTAAGCCATTTCGACCATGTACCAGAATATCATTGATTTGCTCTTTATTACTGAAATATTCATCATTTTCCATGATCTCCAGAATATCAGTTTCATTTACTTTTCCGAATTTTTCGAAATGAGTAATTATTAGTTGAAATTTACTTTCAAAATTTATTATTTCCTCTTGTTCACCAATAATTTTAATTTCTTCCCCTCTTGAAATTATTTTTAATTTTGAAAATATGTGTTTTAATAGTTCAATATTTTTATTGTTTATGCCAAGTATATCAACAGGATTTATAGATTCTAATGTAATAGTTTTTTCGCTCATTATGATAATTTAGAAATATTAAAATTAAAAATCCAAAATTATTAAAAAATCATTTCAATTGAAGATTAATTATTAATTTTGAAGCAAATTTCAAACTAATAATATGCCAATAATTACACTTACGAGCGATTGGGGTTTAAAAGACCATTATCTGGCAGTGGTTAAAGCTTCTATATTTTCCCAAATAGCAGATGTAAATATTGTAGATATTTCACATCTGATTCCCACTTATGACATTGCTCAGGCTTCATATATCGTAAAAAATACATTTTCTTATTTCCCGAAAGGTAGCATTCATATAATTGGAATTAATACAATCGCATCAATTGAAATGCCTCATATTGGCATATATGCAGAAGGACATTATTTTATTGGAGCTGATAACGGATTGTTTTCTCTGATTTTTGATAAAACGCCTGAAACTATAGTTGAACTAGACATAATTCAGGATTCTGATTATTTTACTTTCTCTACCAAAGATGTGTTTGTAAAAGCGGCATGTTATATTGCTAAAGGTGGAAAATTAGAAGACTTAGGAACAAGAAAAGATAGTTTACATACCAAAACTCATTTGCTTTCAATGAACGACGAAAATTCTATTACAGGAAATGTTGTATATATTGATGGGTATGAAAATATTTTTACCAATATTTCCGAAGCTGATTTTATAAAACTTCAAAAAGGAAGAGCTTTTCGTATTGAAGTCAGAAAGAATATTATCAGCAAATTAAGTAAATCCTACCATGATGTCCCTGAAGGGGAGTTACTTGCTTTGTTTGCTTCTAATGGAATGTTGCAGATTGCATTAAATACTAGTAAAGCAAAGAGTTTGTTAGGTCTCACTTATGCAGATGTAATTACTGTTACTTTTCTTTGATCTATTACTTTTGTTGTAATAACAGTATCTTAATTCTTGTTAAGATAATTCATTATTCATGGAAAAATCTTAATTTCGCCGTTTTAAAATTAAAACCACTTTTTTATGTTTACATTATTTAAAAAAGAAGTAAATATTTTTCTAAATTCATTGATAGGATTTATAGTAATTATTGTCTTTTTATTAATCAATGGATTGTTTTTATGGGTACTCCCTCTTGATTTTAATATTCTGGACTTTGGTTATGCTGGTCTTGACGGTTTATTCCTGATTTCACCCTTTGTTTTTATGTTTTTAATTCCAGCTATTACTATGCGTTCTTTTTCAGAAGAAAAAAAAAGTGGAACTATTGAAATATTACTTACCAAACCTTTGACTGATTTACAAATTATACTTGCTAAGTTTTATGCTAGTGTTGTTTTATTAGCTTTTTCATTACTCCCAACGCTTATTTATGTTTATTCAGTCTATCATTTAGGTTTGCCGGTTGGTAATATAGATATGGGAGCAACATGGGGTTCATATATAGGATTATTATTATTAGGTGCTTCTTTTGTTTCAATAGGATTATTCAGTTCTTCAATAACAGATAATCAAATTATTTCATTTGTTATTTCTGTTTTCCTTTGTGGCGCAATATATGTTGGTTTTGAACTTATTTATTCACTTGAATTGTTCGGCCCAATTGATTTATTTATTAAATCTTTAGGAATTAGTCATCATTACTCATCAATAAGCAGAGGTGTAATTGATACCAGAGATATTATTTATTACTTAAGTATAATTAGCTTGTTTATTTTATTAACAAAGCTCTCACTTCAAAGCCGTAAATGGTAAAATTATTGAATAATTGTGTTATGGTACAAAAGAAAAGAAATTTAAAACGCAACAATATTACTCAAATTATATATAGTTTGATTATTATATTACTAATCAATGTAATTGGAAGTTTTGTATTTACTCGTTTTGATTTAACTGCTGAAAAAAGATATTCACTTTCACCTGCAACCAAGAACCTTCTTTATAATTTAGACGATATTGTATACTTTAAAATTTATCTTGATGGTGATTTCCCTTCAGGATTTAAAAGATTGAGTAATTCAACCAAGGAAATGTTGGATGAATTCAGAGCATATAACAGTAAAATACAATATGAATTTATTGATCCAAATGCGATAACTGATAAAAAGCAAAGAAATGATATGTATAAACTGTTGGTTGAAAAGGGGATTCAACCAACTAATATACAGCTGAAACAAAAAGGCGGAACTTCTCAGCAAATTATTTTTCCAGGTGCTGAAGTAACTTACAAAACACAAACATTACCATTGCAATTGTTAATCAATCAAATGGGTATTGAGTCTGAGGATGTTCTGAATAATTCTATTCAAGCATTAGAATATAACATTTCTAATGTTATAAGAAAATTGAGTGTGAGAATTAAACCTAAAATTGCAATAATTGAAGGACATGGTGAATTGAATAAGTTTGCAATGTATGATATTACATCTTCTTTATCTGAATATTATGATGTTGAGCGTATTAGATTAGATGAGAAAATAAATAAACTTACTCAAAGAAAGATTTCCGATACTTCAGAAACTAAGATTACTAATATTTATAAAGCCATTATTATTGCAAAACCAGATTCACTATTTAGTGAAAAGGATAAATTTATTATTGATCAATATATTATGTATGGAGGAAAAGTCCTCTGGCTGATAGATCCTGTTTTTGCAAGTATGGATAGTTTAAATAATACAGCCCAAACGGTTGGAATTACTAATGAAATAAATCTTTCAGATCAATTGTTTCGATATGGAGTTCGTTTAAACACGAATTTAATTATGGATATTTCAGCTCTACCTATTCCAATTGTAACTGGAAAAGTAGGAAACCAACCTCAAACTAGTTTTCTTCCTTGGTATTTTTTCCCAATTATTACTCCAACTAGTAATCATCCAATCGTAAAAAATCTCAATGCATTAAAGACTGAATTTGTAAGTAGCATTGATACAATTGATAATGGAATAAAAAAGACTATTTTGCTTACTTCTTCCAAATATTCAAGACTGATAAATACACCAGTAGTAATTGATTTAGGGATTTTACGGAAAGATCCGGAAGAAAGACTTTTTAATAAGCCATTTCAACCTATTGCTGTTCTGTTAGAAGGCGAATTTTTATCAAATTTTGCACAAAGATTGTCTGCTGAAATTTCTCAGAGTGATAAAATTGCATTTCTTGAAAAAAGTAGACCAACAAAAATGATTGTCGTTTCTGATGGAGATATGATTAAAAGTCAGTTCCATTATGCAAAAGGATTTCCCTTACCATTAGGCTATGATCAATATACCAGGCAAATGTTTGGGAATAAGGAATTTATCCTTAATTGTATGAATTATCTCTGTGATGATTCAGGTTTAATTACTGTTCGTTCCCGTGAATTGAAACTGAGAATGCTAGATAAAACAAAGATAGAGAAATCAAAATTAAGATGGCAGATTGTAAATGTTGTCTTCCCAATTATTATTACAATTATTTTAGGAATTATTATTATAATTTTACGTAAACGACGTTATACGAGATAATGACTTGTAATTCAATTATTTGATTTTTTTATTAAGTAAAATAGATAACACATAAACACAACAAAATAATAACCAGGAGATTAATATGTTTAAAAATAAATATTTTCTTTTATTAACTATAGCGCTTGCTTTGATTGCAATCATATTTATTGTGAGAAGTTCAAAAACTACCATGAAAATAGATTTTGCAGTTAAAGATGTTTCAACCATTACTAAAATTTTTATGAGTGATAAAAATAATAATGCTGTTACAATTAAGCGATTAGATGATGGGAAATGGCAGGTGAATGATAAGTTTTCCGTTCGTGAAGATGTTATGTCAACATTGTTAGAAACTATTGCAAATCTACATGTCAGAGAGCCAGTTTCTCGTGCCGGCAGAAATACAATTATTAAATGGCTTGCTGCAAAAAGTACAAAAGTTGAAATTTATGAAATAGTTTATCGTATTAACATCTTCAATAAAATAAAGTTATTTCCTCATGAAAAACTTACAAAAGTATATTATGTTGGTGATGAAACTCAGGATAATCAAGGGACATTCATGCTCTTAGAAGGATCAGAAGATCCTTATATTATTTATTTCCCTGGTTTTAGAGGATTTTTATCTCCACGATTTACTGCATTAGAAAGCGATTGGCGTAAACGGATTATTTTTGATTTGAAAATATCAAGTATTAAATCAATACGAATTGAATATCCTGCTGCTCAGGAATCTTCTTTTGAAATTACACGATTAAATAAAAACTTTGAAATTAAGTTATTAGCTTCAAATCAACGTATGAATGGATTTGATACCTCTAAAGTTATTGAATATATGAGCTCATTTTCTAATATTGGATTTGAGTCATTTTTGAACGATCTTAAACAAAGTGATAAAGATTCAATAGTTTCACATAAACCTATGGCAATATTAAGCGTAACTGATATAACAGGCAAAACTACATCTCTTAAAGCATTTTTGAAAGTGGCAGAATACGGTTCAATAGACGAAGTTACGAATAAACCATTAACTATAGATAGAGATCGTTTTTATGGATTGATTAATGAGGATAAAGATTTAGTTTTCTTACAGTATTTTATATTTAATACAATATTGCAACCTTCTTCGTTTTTCAGGTTAGCTGTTGATAAAAAACTAAAAGATTAATAAATATAATTTCAATATAAATTATTTTTAATTTACATTTGCATAATATTAATAGAAAATTGTAAAAACATGAGATTTATAGTACAAAGCCCATTGTTATTAAAGAATTTACAAACCATTAGTGGTGTATTAAGTTCAAATACTACTTTACCTATTCTCGAAAACTTTTTATTTGAGTTGAAAGAAGGGAATTTAGTAGTTACAGCCTCTGATTTAGAAACAACAATGACTGTAAATATCCCACTGGATAATGAAACTTTAGGCGAATCTGAAGAAGGTAGTATTGCTATTCCAGCAAAAAAATTATTGGAATCTTTAAAAACTTTTCCTGATATCCCTTTGGCTTTTAATATTGATACGAAAAATTTCGGAATTGAAATTTCGGCTGCTGAAGGGAAATATAAATTAAGTGGTCAAAATGGCAATGAATTTCCTCAGATTCCTGTGTTAGAAGATTCAACAATTGTTGAAATTAATTCTGATGTTATTGCTAAAGCAATTGTCAAAACACTATTTGCTTCAGGAAATGACGAATTGCGTCCTGTAATGCTGGGCGTTTTCTGCGAATTAACTCCAGATGACATAACTTTTGTTGCAACAGATGCTCATAAATTAGCCAGATACAGAAGAACAGATGTTAAAGCAGAGAATTCCGCTTCTTTTATTCTTCCTAAAAAACCTTTGAATCAATTAAAAAACTCTCTTACTAATAAAGATATTCCTGTAAAATTAGAGTATAATCAACGTAATGCATTTTTCTCTTTTGAAAATATTGAATTGGTTTGTCGTTTGATTGATGGTAAATATCCTAATTACGAAGCTGTTATTCCTAAAGAAAATCCAAATAAATTAATAATCGACAGATTATCTTTTCTTAATTCAATTCGTCGTGTCGCAATTTTTGCAAATCAGTCTACACATCAGGTTAGAATGAAAATAAGTGGTCAGGAATTGTTTATTTCTGCTGAAGATATCGATTATTCTAATGAAGCACGTGAAAGACTGGCATGTAGCTATGATGGTGAAGCTATGGAAATAGGATTCAATTCGAAGTTTTTACAGGAAATGTTAAGCAACATCGATAGTGAAATGATAACTATTGAAATGTCACAGCCTAATAGAGCAGGTATTCTGGTTCCTGTAGATAACGAAAATAAAAATGAAGATATTTTAATGTTGGTAATGCCTGTTATGCTTAACCAATAGAAGAAAACCAAAATATTTTGCTTTGCTTAACTTTGATGATTTTCGTTATTTCGAAACTGATAAGTTAAGCAAATTTTTTTATCAATTAAAACTAAATAAAATGGATATTTTTAATAGAAATATTGAAGTTATAAAACAAAACAATGCCAGTTTATATGGAAAAGATTTTCTGTTAACATGGGACAAATCAATTGAAGAATTGGAAATGTTGATGCATGTTGCTGAAGCATTGAAAAATTTGAATAATGAAAACATATCAACTAAGTGTTTCGACTCCGGATTAGCTGTTTCTCAGTTCAGAGATAATTCAACCCGCACTCGTTTTTCATTTGCTTCAGCAGCTAATATGCTTGGTTTAACAGTTCAGGATCTGGATGAAGGTAAATCACAAATTGCACATGGTGAAACAGTAAGAGAAACCTCAAATATGATTTCTTTTTTGACTGAAATTATTGGTATTCGTGATGATATGTATTTAGGTGCTGGTCATTCTTATATGAAAGAAGTAGCCAATGCACTTGAAGATGGATTTAATGAAGGTGTTTTACCGCAACGTCCTGCTGTTGTTAACTTACAATGTGATATTGATCATCCTACACAAAGTATGGCTGATTTATTGCATCTAAAATCATACTTTGGTTCATTAGAAAATCTCAAAGGTAAAAAAATTGCTATGTGTTGGGCTTATTCTCCTAGCTATGGAAAACCATTATCTGTTCCTCAAGGAATTATTGGCTTGATGACACGATATGGAATGAATGTTGAATTAGCTCATCCTGAAGGTTATGACCTAATCCCTGATGTAATTGATATTGCAACTCAAAATGCAAAACAAAGTGGAGGTAGTTTTAAAATTTCAAGTTCGATGGATGAAGCTTTTGCAAATGCAGATATTGTATATCCTAAAAGTTGGGCTCCTTATTCTGTAATGCAAAATCGCACAAAATTATTATATGCAAATGATAAAGATGGATTGAAAATTCTGGAAAAAGATTGCTTAGCTAATAATGCAAAATATAAAAACTGGGAATGTAATGCAGAGAATATGAAACTGACTAAAAATGGAAATGCTTTATATATGCACTGCTTACCTGCAGATATTTCCGGAGTTTCATGTGTTGAAGGCGAGGTTGCGAAAGATGTTTTTGAAAAATATCGTATTGAAACCTATAAAGAAGCTGGTTTTAAACCCTATATTATTGCTGCAATGATGCTTACAAGTCGTTTTAAAGATCCTGCTGATTTGTTAAGATTTATGAAAGATAGAAATTGTAAAAGAATCCAAGGAATCTAAAAGAATTTAGGAACAAATAGAGCTATTTCAATAATAGCTCTATTTTTATCAACTAAAATTTAAGCTTGCAAGAAAAGCTTCAGGGTAAATTTTTATATAAGAAGTTTTTAGAATCAGAATGTGTAAAATATGATCGAAACTTATAATTGCTATATAATTAGTTTCATTTTTCTCCCAAAACATTGATTTTAATTTGGAGATAATAAAATCAACAATAATGAGGAAACCATATTTATCAAACTAAAAATAAGCTCCTGATTATAAGTTAATCCTAGTAATAAAGGTGATAAAATAATTAAAAAATTGTAAATATTCCCACATATAAAAATAAGTAATTGAATTTTGCTGCTTTTAATTTATTCAAAAACAATATCTTGTAAGATAAAATATCAAATAGCATGAATTAATACAAGAGTATTAATTTTAATCATTTTATTTATTATTTTCAATGACAAAATTACCTAATTTTGAAATCAATTTTTAAATTATGCTAAGATTTATTTATTTTTTGTTGTTGGTGCTTTTATTCTTATCATGTCATCGTTCAGATAATTATTATGATAAAAATAAGCAAGTATTTCGATACAATGAATCAGCTGGAATTACGTCATTAGATCCGGCTTATGCTAAAGATCAAGCGAATATATGGGTGTGTAATCAATTATTTAATGGTTTGCTTCAATTAGATGATAAATTGAAAATACAGCCATGTATTGCATCTAAATGGGAAATTTCAAATTATGGGAAAACCTATACGTTTACCTTACGTAAGGATGTATATTTTCATTCTAATAAAATCTTTAAAAATTTATCCCGCAATGTTACAGCGAATGATTTTGTGTTTAGTTTCAATAGAATTATTGATGAGAAAAATGCATCACCAGGTGCATGGATATTTAATTATGTTAAAAAAGAAAATGGAAGTTATGCTTTTAATGCACTTAACGATACTGTTTTAGAAATAACATTAAAACAATCTTTTCCCCCTTTTCTAGGTTTATTAAGCATGCAATATTGTTCCGTTGTTCCTCATGAAGCAATTGAATTCTATGGAAAAGATTTTCGTAAAAATCCTGTTGGAACAGGTCCATTCCTTATAAAATTATGGAAAGAAGGAGTGAAATTAGTATTGCTGAAAAATAAAGATTATTTTGAATTTGAAAAAAAAGAAAGATTACCTTTTTTAGATGCTATTTCAATTACTTTTATTATTGACAAACAATCTGTATTTTTAGAATTTGTAAAAGGAAATATTGATTTTATAAGTGGTATTGATGCAAGCTATAAGGATGAATTACTTACTGTTAATGGACAAATTAACTCAAAATACAAAAATAAATTTCAGATGATTTCTCAACCTTATCTGAATACAGAATATCTTGCTTTTTTGATGGACTCTAATCAAAATGGAATGAAAAACAATCCTGTTAAATTTAAAGCCGTTCGTCAGGCTATTAATTTTGGTTTTGATAGAGTGAAAATGATGCGTTTTTTAAGGAATAATATCGGAGCACCAGCGTTATATGGCTTTATACCAAAAGGATTGCCTGGTTTTGATACATCAAAAATAAAAGCCTATTCATACCAGCCTGATAAATCACGTAAATTACTTGCTGATGCTGGATTCCCAAATGGTGAAAATCTGGGAGAAATTACTTTATCAACAACTTCATCTTATATCGATTTATGTAAATATATTCAAAATCAATTAACTGAAATTGGTTTAAAAATTAATATTGATGTAAATCCTCCTGCTACTTTGAGAGAAATGATTGCAAAATCAAAAATACCCTTTTTTAGAGGTTCCTGGATTGCCGATTATCCAGATGCAGAAAATTATTTATCATTGTTTTATTCTCCTAATTTTTGCCCATCGGGACCCAATTATACTCATTTTAGTAATAAGAAATTTGATATGCTCTATAATAAAGCTCAAAACGAGCAAAATGATTCTTTACGATTCATTTTTTATAATCAAATGGATCAAATTATAATAGATGAAGCAGCTGTTGTAGTTCTATATTATGATCAGGTTTTACGTTTTGTTCAGAATAACATAAAAGGACTTGGTTCAAATCCTATGAATTTACTCTCGTTAAAGAAAGTTAGAAAATTTAATATAAAATAAGATTTAAAAACATAATAATTAAACTTAGTTGAAAATACTATCTCTTTTTGGATAATTACTTTTATTTTAACTAACTTTGCTAAAACACTAGTGATGCACATTGAAAAAAACATTGAAAAAATACTGAAAACGATACCTGATAATGTTGAATTAGTTATTGTTTCAAAAACAAAACCAATAGATTTAATTTTAGAGGCTTATAATACAGGCCAAAGAATATTTGGGGAAAATAAAGCACAGGAAGTAGCTGAGAAATATGAATTCTTACCAAAAGATATTATTTGGCATTTTATTGGCCATTTACAAACAAATAAAATAAAATACATTATTCCTTTTATTCATCTGATTCATAGTGTTGATAGTGTCAAGCTTCTAAATTGTATAAATAAAGAAGCAGAAAAAAATAATAGAACCATAGATTGTTTATTACAGTTTTACATCGCTACAGAAGCGAGTAAATTTGGCTTTGATATTGACGAAGCAACATTATTTCTTCAATCAAAAGAATTTGAATTAATGAAAAATGTAAGAATAGTTGGAGTAATGGGAATGGCAACAAATTCAGATGATAATTATATCATTCATAATGAATTCGCTCAACTGAAAATATATTTTGAAAATTTAAGACAAAAGTTTTTCATAGATAAACCATATTTTAAAGAAATATCAATGGGAATGTCTGGAGATTATAAAATAGCTATCGAAGAAGGTAGTACAATGATTAGAATAGGAAGTGATATTTTTGGTAAAAGGAATTATTCATTTTAAATTGATAAATCTCAGAACAAGCTTTTTTTATTGTAACTGTTTAAGATAGAAGTGATTTTGTTTTTTTTGTTTCGTTATATTTATCTTTAGAAAATTTGAAATTTAATAAATTATTTTTTTTAGCTATAATTAGCATCTTTTTTTTAATGAATATATTTTCGTTAAGTGCTCAAAATAATGCTATTAATATTAAATATGATACCATTAGATTAAGTAAAGGAAGCATTATAGAGTTTAGAAAAAAATCTATAACCGCCTTTTCTGATACAGTAATATTGGTTTTAAAAAAAACAAGATACAAACTAACAAGTATTTCAGAAAGAAAAACTAATCTTTTTTATGATTCATTAAAAATAAAATCTTCCAGAAATCCCATAACTAAAGAGCTATATGATTTATTGATAATTAGGGATGAAGCTACTAATTCTCCAGAAAAGGCAATAACTACAGAAAGTGAAGTTGAATATAAACACTTTAACGGTAGAAAAATAAGAAATATTACAATTAAGAGATTAGAGGCTTTTGGAACTTCTGTAACAGATACTTCTCAAGAAACAGATGCTTGGTTGGGCAAAGCTGCTAATGATATTCATATTCTTACTTTTGAAAAAGTAATTAAAGGGAATTTGTTTGTTAAAAAAGGTGAAAAGCTTAATTCTTATTTAATAGCTGAAAACGAACGTATTCTTAGAGCTTTACCTTATATTTATGAAGCTAAGATTTATGTTTTTAAAACAAATAAGGATTCAGTTGATTTGCTTATAGTGACCAGAGATATGTTCTCAATAGGAATTAAACCTGATATAGGTAGCAGATCCGGAAGTATGGAATTATATGATTTGAATTTTGTAGGATTTGGAAATGAATTGAATAATAAATTATTTTATGATAAGGATTCTTCTCAGCATATTGGTTATTGGGGCGAATATAAATTAAATAATATAAGACAAACATTTATAAATGGAGGTTTATTTTATCATTTGATGTATGAGAATGAGAAATTTGGTAGTTATTTAGAACGAAATTTCGTTACTACAAAAACGAAATTTGCTGGCGGACTTGCGTTGACATTTAGTAATGAAAAATTAAAATATAATACTACAGATATTAATTTATTCAATCATGAATTAAGTTATAGTAATACTGATATATGGCTGGGTAGGTCTTTTTCTATCCGTAAAGAAGAAAAAAGAATAAATTCATTAAGATTGATATTTTCAGCCCGATATTATCGGACTCATTATATTATCAGACCTAAAGTCTCAGCAACTACCAATAATATTTATCACCAATCTGATTTATTTCTTGCAAAAATAGCTTTATCAAAAAGGAATTATTATAAAGGAAGCTTAATTTATGCTTTTGGTAATATCGAAGATATACCTTATGGATATTTAATAGAATATACATCAGGACCAGAAAACAGAGAATTTAGCAATCGGTTTTACTATGGGTGGCAGTTTTCAACTGGAACTGTTTTTAAAAAATTTGGATATTTATATACACAAATTGGGTTTGGTGGATATAAAAACGGAAAGAAGTTAGAACAAAGTACACTAAAACTGTCTGTTAATTCATTTAGTAATCTATACTTTTTTAATAGATATAAATTTCGTAATTTTTTTAACCTAAATTATGTTCTTGGAATTAATCGCTTTTCTGGTGAACAAATTTTTTTAGATGAATCTGAAAAAAAAATGCAGAGTCCTTTTATGCAGGGTAAGCAAAAATTGGCATTAAAACTTGAAACAGTTGCGTTTACCACTGTGAATTTTTATGGCTTTAAAGTTGCTTTATATGGTTTCTGGGATGTTGGTGTTATAGGGTCCAGCGAACATTTTGTTTTAACAGAAAAATATTTCTTAGGAATAGGTTCTGGGTTAAGAATAAGAAATGACAATCTCGTTTTTCAGACTTTTCAGTTTAATATTGCATATTATCCAATGTTACCAAATGGTAATTCTGGTTTTGTTTTTAGTATTTCCGGTCAGGATATTTTAAAGTTTTTCGATTTTATAAGTGGTGCTCCTAGTGAAGTGGCTTTTCGATAAATTCAAATGATTCATATTATTTAAAGAAACGAACTATTAGTTTTTGGAATTTCTGTTAAATATAATGGTTGATTCAATTTATTAAATTAAATTTTAGAAATCCAGTAAAAGCTGTTTTTTGGTAAAGAAAGGTTAGGGGGAGGTGATTTAAATATTCCAAAAACAGAAGCTCCACTACCACTCATTGATGAATAAATTGCTCCACTTTTATAAAGCAAATTTTTTATTGAAGCTATTTCCGGGTATTTATTAAAAATACTTACTTCAAAATCGTTAATTAAAATTTCTTTCCAGTTTTCAATAGGTTGTTTTATTATTTTTTTTATATCAATTTCAGTATTGCGTGGCTTTACCCATTGATAAGCATCTTTTGTATTAACTGAAGAATTCGGTTTAATCAAAACTATAAAATAATTATCTAATGAAAATTCAATATTTTCAAAAATTTCTCCTTTTCCTTTAGCTATTACTACTTTGTTTTCTATGAAAAAAGCACAATCGCTACCAAGTTTAGCTGCATAAAACTCCATTTGTTTATTTGACAAAGAAAGTTTGAATTTATTATTTAATATTTTTATTGTAAATGCTGCATCAGATGAACCGCCTCCTAATCCTGCTCCATGAGGTATTGCTTTAAATAATTGAATTTTAACAGGGGGTAAATTAAAATCACTTTTAAGCAATTTATAAGCTTTTACACAAAGATTGGTTTGTTTATCATCATTAATTGGAATACCGCTTAAGGTTATTGAAAAACTGTTGTTGTCAGATTCAATTACCTCCAATACATCTCTTAAAGGAAGTGGGAAAAAAACAGTTTTTATGTTATGGAATCCGTCAGTACGCTTATTTTCAATAAATAAACCTAAATTTATTTTGCAATTTGGAAATGAAATCATAGTCAATAAATAAACTGTAAAAATAAGAATTTTTATCGATGTTTAATATTGCCAAATATATTTCATAAATAATAATAAAAGATTAATAAATTGAAGGAGATTATTAAATAAAAAAGAGGTAAAATCATAAAAATTTTACCTCTTTTGCGTAATCAATTTAAAATATTGATATTTAAAACACTTAGATTTAGACTAAACCTTGTGCCATCATTGCATCTGCAACTTTTACAAATCCACCAATATTAGCTCCTTTAACATAATTAATACTACCATCTGTTTCTTTACCATATTTTACACAAGTTTTATGAATGTTTATCATAATGTTATGTAATTCCTGATCCACTCTTTCTCTGGTCCAGCTTAATCGCATAGAATTTTGAGACATTTCAAGTCCTGATGTTGCTACGCCACCAGCATTTGCAGCTTTTCCCGGACCATATAATATTTTCTTTTCTACAAAATATTCAGCAGCTTCAGGAGTTGAAGGCATATTTGCGCCTTCTGAAACACAAATACAACCATTGGCAATTAATTTTTTAGCATCATCTCCATTTAATTCATTTTGAGTTGCACTTGGTAAAGCAATGTCACATTTTACATCCCATGGAGTTTTACCTTCAACATATTCACAGTTGTATTTTTTAGCATATTCAGAGATGCGTCCTCGTTTTACGTTCTTTAATTCCATCAAGAAAGCTAATTTAGATGCATCAATTCCGGCAGGATCATATATATATCCATTGGAATCAGACATAGTAACAACTTTTCCTCCTAATTCAGTAGCTTTTTGTGTGGCATATTGAGCTACATTTCCAGAACCTGAGACAACAACAGTTTTTCCTTTAAAACTATCACCTTTAGTTATTAACATTTCATTTGCAAAATAAACCTGACCATATCCAGTTGCTTCAGGACGAATTAAACTGCCACCCCATTCTAATCCTTTTCCTGTTAGTACTCCTGTAAATTCATTTCTTATCCTTTTATATTGTCCAAACATAAACCCAATTTCACGTCCACCAACTCCAATATCACCTGCAGGAACATCTGTGTCAGGTCCGATATGTCTTTGTAATTCAAGCATAAAACTTTGAGTAAACTTCATTACTTCATTATCTGATTTTCCTTTAGGATCAAAATCAGAGCCTCCTTTTCCTCCTCCCATTGGCAATGTAGTTAAGCTATTTTTTAGTACTTGCTCGAATGCTAAGAATTTTAAAATGCCAAGATTTACTGTTGGATGAAAACGTAAACCACCTTTATAAGGTCCAATGGCACTGTTCATTTCAATCCTGAAACCTCTGTTTATCTGGAAGTTTCCTTTGTCATCTAACCATGGAACTCTGAAAATAATTACTCTTTCAGGTTCTACCATTCTTTCAAGAATCCCATTGTATTTAGGATTTTCTTCAATAAAAGGGAGTAAAGTTTCAACTACTTCTCTTACTGCTTGATGAAATTCTACTTCGCTAGGATTTTTGGCAATTACTTTTGCCATAAACTGATCTAATTTTTGTGTTAAAGCATTGTTCATTTTATTTTTCTTTTAAGTGAATAAAAATGGTGTTAATTGGATAACAATATTATAAAAAAATTACATTCAAGTTATAAAAAAAAATAAAAATATCTGAAAATTACGTGATTACCTTAAATTTGCTTAAGCATTATACTTAAGAGAAAATATCTATTTAAGTAAAATACTTAATTGTAAAAAAAAACTTAAAAAAAAGTAGTGATGAATAGAGTTTTGGTTTAATTTTAAAAAAAAAAATTATGGCTTTAATAGAATTTAATCTTGATGGCATTATCGAAAAGGTAAATGCAGATTTTTGTAAACTTTTAGGTTATAAGTTTGATGAATTAAAAGGGAATCATTTTAGTCTTTTACTTGAAAATTCTGTCTATAAATCAGACAAATTTAGAACAATGTGGAAGATTTTGTGCGAAGGTGATAATTATAAATTTGATATTCAGTTTATTAAAAAAGACAGAACTGATTTAAAAATTAAAGGTATTTTTACACCAATATTTGAAAAAACAGGCATTGCTTATTACAAACTTAACAAAATTGGATTTGATTTTAACTTTAGTAATGATGAAAACAATTTAATGAATAAATTTACAGAAATTCATTCATCTAATATTACAACCACAAATATTACAAGCAATGAATCTGATGAGAACTTTAAAAAATTAATTTTTGAAAATAAAGAACGATTAAAAGAATTAGCTGCGATAAATCAAACAACAAAGATACTTAAAGAGGGAAAACCCATTGAAGAAACCTTACAACAAATATGTATGTTATTGCCAAAAGCCTGGCAGTATCCTGATTATACTGTTGCACGTATTATATTTAACCGAAAGGAATTCAAGTCAATAGATTTTGTTGAAACCCCTTGGCTGCAAAAACAAAATTTTGAAACAATTGATAATTTGAAAGGCTCATTAGAAGTCTATTACTTGAAAAGCTTTCCTGAATTTGATGAAGGTCCTTTTCTAAAAGAAGAACGACATTTAATTGATAATTTGTCAACAATAATTGTAAATTATTTGAATAGTTTAAAAGCAAAATCAATTTTAAAAAGTGCTGAAAATGAAAATGTTGATGTTTTTGAAGAAGCTCAGAAATTGCCTAGCAGACAATTGTTACATCGTTTTTTAAATAAACAGAATTATGACAGAGATGTTTTTCATGATCTGATGCCTTTTAAAGTAAATGAAATATTATTAATTGCAAATTTATATGATGCTTATAATATTGAAAAAGAAGGAAGATTTTCAGAACATATTCTTGGCGAATATTATCAATTAAACCTTACTTCAATACCAAGAGTTACCGGTGTTTCTACTTATGAAGAAGCTTTATTTCAATTAAATGAAAAACATTATGATTTTGTAATTATAATGTTAGGTGTTGACAAACATGTGCCTATAGAAATAAGTAGAAGTATAAAACAAAATTTTCCTTATATCCCGATATTTATGTTGTTAAATAACAATAGTGATATTGCATTTTATGAAAGAGATATTGATATTGTTAAATTGGTTGATAAAATATTTGTATGGAATGGTGACTCAAGAGTTTTCTTTGCAATGGTAAAATATCTTGAAGATATGGTAAATGTAGAAAATGATACTAAAATTGGTTTAGTAAATGTAATCCTTTTAGTTGAAGATTCAGCAAAATATTATTCAAGATATCTTCCAATGCTTTATTCCAGTGTATTGGAACAAACAAAACAATTAATTGAGGATGTTAGTAATGATGAATTATATAAAGTTTTACGATTAAGAGCCCGTCCTAAAATTTTATTAGTTAAATCTTATGAAGAAGCTATTGATATTTTTCATAAATACCGTGATTATTTATTGTGCCTGATTACTGATATGAAATTCTTCAGGAAAAATGTTCTTGATGAGAATGCCGGATATGATTTAGTAAAATATATTAGAAGTAATGCAAAAGATTTACCAACGATTATTCAATCATCAGATCCTAGAAATGCAGAACTTGCATATCAACTGAAAGTTACATTTATTGATAAAAATTCAGATACTTTATCACAGGATATTAAAAGTTTTATCAGTCATTATTTAGGATTCGGTAATTTTATTTATAAAGATGGAGAAGGTAGGGATATTGCAATTGCAAGTTCACTTAAAGAATTTGAAAAACATTTAAAAACCATACCAGATGAATCTTTAATCTATCACGGAAAGCGAAATCACTTTTCTTTATGGTTAATGGCCAGAGGTGAGATTTCAATTGCAAAAAAAATAAATCCATTAAAAACAAGTGATTTTAAAAATGCTCAGGAATTAAGAAGTTTTATGCTGAATGCTATTCAAAATCATAGAAATGAGAAAAATAAAGGGAAGGTAATCAGTTTTGAAGAGACAGATGTGATTGATGAAAGCAATATTGTTTCTTTAGCTTCAGGTTCTTTGGGTGGAAAGGGTAGAGGACTGGCATTTATTAATACCTTGATCTATAATTATGATTTTTCACAAATGATACCTGATATAAATATTAGAACTCCAATTACAGCAATAATTGGAACCGATGAGTTTGATTATTTTATCGAAAGAAATAAATTATATGAATTTGTAAATACCGAAAGGGATTATACAATTATTCGAAAAGTATTTCTTGAATCGAAATTAACAGATGGATTAATAAGAAAACTAAGATTAATTTTAAAAAAACTTAATAAACCATTGGCAATCCGCTCATCAGGATTGTTTGAAGATTCATTAATGCAACCATTTGCCGGGATTTTCGAGACATATTTGATTCCTAATAATCACATTGAATTAGAAGTGAGATTATTTCAAGTTATGGAAGCAATTAAATTGGTATATGCATCTGTATTTTCTAAAATAGCTCGTGGTTATGTTGAAGCTATTAATTATAAAATTGAAGAAGAAAAAATGGCAGTTGTTATACAGGAGGTTGTCGGTAATACATACGATGAAGTGTATTATCCAAATATTAGTGGAGTTGCGCAATCATACAATTTTTATCCTTTTTCGCATATGAAACCAGAAGAAGGATTTGCTGTAATGGCAGTTGGTTTAGGTACTTATGTTGTTGAAGGTGAAAAAGCATATCGTTTTTCACCAAAATATGCTGGAGTTGAAATAAATACACCTAAAGATCAATATAAAAGTTCTCAAGTTAATTTTTATGCAGTCGATTTACATGAAAAACCACTAAATTTATTGAAAGGTGAAGATGCTGGTTTGATAAAACTTGAAATTGATGAAGCGGAAAAGCATGGAACATTAAGGCATTGCGCTTCAGTATATGATATAGATAATAATAGAATAGTTCCTGGGTTAAGTTATCCCGGACCAAGAATTATTAATTTTGCAAATATATTAAAATACAACTATCTTCCACTTTCAGAAACTATTGAATTAGTGTTAGATGTAGTAAAAGAAGCACTAGGTTCACCAGTTGAAATAGAATTTGCAATCGATTTGAATAAAGATGATAAAAACAGAGGTTCGTTTTATCTTTTACAAATTAAACCTTTAATTGGAAATGCAGAAGATTATTCAATTGATGAAAACAAAATTAACAAAAACGATGTAATTTTGTTTTCTGATAAAGGGATGGGTAATGGCTTGCTTAACGATATTACAGATGTCATTTATATCGATATTGAAGTTTTTGACAAATCAAAAACTGAAGAAATGGCTGATGAAATCGAAAAAATGAATGATGAAATGATAAAAGAAAACAGGAAATACATATTAATTGGACCTGGACGATGGGGAACTCGTGATAAATGGATTGGAATTCCTGTAAACTGGACTCAAATATCTAATGCAAAAGTAATTGTTGAAACTAGTTTAGAAGACTTTCCTTTAGATGCTTCTTCTGGTTCTCATTTTTTTCATAATGTAACTTCACTCAATGTTGGCTATTTTTCTGTACAACAAGAATTAAATGAAAGTTATATTAATTGGGAAAAATTAAAAAATGAAAAACTGATCAACCAAACAAAATATTTCAGACATATTCGTTTTAATGAACCTCTTGATGTGAAAATGGATGGAAAGAAAAGAATGGCAGTTATTACTACAAAATAACTAAGCTAAATAATTATGATAGCCAAACCATTTTAAAGTTCGAATATTAAAATAAGTAATAATAAAAAATGCAGAAAGACAGAAAAGTAAAGGATATTAAAAAGTTTTATTTTAACGAAACTCAATTTGATAATTTAATGACCAAACGCATCAGCAGAGTTCTACTGATTTGTAGTAAATATGATGCTTTTGTATTAGAAGGTGATGGAAGGATAGAAGAGCAGATTTTTAATGAATATGTTTCATTAAATTTAAGATATCCGCCACATTTTATTCAGGTTTCATCCGCAGAACAAGCTTTTAAATTATTAAGTGAAGATCAGATAGATTTGATTATTACAATGTTAGATTTAGGTAATGTTGACGTTTTTGATTTCGCAAAACAAATAAAGTTAAAATATCCATCAAAACCTATTGTTGTTCTAACACCTTTCTCCCGAGAAGTTTCATTAAGATTAGATTCAGGAGATACCAGCTCTATTGACTATGTGTTTAGTTGGCTAGGAAATGCAGATATTATGTTAGCAATTATTAAGCTTATTGAAGATAATATGAATGTTGAACATGATACACGAGAAGTAGGAGTTCAAAGTTTATTATTAGTTGAAGATTCTGTTCGCTTGTATTCCAGTTATTTGCCTAATTTGTATAAATTGATTTTTAAACAGTCATTGAAGTTTATGACTGAAGGTTTGAATGAACATCAGAAAATGCTTAGAATGCGAGGCCGTCCTAAAATACTTTTAGCAACAAATTATGAACAAGCTATTGCTTTTTATGAAAAATACAGGAATAATTTGCTTGGTGTGATATCTGATATAAGTTTTAAAACTTATGGTGTTATGAATAAAAACGCTGGCATTCGTTTTTGTGAATTAGTTCGTAATGCAGATAAAGATTTGCCTTTTTTGCTTCAATCGTCTGATTCTGAAAATTATTCAAAAGCTAAAGAATTAAAAGTTGGGTTTCTGGATAAGAATTCCAGAACTTATTCATATGAATTAAAAGACTTTATATTAAACAACTTTTCATTTGGTGATTTTGTTTTTAAAGATCCAATTTCAAATAATGAAATTATAAGAGTCAGTGATTTGAAAAATTTACAGGATAAAATTTTTGATATTCCTGATGAATCGTTTTATTATCATTTAAATAATAACCACTTTTCGAAATGGTTAAATGCAAGAGCAATTTTCCCAATTGCAGAAATGTTTAAAATATTAAAATTTGATGATTTCAATGATTTAGATGAAATACGACGTTATATTTTTGATGCAATTGCTCGCTATAGAAGTAATAAAGGAAGAGGTATTATAGCTGATTTTTATCGGGATAAGTTTGATGAATATCTCATTTTTACACGTATAGGAAGCGGTTCTATTGGTGGGAAAGCTCGTGGTTTAGCATTTATAGACAGTCTAGTTAAACGAAATAGAATGGTTGATAAATACGATGATGTAATAGTAACAATTCCAAGAACTGTAGTTTTAGGCACTGATATTTTTGATGAATTTATGGAAGATAATGAATTGCAAAAAATTGCATTATCTGAAAGTAGTAATGATGAAATTCTGCAAAAATTTGTTAATGCTCGATTACCTTTTCGTATACATGAAGATTTATATGCATTTATTTCTGTAGTAAAAAAACCTATTGCAATCCGTTCATCAAGTTTGTTGGAGGATTCTCATTATCAGCCATTTGCAGGTATATATTCAACTTATATGATTCCTAATTTGCAAGATGAAAGAATGATGATTGAAAAATTAAGTATTGCCATTAAAAGTGTTTATGCATCAGTTTATTTTAAAGATAGCAAAGCTTATATGACTGCTACAAAAAATGTTATTGATGAAGAAAAAATGGGAATTGTTTTACAGGAAGTCTGTGGACAACCTTATGAAAATAGATTTTATCCTGCAATTTCAGGCGTTGCACGTTCTATTAATTTTTATCCAATTTCACCTGAAAAACCAGAAGATGGCATTGTTAACATTGCACTAGGATTAGGTAAATATATTGTTGATGGAGGTAATACATTAAGATTTTCACCTCATTATCCGAAAAAGATTTTGCAACTTTCTTCTGTTGAGATGGCATTACGCGAAACACAAAAGTATTTTTATGCATTGGATATGAATAAAGAAAGTTTTAAACCTTGTGTTGATGATGGAGTTAATATTATGAAATTGCCGGTAAAAGAGGCTGAAAAAGATAATTCTATTAAAATGATTGCTTCAACACTTGATTTTAATAGTAATATGTTAAGAGATGGAATACAACATGATGGTAAAAAAATAATAACTTTTTCAAATATATTAAACCATAATTCATTTCCATTGGCAGAAATATTAAAGGATGTTCTTGAAATTGCACAAAGAGAGATGAATAAACCTGTAGAAATTGAATTTGCTGTAGATTTAAATGTTCCAGAGAATCAACCTAAAATATTTAATTTATTACAAATACGCCCAATAGTAGATAATGATCAAACATTTAAAGAAGATCTTAATGAGATTGAAATAGAAAAAGCATTGATAATATGTGATTCTGCATTGGGAAATGGCATTATTGATAATGTTTATGACATAGTATATATAAAACCTGATTCTTTCGACCCTGCAAAAAGTGAAGCAATGGTAAATGATATTGCTAAGTTGAATGATCTTTTTTTAAAAGAGGAAAAACAATATATTTTAGTTGGACCAGGTAGGTGGGGATCAAGTGATCCTTGGTTGGGAATTCCCGTGAAATGGCCCCAAATATCTGCAGCAAGACTTATTGTTGAATCTGGTCTTGAAAATTATCGTATAGATCCAAGTCAGGGAACACACTTTTTTCAAAACTTAACTTCGTTTAGAGTTGGTTATTTTACGATTAATCCATTTATTAAAGATGGCTTTTATGATATTGAATTTTTGTCTCTTCAGAATTCACATTATGAAGATGAATTTATTCGTCATTTGCGTTTCCAAAATCCACTAGTAATTAAAATAGATGGAAAGAAAAATAAAGGAATAGTTTTGAAACCTATTTTTGAAGATATTTAGTTTTATCTTAATAATATAAGTGTTTCACTTAGTCTTTTTAATTAATAATTTTATTTATCCCAATTTTCGTAAGAAGCACGATAGAATTGAATTCTATCTCCAAAAGTTTAATTTTCTGTTTGATTCATGCTAATTTTGAAAATAGATTTTCTAATTTATTTTGTAAAACTCAAAATTAATGATTTTTCACTAAACACATTATCAGTAATGTAAGAATTTTAATTTTAATTTTTCTTTCAATAAGTATTTCACTTAATTTTTTTTACTTATTTTTGAAAAATAATTGATTAATTTTTTTTTTAGTCGATTAAATAAATGTAATTTTGCATTGTTATTTAATTAACATTGTTATTATTTTAAGGAGTTTTTACACAAACATTTAAACATTTAAACATTTTAAAATGAACTTAGAGAAAATAATGAACGATCTGGAAAAAAAACATCCAGGTGAAGTAGAGTATCTACAAGCAGTTCGCGAAGTTTTAGAATCATTAGAAGAAGTGGTAAACGAAAATCCACAATTTGAAGCAGCTGGTATTATCGACAGATTAGTTGAACCAGACAGACTTTTAGCATTCAAGGTGCCATGGGTTGATGATAATGGTAAAGTGCAAGTTAACTTAGGTTATAGAGTACAATTCAACAATGCAATTGGACCTTACAAAGGTGGTTTACGTTTCCACCCAAGTGTTAACTTAAGTATTTTGAAATTCTTAGGTTTTGAACAAATTTTCAAAAATAGTTTGACTACATTACCAATGGGTGGTGGAAAAGGTGGATCTAATTTTGATCCTAAAGGAAAATCAAACAATGAAGTAATGCGTTTTTGTCAATCATTCATGTTAGAATTATGGAGAATGATTGGTCCTGAAACTGATGTTCCTGCTGGCGATATTGGAGTTGGTGGACGTGAAATAGGTTTCATGTATGGAATGTATAAAAAATTAACGATGGAACATGTTGGTGTTCTAACAGGTAAAGGAATTAACTGGGGTGGTAGTTTGGTTCGTCCAGAAGCTACAGGTTTTGGTGCTGTATATTTCGCAAAAGAAATGTTAGCTACAAAAGGTGAATCTTTCAAAGGCAAAACTGTTTGTTTATCAGGATTTGGTAATGTTTGCTGGGGAGCAGCAATTAAAGTTACTGAATTAGGTGGAAAAGTAGTTACAATTTCTGGTCCTGACGGATATATCTATGATCCAGATGGTATTTCAGGTGAAAAAATTGATTATTTATTAGAGTTAAGAGCTTCAAATCAAGATATTGTAAAACCATATTCATATGAATTCCCTAATGCTCAATTTCATCAAGGAAAACGTCCATGGGAAGTAAAATGTGATGTAGCTTTACCTTGTGCAACTCAAAATGAAGTAAGCAAAGAAGATGCAATGAATCTTGTTAAAAACGGTTGTATTTGTGTAGCTGAAGGTGCAAATATGCCTTCAACTCCAGAAGCAGTTGAGATTTTCTTGGAAAATAAAATTTTATTTGGACCTGGTAAAGCTGTAAATGCTGGTGGTGTTGCAACTTCAGGACTTGAAATGTCTCAAAATTCTTTAAAATATAATTGGTCAGCACAGGAAGTTGATGAAAAATTACATAGCATTATGGTTAATATCCATGCAGCATGTGTAAAACATGGTAAACAAGCTGATGGTTTTGTAAATTATGTAAAAGGTGCAAATATTGCTGGTTTCTTAAAAGTTGCCAATGCTATGTTAGATCAAGGTATCTTATAATATTTTTTATTAAGTTTTATTAAAAGCTGCCTTTTTTTGGCAGCTTTTTTTTTGATTAAATGAAAATCATAAAAAATGATGTATATTTGCATTGTAGCAAAAAGTGATAACTAAATAATGCTGCAAATGATATAAATATATGATTAAAAGTTTTTTAAATGCAAAACATTGGCAATTATTCCTGTTAATTTTTGGAATTCCAATGATATTTCAATTTGTAATGATGACGTTAACAATAAGTAATTTTGCATCAGAAACTAACTCTGACCCGTCTATGATTTTTGATTATATGAAGTTTTTTCCTATTATTATGATTCTTTTTATGGGTGTTCTATTTGGTTGGATTTGGTCTGTTGCAATCGGGCTTCAGAATAGAATACCAGAAAATATAAAAATGAATGTCCGTAAATTTAAGTTTTTCTTTTTTACACCACTTATCTATATTTCTTTTTTTCTTGGATTTTTTATTGTTATTTTTACTATGAGTAGCTTTAATCCAGCTTTATTTGTTATAATAATTCCTCTTCATTTGTTTTCTGTATTTTGTATGTTCTATTGTTTGTTTTTTGTGTCTAAAACTATTAAAACAGTTGAATTCCAGCGAGAAGTTACTTTTAGCGATTTTATAGGTGAATTTTTTATGATATGGTTTTACCCAATTGGAATTTGGATTATTCAACCCAAAATAAATAAAATGGTAAATATATAAGGAGTTGTCAAATTATATCTGCATTTTAAATTGCAATAAAAAGTTTGTTAAATAATTAATTCAAAAAGAATTACATAAAGAAAATATAAAAAATTATATTAACATTACATCATTTAATACTTTAAAAAATGGAAAACAATCAAAAAATTATTGAAACATTTAAATCTGCTAAAAAACCGCTTAAAGCAGGTGAATTATCTGAATTGTCTGGTATTGATAAAAAAGAAGTAGAAAAGCTGATAAAAAAGATGACCACAGAAGGTCTGTTGTATTCGCCAATGAGATGCTATTACGATATTAAAAAATAAAAATTATTAATTAAAACGATAATCTGTAAATTTATTTTCAGTATTTTGTAATTAATATTATCTGTAATTTTTCACTATTTTTATTAAATTTATTTAATTTAGTTGATAGAAATAAAATATAATTGATACTTATTTAAAATATAGGTGTTGATTTTTTATTTAAATAATTCTATTATAGAAGCTATGAATCAAATTCATAGCTTTTTTTTGTTTTTTGTATTTTTGTTATCATGTTTTGTTTTACAACTGAATAAATAACCAATGTAAGATTTTTCCTACAGGATTATAGTCATTTCCCTACAATTAATTATCTTATATCTTACATGTAATTTTTTATTTTAACCCTATTTTTGAATAAATTAATTAATATAAATAATGAAAGTTATAATAGCTGATGATTCTTTATTAATTCAGGAAAGATTGATAGATATTATAAGTCAACTTGATAATACTGAAATATTGGGAGTTTACTCAAATGGTAATGATACACTTGAAGGATTACGAATTCATAAGCCAAATATAGCTATTGTAGATTTTAATATGCCAGGAATAAACGGATTGGAAGTTCTAAATAAAATCAGAATTGAAGATAAATTACTCGTATTTATTATTCTTACTTTTTTTTCTTCAAATTATTATAAAACTTTAGCAATTCAATCAGGAGCCAATTATTTTTTTTCAAAAGTAGATGAATTCGAGGATTTAACAATACTTCTTAAGAAATTAATTGGGGAAGAAAATAAAATGATAATTGGAAGAAATTCCAAAAATACGAATGAATAAAAAAATTTCATTATATATTGATATTTAAAACTTTAAATAATAATATTTAACTAATAATCAACAAAGATCAATCATTAAACAACCTAACTTAGTTTAATTTTTAGATTTTGTATTGAAAATGATAATGATATAAATAATACTTTTTTTTATGTAACAAATTAGGCATGAGAATAACTAATATTGTGAAACTATTTTTAATAAAGAACAGTATTTAAAATGAAGAAGGTATTTATGACTAAAATATATATTTATAATCTCAATATAAAGCTCTTTAGCAAATTAATTTACAGCATAAGTTTTTTAATTATTTTCCTAAATAATTTATATGCACAACCATGCAATATTGATACATTAAATTCAAATTTCGCTTTTAATCAATTTTGCAACTCTAAAACAATTAATTTTGCTAATAATCCAATAATTAATAGTGGGAGCATTATTTCTTATCATTGGGATTTTGGCGATGGAAGTGTATCTTTACTTCAAAATCCTAATCATACTTTTCTGTCTTATGGAAATTATTCAGTTTTATTAACTTTGACTCATAGTTCAGGCTGTACTTCTATAAAAATGGATACAGTAAGAATCGTTTCTGCTCCGGAAGCGCATTTTTCAATTACTAACGATAGTTTGTGTCCGAATCAAGCTGTGAATTTTCATAATTTATCTGTTGGGGCAGGATTAAAATATGAGTGGTTTTTTAGAGACGGAGTTAATTATAATTTTGTTTCAGATACTTTAATAAATCCTTTGCATAACTTTAATACTGCTATTGGTAATACTTTTCAAAGTTATAATGTTATGCTAAAAGTAACTGATGTGAATAATTGTAGTGATAGTTCTACACATCAAGTTGTTATAAAACAACGTCCTTCTGTAGATTATCTGGAAATTGGAAATTTCAGACGCTGTGAAAATGTTATAGCAGCGATTATTGATACGGCAATGATTTTCAATTACTCTAATGTTTCTCAAATTTCATCTTATCAGATAGATTGGGGCGATGGAAGCGGTTTTATTCCAATAGCGACTAATTTTACAAATACTTCAAATATTCAACATGTTTATAATGCAATAAATAATTATCCAATTACAATCATTGCAATTGGATTAAACGGATGTATTTCAACTTTTAAAGATACGTTTGAAATTATAACGATTCCGCTTCCTGAGTTTTCATCTCTTTCATTTAGTTCTGGATGTATCCCTTTTGAGGTGTACACAATAAATAATAGTTCAAGTATTACAGCAAATACACATACATTTATTAATTGGGGTGATAATTCAATTGATACATTGAATGCCGGAACTTTGCCAGGAGACACTTTAAGGCATTATTATACACAAACAACTTGTGTTAATGGGATACAACAACCTTACAATATTATACTGACCACTGAAAATGAATGTGGTGCTCCGTTTAAAAGTTATGGACCAATCAATGCATTTGCACCCCCTGAAGCAAATGTTGATATAATTGAGGATACTGTTTGTGTAGGAAATCCTGCTATATTTAAAAATTATAGTAAACCTAATTTTTGTGCAGCAAATCCACGTACACTTTATAGTTGGGATTTCGGAGATTCTGTTAATACTTCTGTAATGGCAACATTGCTTAATCCTACTCCTGACATTTCACATGTTTATAATTATCCAGGTACTTTTACAATAATATTAAAAGCTGAAAATAATTCTTTACCATCAACAGGACATCCTGGATGTGGAAGTACCACAGATACAATAAGAATACACGTATTTGAAACTACTGCTGATTTTTCTTTTGATACGGTATGTTTTGGTAGTCCAACCCATTTTAATGATTTATCATTTGCTCCAGGAGGTAGTATTATTTCCAGAACTTGGGATTTTGGTGATGGCATAATATCAACTCAACAAAATCCTCAACATATTTATAGTTCACCTGGACATTATATTGTTTCTCTTTCTGCAACAGGGAGTCTAGGGTGCACTGATATTAAATTACATACAATTATTGTTGATTCTTTGCCTTCTGCTAATTTTTTATTTTCAAAAACTTGTTTTGGGGATACAACATTTTTCCAAAACTTTTCTTTTCCTAATTCTGATAGTATTTCTTTTCAACAATGGAGTTTTGGAGATAATAGTATCGTTAGTTTATTAAAAGAACCTTTTCATATTTATAGTCTTCCTGGGAATTACAATACAACAATAAGTGTTTTTAATAACAAAGCTTGCAAAAAAGATACAACAATTAATGTCATTGTTCATGCAAATCCAATTGCCTCTTTTTATACAGATACAGTTTGTTCTGGTTATCAAAGAATATTTACAAATAATTCTATAGCTGCAGCTTATTCTATTAATTCCTATTTTTGGAATATGGGGGATGGTATAGGAAGCTGTATAAATATTGATACAACTTATTATTATTCAGGAACAGGTACTTATCCTGTTAAATTATTTATAGGAGATTCTTTTGGTTGTAAAGATGATACTACCATAAATATTTATTTAGGCCCGGTTCCAATTGCTGAATTTACTTTTGATACTGTCTGTTTTGGAACTCCTACTCATTTTACAAACACTACAAATAGTCAAAACATTCCGATAACATCTAAATGGAATTTTGAAGATTTATCTTCATCAAGTCTTTCAAATCCTAACCACACATTTAATTCGCTTTCAACTTTTAACGTTGAACTAATTGTTACAAATATAAATGGATGTATTGATACAATTTCACATATAATTTCTTTAGATACTTTACCTCACCCATTATTTTATACTACTTCTGTTTGTTTGAATGACACATCTTCTTTTATAGATTTGTCAACTGCAACAGCTTCAACCATTTTTTCGCGAAGTTGGAATTTTAGTGATGGAAGTTTTTCTTCTCTTCAAAATCCGTATCATATTTTTCAAAATTCTGGAATATACAATGTAAGGCTTACCATTACTGATGAAAATGGCTGTGAAAATGACACTTCAAAATTAGTTGATGTTTGGAGTTTACCTTCACCTTCTTTTGTAGTGACAACTCCTTGTACCGGTCAAATCTCAACTTTTTATCCTAATACCAATTCTCCAATTATTAATAATTGGAGCTGGAATTTTGGAATTAATAATGACAGCAGTAATATTCAAAATCCTTCTTATACATATTTACAATCAGGTAATTACAATATTATTCTAACAGTTAAGGATATAAATGGTTGTAAAGGAGATAGTTTGCAAAGTATTTTCATAAGCCCATTACCTGTAGCTAATTTCATCTTTGATACAGTTTGTTTTGGCGATTTTACTCATTTTACAGATATTTCAATGGATTCAAATTCTTTGATAAATACATGGAATTGGAATTTCGGGGACTTAAATTCATCAGCTAATGTAAACCCTATACATAAATATGGAAATCCAGGTATTTATAATGTCGATTTACAAATAATTAATAGTTTTGGATGTATTGATTCTTCATCTCATAATATTATTGTTGATTCTTCATCAATAGCTATATTTACATCTAATACAGTTACAATCGGTTCCACAACAATTTTTAACAGCATTAATTCTTCAAATTTACCATTAATAAATAGTTGGAATTGGAATTTTGGTGATGGATTTACATCTGTTTTGAATAACCCAACACATTTATATGCAATGACAGATACTTTCCAGGTTATTCTAACAGTAATGAATATTCATGGATGTAAAGATACTAGCATACAGGATGTAATTGTATATCCTTTATTGAATGTAGATTTTTCTGTAAATCAGGTTTGTTTAGGTAATATTTCTAATTTTTTTGATAATTCTATAAGTCCTGGAGGAGCTATTGTTAGTTGGCTGTGGAAATTTGGTGATGGATATACAAGTAATTTGCAAAATCCAAACCATCAATATATTACTTTTGGAAATTATACAGTTTGGCTAATTGTAATTGATATAAACGGAAATAAAGATAGTATTTCGCATGTTGCAAAAGTAAATCCTAACCCAACTGCATTATTTTATTCTGATACTGTTTGTTCAGGTGAAACTTCTCATTTTGTTAATGGATCTTTTTCAAATGCATCAGTAATAAATTCATGGAATTGGGATTTTGGGGACGGAAGCAATACATCTTCACTTCAAAATCCATTATATAAATACACTTCAGTTTTATCTTCAACTGATTATTCTGTTAGATTGATAGTTACAGATTCTCTAGGCTGTAAAGATACTGTTATTAATAATATTAGAATTTATCCTCCTGTTTATGCTGAATTTATTACAGACACAGTTTGTGTTAATTCACCAATTCATCTTACAGATATTTCAAATAGTGAAGCCGGTATTATTACTAACTGGAATTGGAATTTTGGAAATGGAGTAGGAGTTAGTTCTTTACAGAATCCTTTGTATACTTATACAAATATAATTAATGATACAACATTTCAAATAAGTTTGGAAGTTACAGATTATATCGGATGTAAAGATACCATTTATCATCATTTAATAGTTCACCCACAACCAGTGGTGTTTTTTAGTTCTGATACAACATGTTTTGGTCTTAATACGCATTTTTCAGATTTATCATATAGCAATGGTGGTCCATTATCAATATGGAACTGGAATTTTGGAGGAATTGCAACTTCAAATTTACAAAATCCATCGTATATGTTTTTAAATGCTGGAATTTTTAATACTACCCTTACAATAAATGATATTAATGGATGTTCGAATTCAATTGTTATACCTATTGTAATAGACTCTATTCCAGAAGTTAATTTTGTTTCCCATGGGAATTGTGCCAGTGGATTGATTCATTTTACTGATAATTCGATTCAACATGGAAGTAATAATACTTTGTGGAATTGGAATTTTGGAGACTCTTATTCTTCTACAATGCAAAATCCAATTCATTATTACTCAACAACAGATACATTTAATGTAAGTCTTACAATTACTAATAGTAACGGATGCATTGCCAGTGAAACAAAAATTGTATATGTTAATCCTTCAATGTCTTATGATTTTAATTTTGATACTGTTTGCGTTGGTTTACTTACAAATTTTTATGATAACTTCTTGATCCAGAATACTCAGATTACAACATGGTTATGGGATTTTGGTGATGGATTTTTATCTACTATTCACAATACTCAACACTTATTTTCTTCCTCAGGTACATATAATGTTTCGCTTACTGTTGTTGATACTAATGGATGTATTGAAACGATTCATCATAATACAATTGTAAATGCTAAACCAATACCTGATTTTACTTCAACAAATAAATGTCTTGGTGATTCAACAAAATTTATTAATACATCTTATTCTGCTATAGCAGTTATTTCATATTATTGGGATTTTGGAGATGGAATTACTTCATCATTAAAGAATCCAATACATTTATATAATTCCTCAGGAACATTTTCAGTGAAATTAATCATATTCAATTCAAATGGATGTTGTGATTCAATTTCAAAAAATATTTCAGTTAGTTCAAAACCTTCTGCTGATTTTAGTGTAGGAAGTATTTGTTCTGGATTTCCTGTGATTATTTCAGATTCTTCGTTAAATGTAGTAAGTTCAATCAATACATGGTTATGGAATTTCGGAGATGGTGATAGCTTATTTATCCCAAGTCCTAGTTTTTATTTACCAACAATTTCTCATGCTTATAATTATCCAGGAAGTTATATTATCAAATTAACAGTAGGGAATAGTGTTTGTATTGATACAATTTCTAAAACAATTGAGGTCTATTCAATTCCTGTCGCAGGATTTACAGTTCCTAATAATTGTTTAGGAGATACTTCTAAATTTACTGATTTTTCAGTTGCATCAATTTATCCAATAAATAGCTGGGTATGGAACTTTGGAGATGGACTGTTTAGTAACCTTCAAAACCCAAGACATAAATACAATTATTCAGGAATTTATCAAGTAACATTAACGATAACAGATGCACACGGTTGTTCAAACTCTATTCAGAAGACAATTAGAATATTTAGTTTGCCAATCGCAGAGTTTACTTCTAATATAGCTCCTTTTCCTTCATCAACACAATTCATAAATTCATCAATTGCTAATTCTGCTGCAATAATTAATTGGAATTGGGATTTTGGCGATGGAATAGGTTTTAATAATTTGCAAAATCCTATTTATAATTATTTAAATATTGATACTTTTTATACACAATTAATTGTCACAGATACAAATGGTTGTAAAGATACTATATCGCATTCTGTTATAGTTTGTTCGCCTTTTATTCAAGCTAATTTTTCTTTTAATAATGCTTGTGAAAATTCTTATACTTTTTTTAGTGATAGTTCATTTATAAGTAATGGAAATGGAATACAAACCTGGTCTTGGGATTTTGGAGATGCATCAACTTCAATTTTGAAAAATCCTAAACACCAATATGTAAATCCGGGAATATATAATGTTCAATTAATAATTACTGGAATTTTCGGGGTTACAGATACAATATTTAAAACTGTTACAGTTTACCCTAAACCGCATGCAGATTTTGATAATTCAGGCGTTTGTCTGGGCGTAAATAAAACCTTTACTAATTTATCTACCATACAATTAGGTAATATAATAAATTGGAATTGGGATTTCGGGAACGGGGCTTATTCTAATACTCTTAATCATATTACAGTTTACAATAATTTCGGTTATTATAATGTAAAGCTTATTGTTAATTCTGATATGGGATGTTCGGATTCAATAATTAAACTTATTAATATTGCAGCTTTGCCTGTCGTAAGTTTTACATCTGATATTACTGAGGCATGTAATTCTGCAAATGTTATCTTTACAAGTACTGCAATGGTGGATTCTGGTTTTATTACTACATGGAATTGGAATTTTGATGATGGAGTTTCTTCTTTAATGAATAACAATCAGGTTGGACATACATTTCAATCTACAGGTAGTTACAATATTTCTCTTAAAGCCATTTCAAACAAGGGTTGCGAGAATTCACTTATCATCCCCAATATGATAGTTATTCATCCAAATCCTAAAGCAATATTCTCAATAACACCAAGTATTACAAGTGTTTTGAATTCGAAAATTTTCTTTATTAATAATTCAACAGAAGCAGCAAACTGGAATTGGTCTTTTGGAGATGGTGATTCATCTAAAGTTCATTCTCCAATACATACTTATATTCAAGAAGGTACTTATTTCCCAAAACTTAAAGTTAAATCAGATTATGGATGTTCTGATGAAATTATAATGAAAGTTGTAATTTTAGAGGAAGCTACTTTTTATATCCCAAATGCTTTTACACCGAATAATGATGGATATAATGATGTGTTTATTCCCTTAAGTATCGATTTTAGTAAGGGTAAATTTGAAATGATGATTTTTAATCGTTGGGGAGAAATGGTATTTCATACTGAGGACTATAATAATGGTTGGAATGGTAGCAGAAATGGTGAAATTTGTCCAGATGGAGTGTATATCTGGAAAATTAATTACACTGATGCATTAGGCCGTTCTCAAAAAGAAACAGGACATCTTACATTAATTAGATAGATTATCTGCATATTAATCAAAAATCTAGACTTGGAGGACTTAACTTTTTTTCAATTCACTTACCCTCAATTATAGTTTTTATTTCTGTTAATTTTTTGCCGTTTCAACAAATTTATTTTGTTTCTGTAGACTGAATAATTACCAAAAATTGAATTGGTTAAATATTAAATTGCATTTTCTATTCAATTTAATTTTCTTAAAAAAACAAACTCCTTGTAAATATTTATTTTAATTAATTTGTTGATAAATTTTGGCTGTAAATTGATTTAAAATTAATTAAAGTATTGTATTTCTGATGATTTATTATGAAATTTTTAATATTTAAATTGCATTTTTATTTTATTAATGATAATATAATAGTCAGTTTTTCCATTTTTATCATACTTAAATCATGTATAATTCTACTTTGTTTGAGAATAAAAAAATATTAATTTATTAATCTGATAAATATTATTAAAACCAAATATACATTCTTGTAATCCATTGAAAAAAGAATTACTTTTGCAAATATTTTGAGAGGAAAATAAAAACAATGGAATATACACTCAACACAATAGAAGAAGCGATAAAAGACTTTAAATCTGGTAAAGTTTTAATTGTAATTGATGATGAAGATCGTGAGAATGAAGGCGATTTTATTACAGCAGCAGAAACAATTACCCCTGAAATCGTGAATTTTATGGCAATGCATGGAAGAGGATTGATTTGTGCACCAGTTAATGAAGAAAGATGCGATGAACTAAACCTTCATATGATGGTTTCCAATAATACATCTGCGCATGAAACTCAATTTACTGTCTCGATAGATTTGCTTGGAGAAGGTTGTACTACGGGAATTTCTGCCAGTGACAGATCAAAAACTATTAAAGCCCTTACTAACTGTAATACTAAACCTTCTGATTTTGGCCGTCCCGGACATATTTTTCCTTTACGAGCCAAAAAAGGTGGTGTTCTGCAACGTGCAGGACATACGGAAGCTACCATTGACCTTGCCCGTATGGCTGGTTTGTTTCCAGCTGGTGTTCTTGTTGAAATAATGAATGAAGACGGTTCAATGGCTCGTTTGCCACATTTGATAATAATTGCAAAGAAATTTAATCTTAAAATTATTACAATAAAAGATTTAATAGCATACCGTATTAAAAACGAAAGCCTTATAAGAAGAGAACAGATAGTAAACCTTCCTACTGAATTTGGCAATTTTAAATTACATGCTTATACCCAATTAACAACTGGAGATACTCATTTAGCTTTAGTTAAAGGTAAATGGGCGGATAATGAAGAAATCCTTGTAAGGGTTCATTCTTCCTGTGTTACAGGTGATATATTTGCTTCATATAAATGTGACTGTGGTCAACAATTGCATCGTTCGATGGAAATGATTGAAAAAGAAGGAAAAGGAATTGTTGTTTATATGAATCAAGAGGGTAGAGGCATTGGATTATTGAACAAACTTAAAGCCTATCATTTACAAGAAATGGGAAAAGATACTGTTGAAGCCAATGAAGAACTCGGGTTTAAACCTGATGAACGTGATTATGGAATTGGTGCTCAGATATTAAGAGATTTAAATGCCCATAAAATAAAATTGATTAGTAATAATCCCGTTAAAAAAGTTGGCTTGACTGCTTATGGTATTGAAATTCTTGAAACAATTCCTTTGATTATAGAACCAAACGAGTTTAATTTTGATTATTTAAAAACCAAACAGGAGAAAATGGGACATTTGCTTCACATCTAATAAATATATAAAAAAAGCTAAAATGTAATTTTAGCTTTTTTTATATTCAAATACGATTTAAATTTTTACAAATAAAAACTAAAAAATCGATTTAATTGATGCTTTAAAATGGAGATATGCGATAAAACGGATGAATACTCAATCTATTTCATCTGACAAATTGGATATTATATTAGAAGCTATTCGCTTAACACCATCATCATATTAATGATTATTTGACTAATTTACCAAAAGTGAGAAGATTAGAAAATGATTTCTTTATAAAGCTTTAGAGTAATACTGAAATATTATTAAAAAGGCAGGCTTTCGCGTTTGAAATAAACAAAAAGCTATAAGAAAACTATTTCACTAATAACATCTTCATTTACAGAAGAATTTAGTGCTTTTGTTAATTTTGTTTTAGCATAACTTAGTTCATTTTTTAGTGCAGCAGAATCTACTTTTACAAATAAAATTTTATTTTTAATATACATTCTTTCGGTATGTCTGGAAATCATCACTCCACATACATTTTCCCAGGCTTGAATAATACGGGTTTCATTAATTTTACTATCCATTTTATAAGCACTTAAAAGTTGTTCTATTGCTTCTTTTAACGTAAACTCATTACTTTTCTTAAACATCTTCACTAATTTCAGTTACTTTCCCTTTATTTACATTGAAAATTTTACAAGCAATCTCTATACTTTTAAATATCTTTATAATGCGCTCAGAATGTGTATCTGTAATAAAAACTTGCTTGAAATTTTTATCAGCTACTAATTTAATCAATTGTTCAACTCTTGCATTATCAAGTTTGTCAAAAATATCATCAAACAATAGTACCGGCTTAAATCCTTTAATGTTTTTAGTATATTCAAATTGTGCCAGTTTTAATGCAATGATAAAAGATTTCTGTTGACCCTGAGAGCCATATTTCTTAACTGCAAAGCTATCCATATTAAAAATGAGATCATCTTTATGAATTCCAACAGAAGTATATTGTAATGCCCGATCTTTAATAAGATTCAGTTTTAGTAATTCTTCTAAATCATTATTATTCAGTTGTGAGAAGTAGTTTATATCAACATTTTCTTTAGATCCTGAGATGAGTGAAAAAAAATTCTGGAATAAAGGTGTGAATTCATTCAGAAATATTTTTCGCTTCTGATAAATATTTTCACCGTGTTTCTGTAATTGAAAATTCCACAATTCCAGAGAATCTGCATTATAAATATTATTTTCAGCAAAATGTTTTAATAATGCATTGCGTTGTTGTAATGCTTTGTTATAATTGATTAAATCTTCAAGATAAATCCGGTCAAATTGTGAAATCACACTATCAATAAATTTACGTCTTATTTCACTCCCTTCATTTATCAAATCACTATCGTAAGGTGATATCATTACCAACGGAAATAAACCGATATGGTCAGCCAAACGGTCATATTCTTTTTTGTTTATTTTAAATACTTTACGTTGATTCTTTTTTTGTATACAACTTAATAAATCCTGATGTTCATCTTTACGGATATAGTTTCCATGAATCGCAAAAAACTCGGTTTCGTGCCTTATATTTTGCATATCCACTAAATTAAAATAACTTTTACAAAATGAAAGATAATAGATTGCATCCAATAAATTGGTTTTACCTTCACCATTTTCACCTACAAAACAATTTATTTTCTCAGAAAACTCAATGTTGGCGTCAGTATAATTTTTAAAATTACTAATTGTTAAATTTTTTAGATACATTTTAGAAGTTTTTTATTTTTCTTGCAATCTCTTCCATAAGCCACATCGGAGTTGAAGTTGCACCACAAATACCAACATTTTCAATACCTGTAAACCATTTTTTATCTATTTCAGTAGGTTCTTCAATCATATAAGTGAAAGAATTTACTGATTTACATAATCCATAGAGAAATATACCATTTGAACTTTTTTTTCCGCTTACAAAAATAATTACTTCAAAGTTCTGAGAAAATTCTTTCAATTGAGCAGAACGATTTGAAACTTGCCTGCAAATGGTGTCATTTGAAACAAAATCGATATCATTTACATTATCAGTCTGTTTAAACCTTAATTTTATTTTTTCAATAATTCTTGCTAATCCATCAATACTTTTGGTAGTTTGAGAATACAACCTAATTGGACGGCTAAAGTCAATCTGATCAATATCTTCATCTTTGTCAACAACAATAGCAGTATTGTCTGTTTGCCCAACTAATCCGTTTACCTCTGCATGACCAAGTTTGCCGTAAATTACTATTTGACCATTTTTTTGCAACATTTCTTCATAACCTTTTCTTATTTTACTTTGTAATCTTAATACTATAGGGCAGGAGGCATCAATGAGTGTAATTTGGTTTTTAATTGCTATACAATATGTCTCAGGCGGTTCTCCATGCGCCCTGATTAAGACATTGCAATTTTTTAAATGCTTAAATTCTTCATGCGTTATTATTTGCAAACCTTTATCAACCAATCTTTTTACTTCCATTCCATTGTGAACAATGTCTCCTAAACAAAACAGTTGCCCGTGTTCACTTAGTTTGCGTTCAGCAACTTCAATAGCATGAACTACACCAAAACAAAATCCAGAATATTTATCTATAGTAACATTCATATTTCTTTTATGCTAAATATTAAATAACTGATAAAAAACAGCTTAATATTAAATAATTATCCGATATCCTAATTCTTTTAAATGCTATTAACTAACTGTAATCAAGATTAATATATTTCAAAAAATCGTATCAGTTTTTTGTATGATTCTTAGAATTTAATATAATATTTGCTTAATTTATGATAATTAAAAAACCTCCAGAATTTGATTTTGTTTTCCTCTGAATTCAAAAAAATCACCTTTCTTTTTTCCTTTAATTACTTCATAAAAAGGAACTTTTACAGATACAGCATAATAAGTTTCATTTTCGATATCTATTTTTCCTATACTGATAGAAATAAATAATTTTTGATCAGTAGTAATTATTATTGAACCAAAACCAACTTCTTTGTTTTCCTTTGAAATATCAATTTTTTTCAGGATATTAATTTCTTCCAGTGCTTTTTCGAGTTGTTGACCGTACATATCTCGTTTTCGCAATATTTGCATGCGGTATGAATCATATCGGTCTTTAGGCATACCATAATCATTGGCACTTTGTTGTGCTTCACTCATCAGTTCTTTTAGGTTATTAACCACTTCATTCTGATGTTGCAGGCAGGTATCGAAAAGTTTTTTCTTGATATCAGGTTTATTCATATATTTGATGAAAATAATTTAGTAATTTTACAAAAAAAACTTCTACAAATATAGTAAGTAATATGCATTCGGACAAAAATATATTTATGGCAGAAGCCATCAAATTAGCTGCAGACAATTTAGTAACTGGAAAAGGAGGTCCTTTTGGAGCTGTTGTTGTAAAAAATGGGATAATTGTAGGTAGAGGAGGAAATAGTGTAACTTCGTCCAATGATCCAACAGCACATGCAGAAGTTAACGCAATAAGAGATGCTTGTAAAAATTTAAATACTTTTCAGTTAGATGATTGCGAGATATATACAAGTTGTGAACCATGCCCTATGTGTTTAGGTGCAATTTACTGGGCTCGTCCTAAAAAAATATTTTATGCCTGTTCTAAAAAAGATGCTTCAAATGCAGGTTTCGATGATTCTTTTATTTATGAAGAAATAAATATCCCTTTATCAGAAAGGAAAATACCAGCCCACCAGATGATGCAGGATGAAGCGTTGGAAGTATTTAAAAATTGGAATGATTTGGAAAATAAAATTGAATATTAGATAGAATGAACAATTATTTAACCGTTTATTTTTTATTCCTTATCTTTTAGTTTCTTTTCCAGATCTTCAATACGGGCAACTATTTTTGAAAGATTTCTGAAGTGAACAGAGATTTTCCGATATTCACTTACATTAAACGCAGGCGAACCCAATAATGCAGATCCCTCTTTTTTTATAGAAGAATTAATTCCTGATTGAGCTCCAATTTTAACATTGTCAGCAATGGTTATATGTCCAACAATACCAACTTGTCCTGCTATCATACAATTTTTACCTATTTTAGTAGATCCTGCTATACCAGTTTGAGATACTACAACAGTATTTTCACCAATTACAACATTGTGACCTATTTGTATCTGATTATCCAGTTTAACACCTTTTTTTATAATGGTTGAACCTAATGTCGCTCTATCGATACTAGTATTTGCACCAATTTCAACATTATCTTCAATAATTACATTTCCAATCTGAGCCACTTTGTTATATATATTATCTGCCTGAGGTGCAAAACCAAAGCCATCAGCACCTAATACAACACCAGCATGTATAATACAATTATTACCAATTATAGTATCAGAGTAAATTTTTGCGCCTGCAAATAGAGTTGTATTATCGCCAACCGTTGAATCATCGCCCAAATATACCTGAGGATATATTTTTACATTTTTCCCGATTTTTACATTTTCGCCAATAAATGCAAATTCACCTATATAATTGTTTTCTCCGGTTTTGGCAGTAGAAGAAATGAAAGCCAATGTAGAAATTCCTGATTTATTTAGTTTGACCTGATTGTAAAAATCGAGAAGCTTAGCAAATGCAGTGTAAGCATCATCAACTCTTATTAATGTTGTAGTTAATGGTTGTTCTGGTATAAAATCTTTATTTACAATTACAGCTGAAGCAAGAGTAGAATATATATATGGAGTATATAATTTATTTGCAAGAAAAGAAAGACTTCCTTCAATACCTTCTTCAATTTTAGAAAGTTTATCTACTGTAATTTCAGGATTTCCTTCTATAACACCGTTTAATGTATCAGATATTTGTTGAACCGTAATTTTCATTAATGAGATTATTTATAATATGATATATTTTCTGAATTGCAAAAATAAGACTTATTCTAAACATTTTAGCAAATTTTATAGCTAAATGAAATTTCTATATAAAAATAATAAAATAAATTTTATACATGCCTGATATTAAATTAAATGAAAAATAAATAACGAATGTTAATTATTGATTATTAAATCAGGTATCTCTCTTTAGGATAACATAAAAGATACTTTTTTATTGTTTTATCTAAAAAAGCAGCATTTAGCTGATCAGATGCTTCTGTAATATCTTTAATAACATTGTTTTTTGACATAATATTAATTCTTTCATGTTTAAGATCATAAACACTATTTACAACATCTGTAGTAAAAACAAAAAAATCTGCTTCTTTTTCATGCAGTGAATAATATTTGCATATTTTTTCTTTAAGATAAGATATTCTGAAAGAATCAAATGCAGTATCTTGAAGTTCAATCTGATATAGTTTTCTGGAAACAAGGAACTTAGATAATAGTGAGAGGATTTTATCATCATGTTGTTGCCAGACTTTAATAGATGTGAAAATATCAAAATCATCTAATTGTGAAAATGCTTCTAAAAGAGATTCATTATTTAAAAAATCTGATTTCTGATAATTGTTTTTTAAAAATAAACTTAAAGCAGGAGTTGCAAAAACTTCAACTTTTGATTGTGCCAATTGTTTGGCTCGCTTTAATATTTTTATCATCATTTGTTCAGCTGATAATACTGTTTTATGAAGATATACCTGCCAATACATTAATCTACGGGAAACCAGAAATTTTTCAATGGAATAAATACCTTTAATATCAACTACTAATTCTCCATCCCAAACATTCAGCATTTTAATAATTCTTTCAGTGCCAACTATCCCTTCTGAAACACCTGTGAAAAAACTATCACGTGTTAAATAATCCAAACGATCTACATCCAGTTGACCAGATACTAGTTGGTGAAGGAATTTTTTATGATAATTATTTTTAAAAATATCCAGTGCCATTGAAAGTTCACCATTAAATGATTCATTTAAACGATTCATAAATAGTTCAGAAATCGTTTCATGATTTAGGTTTTCTACAATTGAATTTTCCAAAGCATGAGAGAAAGGACCATGTCCTATATCATGTAATAAAATAGCAATAGCAGCAGCATTAGTTTCTTCTTCTGTGATAATTTGTCCTTTTTGTTTTAATACTTCAATAGCCTGTAACATCAGATGCATACTTCCTAATGCATGACTGAAACGTGTATGTAATGCTCCTGGATATACCAAATGTGTGAGTCCCAATTGCATAATTCGTCTTAATCTTTGGAAATAAGGGTGTTCAATTATATCAAATATCAAATCATTAGGTAAACTAATAAATCCATAAACAGGATCGTTAAGTATCTTGCGTTTGTTCGTTGTTATTATGTTCATTTTTTATGTTTTCGTATTAAAAACTCATAAGAACTAAGATAATATCTTTAAAGTTAATTTTAGAATTCTGTTTAGATTTTTTCTTTATAATATAATAATAAATATTTCAAGTATTTACTGAAGAACAACACTTTATTTAATAATTTTATCCAGAAACTCTTTTGCTGCGTCTTTATGCATTAATAAATTCATCATTTTAAGCTTTACATAATCTTCGTGGTAAAATCGATAGCCTTTTGTTTTACCATCAAATCCACCACTACCTGAGTCTTTAATTAAAAACCAATACTTACCGTCTTTAATTTGAAAACCTACAATATGTATACAATGATCATCAGTAGTAGATTTGTTTTCAAGACGGTATTGACGTGCATCCTGATCAATATATTCTGCAGGAATATCGAAGCTTGGTATAATTGCCACCTGATTCTGACTGTTGTAACCTGGTTCTGAAACATCACCACAAATGGCAATTGTATATCCTTTTGTAATAGCTTTTGTAAGTAATTTCATGTATTCATTTAATGATAGATTATAGTAATCATCACTTTTCCACCAGTTATCAGCTTCATCTAACAATCCTTTCTGATTAAAACTAATTTCCTTTGTTGACATAAAACTAAAGTAATTGGCAGCATTAAAATGCAAAATATCTGTATAAAAGCTTAGCGGAGTAATAGTTTTTCCACCATAATTAAAAGTTGTAGGAGGTTCACCCATATAGAAGTTTAAAATGTTTTTGATAGTATTAATGACAATTTCCTCATTCCATTGATCGTTTTTCTTAACCGAAGCTAAATAGTTTAGCATTTCATCCAACATTTTTGCATGATTATAAATTGTTTTTCCAACTGTTTTTCCGGTATAAATATAAGAAGGAACTGCGCCATATTTTCTCATCATTCTCAGTACGGCGTTAGATTCAGATCCTTCATTGAAATACATATTTCCACGTTTCTCAACAAAATACCTTGCTCGCTCAACATATTCCCAATAAACTGTATACATTTCAGAAAGCTTGATTTTTTGTTTTGTACATCTTTCAACTTCAGATTCAACAAAAGAAGTACCGGCAAAACACCAGCAGGTTCCTGTTAAACCTTGATTTAACGGATTATTATGCCAAAATTTTGTATAGTCGGATGTGTCTGTAGGGAAGCTTGTACTTGAAAAATCTACTGAAAAGACTTTTGCTTCTTCCAGAAAAAGATTTCTTTTATTGTCTTCTTCATAACTTTTCAACAAAACGTTTTGATAATAACCTGCTTTCTTCTCTGTATAAATAGCTTTGTCTCTTTTTTCTGGTTTTTGGGCAATGACTATGAAAGAAGAAACAGTAAAATAGAGTATAAAAGTGAATAATATTTTTTTAGGATTCATATTCTTGGTTTTTTAGGTTAGTTTAATTAACTAGAACAAAAATAGTATATTTTGAGGAAATTCAAGGTAAAAATATAGACTATATTGATTTAAAGTTATTCAGAATAAATCTTATATTCTTTGCTGAAATATATTAAAGTCAGAGTGCGACTCTATATTGCACTCCGACTAAAAACAACTGCTCAAAATATCATAAAAGCTTAATATTTATCAGTAAATATAGCATTTTTTTCATTACAGCAGGGGTAAGAATACCAAATTCGTCGTTTTTATCATTAAAGGCAGGCATTTAATACTTAATATACCGATTTTGGTGTTTAAGTTGGCATTTTTAGCGTTAAATCCGGTATATTTATCATTAAATATGCAGATTTAATGTTATAGGTGGGGTGTTAACGATTAATTCGTGATATTTGTCGGTGAAAATTGAGAATTTAGTATAATTAATTATGCTATATTATTTCAAGCTTATTAATTCGGCTAAAATGTTTTTTGTTTAATGTAAGAACCGGTATGTTGTTTACTAAAGCTGTTGCTCCAATAAAAATATCTCTAAATTCAATTATTTGGTTTTGTTTTCTGAGTTGTTGGAATATATTAGCTGCTTCTTTTGCAATATCA
>JBMOKG010000097.1:0-14513 GCA_049315385.1 Bacteroidales bacterium
TACTGGCAGGGCAGTCTACTCGATTTTTAAAACCGTAGTTTTGAAGTAAATTATTAGAAGTCTTGATTTTTCTCATACTTTTTTATCAAGAAAAAAGTATGAGAAAAAAATATAAGCAAAATGCATAAATAAAAAAAAACTTTTTCTAATTTAAAAGCTCCAGCTTTTATTTCTACTCAAACAATTTTTTAAAACGCTAATCTAAACTACAACCTACATAATATAAAACATGCATAGCCCCTTAAATTATTTATTAATTAATGCACGTATAAAACAAAAAAATCTCCTGATGTTTAAGTCAGGAGATTAAAATAATATTTTCAGTAATATTTACAGACGAATTAGTTAGCTTCAATAGGCATAACTGAAACGAAAGATTTATTATCTCTTTTTCTTTTGAATTCAACAATACCATCAACCATTGCAAAGATTGTATGATCTTTACCTAATCCAACATTTAAACCTGGATTATGTACAGTTCCTCTTTGTCTTACTATGATATTACCGGCGATAGCCACCTGACCACCATATATTTTAATACCCAAACGTTTACTATGGGATTCTCTACCATTGCTTGAACTACCAGCACCTTTTTTATGAGCCATAATATAATATTTTAAGCCTGAAAATCAGGAATGTTTTACAATAAATTATAAACTAATTTGTTCTATTTGAATTTGGGTCAAATATTGACGATGACCATTGCATTTTTGATAACCTTTTCTTCTTTTTTTCTTAAAAACAAGAACTTTATCGCCACGTAAATGTGAAAGAACTTTAGCCGTAACTTTAGCACCAGCAACAACTGGAGTTCCTACGTTAATTTTACCTTCTTCTTCAGTTAGGAATACTTCGTTAAATTCAACATTTGCACCTTCTTCTGCTTCCAAACGGTGAACAAATACCTTTTGGTCTTTCTTCACTTTAAATTGTTGACCGGCTATATCTACTATTGCGTACATTATTATAGTATTTTGATTCTATTCGTTTTTTTATTGGGAGTGCAAAATTAAACATTTTATTTTAATTTGCAATATTTTTATAGAAAAAAACATCGTTTTTCGTCCGTTTTTTGCGAAATTATACATTAACAGTCACTTGCGAAAATAAAAAATGTTGATAAGTCCGCCTTATTTGTTGATAACTTTTCTAACAAACGTATTTTCATTGGTTTTGAGCTGCAAAATATAAACACCCTTCGATAAACCGGTAAGATTAAAGGTATGGTGAATTTCTTTCTGTGCATCAAGTGAAATGCTGCGGACAATTTTTCCTGAAATATCTGTAATATGGATATTTAGATTTTGAGGTTGACTGAATGTTGCATTTAACTCATATGAATTTTCAGTTCCTGATGGAATGAGTTCAAAACTACTTCCATTATTTTCGCTTAGGCCAATACTGCCAATCTGTACAGTTTTTATGATTGTATTTACCTGATAATAATTATGTGCCTCCAGTTTTACCACGTAACTACCTTCATTGGCGTAAGTATGAGAGATCGTTGATTTAACATTGTATACAGTGTCAATAGTTCCATCCCCAAAGTCCCAAACATAATATTTAGCCCAGTTTGTGGTATTAACGAAACTTACGATATTTCCATTGATACTAAATGAAAAATTAGCAATGGGCATACTTGCATATCCGTAAAAACTCTTGATTTTCATAAATACGCCGGAGTCATAAGCCCGATCTCCAGCATCAGCTACTCCCACTTTAAAATGATAGGACTGGCCGGGAGTTACTACTTGCTGTAATAAAATAGGTGTCGTATATCCATCATATTGAAGGGTTTGTCCTCCAAAATTATTAACATAAAAAGCTGAATTTACTGAATCATTCACATTATCAATCGTTATCGGCATATTTGTACCAGGAATTAAAGCAAGGTTTTGATTTACAAACGTACCTCCTAATGGATTAGGGCCACTGATAAAAAAACCAAAAACATCATTAAACTGTGTATTTACAAACTCCGGATATTCTTCTGAACCAAAAACAAATCTACAGGCAATTAATGTATCTGTTAAAGGTGTAAAATCGAATTCCAACACCGCAGCTTCTGTAAGTGTATGGTTAGGAATTAAAGATTGAAGCGTCGAATCCAGGTATATATTTGTATCGGTTGGTGTTGTCATAGATGCCGAATTATTCGGACCTATTGCACCATACACTCCTCCTGTAGAAATAATGATACCGGTATCTATCCCAAACGATGGTGTTAATCCTGAAAATTCATAATAACCTATCATATTCGCTGTAATAACACTATCATTACCATTGAATTTTACATTGGATATTGTTACACCGGGACCGGAAAGATAATTAGCAATCAGACTTAAATTATTAATAGTAGTAATTTGTAATGCATTTGTTGATTTTGCATTATTCACATTATATGAAGGTTGACGCAAAGTATTTTGTGAAAACAAGCTAAAGGATATCAGCATTAATAAAACTGAAAGTGTAGATTTTGTATTCATAATTTATTAAATTTATTGATAAGATATATTACTAATTATACTTTTTTCTAAAAACACGGTAAAGTTACTTCTTTTATTTTCAAAACATTAAAAAAATTGAATAATTTTTAGTTTTTTTTTACTTTTGTAAAAAAACAATACCATGGAAATTTATAAGATTTATGCTGGAGGTGAGTTTATTACTACAGATAATAAGTTAAATGTTTATAATCCTTATAGCGGGGAAGTATTTGCTCAAACCTATCTGGCTGATGCTGCAGTGCTTGAAAAAGCAATTCTGGCTGCTGAAAAAGCACAGTCTGTTATGAAAAATTTACCATCTTATGAAAAATATGCTATTCTGATGGAAATTGCAGCTGAAATGAAACGCAATGAAAAACATCTTGCAGAAGTCCTGGCAATTGAAGCATGTAAACCAATGAAATATGCTATCGGAGAAATAGCGAGAGCTGTTCAGACAATAATAGTAGCTGCCGAAGAATCCAAAAGACTACAAGGTGAATATCTTTCTATTGACTGGACAGCTGCCGGAAAAGGCAAAGAAGGCTGGGTCAAATATTTCCCTGTTGGCCTGGTAGCCGGAATAGCACCATTTAATTTTCCAATAAACCTTGCTGTACATAAAATAGCCCCTGCCATTGCAGCCGGATGTCCTATTATTTTAAAACCTGCCAGTTCCACTCCTCTTTCTACCCTGGAGTTTGCGAAAATTGTTGATAAGACTTCTCTCCCTAAAGGAGGTTTGTCAATTTTACCAATGGACAGACAATCCGGGAATCTTTTGGTTACAGATGAACGATTTAAACTTCTTAGCTTTACAGGTTCTCCTGAAGTTGGCTGGAAAATGAAAACAGATGCGGCTAAGAAAAAAGTAGTCCTTGAGTTAGGAGGAAATGCAGGTGTAATCATAACAGATACAGCAGATATTGATGTTGCAGTTGCAAAATGCATTGTCGGTGGATTTGCATACTCCGGCCAGGTTTGTATTCATGCCCAGAGAATATATGTACATACTGCTGTTTTTGAAATTTTCAAACATAAGTTTTGCGAAGCAGTTCATCAGTTAAAGAGTGGAAGTCCCGAAGATATACAAACTGATGTTTCAGCAATGATAGATGAAAACAACGCGATAAGAGTGGAAGAATGGGTAAATGAAGCAATAAACAGTGGTGCAAAACTACTATGCGGAGGTAAAAGAAAACTTGCATTTTACCCACCTACTGTTCTCACTGATACCCATAAAGACATGAAAGTATGTGCACAGGAAGTTTTTGGTCCGGTTGTTACCTTAGAACCCTATCATGATTTTAAAGATGCAGTAGATTACATCAACGATAGTCGCTATGGTTTACAGGCAGGCGTTTTTACAAATTCTATCCTTGAAATGAACCAGGCATTCAGCCAATTGGAAGTCGGTGGCGTTATTATTAACGATGTCCCTACTTTCCGAGTTGACCACGCACCTTATGGAGGAATTAAAGATTCAGGATTAGGACGGGAAGGTGTAAAATATGCAATGATGGATATGATGGAAGCTAAAATATTGATAAAACCTGTTTAAAAACAAGCTTTTATGAAATTTTTTAAAAATTTCTTGGCCGGATGAAAAAAAAATAGTAATTTTGCACCCTCAATTCAAAGATTGACCTATTGTGTAATGGTAGCACAACAGTTTTTGGTACTGTCTGTCTAGGTTCGAATCCTGGTAGGTCAACGAAGTAAAAGGTTTGAAAATTTAGAATTTTCAAACCTTTCTTGTTTTAAATATATCCTTACCGGATCAGTCTCAAAAGTTCGCTCATCGTATTTCTTAAAATATATTATAAATTTAAACAGAAATCACTAGAAAAAGCAATCATCGGAGAGGTGCGACTTCAAAGAATTTATAATGCTAAATAAGATTTTATAAGACAGATTATCTTTCAACAATCAATTTTATCATATTGTCATGGAATGTTGTTTCGCTATTCGCTGTTCAATCATAAAAAGGCTAAACAGATGTCTGTTGAGATAATTCCTCTAACGGCATGACAAATGATAGCCTCATTTTTAATTTGCAATTCGTAATTCGTAATTTGTAATTTCTTAACTTTGCCCGCAAGAATTTTCCAATACACAAAATTAAATGCGACAGCTTTTTGCGTTTCTGATAAAGAACTATTTTTTCTTTTTATTTGTACTGCTCGAGATCATTGCTTTTGTAATGATAGCGAACAACAGTTTTTATCAGGGAGCCCGTATGCTGAATACTGCCAATCAGTTAACAGGAAGTGTATACCAGTCTTATAACGATATTTTCGACTACCTTTATCTCAAACAAAACAACAGGATACTTGCCGAAGAAAACGCAGGATTGCGTGCTATGATCGAAAAATCTTATGTAAAATTTACTACCAGCGAAATTGTTATTCACGATACACTTTACAAACAACAGTATAATTATATTGATGCCAAGGTTATCAGTAACTCTACCGGTAAACGGAACAATTATTTAATGCTGAACAAAGGATACAATCAGGGCATCAGAAACAACATGGCCGTTGTAAGTTCCAATGGTATTGTTGGTATAGTGAACGGAGTATCAGGCAATTTCAGCTCGGTAATGTCGTTGTTGCATTCGGAAGCCAAGATTAGTGCGAAGCTTAAGAAAACCAATGCGGCAGGTTCAGTTACATGGGAAGGCGGCAGTTTTAAAAAGGGCAGTCTTACAGATATTCCTTCCCATATTCGCTTCAGAACCGGTGATACCGTTATTACAAGCGGATTTTCACTCGATTTTCCTGAAGGAATTGTGATAGGTACAGTATCAGAATACAAGATTACTCCAGGAGATAATTTTTATAAAATTATCATTAATTTTTCAACGGATTTCAACAAATTAGATTATGTATACGTGGTTAAAAATATGTTTAAGGACGAACAACTGAAACTAAAGGAATTTCAACATGAATAATCTCTATTTCAGAAATATATTACGTTTCTTACTGCTGATACTTTTACAGGTATTGGTATTTGATAATATGGAAATAAGAGGATATATCAATCCCTATATCTATGTGTTGTTTATTTTATTGATTCCATTCGAAACGCCTCCATGGTTGTTGTTGATTTCGGCATTTCTGCTGGGTTTTGGCGTGGATTTATTTTCTGATACTATGGGTATGCATACTGCAGCTTCTGTATTCATGGCATTTTGCCGGCCAGGTATTCTCAGGTTTGTATTTTCATCTAAAGATTATGAAATAGGAATTACACCGGGTATCAGCGATTTAGGAATCGAATGGTTCCTTAAGTATTCATTGATACTGGTGTTCCTTCATCATCTGGTGTTTTTCTATCTCGAAGTTTTTACGTTTCACGAATTCTTTTACACTTTTGCAAGGGTAATCCTAAGCACCTTAACTACTGTACTTTTTATCGTAATCGGACAATATCTTTTTTATATAAAGAAATAAATATTCATCTTAAACCATTTTTATGAAATCAAAAATTAATTTCCTGATGATTGCAGTTCTTGCAATGTCAATTAACATCGGATGTAAAAACACACCCAAAGAAAACATGGAACAGAAACTTACAGATTTTATCAAAAAGCATGATTATTTAACCGTTAGCTTGAGCAAAGAAGTTAATATTGCTTCATGGAATGCAGCTATCAGCGGAAAAGATGAAGACTTTGCCAAAGTAGAAGCATTGTCGGTAAAACTTACCAATGTGTATGCCAATCCTGAATCTTTTGCTGCATTAAAAGCAATCAAAGAATCAGGCCAGGTAAAAGACAAATTACTCAGCCGTCAATTGACGGTTCTTTTTAATGCTTACAAAAGTGCTGCTGTTGATACTGCCAGCTTAAATGCTGTAATCAAGCTGCAGACTGAAATAGAAAAGAAATTTTCTAATTTCAGGGCTGAGGTAAAAGGCAAAAAATTATCTGATAATCAGATTGAAGAGGTATTAAAAACTTCCGTAAATTCAAATGAATTGAAAGAATGCTGGATGACCCATAAAAACATAGGAAGTCTTGTTAATCAGGATATTATAAAACTGGTTAAAATGCGCAATGCGATTGCCAAAAAGCTGGGATTTGAAAATTACCACAGCATGAGCCTGCTTTTGAGCGAACAGGATCCAAAAGAAATTGAAAAGATATTTGATGAATTAGATAGTCTCACCAGAGGATGTTTTATTGGATTAAAAAGCGAAATGGATGATTATTTTGCCAAAAGATTTAAAATCAATAAAGCTGAGCTCATGCCCTGGCATTATCAGAATCGTTTTTTTCAGGAAGCTCCCAAATTATACGCTGTTGATCTGGATAAATATTACGCCAAAGCAAATCTTGAGAAATTAACGTCAGATTATTACAACGGAATTGGCTTACCAATGGATGATATATTAAAAAACAGTGATTTGTATGAAAAACCAGGCAAAAACCAGCATGCATTTTGTACTGATATTGACAATGAAGGCGATGTAAGAGTATTATGCAATGTAAAACCTAATCAGCAATGGATGGGAACTATGTTGCACGAATACGGACATGCTGTTTATGATAAATTCATCGACCGTGGTTTACCTTATTCATTGCGTGAACCAGCACATACCTTTACTACTGAAGCTATCGCCATGTTTTTTGGCAGACTTTCGAGCAATCCTGAATGGATAAAATCTATGCTCGGAATCAGCGAAGCTGAAAAAGCCAAAATTGCTGAAGATTGTTACAAGACCTTGCGTCTCGAACAAATGGTTTTCAGTCGTTGGGCACAGGTAATGTATCGTTTCGAAAAAGGAATGTATGCAAGTCCTGATCAGGATCTAAATAAATTATGGTGGGATCTGGTTGAAAAATATCAGATGATTAAAAAGCCAACTGACAGAAATGCACCTGATTGGGCTACAAAAATCCATATTGCTACCTTCCCCTGTTATTATCATAATTACTTATTGGGTGAACTTTTGGCCTCACAATTTAGTTATTATGTTACGGAAAATATTTTAAAACAAAGCGATTTGAAACTTCAGAGTTTTATTGGCAATCCCGAGATAGGAAAATACTTTACAGAAAAAGTGTTTAAACCCGGCAAGACATTTTATTGGAATGATATGATAGAACAAGCTACCGGCGAAAAACTTACTGCCAAATATTATGCCAGACAATTTGTAAACTAATAATACGAATAGCCCACTGTAATGATATTTATAGTTCAATTTGCTTTTACTTTTTGAACTGCAAAATCATTATAATCAGTATAATTCCGTTTATGCTATGAAATAGATTGTAAATAGTAGAATTATTATGCAAAAAGAAGCCGGGATAAGCGTTTATATTTCGGCTTTCTTTAAAGAAAAGTTCTTGTATAGTATTCAAAAAAAATGTACGTTTGTAAAAGAAAATAATCAGTAAAATGTCAGAAAACGAAACCGAAAGGAAAAGAATTTTTAAATTAATAGCACTGGATTCTACCGTAATTTATGTGCTGGCCTTTCTGTTTGTTTATTTTGTTTATCAGTTTATTACCGCTTTTATTGCCGGTCAGTATTTTATCCGTGTTGTTTTATTTTATAATGAGTTAAAATTTCTTACACCTGACAACTCTAAGTTCTGGTATTCTGATTCAGCATTGACGATTTTTGCTTCCGGCCCTTTGGTTTCGATATTTCTGGCCTTTGTTTTCATAATGTTATATCGTAAGTTTTCGAACAGTGACAGCATAATAAAATTATTTTTCCTTTGGGGTGCTCTGCATTTTATAAATAGAGTGATAGGATCTTTTGCTATCGGATCCATTTTTTTACTTTATGGTTCTAATCTGATTGTCGATTGGTTATATCTGGGTATGGAAATTAAAATCCTGGTGGTGGTAGCTGCTATAATAGTCTTATTGATAATTGGAAATTATTCTGTTTTCCCATTGCTAACATCAGCCAACTCATTTACGCTCATTAATAGCCAAAATAGAACAAGATTTGTTAAAAATCAGATTTTTGTGCCCTGGTTATTTGGCAGTTTTATATTGTTTCTTATTTATCTCCCCAGAGTTCCTGTTCATGAATTGCTTATCAATCTTTCTATGTTAATTATGTTGTTGCCCACTTATTTCAGATTTGAAAACGTCATGATTCCGAATGTAGAAGATGATCCTCCAATGTATAGTTTCTCCTGGACGTTTGTATCGTTTTTCGTAGTATTACTGGCTGCATTCAGGATTATACTCGGAAGAGGAATCCGTTTTGGAACAGAAACCGAAAACGCTTCAGGAGTAACAGTTATTCTCATCATAATTTCAATTATACTTCTGTCGTTGGGTTATTTAGGGATAAGGAGTATCATCAAAAGGCGGAAGCATGTTTATAATATGATAATTGAAAATCTTCCCGATGATGGTTCCGGGGAATCTGATGAACTGGATACTGAAGATTAAACAATATTTTGTATTGGCATATGGTTGGGCTTTTACGCATAATTACCTGATTTGCATCTATCTCCAGCCCGGCAATTGATTTCTGAGAAACATTCTTTTAATTATTTGATAAATAAAAAGCATCAATTCATCCGGCAAATTAAAAAGAACTGAAATCACGAGAAAGAATAATCTTCGGAGAGGACCGACATCTAAGAATTTACGATACAAAACCTTTAAAATAGTGTAAGATTCATTCTGACACTGCAGTATCACTTCCCCTTTCAGAGCCTGTCCCGGTTTTATATCGGGAGGAAGCAGCGATGGGGTTGTAGCAAAATGCAACGAAATAGCCAAAGCACATAACGCTTAAAATATAATAATAGTTTTGCAAATATTGGTTCGACCTCACCTAACCTCTCCTAAAAGGAGAGGGACTCTGGCAGAGCTAATTGCAAATTTTATGACTGTTTAATAAATATTTTTAACTTTGTAGTATGGTATTCATAAAAGGAAAGGAAAATTTTTATTTCGGGGCTTCGGAAGAAATCATAAAACGAGCCCGTATATTAAGGAAAACCATGACTATGGCTGAAACAAAACTTTGGCTACATCTGCAAAATAATTAGTTTCACTGTTTAAAATTCAGAAGACAACATCCAATAAACAGATTTATTGTTGATTTCTATTGTCATGCTTTGAAATTGGTCATAGAAATTGATGGCGGAGTTCATTTACAGAAAATTCAACATGAAAGAGATGAAAACAGAACGTATGAGTTGAATGAACTTGGACTAACAGTTATTCGTTTTGAAAACGAGAAAGTAATGACAAATATAGCCGGAGTTTTATTGGAAATTGAAAAATGCATGATTACATAATAATTATACCATTATTTTGATACATTTGTAAAAAATAAAAGCCTTTCTACAAGGCTAAAACTTATCACATTTACAGTACAGTAGCACCTTTCCTATTAGGAGAGGCAGGGGTGAGGTTGTAGCCAATGCTACAAAATTCACCCTGACCATTACGCTTAAAACAAAGAAACATTTACCAGTTTTTCTAAAATTAAAAACAACGATGATACTGGTTTTATTTAAAGAGGATACGATTTCGCTTTTGTCAGATTTCCTTGCATACATTAATGGGGGTAGAAGTTCTACTTCTGCATTTTAATATTCCGGTAACAATAAAAAACAGATTTGTTTAATGATAAATATTATCTTTGGTGAGGTTTTTTGTTAAACGCTTTAATTAAAATATTTTATGAAAAAATATATCCTATTCTTTGTCCTGTTACTATTTCTTGAACCTTTCATAAACCCTCTGAATGCTCAATTCATAAGTATTCCGGTTACAGGTTTCAATCAGGATATTGTTGCTAATGGTGTTGCTACTTCAACAGCTTCAACTACAGCAAGTGTTGATGGGCAAAGCAATGTTTTTCTGGACAATACTTTTAAACCCGGCAGTAGTTTTTGTGCAACAGCCAGTGTATGGCCCTCCAATAATACAATCAACAGCCTAAATACACCCGGATTAACTTATACCTTACAACCGGCAACCTCAAGTAATGCACTACAGGCTGCGGCAGGAAGTTCAGGAACGCTGAATTTAACAACGCCTGTTTCGGTGTATAATTTATATGTACTTGCATTGGGAGGCAATGGCGCATGTAGTTTTAATGCCACCATTACATTTACAGATGCTACAACACAGTTAATTTCAGGACTTACCGTTCCTGACTGGTGCAATGGAACTTCAGCTGCTACTATCCAGTTCAACAGAACTGCGAGAAATACATCCACTTCCTGTTCTGTAAATCTTTGTCCTTATATGTATGATGTGGTTTTACCAATAAATACTGCAAACCAGTCTAAAAATATAGCTTCGGTTACATTTGCCAATCAAACCGGAAGCGGAAGACTTAATATATATGCAGTAAGCGGATACAATATTCTCCCTTGTGCTTCACCCTTAAACCCTGCTACTGATTTAACGTTAACTCCTTATACCAGTACGGTTACAGCTTCATTTACAGCATCAGCAGGGAATCCTGCAGCAGATCATTATCTGGTAGTAAGAAGCAATTCAAATTCACTCACTGCAAATCCTGTTAATGGCACAACGTATTCAAAAGGCAATGCAATCGGAGGTGGAGTTGTCGTTTCTTATAAAACAACAACAACATTTATTGACTCAAATCTTGTTTCCGGCATTACTTATTATTATTACGTTTTTGCTGCTAATTCCAACTGTACTGGCGGTCCTGTGTATTTAACAACGAATCCGGCCAGCAATCATACTACTTTGTGGAACGGAGTTTTTACCTCATCTGATTTACCTATTGTTGTGATCAATACAAATAATATTACTATTCCTGATTCGCCCAAAATAAATGCTAAGATGGGGATTATATACAATGGTGAAGGTGTTCGGAATTATCTTACCAACCCTTTCAACAATTACAACAACAAGATTGGTATAGAAGTAAGGGGTTCTTATTCTCAAACATTTCCTCAGAAACAATACAGCATTGAAACAAGGGATACTGCTAATCTTGAACATGATACCGTGGTGCTGGGAATGCCGGCAGATAACAACTGGATTTTATATGCTCCTTATGATGATAAGGCTTGTTTACGTAATACTTTGACTTTTGATCTTGCAAATAAAACGGGACATTATGCTTCCCGTACAAAGTTTTGTGAATTAGTTTTAAATGGTCAGTATATGGGAATTTATGTCTGGATGGAAAAAATAAAACGAGGTTCAGACAGGGTTGACATTTCTAAATTACTTCCTACCGATACTGTAGGAGATGAACTTACCGGCGGTTATATCTTTAAGATCGATAAAACAACCGGAGGATCAGATGGATGGAATTCCAATTATCTGACATCATCCGGAGCAACCATGCGTTTTTTGTATGATTACCCTGATGCCGTTGATCTGCATATTTCACAAAAAAACTATATCAAGTTGGTAGTCGATTCATTTGAAACAGCACTCAAAGCTACAAATTATATAGATCCTGTGAACGGATACAGAAAATATATGGATGTAAATTCCTTTATTGACTATTTTTTACTGAGTGAGTTGAATAAAAATGTGGATAGCTATCGTTTCAGCACTTTTTTGTATAAAAATAAATACAGTCATGGTGGAAAAATTGTTATTGGTCCAATGTGGGATTATAATATTGCTTATGGAAATGCCAATTATAACGAAGCTAGTATCACTTCTGGCTGGGCTTATCAACTAAACCAATCCTATACCGGAGCTGTTCCGTTCTGGTGGGCAAGATTAATACAGGATTCAACATTTACATCCGGATTAAAATGCCGCTGGACAGAACTTAGGCAGTCAGTATTAAGCACACAATCTATTTTCCATTATATAGATTCTATTGCTGTTAAATTAAATGAAGCTCAGGTTCGTCATTTTGTTAAATGGCCAATTTTAGGTATTTATGTATGGCCAAATCAGCCTCCTTATCCAACAAGTTTTGCAGGTGAAATTACGGCAATTAAAACCTGGATACAAGCTCGTATCAATTGGTTAGATGCTAATATGACCGGAACATTAACAAATCCTGTTTTAAATTTAGGGAATGATACCCTTGTTTGTCCCGGGCTATTTGTTTTAAATGCCGGAAATACCGGCAGCTCTTATCAATGGATGAATGGTACTACCTCTCAGACTATCACAGTAAATACGGCAGGTATTTATTCCGTTACTGTCAATAAAAACGGTTGTAAAAAAAGCGATACAGTTGTAATTAGTCTTAAACCTCAGCCCATTGCTTTTGCAGGAAATGATACCAGTATTTGTCAGGGAAACAGTATTAAACTAACTGCTACTGGTGGTATTAGTTATATCTGGAATAACAGTGTACTGCAAGGAGTTCCTTTTGTGCCTATATACTCTCAAAATTATGTAGTAACAGTTACCGGAGCTAATGGATGTAAATCCAAAGACAGCCTGAACGTTACACTTATAACGAATCCGCCAAAACCAATAATTACTGTAAAATATGGATTAATGGATACCTTAATCTCAAATGTACAGCTAGGTAACCAATGGTATAAAAACGGAAATATTTTAATGGGAGAAAACGGATCAAAGTTAATTGTTTCTCCTTTAATTAATGCTGTTTATTCAGATATAGTAACCGAAAATGGATGCAGTTCAGTTCCATCAGATATGATTACAATTATAGTCGGTATTAACGATATCTCAAATAACTGTAGTTTTCAGGTTTTTCCTAATCCATTTAATGAATTTACAATAATCAGCTATTCCTTAAAGCTTGAAAAACATATCTATATAAGTATTTATGATTTAACTGGCAGGGAAATTAAAGTTCTCATAAATTCTATGCAGGAAAAAGGTGAGCATAATGTAAATTTTGATGCTGCAACATTAAAAGCAGGAATTTATTATTACCATATAAAAGCAGGTGAAGATACGTATACCGGTAAAATTGTTAAAATTAAATAATCCTATTAGGTTTTGAAATTTTAAAATGAAGTAATCTTAAAAATTTCATTCTTGTGTTTTATTAAATTATCAATAAAAGGATAATAATTTTTTTCTTTTGGTAAAAGTATCTGTTTCCCTTCAAACTTTCTTAGGCTATAATTAGACTCTATCTCTGAGAAAACATTTGAAACCACCACTCTATAATTTTCATCTATTGCAATTAAGCCTCTGTCAAAAGCACGATGCAAATTAGGACATAATGCAATCCCATTGGTAATTGTATCATCAAAACTTACACTAAATGGAACTATATGGCATGCATCAATCATTGAAACAGAAATTGTTGCATCTATTTTCATACCAGATATACAGCAAGTATTGTTGTAAATTTTGGGAATCTCTCTTTTAAACAGACTTCCACGAATGAAAATTTCTTCATCGTTTTGTTGTTTTATCAATTGTTTTATTTCTTTTCGGTATTCATTAGCATCTTCATGTAAGATTTTATTCTCAATATCCTCAAAAAAATATTGTTGTGCTTTATAAGAAAAAGAGAAATCAGCTTTTGCATTAAAGAAATAAGTGTCTAATAAAAATTTCTGCAAAATATTGTTAGCCTTTTCATTTATCATCAGCAGAAACAAATCATCTTTAATTACAGCATAATCTATAGCTGCATTTAAATTAGAAAAACTCTTTAATATTGAACCCATTTGATTAATGTTATCAAACCCACTTTTAGGGATAAGTTCCCAAAATTTATCACTTTTTAAATAATAAAAAGGGTATGAAATTCTGCAATCGTGATTAGTTTTAACAAGTAAACTCCAATTTGACTTAAATAGCGTAACTAATTCTGGTGTTATGTAAATTTTTGAGTTTATAATTTGACCAGTTTGAAAACTTTGTAATACAGATAATAATAGAATAGGTTTATGAGGGGCAATACCATGAGACCTATCAATTCTTAGTTTTTGAAATGCTATAAGATATTTTTGAAGTGTATCCAAGACTTAGTATTGAAAAAATGTTTGTATTTTAAAAAAGCAAAATAATACCCAAAGTTATAATAATTATTGTATTTCACTAGTGTCCGGTTATAAATCAAAGATAGTCAATTGATTATAATCAACAGTCG
>JBMOKG010000201.1:0-3200 GCA_049315385.1 Bacteroidales bacterium
ATATATTCATATTAGTTATGAGCCTATCATTTTTTTAAACGGGACAGTAGTGATTCTTAATAATAAAATTAACTTCAAAGAAGCTCAACTTATTATTCTAAAATCAGTAGCTATAAGTAGGATTACAAAAAAATTTGATAAGGCACGATTATTGTCACATCTTGAAGGTTATTGTATTAATCATTTTAATGATAAACAAGTTGATGATTTTTATAAATATTTGGTTGCGTTGAGTTCTGCGATGTCATTTAATAGAAGAACTCCTTCAGAAGTCAAAAGAGAAAACGAATCATACATTTGGTAAAATAATAAATATTAAAACTATGGGAATATTTGATTTATTCAAAAAAAAGGAACCTAAAAAAGATTATATGTCAGAACTGCCTAAAGAATTTCTTGATATGATATTGGTTCAAATTAAAAGTAATTCTCAAGCATGCAATCTAGATGAAATTCCACAAGGCTATGGTGAATTTGGATTAGAAATAACTAACCCAGTTCCTGTTTACGGGATTCCTTCAAACAAAACATATTTAGAGAGTTTAAGAACTCTAGACGGAAATATGCTTAATTACAGGAGAAATGGAAATGTGTCAACTTCTAATATTGAAAGTCCAATTGACGAATATGAGATTTATAATAAGAGTGGAGATGTTATTGCCGTTTTATATATTTCACCATACCATTGGAAAACTTCAGAAAAAGTGCCTAAAGGATTCAAAATGGTTAATTGAATTTGATATTGAATTAATAATTAAGTCCATTAATATATATTCCTAATTTTATTTACAAAAATATCTATATATTCCTTCTCCTATAGATTCAGGTATTACATCATTATATTCGTTTATTATTATCTCCTTCATTTGTCCATTTTTATAATATAATACCCCTTTCCCAATATAATATTTATCCTTACCACAAAATATAACCCATTTAGAGATTTGTTTCTCAAATGTTTTTGTTATCTCATTTTTAGATGCGGCATTCTCAAAATCAAATTTTATACTCACAGTAATCTCATCATTGTTTTGTCTTATTGTTTCAGAATCATAATAAATATCATATATTAAATCACTCGATGAGGCAATGTACATCCATCTATTACTTTGTGCTTTAGTATTATCAGCATAGAGTATTCCAAAAATTAATAATAAAAATATTATAATAATTCTCATTTCTTGTTTTTGGTTTTCTTTATTAAATTATTTTCTATTTCTTTAATCTAGAGCTTCCGGCGGCTTTCTATTTTCTTGTTGGCTTTGTCCATTTTGACTATAAGTTCTTTTTTACTAGGGTCTATTTCAAATGCTTTTCTCCAGTCATTAATTGCCTTAATATCTAAAGAATATATTTCATAATATATATTCCCTCTTGACACATATAGATTTGCAGAATTTGAATCTATTGATATCGCTTTGCTCAAATCTGCTATTGCTTCATCATATTTATGTAATCTAACAAATGCTAAACTTCGTTGTGCTAAAGCATATACTCCTTCCATATTGAGATCAATGCTTTTTGTCAAATATGACTGAGCCAATTCATATTTCTCTTTACCGTTATATATCTCCCCAATAAAAAAATTAACAATAGGTTTGTTTGGATCTTTCGTACAATAATCTAAAAAGTCATTAAGGGCTTTATCATAATCTTCATTTTCATAATAAATTAATGCCCTTGAATATATTGCTTCTTTATTAACAGGATCCAAAATAAGAGCCTTATTGATAGATTCTAAAGCTTCTTTATGTTCTTTCATAATATTTAACGTATTAGCTCTTTCAATATAAACTTCAGCATTATTGTTATTAAGAACAATTGCTTTGTTAAAATCAGCCAATGCGTCTTCATATTTTTTCTTAGAATAATAAACTTTCCCTCTTCCCAAATAATAGCTATAATTTCCTTCTCTATTTTTAATTAGATAATTAAATTCAGATAACGCCAGATCTAAACGTCCAGACTTTAAATAGCACTCTCCTCTTAATACATAGGATTTATTATTTACAGTATCTGAATTTAATTCTATTGATTTATCAAAATAATCAATAGCTTCAGAATAATTAAGACTATCACAAGCATTCTTGCCTTTTTCATAATAATAACTATAATCTGATTTTTTATTCTTATCTGAGGTGCACCCAGACATTACAAATAAAATTGTTAATAGTAAACTAACCAATAGATTTTTCATAGTTCATAATAATATTGAATAATAATTATATTTGTTAAACTTTTGATAAGTTATTATCTAGCCTTTAAAATTACTTTATTACTAAAAAAGGCCATATCCTAAAACCCCAACCCTTACAATTGGTATTTTAACCCATGACCCTAATTGATATTATATTTCTTAACCCAACATAATTTATTTATTCAATCAAATATATTCAATGGAAAAAGCCCCATTCCTCTACTGTTGACTTCTTATAATTTATATTTCTTTTGTTAATGTGGGCTTAACATTTGAAGGTTAAATCGCCAGCGGGAAATCATGAAAAGGAAAGTGAGAATTACCAAACCAGAAAGAGAGGACACAATAGCTATCATAATTTATTTTTAATTAAATGCATTATTTCAAAACAAAAGAAAAAACTGATTAAAATTCAATAAATACAGGTATATCTAACCCTGTTAATAGTAAAGATAATAGATTATAGAGGATATATGAAAGCGTTTTGGAAACCATCTTATAAAATTAATAAATTAAATTACTATTCTATTAAAAAACGATAGAAATAATAATAAATTTACGCATAGGAAATTGATTTAAGGCAAATTAACGTGAGAGTTACTTTATAGTTGTTATAAGTAAGTTTAAATTAAGGAAATGAATATTTGTTACTGAGTTGTTACTCGTTATACTTATATATTTGTAATAACAATAAGTTAGTACTCCCGAGAGGATTCGAACCTCTAAATTCTGATCCGTAGTCAGAGGGTTTATCCATTAGCCTACGGGAGCATTATCAGTAATCCTAAAAATAACATTTTTATTTATCTTATTAAAACCAAAAATGAGTATCCATAAGAACATGACCCACCCCGTCTTCGTCCAAAGAGCGGACGAATCCACCCCTCCAAGGAGGGGATTCAAGAACTTAGAGATAATTATTTAAAGATATGAAAGATTCCCCTCCTTGGAGTTTGTCTCAAAACATATTTTGTTTAGGCTCTTATTTTCTTTGGGGGGTGTG
>JBMOKG010000202.1:0-3196 GCA_049315385.1 Bacteroidales bacterium
TTTAGATCTCAATTTAGAGGTGTAAATGATATCAACTTTTTCCTTTTTAGAATAGCTAAATTATTTGCTTAATTTTAAAATCCCACAACTTTTGAGACTGATCCCAGACTGATCCCCTTGATCCTCTTTTTATGCAAATTTTGTGCAAATAAAAAAGGTTTCAGAATTATATTTCCTGAAACCCTTGATTTTGTAGTGGGAATTACTGGGGTCGAACCAGTGACCCTCCCGATTGAAAAACGGGATGCTCAAAACTATCTGAGCAATTCATATTATTAATCAGTTCAATGATTTTAGATTTACTTTTCCAGTTTTTAACTTGCCTTTCTCTAAAATAGGCATCAGCTTTGGTGTTAAAATCTTCATAATAAACTAATTTCCAGTCATTATTGTGTCCGGTAAAACCTTTATGATTAGTATTGTGTTTGCGGATTCTATCTTCAATATTATTTGTATGACCAATATAATATTTGCCAAAAGATTCGGAGTATAGAATATAAAAGGTATATTTCATAATAAAAAACCACTCATTATTGAGTGGTTTTTTGTGGGAATTACTGGGGTCGAACCAGTGACCCCCTGCTTGTAAGGCAGGTGCTCTAAACCAACTGAGCTAAACTCCCTTTTCCTAAATTGGATTGCAAAATTACTATTTTTTTTATTACTTCCAAATAAATATTTTGTTTTTTTTACCCGAAATTTGAAAAAAAATCTTAGGTTTGTATTTTAATCCTAATCATAACGTGGCAAAAGCATATTTATTTTTTAAAACACTCTGTATAATTGGCTTTATCATTGCTTTAACTTCTTGTAATTCTACACGTAAACTTCAGGATGATCAATTTCTGCTAAAGAGAAACAAGATAATCACGAATAATAATGAGATTAGTAATGAGATTATAAATGGATTAATAAAACAACAATCTAATAAAAAGTTTCTGGGCATTAAATTTAAACTTGCTTTTTATAATCTTGCACGGCAAAATAATCCAAGAGGGTTTAGTAATTTTCTTGTTAAAATTGGTGAACCACCGGTAGTGCTTGATACCATGCTTACTAATGCTTCAATAAAAAAGATTGAGTTATATCTTGACAACCATGGTTATTTTTATTCTATTGTTGAGAAAAAAATTGATTACAATAAAAGGAAAAAAGCTATAGTAACGTATAAAATTCTTGCTACTCAACCTTATAAAATTAATGATATAAACTATATTATAGAAGATGAGAATATTAAATCTAATATCTTTTCTTCTGTCAATAATTCCTTGCTGAAAAGTGGTGAAAATTATGATATTGATTTATTTGAAAAAGAAAGAGAACGAATTGTAACAAATTTGAAAAATCAAGGATATTTTGCTTTTACTAAAGATTATATTGTTTATAAAGTAGATAGTATGCTGAATAATAATAGCATGAATGTTACTGTGCTTGTAAGAAATCCAATAGTTAAATCCTTGTTTTATCCTGATAGTTTAATATCCATTAAGCATAAAAGGTTTAGAGTCCGGAATATTTTCATATATCCTGATTACAATCCTTTACTTTCTGATACTGTAAAAAAAGATACTTTATTAATGGATGTTCCTCAATTTGAAAACAATTCAATTTTAAATCACTACTGTTTTGTCAACAATAATGAAATGAAGATTAAACCTAAAACATTTTCTCAATCTGTTTTTATAAACTCAAATAATTATTTTAATTTGATGGATGTTGAGCAAACCTATAACAGGCTTGCCGATTTAAGAAACTTTAGATTTATAAATATAGGGTTTGATGAATTAAAGGAAGATAGCCTTGATATAAAGAATGAGGAGCGATCTCTGGATTGTAAAATTGAGCTTGCCAAGAATAAAGCAAATTCTATATCAACAGAACTCGAAGGTAGTAATTCATCAGGTTACTTTGGAGTTGCAGGAAACATTTTGTTTCAAAATAAAAATATTTTTAAAGGTGCAGAGATTTTTAATATTAAATTAAAAGGAGTACTCGAAAATCAAAAGATAAATATTACTAGTGATAAGTCTAATTTACCCCTTTTTAATACTTTTGAAACTGGAGTAGAATCAAGTATAGAAATTCCGAAATTTCTGGTACCTTTATCGCAAGAACGCTTTCCTAAGTATTTTAAACCTAAAACGACCATAAGTGCCGGTTATAATTTTCAAAAACGTCCCGATTTTAAAAGAACTATTACTAATATTTCTTTTGGATATGACTGGAAACAATCGCATTATATTCAACATATTTTTAACCCTGTTGAAATAAATGCAGTTAAAATTTATCCTGATTCTGTTTTTAAAGCAACCATTGATGCATTTGCTGATAAAAGGCTTAAATATCAGTATACAGATCACTTTATTCTGAATTTAAAGTATAGTTTTATTTATAATAATCAATCTCCAAACAGGAAGAAAAATTTTACTTTTTTCAGAGCAAACTTTGAGTCTGCAGGTGTATTTTTAAATTTTATTAAAAAAGCATTTGATGATACACGAAATCAGGATGGGGATTACGAAGTTTTTAATTTAATTTATTCTCAATATCTGCGTTTTGATGTTGAAATAAAAAGGTATATTTATTTTAATATTAATAATTATCTGGTATTAAGAACGATTTCAGGTATTGGTCTTCCTTATGGTAATTCCAGACAATTGCCTTATGAAAAAAGTTTTGTTGCAGGAGGTGCCAATGATATCAGAGCATGGAGACTTCGTTCTTTAGGCCCTGGATCTTATGCTGATGCAAGAGCAGAAAATTTCGATCGTATCGGTGATATTTCATTAGAATTAAATGTAGAAAACAGGTTTCAAATATATAAACTGCTGCATGGAGCTGTTTTTGTTGATGCAGGAAATATTTGGCTAAACAAGGCAAATACACTCTTTCCAAATGGTGAAATAAAAGCAGATAGATTCCTGAAGCAAATCGCCATTGGAGCCGGTTTTGGAGCACGTCTGGATTTTTCTTTTTTAATTGTCAGAATAGATGCAGCAATTCCTTTGAAAAACCCATCTAAAACTAGCGACAGAGAATGGGTAATTGCCCACTCAAGTTTGAGAGATTTTGTAATTAACTTTGGTATAGGGTATCCTTTTTAGCAGATATAGTTTTAAGCAAATATAGGGTTATATTTTTTGACAATGTGGTCAAAAATGGTGCAAAAAAAGCATTCATAAATCAATAGTATCAA
>JBMOKG010000032.1:0-48644 GCA_049315385.1 Bacteroidales bacterium
ATTAATGTGAATACTTGATGAAAAGTAAAACAAAAATCAACGCTTACCGTAATTTTGCTAAAAATCAAACAGAATTGAACCCTTGCCGCGTCCCCAGCCGTCGCTATTTAAACATGTTGCAATGAAAAAACTTTAGAACTTAGCGACTTCGGGAACGCTTACGTCCCATCGCTTGTTCAATTCTGTTTGATTTTTTTAACGCAAAATTCCGGAAGGCGGAGGCAAAAAGAGGTTCTTTTCATTATAAATAAGCGAAAAAGTTTGCTACGAAGTAACACTGACATTGAATAATTAATTGTAACAAAACAAGGTTTTAAAAATTGCGAGGGCATTTTGTAAGCAATCCACGAATTCCGAAGGATAAATAAATATACAATGGAAATCTGTTTGTTTCGGAATAGTTTGGATTGCGTGGCTTTTTAAAACCGTAGTTTTGCAAGTCCTTTCCTTTGGAGAGGATTTAGGTGAGGTCAGTCTTGATTTTTTCGTTCTCTTTTGCATCAAGGCAAAAGGACATAATTAAATAAATTTATTCAAGCACTTTTGAAATGGGTATTTTAACGGACATTCAAATGAAAATATTAATTTAATAAATGGCATAAAAATATGAATATTAAAAATCTTATTTTGTAAAATAGGTGGTCGCAATTTGCGACTACCTATTTAATTTCTTTACTTTTGCAATATTAAAAAAGAGAACATGAAACAAGATAATATCTTAATAACGCTGGAAGAACAGATAAAAGAGGTCATTATAAGTTCTAGAAAAAAAGCATATCAGTTTATAAATAATGAATTGTTGCTTACTTATTGGGAGATAGGAAAACTAATAATCAATCAAGAAAACATCCATAAAATAGATGAACAAACGGCACGGTCGTTAATTCTTGATTTGTCAAAACGTTTAACCATGCTTCATGGCAAAGGGTTTTCTCGTTCCAATTTATTTAATATGAGACGTTTTTGCATATTTTACCCTAATGTCCAGACACTGTCTGGACTCTTAAATTGGTCACATTATTGTGAATTATTAAGCGTAGATGACAAGAATAAACGTTCATTTTATGAGAAAGAAATTATTAACTCAAACTGGAGTGTACGAGAATTAAAGAGGCAAATGGATACCTCCTTATTTGAAAGATTATTATTATCAGAAGGGAAAGCAAATAAAGAAAAAGTATTGAAATTATCGCAACAAGGTCAATTACTGGAAACAGCAACCGATGTTGTAAAAGATCCTTATGTATTTGAATTTTTAGGTGTACCAGAAAAGAAACCAATTTTAGAAAAGGAACTTGAAGCAAAATTGATCCGTCATATTGAAGATTTTTTATTGGAACTTGGAAAAGGGTTTATGTTTGTAGGTTCTCAATGTCGTATAACGCTTGGTAATACTCATAATTATGTTGATATGGTCTTTTATAATAAAATATTGAAAGCATATGTATTGATAGATTTAAAAACAAGAAAGTTAAAACATATTGATGTCGGACAAATGAATACATATTTGAATTACTACAAGACCTAAGTAAATGAAGAAAGCGATAATGCTCCGATAGGAATTATTTTATGTGCATCAAAAGATGAGATTGAGGCAGAATACGCATTAGGTGGATTAAGTAATCAGGTATTTGCATCCACGTATATTTTATACCTTCCGGAGAAAGAACTTTTATTAAGACAGTTGGAAAATGTATTAAAAGAAAATACAGAAGTCTAATAAAGGAGGAAGAATAATTTACACTCTCATATAGCAATAACGCCAATGTAACGCCAAATTTTAACAAATAACATTTTAAAAATGTAAGTCTTAATAATTTTACTAATTTTACAGCTTCAATTGCAAATATTAATCAATCATTGGTGCAAAATGCACCTGGTTTGTACAACGGAAATATCAGTCACATGGTTACAACAATAATGGATGCAAACAATGCTATTGTAAATCCGCAGTTAACGGCTTACCGCTACGATCAGTTGAACCGAATTACTAAAATGAAAACCATTTGGGGAAACAATATATCTGATATTATCACCAACAACTTCTGGACAGGTAGTTTTGGTAACCGCTACGCCGAAAGCTACCGTTACGATGCCAATGGTAATATAGCACACTTAACGCGTAACGATCGGGATGGATATAGCTTTGATGATTTGCAGTACAACTATCCCGGCAATATTTCGGATGCTAATCCTACCAAATGGGAATTAACCAATAACAGGCTTTCAGCCGTTTTAAATTCATCCGGAGGTTTTCAGACTACTTTTTATGATTATGATGAAATAGGTAATTTAACTAAAGACGTAATTGAACAAATAGGTATAGAATGGAATGTGTATGGCAAAATAAAAACGATAAAAAAAGGCAATGGCGATGTTATTGAATTTATTTACGATGCCATGGGCAACCGTGTATGCAAAAAGCTAACCCAAAGCAGTGGAATCTCTTACCAGTTATATACCCGCGATGCACAGGGCAATATAATGGCTAACTATACAACTGCAGGCGGACAAACCACACTTACCGAGTTTGATTTATATGGCAGCAGCCGTATAGGTATCAAAGCCCTTGATTTATTGATGCAAGAGCCTGCTCCAAATCTAAATCCTACTTATAGCCGTATATTGGGCGATAAACGTTACGAAATTTCTAACCACTTAGGCAATGTAATTACTGTTTTCAGCGACCGTAAGATAGCACAAGGTGGTAGTATCGGATCTGATATTACAGATTATAAAACCCATTTGGTAAACTCTCAGGATTATACGCCGTTTGGTATGGCAATGGATGGAAGAGGGTTTAACATTGATAAGTATAGATTCGGTTTCAATGGACAGGAAAAGACAGATGAAGTAAGTGGTGTTGGTAATCACTTGGATTTCACATACAGAGGCTATGACCCAAGAACAGGTAGGTTCTGGAGTGTTGACCCTTTATATAAAGATTATCCATGGAATAGTACCTATTGTTTTGCCGAAAATGATGTAATTAGAGCAAAAGATTTAGAAGGTGCAGAAAAGCAAATTGCAATTGATGGTTCTGTAATTTCTGGTCCTTTTATTTTGCAAAAAGTTAATGATGACATTGTTAAACAAAATAATGCAATCTCTACTGAAAAAATATTAGGTGCAAATGCAAAAATTATGGCACAAAAACTAAATCAACCAATGTATAAAACTCCAACACCAAGTGCGAATGAAAAGCCGTTGATTAAGCTTGAAATGAAAACTAAAGTGGGTGGATTTGCAAAATTTAAGACTAAATCATTCGGTTATGGTGTTGATGCTGGAATTGGAGCTTCATTACCTATAACAACTGCAAGTTATAGTGATCAAGGTATGAGTCGCGAATTTTTAGGAAATGTTGGTGTTGAGTCTACGATAGGTGCAGGTCCTATTGGTGCTTCAGCATCATATGATGGAAAAGGTTCTGCATCAGCAAACATTGGTCCTTATGAATACACATCAAATGGCAATTCAGGAGAATCAGAAATTACTGTTTTAGATTTGGATGTGGGTTTAGGTGTTGGAGCAAGTGTTAAGCTTACAATGAATACAAGTCTTTTTAGTTCCTCACACGCCGGTTCACATTTAGCTACACCACAAATATGTGAACCAGATGCTACAAAAACAAAAAAAGCTACACCTCCAGCAGAGTTAATTCAAAATAGTTCTTTAAATCAAGGGAAATAAATTATGTACTTTTGGAATTTTTTTTTTGTTTTTGGTAGTTTGATGCAAGTTTTGAGAGCATTAAATCATTATAACCTACTGTTAATGGTTGATCAAAAGAAATCAGTTAATTTTTTTAAATTTTTTGATGATTTGAATACATTCGCTCTTATTTTTTTTATGTTTTATCTTTTCCCTTTAAAAATGAAAAAATTTTTAGGATTTGAAAAAAAAGTTAAATTAATTAATTTGTTTCTTACGCTTACATATTTTAGTTATTTAGTTTTTATTATTGGATGTTTTTGGGGTTTTTAAAAATAATGATTATTAATAGGATTTTTAATTAATATTACTTATGAATGGAAAAGTTATTAATAGTACGATTAAAATATTGATCATATTATACTGTTTTTTATTTTTAAATATTTCTTTTGGTCAAACTAAAAAACAAATTGAATTTTATGCTAATGGTAGTATTAAATCTCAAGGGAAAATTCATAAAGACTTGCATATTGGAATTCACAAATCTTTTTTTGAAAATGGGAAGATTAATGCAGAGGTTGTATACAATAGAAAAGGTGTTTTATTAAAATACAAAAAGTGGGATATTTATGGTAATTTACTAATATCAGAAAATTATTCAAAACTTTATAAAGAATATCCAAAGAAAAAATTTTCGAATATTAAATGGGAAAAAATTACTGATGATGTTTTTATATTTAAAGATAATGAGATTGACACCAATATTGTAGTCTCTGATAGTTCAAAATTTTCAGCATATTATCAGTGTTACTTACTAAATGGAAACTTAATAGATAACAATTTTACTTCACCTTATCCATTACAATCTAGTCTTGATCTAATGATAGAAGGTTTTCGTATTGGTGTTAAGCAGATGCATCCTGGAGAGATAGCTTTGATTAAAATTGAATCCAATAAAGCATATGGTAATAAAGTAACTGGCAATGTTCCAGCAGGTTCTGGTTTTGTATATCTAGTATATTTACTTTCTGTAGATTAGAAATAATTAAGCTTTGTTCTTTCTACGGAAAACCATAATAAAACTAATGCGGACATCTGGGAAATAGAGTAAGTCAAGAAGATAAAATATCGAGTCACTTTTATTGTTTTTATGGCGTTATGGAAAGGGTATAAATTATTGCAATATACCATTGATATAAAATTCTTTTTTTATTAGTTTATGACTTTTATCAAAGTACTTCCAAATACCAACCTTAACATTGTTTTCGTAAGTTCCTATTGTTGATATAATTCCGTCATTAAAATAGCTCCAATATCCATTACGTTCTCCATCTAAGAATTTGCCTTCAATTTTAATTTTACCATTTTCATCCCATTCTTTGTATTCACCATTTTCTATTCCACTCTTTTGATAATGTTTAATTCTAAATAAAATGCCATTGCTATAAAATTCTTTACTTTCTTTTAATTCCCCTTCAAAATAGTAACATAATAGAATAATTTTCTCTTTATTATATTCCACCAAAAAACCAGAATATAGCTTGTTTGTTTTACTATTAAATGCTTTTTTGTTACTTTCAGTAAATTTGTATATTAAATCTAAAGAGGTTATTGTGTCTTGACAATATAATTGCTTAGATATTAAAATTAAAGATATTAAAATTATAAATTTATTCATTTTTTAAATCCTCCCATTTAACAGGCATATTAGTATCATTTCTTTCTTGTACTGTTAGCGTAGTGTTTTGAGTTTTTCCATATGTACCAGGCACCATCTGAATATTTGATTCGGGAACACCTTCATTAATAAGACCTTGATATATCGTTTGAGCTCTTGCATTTGTAAGATCTGATACTTTTTTTGGACTATTCTCAGTAATTTCAGTTCCATTTATATTACCACTACTTAGCTGTCCAGATGCAGATAAATTACTATTCCCTTGAATTTGAATTATTTGATTTGGATTTTTTTGAATTGCTGCTGCTACATCAGCAAATGTTTTTTTAGTTAACTTATCGTCTACTGGGAGATCTTGGTTTGCGTTAAAATCAATATTATAAGAAGTTGGATTTGTCACATTCATTGACCAACGAGAACCCTCTTTTATTAATGATTTAATAGGTAAAGAAGGATCTCCTGAGCAAACTTTTTGAGAAGTCCAATCATCTCCAACTTTTGAAATATAATTTACTTGGCTTGCAGAATTTATTCCTGTCCAATATGGATCTGTAACAAATGTTTTATCAATATCACCAAATAAATCATTTCTTTCTTGGTATGTATAATTTCTAGGAGCAGGTTCAAGCCCATCTAAATCTACACACCAGATTGGACAATTTCCTGCAAATTGGTATGGCGTATACCATGGATATTTTTTAGTTAATGGGTCAATACTAAAAAATCTTCCAATTCTCGGATTATATATACGCATTCCATAATCATACTCATTTCCTTCGCCGTAAGTCTCATCATCCTTTTCTTTGCCATTGAAACCGAACCGACACTCGTTTGAGCAAGAATTTGATATGTATTGTGTTGGTTTCAAATATTTTATGAAGTTTAATATTATATTTTGTAAAAATACGAATTAATTTTTTACCAATATTACAAAACTATTATTTTGTTTTTATGACGTTATGGGCAGGGTTGTCATCTAACAACCTTCCATTTATTCTTTTTATGTTTTGCCTCTATCTTTTCTTGTCTAAAAAATAAGATAAAATTGCCTCTATATTTTATCTTTTTGACTTACGCTATTTTCCGGATATCCGGAAACTTTTATTGTGGTTTTCCGTAGAAAGAGCAGGGGAATTACAAACGACTAAGCAAAGGATTTTTTCCTTTGCTTAGCCGCTTTTTGATTTATATTTATTATATCCTCCTAATATCCCATATCTCTCATTTCTCCAATTGTAATTTTCTTTCCATCTGGATCATAGCAATTCTTAACCTTAATATTATTAGAATCCTTTACTATCCAGACAATTTTAATTTTGCCTGAAGGATACCACTCTTTACAAGTTCCATCTACTAAATTATTCTTGTATTTTATTTTCGATCTTATTTGTCCATTTCTATAAAATTCTTTCCAAACACTACATTTTTTAGATTTACAAAAGCGCCCAGACAATATTAAAGTAGATGAATCTAAAATATCATACAATTCAAAATTACAATTAACAAGTGTATCTGGTATATCATAATGGTCTGATTTATGACTACTTAATCCAGACAATACTTCTGAGTAGATAATTACTTTATTACCAGATCTACAACCATTAACCATGATTATAACTAAAAATAAAAATAAAAATTTTAAGAAACTACTTTTCATGTCACAAAGTTTTAAAAATTTTATTTTACCACAGCTTCACCAGGTTTTGAACTAGGTTCATAAAAGTTTTCTTCCGCTTTTACAGCTGACTGATGAGCTCCATTATCATTAGCATCAGGTATAACTTCTAAAAATTTGTCCCTTCTCCATAATGAAAATCCCTTTTTATCATATTTAGGGTCTATATATGGCTTTAAATTAACAGTTCTTTCAAGATTTTCTTTTAATTCATGAAAAACAATATTTTTACGAACATCTTTACCTTTCAATGTAAAAGATTTGTTTGAAGTAATTGTAACAATTCCATCAAAAGAAGTAGTTCCTTCATTTGGAAGTGGAGATAAAACGTTGGAATTTTCTAATTTTTCACCTTGATAATCTGGTTCTCTTTTTGTTTTGGAAGAATTTTGAACTCCATTTTCCCCTGGTTGAGTTAAATAGTAAATTTTATCTTTTTCACAAACACTATTATAATCTTTTGCTTTGTCTGCAACTTGATAAAGAAACTTTTTCTCAGATCCTATTAAGTCATGCATTAGATTTTGACCACTTTCATTTCCGTCAAAAACAATACCATCTGCATGCAATTTATCAACATTCAAAGAGATTTTACCTTCATCTGAAGCTGTTAAATAGGGCCTGTATTTATCAGGAACAATACTTTTTAGATCCACAAGAGCCTTTTCTCTATCTCCACCTATCCAGATTTCCCTACCACCTTTATCCATCCAAAATATCGGATTATTTGCACAGAAACTAAATGGGCTTACATCAGGATATTTCTTCATTAACGGGTCTAAACTTAACCATCTTCCAATCCTTGGATCATAAATTCTTGCACCAAAATCTAAGCTATTTCCCGTGCCTTTTATCTCATCATCTTTTTCTTTCCCGTTGAATCCGAACCGACACTCGTCTGAGTAGAAATTTGAAGTGTAATATTTTATTTTCAAATGTTTTACAAGAATTACTTATTATAAATTGTAAAAATACTAAATTATCTATTGTAATTTAATATATGTTTGAAAATCTTATTTATCGTAGTTAATATTTAATTTATCGTAGTTATTATTTGTATTAACGTTTTATAATTTAAGTTAAATTTCAAAATTAATATTTTATTAAACCCATAGTTTATAATTAAATTATCTCAACGGATGAAATCTATTGATCATTTCTCTTTGTTCCTCAATTGGTGTAAAGCGATACCTGACTGTTGCTGAAATCCATTTATGACCCGACATTAATTGTACTTGTTCCAAAGGGAGACGTTTTTCATTTAACCAGTTAGATATTACACTCATTCTGATAGTAAGCGCATTTAAATTCCTATCAGAAAACAGAGGTTTATAGGTAGATACCATATAATTTACATCATCAACTGTTAGCGGTGTTCCTAATTTCCCTACCAATAATTTGTCTGTTTTTGTAGAAATTAATTTTTTTCTTGTTTCGTTGATATACCTGTCTATAATTTTGAATTGTCTGGGCATCAATTCTAAATGGCGGGAAGCTATCTTGCTGGAACCTTTGATATATATGGTTCCATTATCCAAATCAATATTACTGAGTTTTATATTAGTAACTTCACCTGCAGTTATCCCCTGATAAATCAGCATTGAAATCATGGTTTGGTTTTTTAGTTTTAATATTTCATATCGTTCTTCCCTTTCCATAAGCATTTCCAACTCAGCCGTAGTAAATAAATCCTGATGTATGATATCCTTGTTTCTTCTTTTGCTCAATATCAAAGTCCTACATGGATGATCGTTTCTTAATCCTATATCAATTAAAAAATCATAATATTTTTTTACTGCTGCTAAAATCGCATTTTTTGTATCTGAATTGCTTAAATCTTTTACCTTTTCATTTATATAATTCAATATATCTTTGTATTTATAGATATCAGCTTCAGGATTGGATTGAAGGAAATTTTTAATAGCATACATATAACTTTTGATTGTTTGCTTTGTATGTCCCATGCGAGTAAGATAGTTTTCTATCCCTATTGATTTATTCATAATTTTGTTATTAAATTTGACTTAAAATTTTCATTCGTTGCATTCTTCTTTTTGAATAAATATGAGCTGTATCAATTTGGCTATGTCCTAAAAAATGTTGTACAAATTCAATAGTTGCTCCATTGTCTAATAAATGTGTTGCTATGCTATGACGCAGGCAATGTAAGGTTATGTTCTTAATTAAAATTTCAGGATTTTTTGTTCTTTCAATTAACTGCTTTAACCTGTTATTAAATTTATCTCCTTTTTTTCTTAATCCAGCATTATTAATAAAGAAAGCATGTTGAGTCGGTATGTTGATATTAATATATTTCATTCTTTCATAAAGAATATATTCTTTTAAATCACGTAATACATTATCAGCAAGTGGAATGGTACGACTTCTGTGGTTCTTGCTGTCCCTGATAACTATAACGCCGCTATGAACATGTACATCGGAAGTATCAAGCTTTTCGATTTCACTTCTTCTGAGTCCACAACCATAAGCAAGCGAAAGCAAGGCCTTGTCTTGTCTAGTTTCGCATACTTCATATAATTGTTTTATTTCTTTAAGGTTAAGTATGTTTCTTTCCTTGTATCGTTTTAAGACAAATTTAGGAAGTCTGGCAGGTGTTGAATCAATAACATCCATATCCAGTAAATAATCAAAGAATAATCGTAATGAAAAAAGATGACCTTTTATCGTTGAATCGCTTAATCCGCCTCCTCTTCTTTGGTTAGGTCTTTCAAGCAGGTATTCATAATAAGCAATAATTTCTTTAGCTGTTATTTGTTGTATATTGTTTTAGGATATCAATTAATTCTTTATTGATATATAAAGTTTCTCTTCCAACTTTTTGAGAATAAAGTATTCCGATATCTTCAAGTTCTCTTAAATATCTTGACGCAGCTTTTCTTTCAACCTTAAGTTGATTAACTACGGTTTCGATTTTCGAATAGGGTTGTTCAAACAATAACTCAACTAACTCTTTTCTGTATATCTTTGGAGCATTCTGTTGTACATCTTCAATTGTTTTATCTAATAATTTCCGAATTGAAATAATCTTTTCAATTGTTTTTAATGCTGTAATCTCAATTGCTTTAAGCATAAATAGTATCCATTCTTCCCAATTACCGGTTTTGTTTGTATTATTCAACAAGCTGTAGTATTTGGGTTTATTTTCAATAATATATGAACTCAAAAATAAAATCGGATTATCAATTAACTTATTCATTATCAAATAAAGTATATTTAAGATTCTGCCGGTTCTTCCGTTTCCATCATAAAATGGATGGATACTTTCAAATTGATAGTGAAAGATAGCTAAGTTTATAAGAGGTGATATATCTTGATCGGTATCATTATAATAGCTAATGAAATTCGTCAGGAGTTCAAGTATTTCATCTCTATCTTGAGGTGGCGTATAAACCACTTCTCCTGTTTTATCATTTTTTAGTACAGTTCCGGGAGTACTTCTAATACCTGCATCATTGTCAACTAATTCTTGTTGAATACTTATAATATCGTTTACTCTTAAAAATCCTTGTTTTTGAATACAATCAAATCCATGAAATAAGGCTTTTCTATAATTAACAACTTCTTTTGTAGCTGCAGATATGTTAGCCCTATTGATTGTAATAGCTTTATATAACTCATCTTGAGTTGTAATAATATTTTCAATTTCAGAACTATCTTTTGCTTCTTGAAGTACAATAGCATTTATTAGTATCATTTGATTTGGAATTATATTTGCAATTCCTTTTAATTCAGCTAAGGCTGAAGATGCTTTATTTAATTGAAGAAGTATTTTTATGGTTTCTACTTTCTCTTTTTTAGGTGGTAATTTTTCAAGCATAGAATATGGTGTATTTTGTCCCACGTTTATTTTATTTGTACCAAAATTACATTTTTTGGTACACGTAACCAAATTTATTTATTTTTTACATAAAGTCATTTTATTAAATATTCTATGTGTGCTCAAAATTATCTAAACCACAATAATAATCAGAAATAACTATAGTTTTCCTAAATTCCTTTGGACTTCAAACGGAATTTAGCTAAATTCCTTCGTTTTCTTTTTTATTTCTCTAAACTTGAGGTCACAATTTGTGACCTCAAGTTGTAAATTTATTTGAATTATTTAATTCAACGGATGAAATCTATTTATCATTTCTCTCTGCTCTTCAATTGGAGTATAGCGATATCTTGCAGTTGCCGAAATCCATCTATGACCTGCCATTAATTGCACCTGTTCAAGAGGGAAGTGCTTTTCATTTAGCCAGTTAGATATTACACTCATTCTGATAGTAAGTGCATTTAAATTCCTGTCAGGAAACAGAGGTTTATAGGTAGATACCATATAATTTACATCATCAACTGTTAGCGGTGTTCCTAATTTCCCTACCAATAATTTGTCTGTTTTTGTGGAAATTAATTTTTTTCTTGTTTCGTTGATTAATGCCACAAAATTAAAAAATAAATTGGAAGTCACAATTTGTGACCTCCAATTTATTTAATTTATGTTCTTATATACATACAATGAAATTGATGGAACGCTACGGGCTTTTCTTAGGTATTTCTGATATCTAGCGTTCCAAGTTGTTTGGGCTGCCATGAACCACCAGCTTAAAATACTTTATATTAATTGGTTTACTAATTCTTTGTATCAAAGCCACTTATTTTCTTTTATTTACCATATTGATATTTAATTTTATTGACTTACTACAATTTTTGATTTTTTGAACCTAATATTATCAACGTTCTAAATTTTTATTCTCCATTTTAGAAATACTATCCTTCGAATACTTTTTTCTCCAAAAATTAAAATTTATTGATATTTTTTTAAATTGTTTTGTAAGAATTATCCTACATACATTTAGTCTTTAGCCTACATTATAAGGTTGGTAATGATTGTATCTTTACATTGTTTATAATAGATTAATTGAATAACTGATTAAATGAATAATTGATTAAAAGATTAATTGAATAAATGATAAATTGATTATATGATAAATATCAATTAAACATGTAAATTATATCTTTTTTTGTGTAACATAAAAGGCCAATTAATTTAGTAATATTGCATCTATCGTAAATAATAACAGTACAATTTTTATGTTGGGAGGATAGTTATGAGGGAATTTAATATTTTCTGTTTTTATAAAAAGCTAATAAAAAATATAATCTATTTATTACTATTGATTTGTGTATCGTTAAATCAATTGTATGCACAAGCATGCAATACAGATACCATTGTTGCTGATTATACATTTACTCAGGATTGCAATACTAAAAATATTCATTTTACAAATACTTCAAGTGTGTATAGCGGAAGTATTTCTTCGTACCATTGGAATTTTGGTGATGGCGATACTTCTTTAATCCAAAATCCTGATCATACTTATGCTTCTACAGGAAATTATACTGTAACTTTAACATTATTGCATAGTTCAGGGTGTTTTTCAGTCAAAACATCTACAGTGGTAGTATTGGCAGCGCCAATAGCACAATTTGTTGCTAGTGCTGATAGTGTTTGCCCCAATCAGATTATTGGTTTTACAAATTCATCGGTAGGAGCAGGGCTATCGTATCAATGGTATTTTAGAGATGGTGCAAATTATAATAATGTATCAGATACAATACTAAATCCTTCGCATAATTTTTATACTGCCATTGGTACCGAATACCAAACATTTAATGTTATGCTGAAAGTAACGGATCAGAATAATTGTGTAGATACAATTATTCATCCTATAGTAATTAAACAAAGTCCTCTTGCTGATTTTGTTGAGATAGGAAATTTTAGGCGATGCGAAAATGTGATAGCTACCGTAAGTGATACTGCAAATATTTATAATTATTCCAATCTTTCTCAGATTTCATCTTATCAAATTGATTGGGGAAATGGAAGTGGTTTTGTTGCTGTAACTACTCCTTTTACAAGTGTTTTACCTATTACTCATGTTTATAATACCGTAAATAACTTTCCTATTACTATAAAAGCAATGGGTTACAATGGCTGTTACACTACATTTAAAGATACTTTTGAAATTATTACGATTCCTCTTCCTGAGTTTTCTTCGTTATCATTTAGTTCAGGATGTGTTCCTTTTGAAGTATTTACCGTAAATAACAGCTTGAGTATTACTCCTAATACCATTACCTATATTAACTGGGGCGATAATATAACAGATACATTGCCAATAGGAGCATTGCCGGGCGATACATTGAGACATTATTATACAAAAACTACTTGTATCAATGGTTTACAACAGCCCTATAATATAAAACTTACTACCAAAAATGAGTGTGGTTCACCATTTAAAAGTTATGGTCCGATTAATGTATTTGCTCCGCCAAAATCAGGCCTAGATATTTTGGATGATTCAGTATGTGTTGGCAATCCTGTTGAATTTTTGAATCATACTATTCCAAATTACTGTGCTGCAAACCCCCGTACACTTTATACTTGGGATTTTGGAGATTCAATTGTAAACTCAGTAATGGCATCTTTAACAAATCCAACACCTAATCAAAATCATATTTATAATTTTCCAGGAGTTTTTAATGTTGTTCTGAAAGCAGAAAATAACTCACTTCCTTCAACAGGGCTTCCTGGATGTGGTAGTAGTAATGATACTTTGAAGGTTTTTGTTTTTGAAACAAATGCTGAATTTTTCTTTGATACTGTTTGTTTTGGAAATACTACTCACTTTACAGATTCTTCTTCAGCACCCGGAGGTACAATTATATCAAGAACTTGGGATTTTGGGGATGGAGCTACATCAACGCAGTTAAACCCAGAGCATACTTATTTATTTCCAGGGCAATATATTGTTACACTTTCAGCAACAGGAAGTTTAGGTTGTACGGATGTTGTTTCGCATACAATAATAGTTGACTCTTTGCCTGAGGTTAATTTTTTACATACCAATACATGTTTAGGTGATACTACATTTTTTACGAATATTTCAATTGCAAATTCAGATAGTATTGCTTCTTATATTTGGAATTTTGGAGATGGTAGTGCTATAAATACGATTAAAAATCCATTTCATCTGTTTCTATCTTCTGGTATATATGATGTTAGTTTATCAGTTTATAACAGTAAAAATTGTCACAAAGATACCATTATTAAAGTATTTGTGTATCCTAAGCCCAAAGCTTCATTTTATACAGATACTGTTTGTTCTGGTTATCAAAGAATTTTTACCAATAATTCAATTCCTTTTGGGGGCAATATAAATTCATTTCATTGGAATATGGGTGATGGAATAGGAAGTTGCATTCAAAGCGATACTATTTATAATTATGCCGGAACTGGCACTTATCCTGTTAACTTCAGCATTACTGATATAAATGGATGTAAAGATGATACCATAATAAATATATATTTAGGACCTGTTCCTATTGCTGCTTTTACTTTCGATACTGTATGTTTCAAAACACCAACTCATTTCATTAATACTACCAATAGTCAGGGCATTCCATTTACTTCTGTCTGGGAATTCTCAGATGGATACTCGGCTACAACAACAAATACAATACACATATTTAATATTTATTCATCATATAACGTAAAGCTAAAAGTTACTAATATCAATGGATGTATTGATTCAACTGTACATTCAATAATTCTGAATACTCTTCCGTCACCTTTGTTTACTTCAACAATAGTTTGTGAGGGTGATACCACAAAATTCACTGATTTTTCTAGTGCATCGGGTGCAATTATAGCAACACGAAACTGGAACTTTGGCGATGGCAATATTTCATTGCAAGTTAATCCTAATCATGTTTATCCGAATGCTGGAAATTACAATGCAAAACTTATTGTAACTGATAGTAAAGGCTGTAAAAAAGATACAATCATTCCTATAAGTGTTTTATCATTACCAACACCTTCAATTATTGTTAATAAGCCATGTAAAGGTCAACAGTCAAATTTTTCTGTTTTATCAGCAAGTCCAGCTTATACAAATTGGAAATGGAATTTTGGAATAAATAACGATTCAAGTAATTTATCAAATCCTTATTATACTTTTTTTCAAACTGGAAATTACAATGTTCATTTAACTGTAAAAGATATTAATGGTTGTAAAAATGATACCTTGCAAACAATATTTATCAGTCCGATACCAAAAGCAAATTTTATTTCTGATACGGTTTGTTTTGGAGATAATTCTCATTTTACGGATATGTCAATTGATTCTGGATATTCAATAAATAGCTGGCAATGGAATTTTGGTGATCAAAGCATCTCAAATAATACCAATCCAGTTCATTTATACAATAATGCAGGGGTTTTTACTGCAAAATTACTCATTAGTAATATTTATGGTTGTTTGGATTCCGTTTATAAAAACGTAGTTATTGATACCATCCCTTATCCAAATTTTGCTGCAAATGCAGTTTGTTTAGGGAATAATACTATTTTTTCTGATATTTCAACAACAACAGGTGCATCAATAACAAGCTGGCAATGGAATTTTGGCGATGGAAATACTTCAAATACGCAACACCCTCAACATTTATTTCAAAATTCAGGTAACTTTAATGTTTCTTTAAATACAATTAAATCAAACGGTTGTAGTAATGATACAACAATTAATGTTCGTGTTTATCAATTGCCAAAACCTGATTTTACATTAAGTTCTTACTGTGTAAATACTCAGATTAACTTTGTATCACAAAATACTTTAACTCCCACAATGAAATGGAATTGGGGCTTTGGTGATGGAGGTATAGATTCAATTCAACAACCAAGCCATATTTTTCTTACTTCAGGAAATTATTCTGTTCGATTGCATGTTACTGATTCTAATCAATGTCAGGAAGATACTATTAAACAGGTTTTTATTTCACCATTACCAAAAGCTAACTATAGTTTTGATACCAATTGTTTTGGTGAAGCAACACATTTCATCAATTTAACAATTGATTCTAACTATTTAATTAGCAACTGGAACTGGAATTTTGGAGATGCTTCAGTGTCTTCTATTGTTAATCCATCTCATGTATTTAATAATTTTGGCTATTTCAATGTTCAGTTAAATGTAAAAAATATTTATGGTTGTGTTGATAGTATTACTAAAATTATAAAAGTTGATACTTTGCCTATAGCTGATTATGTATTTAACAATGTTCAAATAGGCAATACTACTTCTTTTACAGATATGTCATTAGCTAATTCATTGAATATTGTTGATTGGAAATGGGATTTTGGTGATGGTTTAACTTCTAGTGTTAAAAATCCACAACATTTATATGACTTGCCTGATACTTATGGTGTTCGTTTAATTGTTAAAAATAGCAATGGATGTAAAGATACTATTATTAAAAGTGTTTTTGTTTTTCCATTGCCAACTCCAAATTTTTTAGTTTCTCCCGTTTGTTTGGGTGATACTTCCCGTTTTATTGATAGTTCGATAAGTTTAGTAGGAAATATAATTGATTGGCAATGGAAGTTCGGAGATGGATATACTTCTAATGTTCAAAATCCTATTCATAAATATGTTACTGCTGGAAATTATACAGCATGGCTTACTGTTACTAATGTCAATGGAATTAAAGACAGTATTTCGCATATTGTTACAGTATATCAAAATCCTATTGCATCATTTTATTCAGATACAGTTTGTTCTGGTGATACTACTCATTTTTATAATTATTCAACATCTTCGGGTTCGAATATTGTTTCATGGAATTGGAATTTTGATGATGGAAGTGCAATTGAAAATTCAGAAAACCCAAAACATAAATATGCCATTCTTAATACATCTGTTTATTATCATGTAAATTTGATAATTACTGACAATTTTGGATGTTCTGATACTTCGGTAAACCAATTAAAAATTTTCCCTCCAGTAGTAGCTGATTTTATAACTGATACTGTTTGCAGTAATTCATCCATTCATTTATCTGATTTGTCAAATAGTGAAGCAGGAAATATTGTAGCATGGAATTGGGATTTTGGAAATGGAATAAGTAGTTCACAACAATATCCTACATATTCTTATTCAAATATTACAAATGATACAAGTTATAATGTAAGATTAATAGTTAATGATGTTTTAGGATGTAAGGATACAATTTATCATCCGTTGTTGATTCATCCACAACCTGTTGTGTTTTTTAAATCAGATACATCTTGTTTGGGTTTCTTCTCTCATTTTACAGATTTATCATATAGTAATGGCGGTATTTTGACAATTTGGAATTGGAATTTTGGAGGAACTGCAACATCAAATTTGCAAAACCCAAATCGTTTATTTTTAAATGCTGGAATTTTTAATACAACTTTGAGCGTTACAGATATTAATGGGTGTGTTAATTCTGCTACAATTCCAATTCTAGTTGACTCAATACCTGAAGTTAATTTTTCATTCCAAGGAAATTGTGCCAGTGGATTAATTAATTTTAGCGACAATTCAATTCAACATGGTAGTGTAAATACTTCATGGAATTGGAATTTTGGAGATTTTTATTCTTCAACATTACAAAATCCAATACATTATTATTCAGTTATTGATACTTTTAATGTAATACTTACAGTAAGTAATACAAATGGTTGCTATGGGAGTTTAACAAAGCAAGTATATGTTAATCCATCCATGACTTACGATTTTCACTCTGATACTGTTTGTTTAGGATCTATAACAAGTTTTTATGATTACTTTTTGGTACAGAATACCCAAATTACAAATTGGTTATGGGATTTTGGCGATGGTTTTACATCTACACTTCACAATCCCCAACATTTATATATTTCCTCTGGAACATTTAATGTATCTCTTACTGTAACTGATACCAATGGTTGTATTGAAACTATTCATCATAATACAATCGTAAATACGAAACCTTTAGCTAGTTTTACCTCATCAAATGTATGTGTGGGTGATTCTACAAAATTTTTTAATACTTCATTTTCAATATCAACACTTATTTCTTATAATTGGAGTTTTGGAGATGGAATTACATCATCATTATCAAATCCAATACATTTATATAATACTTCAGGTACATATTTAGTGAAATTAATTGTTGTTAATTCTAATGGTTGTATCGATTCTGTTTCGAAATATGTTTCAGTAAGTTCAAAACCAATTGCTAATTTTAGTGTTGGAAGTATTTGTGCAGGATTTCCTGTTATAATTTCAGATTCTTCGTTAAATGTAGTTAGTTCAATCAATACCTGGCATTGGAATTTTGGAGATGGAGATAGTTTGATAATTCCAAATCCAAGTTTCTATTTACCAACAATTTCTCATGCTTTTACTAATTCGGGTAATTATATTATCAAATTAACTGTGGGTAATACTATTTGTTCTGATACAATTTCAAAAGCAATTGAAGTATATTCTATACCTGTTGCAGGATTTACTGCACCTAATAATTGTTTTGGAGACACATCAAAATTTACTGATAATTCTGTTGCATCTATTTATCCAATTAGTACTTGGATATGGGGCTTTGGAGACGGAACATTTAGTAATCTTCAAAATCCCAAACATATCTACAACTATTCAGGGAATTATCAAGTTGCATTAACGATAACTGATGCACATGGTTGTTCAAACCTAATTCATAAGACAATTAAAATATATAGCTTGCCAATAGCAGGGTTTACAGCTAATACAGCTCCATTTCCTTCATCAACAAATTTTATAAACTCATCTATTGGAAATCCTGCTTCTATTCATAGTTGGAATTGGAATTTTGGTGATGGAATAGGTTTCAATAATATTCAAAATCCAATTTATAATTATCCAAATATAGATACTTTTAATACACAATTAATTGTTACTGATACCAATGGTTGTAAAGATACAATAATTCATCCTGTTGTGGTTTGTTCACCTTTTATTCAAGCCAATTTTACTTTTAATATTGCATGCGAAAATACATATACTTTTTTTACTGATAGTTCATTTATTAGCAATGGAAATGGAATTCAGACTTGGGATTGGGATTTTGGAGATGGATCTACTTCAATAATAGAAAACCCTCAACATCAATACTTAAATGAGGGAATATATAACGTCAGATTAATAATTACTGGGATTTTTGGAGTTACAGATACGATATATAAAAATGTTACTGTATATCCGAAACCACATGCCGATTTCGACAATTTTGGAGTATGTATAGGTGTAAATAAAACTTTCATCAATTTATCATCTTTACAGACAGGTAATATTATTAATTGGAATTGGGATTTTGGGAATGGATATACGGCAAATACATTGAATCATAGTACCGTTTACAATACATTTGGAAATTACAATGTCAGACTTGTTGTTACTTCTGATATGGGATGTTCTGACTCAACTATTAAAATTGTTAGTATTGCTCCTTTGCCTATAGTAAATTTTACTTCTGATATTATTGAAGCATGTAATTCTGCTTTTGTTAACTTTAATAGCACTTCTATCGTAGATTCTGGCTTTATCACTTCTTGGAATTGGAATTTTGATGATGGAACTTCATCAATGATGAATACTAACCAAATTGGACATACATTTCTTAATTCAGGAAGTTACGATATTTCGCTTTCAGTAACTTCAAACAGTGGTTGTGTCAATTCCCTTACTTTATCAAACATGATTCTTGTTCACCCTAATCCTCAGGCTATATTTACTGCAACACCTACCAATACAACTGTACTTAATCCTTCAATTTCTTTCTTTGATAATTCAATCGAGGCATCTCATTGGAATTGGAGTTTTGATGATGGTGATTCTTCAACTCTTCAATCACCTAAACATGTATATAATAAGGATGGTACTTATTTCCCTAAACTTAAAGTTACTTCTGATTACGGATGTACAGATGAAGCAGATATAAAAGTTGTTATTTTAAAAGAAGCTACTTTCTATATTCCAAACGCTTTTACTCCTAATAACGATGGATTAAATGATATTTTTATACCTTTAAGTGTTGATTTTGATAAAGGTAAATTTGAAATGTTGATTTTCGATCGTTTGGGCGAGATTGTATTTCATACAGAGGACTATAAATATGGTTGGAATGGAAATAGGAATGGAAATGGTGATTATTGTCCTGATGGTGTTTATGTTTGGAAAATTAATTACACAGATGCATTTGGACTTTCTAAAATAGAAACAGGACATCTAACATTAATTAGGTAATCATTTATTAGCTTATTAGATAAGTTTATTGCTTTTTTTATTTTTTTAAATGTTTTCCGACAATAACTTGTAATGATTTAGGCAATATGCTAAATGTAAATGGGCTATGCCCTAATGATTCACCATCTGCTTCAATATAAATTTTATGGTCTGAATTGATATTTATGTTAGTAGCTTGAAATGAAATAACTTTCGGATGATTTGTAATATTTCCATCATATAGTTTTTTTATATTACTTATCAAATCAATTTTACTGATTTTTTGAATAATTGTAATGTCTAATAAGCCATCATCAGCAATAGCATTAGGTAATTGCATCATACCGCCTCCATTGTATTTACAAATACCAACATTCATACTAAATAATACAGTTTTAATATTTTTAGATTCAGTTGTAATACTAATTTTTTTGTCTTTGTAATAAAACAATGATGTGAAAATATTTAAAAAATAAGAAAATTTACCTCCTTTTCCTTTAGCTTTTTGAGCATTGGTTTTCTCTGCCACCATAGCATCATAACCGATACCTGTAACATTAATAAAAAAACGTTCTTTAATTTCGTTATTTTTATGATAGATAACTTTGCCAATATCTTGAATGAAAGTTGTTCCTTCAATAATTATTTCAATAGCTTTTTTATAATCAAATGGTATGTTAAACATTCTACACCAATCGTTTCCTGTACCAATTGGTATTATACCTATTTTAAAAGTTGAAGGATCAACTTTAGATTGACTAAAAATTCCATTAACAATTTCATTGAGTGTGCCATCTCCTCCAATAGCTATAAAATTACGAAATCCTTTATCAATAGCAATTTTTGTAATCTCAATTGCATGATTTACAGCTTTTGTAAGCATAATTTCATATGTAATACCTGTTTTATCAATTATAAATTTTATCTTTTCCCAATCTTTCCCAGCTTTTCTACTTCCAGCATTAGGATTTACAATTATCATCCAATTATTCTTCATTCACATGTATTTTTTTTTGCTACAAAGCTAAATATTTTTTTATGGAAAAACAGTCTTTGAAATTTGATTTTTAAACGTACTTTTGCAAATATTTTGAGAGGAAAACAAAAACAATGGAATATACACTCAATACAATAGAAGAAGCTATTGAAGACTTTAAACAAGGTAAAGTTTTAATAGTAATTGATGATGAGGATCGCGAGAATGAAGGCGATTTTATTACAGCAGCCCAGACTATTACACCTGAAATAGTTAATTTTATGGCTATGCATGGCAGAGGATTGATTTGTGCACCAGTTAACGAAGAAAGGTGCGATGAATTAAATCTTCACATGATGGTTTCTAACAATACTTCTGCTCACGAAACTCAATTTACAGTTTCAATAGATTTATTAGGTGAAGGTTGTACTACAGGAATTTCTGCAAGTGATAGGTCAAAAACTATTAAGGCAATAACAAATCAGAATACAAAACCTTCTGATTATGGAAGACCAGGACATATATTTCCACTAAGAGCAAAAAAAGGTGGTGTTTTGCAACGTGCAGGACATACGGAGGCTACAATTGATCTTGCTAGTATGGCAGGCTTATTTCCAGCTGGGGTATTGGTTGAAATAATGAATGAAGATGGAAGCATGGCACGTTTACCTGAGTTAGTTATTATTGCTAAAAAATTTAAACTTAAAATTATTACAATTAAAGATCTGATAGCTTATCGTATTAAAAATGAAAGTCTAATCAGAAGAGAACAAGTTGTAAATTTACCAACTGAATTTGGTGATTTTAAATTGCATGCTTATACACAATTAACTACAGGAGATACTCATCTTGCTTTGGTAAAAGGAAATTGGGATAAAAATGAAGAAATTCTTGTAAGAGTTCACTCATCATGTGTTACTGGTGATATTTTTGCTTCTTACAAATGTGATTGTGGTCAGCAATTACATCGTTCTATGGAAATGATTGACAAAGAAGGTAAAGGGATTATTGTTTATATGAATCAAGAGGGTAGAGGTATTGGTTTGTTGAATAAACTTAAAGCGTATCATTTGCAAGAAATGGGCAAAGATACCGTTGAAGCCAATGAAGAGCTTGGGTTTAAATCCGATGAACGAGATTATGGAATTGGTGCACAAATTTTAAGGGATTTGGATGCTCATAAAATACGCTTAATCAGCAATAATCCTGTAAAAAAAGTAGGCTTAACAGCATATGGAATCGAAATTGTTGAAACAATACCTCTTATTATAACTCCGAATAAGTTTAATTTTGATTATTTAAAAACCAAACAAGAAAAAATGGGACATTTGCTGCATATGTAGATATTTTGATCTTATTAAAAATATTAAAAGCCAGAAAATGTAGTAATTCTCTGGCTTTTAATATAATATTTGAAGGATTAAATAATACTATTTATTTTCAAATCCTTAAATAGTGTATATTTTCCAAGTTTAAACTACATTAACTTCCATTTCTAATTCAACTCCAAACAAATTAAGAACAGCATGTTGAACAGCTTTTGCAAGTGTTAAAATTTCATTTCCTGTTGCATTTCCTTTGTTAATAAGTACTAAGGCTTGTTTGTTATGTATCGCTGCATTACCTAAAGATTTGCCTTTCCATCCACTCTTTTCTATCAACCAACCTGCTGCTAATTTGTATGCATCTCCCGAAGGGAAAGCCCTTATTTTAGGATATTCTTCTATCAACGCTTCATACTTTTCTTTGCTTACAGTTGGGTTTTTAAAGAAACTTCCTGCATTCCCTGTTATTGCTGGGTCAGGAAGTTTACGATGACGTATATTCTTAATAGCATTACTTATGTTTTCTAAACTTGGAGTAACAAACATATTTTCTAATTCCTTTAAAATATCACCATAATGGGTAATAAGTGTTGGCTTTTTTGAAAGTTTAAATGTAACTGAAAGTATAATGTATTTATTTTTAGCTTCTTGCTTAAAAATACTATTGCGATACCCAAATTTGCATTCATTGTTGTTTAGTTCAATAATTTTGTCATCAGCAATACGTAAAACTTCTACTTTTTCAATACAATCTTTAACTTCAACACCATAAGCACCAATGTTTTGTACTGGTGAAGTACCGACATTACCCGGTATTAAAGCTAAGTTTTCAATACCGCTCCAATTATTTAACACACAATAATCTACAAAAGAGTCCCAAACTTCGCCTGCTTGAACTTTCAAAAAAACATTATCGGAGTCAACAGCAATAATCTCTTTTCCTTTATTATTGATTTTGAGTATAATACCGTCAAAATCTTTGGTGAACAAAATATTACTGCCACCACCCAATAGCAAGTATGGATTGTTTTTAAAATGTGAGGATTTAATAATTTCTTGGATTTCTTGTATTGAATTTAATTCAACAAAATATTTTGCTATAGCTTGAATACCAAATGTATTCAGTTTTTTCAACAGATAGTTTTCTTTAATTTGCATAGGTTATAAATAAACGTCAAAGTTATGAATAATTTTGACGTAAAATTTTTAATGAAAAGCTATTTTCTTTCTTTAGTTGTTGTTATAATTAAATAAATTTGCATAATCATTTAAAGTAAAACAATAGAAAATGAATAATTTTGAATTTTACAATCCAGTAAAAATAATATTTGGCAAAGACCAATTAAAAAAACTTCCTTCACAAATACCAAGTGGACAAAAAATTATGATGATTTATGGCGGTGGAAGCATCAAAAAAAATGGTATTTACACGCAAGTGCTTTCTGCTTTGAAAGATTATCAAGTAATTGAGTTTGGCGGAATAGAACCAAATCCTCATTACGAAACAGCTATGAAAGCCGTTGAAATCATTAAAAAAGAAAATATTGATTTTTTATTGGCACTTGGAGGAGGCTCTGTTATTGATGCTACTAAGTTTATTGCAGCAGCAGCTCTTTTTAATGCTGGTGATCCTTGGGATATTTTAGCTAAAGGTGCTGTTGTAAAAGCTTCTTTACCTATAGGAACGGTTTTAACACTTCCAGCAACGGGTTCTGAGATGAATATGGGTTCAGTAATTACCAAAAAATCAACGAATGAAAAGTTTTCTTTTCTAACACCTTTTTCTTTCCCGAAATTTTCAATTTTAATGCCAGAAGCGGCAGCTTCATTGCCTAAGCGACAAGTAGCCAATGGCATTGTAGATGCTTTTGTGCATGTTATTGAACAATATCTTACTTATCCTTTAAATACACCATTGCAAGATAGATTTGCTGAATCTATTCTGCTAACTTTGATTGAAGAAGCACCAAAAGTGTATGCTAATCCTTCTGATTATGATGCAATGGCAAATTTGATGTGGTGTGCAACGATGGCTTTAAATGGAACAATTTCTTGTGGTGTTTCAAGTGATTGGTCTGTTCATATGATAGGACATGAATTAACTGCTTTCTACGAAATTGACCATGCGAGAACACTTGCTATTGTTTTGCCAGGTATTTGGAAAGCATTGAGAGTTGAAAAGAAAGCAAAACTCATACAATATGCTGAAAGAGTTTGGAATGTTATGGGTGGTTCTGATGATGAGAAAATTGACAAAGCCATTCAAAAAACAGTTGATTTCTTTGAATCATTGGAAGTACCAACAAAACTAAGTGAATATAATTTAGGTAATAATGCTATTGATAGAATTGTTGAACGTTTTGAAGAAAGAAAATGGAAAGCAATCGGTGACAGGCAATTGGTAAAGTTGGAAGTTGTGAGAAAAGCATTGGAGTTTCAGCTATAGTTGAAAATTATAGAAATAAAAAAGTCCATAGAATAAAATTTTATTCTATGGACTTTTTTTAGATAAATTCTATTATTCCTTAGTTTTTCCTAAATAAACAGATAAACCAAGGTCTAACTCAATAGAGTTTATTGTAATATCTTCAATAACTGTATGTGCATAAACTCCTTCAATATCAAATGAAACATGCTGATTAAAAAAGAAAGATAGACCAAATGAGCCAGAAATAAAACTGCCACTTATATTATTATTTTCCATATATCCGCCTTCTATTTGTACAAAAAAATTACTATTTCTATTTTCTTTAGGAGTATAATATCTTAAGAAAGGAGAAATCCCAAACGATGTGCTTTTAGAATCATAATTATTATTTTTTACTTTTGAATTCTTATATAAGCTTGAAATACCTAAAACAAGATTGTTACTTGTGAAAAAACCTATTGCTGGAGAAATAATAATGTTAGTAGTTTTGTAATCAGAACTTTCTGTGCTTGAAAATAAATAAGATGCATTGGTTGAACCAGATAATAAAATCTTATTTTTTTCAGTTTGAGCAAAAACTTTTACAGAAATAAAGAGTAAAGTAAATAATAATAGCTTTTTCATTTTTTAATAATTATATTTTTTGCAAATGTAAAAATAATAATAATAATGTATCAAGAAATTCATAAGCTTTAGAATTTGTTTAAAATATTTGAGTATTTTTGTCTGTTAGAGACAGATTAATTTATTCTTTATTATTTTACATTATCATGGTATTCTTAAATATTTTTAATTCCAGTTCTGATTTTTTTACTTGGGTGGGATTGCCGTTTTTAATTTTTTTAGCTCGTATTTCTGATCAAAGTATAGGAACATTACGATTAATTTTTATTTCAAAAGGTTTTCGTCGTATAGCCCCATTAATTGGTTTCTTTGAATCGTTGATTTGGTTGCTGGCAATTCGTGAAATATTGAATCATTTAGATAATTATATGTGTTTTTTTGCTTATGCAAGTGGATTTGCTACTGGTAATTACATAGGAATGTTATTGGAAGAAAAAATATCAATAGGTACTGTTATTGTGCGAATTATACCTCGTCATGAAACTATTGAATTACTGAATTATTTACGTGAAAATAATTATGGTTTTACCATGGTAGATGCTGAAGGCAGTAAAGGAAAGGTGAAAATTATTTTTTGTGTCATCAAACGAAAAGATCTCGAACATTTTATTACTTTGGTAAAATCATTTAATCCAAACGCATTCTATTCTATTGAAGATGTGCGAACTGTAAATGAAGGTATTTTTAGAAAAAATGGTAGGAGAGGACAGTATAATTTAAAAATGGATACACGTAAAGCTAAATAACCATAGGTGAAAACTCATTTTTATAAATCTCCTTCATCATTGCCTCCATTTAAATTTTCTGGATTTTTTTTGCGAGCTTTTGTTTTCAAACCACCATTTATTTTATAGCTAATCGTTAAATATGCAGCTTGAGATTGACGTTTATTGCTCATCGAAGCAGAAAAACCAGTGCCATACGTATCATTATTCCATTTTTGTGTGTTGAAAATATCGCTTACTCTAAACGAAATTGAAAATTTATCTTTAAACAAATCTTTTTTGACTGCAATATCAGCAGAGTAGGTTTCGTGCATTTTCCCTTGAGGTGTTATAATTGGAGCTCGGTAATTTCCTGAAATTTGTATAGATAATGTTTTACCAAAATTCATTGTAGAGTTTAATTTAGATGTCCAACTGTAGTTATCCGTAGAAATATTACCATCAATGCTATTGCCTTCGATAATAGTTCTAAAATAACTGAAATTAGCATTAATACGCCACCATTTTAAAATTTCTTGTTCTAATATAAAATCAACTCCATAGGAGGTTCCTTTTGCAAGATTTTGATTTGTCATATTTGATATCCTGTTGGAATCTAAATAAGAAATACGCTTGATAACATCGTTAATTTGGCGATAATAAATAGAAGTATAGAAAGATGTTTTGTTCCAATATTTCGAATGACCTAACTCAAAAGAATTAATGTATTCAGGTTTAAGAGTAGGGTTCCCATAGCGTATCATTAATGGATTAGAATAATCTTTAAAAGGATTCAAATCATGCATATTTGGACGGTTTACCCTACGACTATAGCTAAATTGAAGCTCATTTTTTCGTGCCAATTTCTTTGAAATATGAACACTTGGATAAATACTAAAATAATTATTTTTAAATGATTGTATTTGTGTAATTTGATCAGCTGTTGTGTTAGCTTGTTCAAATCTTAAACCTAATTGTATAGAAATACTTTTCCATTCTTTAGAAAGTGTGCCATATATAGCATTAATGTTTTCTTTGTATTTAAAGTGGTTGCTTGCATTAATATCATTTACAAAATTATTATTGGTATCAGACTTTTCAAGACGAAAATCATTATCCACATTTCTAAAAATACCTTGATAACCAGTTTCTATCTTCATTTTCTCACCTAATGGATGAATGTAGTTTAAAGCTGCATTCGCAACCCAATTGTTGCCATCATCATATTGCTTTTGTAAGCTTACTGCAGAGGTATCAACAAAATTCATGATATAGTTATTTAGTGTCATATCTGTATTTCCAGAACTCTTTGAGGTACTGTAAGAAAAATCAGCAGTTAATTCTCGACCACGTTGTGTAAACGTTTTTTTATAATTCAAAGCAAACATATTTGAATAATCAGTTTCTATTTCTTTATTATGTTGCTTATAATCATTTATTTTTGTAAAATTATAATCAGTAGTATAACTAAATAAATCTTGATTTCGTTCACTTCCTCCAGTATTATATTGTCCCATAAGTGTAAGCATATTTTTAGGATTTATATACCAATCAAAACCGGCTTTAACTGTATTATTATCCATAATACGTTTCATTTCAGAATGCTGAGTTGTGTATGAGGAAGTGTCTCTTATTGTTGCTGTTCTGTATGTATCTCCATAACCTTTTCCCTGATTCCATCTTCCATCCCAGGATGCAAATACATTGAATCTTTCGGTACTGTAATTAAGGTTTATTGAATTATTATAACGATTATTTGTGCCTGCACTTGTAGAAATCATACCGTTCAATCCTTGTGCAGTTTTTTTCTTTAATCTGATATTTATAATTCCCGACATTCCTTCAGGATTGTATTTTGCTGATGGATTTGTGATAATTTCAATAGCTTCAATTGAACTTGCTGGAATTTGTTCTAATATTGCCTGACGACTCATACCCGAAAGACTGGATGGGCGACCATCAATTAAAATATTTACATTGGTACTACCACGCAAACTAACATTTCCATCGATATCAACTGTTACAGCTGGAATATTTTGCATTACATCAACAGCTGATCCACCAGCACTTACTAAGTTTTTATCAACATTTACTATTTTTTTATCTAAAGAATACTCCATCATTCGTTTTTCAGCAGTAACAGTTACTTCGCCTAAAGTACTGGAGGATGGTGAAAATTTTATTTGTCCCATTTTTTTATCAATATCTTTTGGATTTACTATGATATTTGGGATTTTTAAACTTGAGTAACCAATAAAACTTACTACCATGTAATAATTTCCAAAAGGAACTTTTTCAATTAAAAAATTACCTTTTTGATTCGAAATTGCACCACCAACCATTACAGAATCTTTGGTTCGAAAAATAACTAAATTAGCATATTCTACAGCCTGAAGGGTTTGATTATCAACTACAACTCCAGAAATACTTCCCATTCCACCCGAGAAATTTCCAGAACCTCCTTGCCCTTTTCCATGTTGATTTTGAGCTATTAATAATTGTGGGAAAAGAATTGTTAGAAATATATAAGCAATGATTAGTTTTTTTGTAAACTTCATATTTTTTTTGATTTTGATGTTTTTTCTATTTAATTGCAAAAGTATAAGTTTTAATAATATTGTAAGCTATGGATATAATGTTTTTGTAATATTTAAGTTTTAATCCTACTAAGACAATTTACTTTCCTAAAACTTGCGATTGATAATAAAAAAAAGCAACTAAAGAGTTACTTTAATCGCTTTTTTATCAAGCTATTGATTATTAATCAATTTAATATAATTTCAACTTATTTAACAGGAACATTTTTTAATGTTTCTACTAAGAAATCCCAGAATTTAGTTACACTAGCAATGTTAACTTTTTCGTCAGGAGAATGAGGGAAACGAATAGTTGGTCCAAATGAAATCATATCCCAATTAGGATATACACCACCTAATAAGCCACATTCCAATCCTGCGTGAATAGCATATATTTTAGGTATTTTACCAAATTGATTGTTGTATATATCCAACATTTTCTTCAAAATTGGAGAATCTGGATTTGGCTTCCAACCAGGATATTGACCATCAAAAATAATTTCAGCACCAGCTAAATGAAAAACTGATTCCATTTGACTTTCTAAATCAGCTTTGGCTGAGTCAACAGAACTACGTAGTAAACAAAGAGCAGTTGCTTTTCCGCTTTTTATTTCAATAATAGCTAAATTATTTGAAGTTTCAACTAAACCTTCCATTGCATTACTCATGCGAACAACACCATTAGGACAAGCATAAATTGCGTCAATAAATGTTTTTTGACATTTTGAGTCCATTACTTTTGAAGGCATATCTGTAATTGTAACTTCCATTTTTAAATCAGGTTCTACTGCAGAAAGTTCTTTTTTAACAATAACTTCAAATGCTTTTAATTTTGCAAAAAAAGCATCTTTGTTTGCAGAAGGTATTGTTACAATTGCAAATGATTCGCGAGGAATTGCATTGCGTAAACTACCACCATTTAAAGAAGAAATATGTAATCCAAATTCATTGCCAGCTTCTTTCAAAAAGCGGTTCATAATTTTATTGGCATTGCCTCTTCCTAAATGAATATCTACACCAGAGTGTCCTCCTTTAAGGCCAGTTATATTTAATTTATAAGCAGTAGAGTTGGTTGGAACATCTATTTCAGTATATATATAAGTAATATTTCCATTGGTACCTCCTGCACATCCGATATATAATTCGCCTTCATCTTCCGAATCAAGGTTCATTAATATATCACCTTTCAAATAGCCTGCTTGCAAACCAAAAGCACCTGTCATACCAGTTTCTTCATCAATTGTAAATAGTGCTTCTACCATACCATGTTGTATGTCTTTTGCCTCAAGTATTGCCATTGCTGCAGCAACTCCCATTCCATTATCAGCTCCTAAAGTAGTTCCATTGGCTCTTACCCATTCACCATCAATAATGGTTTCAATAGGGTCTTTTTCAAAATCATGATTCTTGTCGCTATTTTTTTGAGGTACCATATCCAAGTGACCTTGTAATACAACACCTTTACGGTTTTCCATACCTGGAGTAGCAGGCTTGCGAATAATTACATTTCCAACAGGATCCACAACAGTTTCTAATCCAAGATCTTCACCGAATTTTTTCATGAAAGCTATACAAGCTGCTTCATGACCAGATGGGCGTGGGATTTGTGTAAGGCTGTAAAAATGTTTCCAAATTGCTTTTGGTTCAAGATTTAAAATTTCTTTACTCATTTTCTATATTTATTTATAAGATTTATAAAGTTATTATTTAAAAAGCAAAGTTAATAATTAATTGATTTATGGGTTGTATTTTTCGATTTTTTAGAAAATAAAAAATATTTTTACCGATAACTTGTTTTTAACAACCTTTAACTGATTTTTTCTCTATTAAATAGGTTTATTATTATCTTTGTAAGATAAAATTTAAAACCATGAAGAAGTATTTATTTTGTGCATTTTTAATTGTATTCTTTTTGTATATGAATGAAATACAAGCTAAAAAGCTTCAAGCAGATTTATCGTATTCATCATTTTTTTCGCCCGAACATGGTTCATATTTTGAAACTTATCTTTCTGTTTATGGCAAAAGTGTTTATTTTGTAAAAAATAAAAATGGGAAGTATCAAGCTACTATAGAAATTACTATGCTTTTTAAGCAAAATGACAGTATTAAAGATTTTAAAAAATATAATTTATTTAGCCCTGAAGCTGCCGATACTCTTAAAGTCAATTTTAATTTTATTGACCAGCAAAGATTTGCTCTTCCAGACGGAAATTATTCTTACGAATTAATTATTGCTGATAAAAATTCTTCTCAGCAACCTTATCGGATTAATCAAGATATTTTAATTGAATATGCACAAAACCAAGTAAATATATCTGGTATAGAATTAATAGAATCGTTTAAAAAAACAATTACTCCAAGCATTGTTTCAAAAAGTGGATATGATTTAATTCCTTATGTTTCTGATTTTTATCCTGAAAAAATAAAGAAAATTACTTTTTATGCTGAAATATACAATATTGAAAAATTATTTGGAAAAGGTGAAGCTTTTTTAATAACTTATTTTATAGAATCTTATGAAACAATGAAGCTTATATCTAATTTAGTACAAAAAAAACGTGAACAAGCAAAACCTGTAAATGTTGTTTTTGGTGAATTTGATATTTCTAAACTTCCTTCTGGTAATTATAATTTAGCTATTGAAGTTAGAGATAAGTCAAATAAGGTCTTGACTTTAAATAAATTGTTTTTTCAAAGGAGTAATCCTAGTATTCAGTTTGAAATAAAAGATATTGCAAATTTAAATGTGGAAGAAACTTTTGCAGGTAGATATAATGATAAAGATACTCTTGAAGATTACATAAGGTCTTTATATCCAATTTCTACTGACATGGAGAAAACATTTATTAACAGCCAATTAAAAAAGTTGGATATTAGAACTATGCAACAATTTTTTATTAATTTTTGGTTGCAAAGGAATGCTATTAATCCTGAAAGTAATTGGTTAGTTTATCAAAAAGAAGTTGAAAAAGTTAATTTAAATTATAGCACTAAAGTGAGAAGAGGATATGATACTGATAGGGGAAGGGTTTATTTGCAATATGGAGCTCCCAATGAAATTGTTGACAAACCTTTTGATGCAGGTGCAAATTTAATGGATGGTGGATATGGATCTGTACCCTATCAAATATGGCAATACTATAAATTAAGTAATCAATCCAACAGAAAATTTGTTTTTGCAAATCCTGATCTTGCTTTAAGTGATTACTCATTAATACATTCTGATGCAATTGGAGAAATAAATAATCCAAATTGGACCCGTAAATTATCTCGAAATAATGATGTAAATCAGGAAGAAGATTCTCAATATAGTAAAGGGAAAGCTGGAGAATTATTTAAAAATCCAAGATAATTCATATTTTTTTCATTTGTTTAGTTTAAAAATAGCTCATTATTCAAATAATGAGCTATTTTTGTAAATTAAAATTCAAATCATTTACATTTAATAATGAGAAAGTTAGGTTTTATTTCCTTTTTAATATTTGAGCAATTGGTATCTTTGTTACCATTTCGATTATTGTATATAAAATCTGATTTTGTGTATTTTATTCTCTATTATTTAGTAAGATACAGGAAAAAAATAATTATTCAAAATTTAGGAAACGCATTTCCTGAAAAATCTAAAACCGAAATTAAATTACTTACTAAACGATTTATGAAAATAATGGCTGATTTGATTGTTGAATCTATTAAATCCGCACATATGACTGATAAAGCTATTCTAAAAAGATTTAAATTTGAGAATCTTGAATTATTGAAAGAGCTTTATAATGAAAATAAAAGTGTTTTTGTTGTTTGCGGACATACTGGAAGTTGGGAAATGGGAGGTATGATTTTACCTTTAATTACTGACTATAAAGTTTTTGGAATATATCAGCCTCAGACTAATTCTTTTTTTGACAGTTATATGAAAAAAGTAAGAGGTAGTTTTGGCGTAATTCCTGTGCCATCACAACAAGCATATAAAAAGTTTATTCAGCATAGAGAAGAGAAAATATTAAGTTTTATTGTGGCTGATCAGGCACCATCTAAAAATGGAGACCATCATTGGACTTCATTTTTAAATCAGGAAACAGCATTTTTTACAGGTTTGGAAAAGATGGCGAAAAGTCTTGATTTTGCAGTAGTATTTTTACGCATTATCCGTACAGGACGGGGAAAATATACTTTAGGATTTGAATTATTAACAGATAAACCAAAGCAAACAGAAGTTGGCGAAATATCTGAAATGTATGTTAATGCATTGGAACGATTAATTCGCCAATATCCTGAAAACTGGCTTTGGTCACACAGAAGATGGAAGCATAAACGAAATTAATTTTTTTATATGATAAAAACCGCAGTTGTAATATTAAACTGGAATGGAAGGAAATTTCTTGAGAAGTTTTTACCTTTTGTTATTCAATATAGTAGAGAAGATGCTGAAATATTTATTGCTGATAATAATTCATCCGATGATTCATTAGCCTTTATGCATGCTAATTATCCTGAAATTAGAATAATTAGAAACAATGAAAATGGTGGATTTTCAAAGGGTTATAACGATGCTTTAGCTCAAGTAGAAGCTGAATATTATATTTTACTAAATTCTGATATTGAAGTTACTAATAATTGGATTAAACCCATTATTACATTGATGGATAGTGATAAGAATATTGCCGTATGTCAACCAAAACTTCGTTCTTATTTAGAGAAAGAAAAATTCGAATATGCTGGTGCTGCTGGTGGTTTTGTTGATAAATATGGGTATCCTTTTTGTCGTGGACGGCTGTTTCAATCATTAGAAATTGATAAAGGTCAATACGATGATGTTTGTGAAATCTTTTGGGCAACAGGTGCTACTATGTTTGTTAGAGCTGAACTGTATCATAAATATGGTGGTTTAGACAATGATTTTTTTGCTCACATGGAAGAAATTGACTTTTGTTGGCGGCTAAAAAACGAAGGTTTTAAGATTATGTATTGTCCAGATTCTATAGTTTATCATGTTGGTGGTGGAACATTACCAAAGAATAATGCTCGAAAAACGTATTTGAATTTTAGAAATAATTTTTTTCTTTTATTAAAAAACTTACCTTCGGATAGGTTGCTAAAAGTATTTCTTATAAGACTTATTCTAGATTTAATTGCAGCAGTTAAATTTTTGACAGAAGGTGGTTTTAAAGATTTTTGGGCTGTTGTTCAAGCTCATTTTAGTTTTTACGCATCAATTAATAAAAATTTAAAAAAACGTAAGAATATTCATCATAAAAAGGTTAGCAAAATTTATATGCGTAATATTGTATGGGAATACTATATTATTAAGAAAAGACTTTTTACTGAACTAAAGAAAGAATATTTTAGTTAAAACTCATTATTGCCAATTTATAACTATCTAAACCAAATCCTACTATACTTCCTTTACAGCTTGGAGCTAATAATGATACATGCCGAAAATTTTCACGAGCAAATATATTAGAAATATGTACTTCAACAACAGGGGTTTTAATTGCTTTAATTGCATCAGCAATTGCAACAGAAGTATGTGTATAACCACCAGCATTTAGAATGATTCCGTCATAACTAAATCCTGTTTCATGTAATTTATTGATAATTTCTCCTTCGATATTACTTTGAAAATAATCAATAGTAATGTCTCTAAAAGTATTTTTTAATATTTCGAAATAAGATTCAAAACTCTGATTACCGTATATTTCTTTTTCGCGTTCCCCCAATAGATTTAAATTGGGACCATTTACAATAATAATTCGCATAACAAATATTTTTTTCAAAATTAAAACATTTCTGTTTTTAAATAGCATTATTAATATTTTTTCTACACCAAAAAGCTTAAAATAAATTAATTGTGCAGAAAATATTTACAATAAGTTACTACTCTAACCAATTCTTTATAATCGTAATCCCTTCGCATGTAATATACGATTCAGGATGAAATTGAACGCCATGAATATCAAATTGTTTGTGCTTAATTGCCATAATATTTTGTTGGCTATCTACTGCTGTAATAGCCAATTCATTTGGAAAATTATTGCGACCAACAATCCATGAATGATAGCGTCCTGTAATAAAATGTGTAGGAATATTTGAAAATAACACTTCATCTTTAAAGTTAGTAAGTGTTGTTTTAGAGGCAATTCCATGCATAGTATCTTTCAGTTGTATTAAATTTGCACCAAAACATTCAGCAATTGCTTGATGTCCTAGACAAATTCCCAGCATCTTCTTTTGGGATGCGTAGTGTTTTATTAACTCACACATAATGCCTGCTTCAGATGGAATACCCGGACCTGGTGAAAACAAAAAACGATTAAAATTTCCAGCTTCGGAAAGACTTATTTCATCATTTTTTGCAATTACATAATTATTCATACCACATTGTTCAATCATTTGAACCAAGTTGTATGTAAATGAATCGTAATTATCTATAATTAAAAGTCTATTTTTCATTGTTAAAGGCAAACCTACACAATTTTTTTTAGAATATTCAGTTAAAAATAAAAAAAAATAAGTAGGTTTGCTAAATTATTCCGAGCATGAATCAACAAAAATTAAAAGTTTTATTTATTTCGTCGTGGTTTCCTAATAAACAGAATTCAACGTTGGGGAATTTTGTGGAAAAGCATGCCGAAGCTGTTTCTCTTTATGCTGATGTTAGTGTTCTTCATGTTTGTTTTCATTCAGCTTATGATGCTAAGAAAGAGTATGTTATTGAAAGGTGCGAAAATCTTGATATTCACATTATTTATTTAAAGAAAATTAAAACTAACATTCCTATTTTTACTGCTTTTTTAAAATTTTGCAAAATTATTACAGCTTATCATTATGGATTTAAACAAATTTATAAGAATTCAAAGCCAGCTATTATACATGCCAATATATTGATTCCGATAGGTTTGATTGCCTATTATTTTAAATTTACAAAAAAAATTCCTTACATTATCACTGAACATTGGACAGGGTATTTACCACAAGATGCTAATAAACCAAATAGTTCCATATTTTTTTACCGATACTTTGCAAAAAAGGCTGCTGCATTAACACCTGTTACTCAAAACCTTGCTTTGGCTATGCAGGATTTTAAAATCATAGGAAATTACAATGTAATACCAAATGTAGTTGAAATTAATTTATTCAAGCAAAAGCAAAATATTAATTCAGAAGTGAAGCGAATTATTCATGTTTCATCATTAGAGGAAGATCAAAAGAATTTTAAAGGGATATTATTTGCTATAAGCGAGCTTAATAAGCTAAGAAAAGATTTTTTACTTGAAGTTATAAGCGATGGAGATTTTGAGCAATATCAAAATAATATTGAGATTTTGGGGATTACAGATAAAATCATTTTTCATGGTAAAAAAAATACAGTTGAAGTAGCTGCAATTATGCAGCATTGCGATTTTTTGTTGCTTTTTAGTAATTACGAAAATTTTCCATGTGTAATAGCTGAAGCTATGTCATGTGGATTACCAGTTTTGTCAACTAAAGTAGGTGGTATAGCTGAACATATTAATGGAGATAATGGTATTCTCATTGAAGCTCATAACCTAAAAATGTTCATTTCAGAACTTAATAGAATGATTGATATTTGCCGAACATATAATTCATCTCAAATTAGATTTTATGCAGAAAATCATTTTAGTTATGAAGTCATTGGTAAACAATATTTTGAAATTTACAAATCAGTATTAAATTAAAATACAAATAGAATTGTGGTAGGAAAAATATTTAATACTTTTTCGATAAAATTTGCTTCTGCGATTTGTAATTTTCTAATTGCCATTATTGTATCGAGATATTTAGGTGCCATTGGAAAAGGTGAACAAAGTATTGTACTTACCACCATTTCATTTATCCTTATTTTTGTGAACATAGCAGGAGGTGCCACTTTAGTTTATCTTACACCACGTTATAAAATTAATCATTTACTATTTATCTCATATATCTGGAGTATATTTACTGCCATAGTTTTTTATATTATTCTTTATTTTTCAAAAATTGTCAGTTCTGATTTTGTTGGACATATTTGCTTGCTTTCACTTATAAATTCTTATGCTGCTATAAATTCCAACATACTATTAGGCAAAGAAAAAGTAAAAGAATCTAATTGGGTAAATTTTGTGCAACCTATATTCACTCTTTTTGCATTATTTTTCTTTTTTCATTTTATTAAAAAAAATGATGTAACAGCATATATTTATTCACTTTATATGGCTTATTTGATAAGTTTTTTATTAAGTGTGATACTGCTAATGAAGAATAAGAAATCAGAATTAGTACAATACAGTAATTGGAAAATCACCCTATTTGCAATGTTTAGTATTGGGTTTTTAAATCAACTTTCGCATATTACATCCATGTTAAATGCTCGCTTAAGCTATTATTTGTTGGAGAAATATAAAGGTGCTGATCAGTTGGGAATTTATTCAAATGGAGTTTCTCTAATTGAAGCTGTTTGGATGGTAAGTGGGAGTATGGCAATGGTGCAATATGCGAAAATAGTAAATTCGTCAGATAAAAAATATTCTCAGCAATTAACAGCAGATTTAACTAAAATTAGTTTGTTGTTAAGTCTTGGAATGATAATTATTATGGTCTTATTACCTTCTGGTTTTTATAGTTTTGTATTTGGGAAGGAATTTGCTAATATTAATCGAATTATGTTATGCCTTGCACCCGGAGTGGTGTTGTATAGTTTTTCTTTGCTGATAGGTCATTATTTTTCTGGAACAGGAAAGATTTATATCAATACGATTGCCTCATCTATAGGTTTGGGAGTTACTTTACTGCTGAGTTTCTGGGCGATTCATGAATGGGGATTTTATGGAGCAGCTATTGTTACAAGCATCTCATACTTGTTCACTTCAATGGTAGTTGTTTATTGTTTTAAAAAAGAAAGCGGATTGGGAATAAGAAAACTTTTGCCTCAAAGGAAAGACATTAAATTGTATGCTGATAGTTTAATGTGTATCATCAATCAAAAAAAGAATTAAATATGAATAAAATTTTAAAAGCTATAAAAGCGATAGGTTTGATTCTTAAAAAACCGTATTTGTTAAATCATATTATTGAAGATGAAAGTGTATTTCAGCAATATGTTGAGAAAAAATATAATCTTCCAAAAGGATTGCCTTTTATTACAATTACTGAATTATTTCCTGACTTTAATGAAACTGTAAAACCTTATGCATATCTGGATGGAGCTACTTTACCTATAGATATTGCATTATTAAAAGCATTGGCTCGTAAATACAAGGTACAACATTATTTTGAAATAGGGACATGGCGTGGCGAGAGTGTTGCCAATATTGCTGAAATAGTGCAGGAGTGTATAACACTGAATTTACCTGATTTAGAAATCCTAGAATTAGGTTTGAGTGATGATTATGTTAAAATGCATCGGGTTTTTTCGTCTGAACTCAAAAATGTGAAACACATTGAAGGGAATTCTCTAAATTATGATTTTACGGAATATTTAAAACAATTTGATATGGTATTTGTGGATGGTGATCATCATTATGAAAGTATTGTTAAAGATACGAAAACAGCTTTTGAGTTGATTGAGGATGAACATAAAATCATAGTCTGGCATGATTATGCTCTAGAACCTGAAACAGTTAGATGGAGTGTAATGGCTGGAATTTTGGATGGATGTCCTTTAGAAAAAAGAAAAAATATTTATCATATATCAAATACCTTATGTGCCGTATATATTAATGATAACATCAAATCTGATTGGCTGAAAATAAATGAACAGCCTAAACATTATTTTGAAATAGGGATTAAAGCAATTCATTAATATGAATAAAATTTAAGCAATAGCAGTGCTTAAAAAGATTGTTGCTATAGAAGTAGCTTTACTTGTTTTCTTTTTTCTCAGTTTTTAATTCATCCTTTAACCCTGAAAATATAAAAGGAGCAAGTTTCTCAATAGGTTGGAGTAGTTTTGACTCATTTCTGGTTTTTTCAGAAATGATTAATCTTTTTGAATCTAATGTATTGATGAAATAAAGAACAATACTCAAAATCAGAGCTATTTTTAATATTCCAAATATAATACCCGCTAATTTGTTTATAAATCCTAAAGAGACTAAACTAAATGCTTTGTCAACTACTTTTCCTAATAAATGTACCAATACTACCACTGCAATAAAAGTGATAATAAAAGCAAGAATGCCAGCATACTTTCCATTTAAACCAATTTTATCACCAACAAATACCGAAAAGCGATAGGATAAATAGATTCCTAAAAGTAATGCAAGTAAACTTGCAAGTTCAATGGCTAATCCGTTTACAAGACCTTTATAGGCAAACCATAGTAATGGAATCAAAAAGATGATATCTAATATATTCATTTATTTCCCTTTTAATCGTCGAGTTAATTCTGTTGCATATACAAAATCATTAATTTCTATGTTATCAGTGTTTAGTATTGAATTTTTATCACCTTCCCACCACAAATTTCCCTTATAAATAAAAGCAATTTTATCACCTATTTCAATTACAGAATTCATGTCATGGGTATTAATAACTGTGGTAATTTGATATTCTTGTGTAATTTCACTGATCAGATTATCTATTACAATAGAAGTTGCAGGATCTAATCCAGAATTAGGTTCGTCGCAAAACAAATATTTTGGATTGGCAGATATTGCTCGTGCAATGGCTACGCGTTTTTTCATACCCCCACTTAATTCTGAAGGGAAAAGTTTGTTTACGTTTTCAAGATTTACTCTTTTTAAGCAGAAGTTAGCTCTTTCAATTTTTTCGTTATTTGACATCTCGGTAAACATAGATAGTGGAAATACTACGTTTTCTTCTACATTCATCGAATCAAACAAAGCTCCACCTTGAAATAACATGCCTATTTCCTGTCGGATTTTCTTTTTTTCTTCATAAGAAATATCTGAGAATGAACGTCCGTCGAAATTTATGCTGCCTTTATCAATTGGGAATAGGCCAACCAAGCATTTCATCAAAACTGTTTTGCCTGATCCGCTTTGTCCTATTATTAAATTGGTTTTGCCTTTCTCAAATTTAACACTGATATTCTTTAAAACCTCATGGTTATTAAATGATTTTGATACATTGATGGCTTCTATCATGCTAATAATAATTGAGTGAGTATCAAATTAAATAATATTATCATAATACTGCTATTTACTACTGCTTTTGTACTGGAACGTCCAACTTCTAATGCTCCACCTGAAGTATAATATCCATAATATCCCGATACGGATGCCGTTAAGAATGCAAAAACCACAGTTTTGATTAAAGCATAGGTGATATCAAACATCTTGAATTGATATTGTAAGCCATATACATAATCATTTGTAGCAACCAAACCTGTTAATGATCCCGATAGCCAACCTCCTGAAATTGCCAAAAACATACTTAGTAAAATTAAAAAAGGATAAATAATTATTGAAGCAATTATTTTGGGTAAAATTAAAAATGCTGCTGGGTTTATTCCCATTATTTCTAACGCATCAATTTGTTCGGTTACACGCATGGTGCCTATTTCAGAGGCAATACGTGAACCTACTTTTCCTGCAAGTATTAAGCTTACAATAGTTGGTGAAAATTCTAGAATTACTGATTTTCGTGTTGCAAAACCGATGGTGTATAAAGGTATTAAAGGGCTGTCAACATTAAAAGCCATTTGAATGGTTACTACAGCTCCCATGAATATCGAAATAATTGCTACAATTCCTAATGAATCAAGTCCTAAGTTATCCATTTCAAGCCAAAGTTGCTTTCGGTAAATGGATTGTTTTTCGGGTTTCCGAAAAACTTGCTTCATTAATACTAAATATCTACCAACTTCCGTTAATATCTTCATTTTAATCAAATATTTTGGCTAAATTAATCATTTTTCTAATTGACAAAACTATTAAATTTTCAATTATCTAAACTTAAATAATAGTTTTTATTAATTTTGCCCATAATTTAAAACTTCTTTTGTTTTATGAGAAAAATAATCAATCTGAAAATATTTATAATTTTAGCAATCGTTGTAGTACTTATAACATCTTGTGCTTCTGAAAAACGTATTAAGAAAAAGAAATGCAAAGAATGTCCAACTTTTAGTTATATTCTTAAAGTAAAATATGACAGAGCTTAAAGAAATTTTAGAAAAATATATTCCTGAGAATGCCTTAAATCAAGTTGTTGATTTAATAACTGCTAATAATGTCCAGCTTAATATTACACGTAACCGCAGAACAAAATTGGGGGATTATCGTCCGCCGCAAAATGGCTATCTTTTTCATAGAATTTCAATTAATTATAACTTGAATGAATATGAATTTATGATAACGCTTATTCATGAATTTGCTCATTTATTTGTGTGGAACAAGCATAAAAATAAGGTAGATCCACATGGAAAAGAATTTAAAACAACGTATTACAGTTTGCTTAATCAGTTTGTAGTATTAAATATTTTTCCAGATGATGTTAAAGCAGCTATTCAAAAGATTGAAACTTCACCCGAAAATGCTAAATTAGAAATGGGAAGAGCTTTGCAAAAATATTCGCAAAGCAATCAAAATATGTTGTTAGTAGAAGAGGTACCTTTGAATACTAATTTTAAAACGCCTGATGGAAGAACTTTTCAGAAGTTAGAGAAGTTGAGAAAACGCTACAAATGTTTATGCTTGAACGATAAAAGGAAATATCTTTTTCACCCATTGGCTAAAGTAATTTCGCCCAATTAATAATTGAATTAAATTTATACATTTGCAAAAAAATAATACAAATGAAAAATAATTTTTGCGTTATAATGGCTGGAGGCGTTGGTTCTCGTTTTTGGCCTATGAGCAGAACTTCGCAACCTAAACAATTTATTGATATTTTGGGTACAGGAGAAACGCTTATACAACAAACATTCCGTCGATTTGAAAGAGTTTGCCCCAGCGAAAACATTTATATAGTTACCAATGAATTGTATCGCGAACTTATTAAAAAGCAGATACCGCATATAAAAGATGAGCAAATAGTTTGTGAGCCTACGCGTCGAAATACCGCTCCATGTATAGCTTATGCCAACTATAAAATATTGCAAATAAATCCGAATGCCAATGTAATTGTAGCTCCATCAGATCATATTATTTTAAAAGAAGATGCTTTTATTGAAGTAATTACTGCTGCTTTGAAAGCTACCGAAAAAAATGATTGGTTGCTAACATTAGGTATTCAACCAAGCAGACCTGATACTGGTTATGGTTATATTCAGTTTAACGATCAAATAACTTATGCTGATGATGCTCGCATCAATAAGGTGAAAACTTTTACCGAAAAGCCTGTGTTGGAAATGGCTAAATCGTTTATACAAAGTGGCGATTTCTTGTGGAATGCCGGTATATTTGTATGGTCGTTGAAAAGCATAATGAAGGCTTTTGAGACGTATTTACCCGAAGTGGATTCTATTTTTAAAGATGGAATGCAATATTATAATACCAAGAACGAAGAAAATTTTATTAAAAACGCCTACACTATTTGTAAAAATATTTCGATTGATTACGGTGTAATGGAAAAGGCTGACAATGTATATGTATTATCTTCCGAATTTGGTTGGTCCGATTTAGGTACTTGGGGCTCGTTGTACGAAACTCGTAAAAAAGATAGCAATGGAAATACCGTCGTTGGTAAAAATGTTATGATTTACGATACTACAAATTGTATTGTAAATGTGCCAAAAGATAAACTTGTAGTTTTGCAGGGTTTAGATGATTATATTGTAGTAGAAGACGATAATATTCTATTAATATGCAAGAAAACAGAAGAACAGCAAATACGCCAATTCGTTAATGATGTGATGAGTGAAAAAGGCGAAAAGTTTGTTTAAAATATATAAGGCTGGTAATTTTTACTAGCCTTTTCTTTTTTCTAAAAATTACTTAAATCTATCCTATATCATCGCTCAAAATTAATGAATACATAATAAATTTAAGAAATGCACTACTCTTAAAATGGAGTAGGGCATTTCCAAACGAAAAAGTACTACTCAAAAAATAAACTCGTATTTTCCCATTACAAATTCATTTGGTTATAATATCAAAAGTACACCTACAGTCGCTAAAAAAGACGTTCATTCTTAATTATTTATGAAAAAATCCACTATTAATTAGTTTTATTGACATATTTTGTATTACTTTTACATCATTATTAATGAAAACAATAAAAATGACAACTTAAAACTCTACATAAATTCATAAGAAAGCGTTAGCTTTTATTTTTGTTCTTGAAATCTGGTAAATTTTAAAGTGCAACGGAAATAATAAGTAATAACGCTCACGCTATGGCGTGGGCTTTACTTATTTGTTGCACGGGCTTACCAGAGCCTCAAGAACGAGTACAGTTTAGTTCCCACGCTTTTTTATTTCCATTAAATTAATTATTAAACGGCTTAGGGAGCAAGCCAAAACTAAAAAACAAACAAAATGAAAAAGAAAATTTTACTTTTTGCTTCTACTCTATTAATAGCTGTAGGAATTACTAATGCTCAGACAGTTGTCTTTAGCGAAACCTTTGAAACAACCACTGGAATTGCACTTCCTACAGGTTGGGTAAAAACGCAACCAGCTTCGAATACCACTTCTGGTTGGAAATCAGGAACGGCTCTAGGAAACACAGGTTGCCCAATACCAGCTCATACAAGATATGTTGCTGTAAATGATGATGCAACACAAGTAGCTTCACAAGATCCTAATGTTGACAATAGTAATGATCTATTAAGGACACCCTCAATTAATTTTTCTTCAACTGTAGCACCTTACCTTACATTTGATTTAAGCTTTGCTGAAGCAGCACCTGGATATGGGAAAATAGAGGTTTCAACTAATGGAGGATCAACATGGACTATCGTTGAAACACTTCCATTGCAATCAACATCTGTTGCTTGGTCAACACATACTACAAGCTTGGCTGCATATGCTGGAATGGCAAATATAATGGTTGGTTTCCGTTATAGTGATGGTGGAACATGGGGCTATTGCATGGCAGTTGATAATGTTAAAATACTTGATAATTCTTGTCCAATTGATCCTAATGTTTATTTAACTAATATTGCTTTTGTTAAAGATGTAGATGCTATTTTATCGTTTACTGGTCTTGATTTACCTACTACATTTAATTACAATACTACAAATCCCAATAATTTTCTTGACGTAAATAAACCCATCAGGTTTAAAATTAAATGTTTTAATCATAAAGTAAATGGAACATCTATCATCTCAGGACTATGCAAAATAAGAACAACTGACCCTAAAATACATTTAATTGATAGTACTTCAAGTTTAAATAATGTTGGATATAATTCTGAAGCATGGTCTATTGATGAATTTGAAATATTGATAGATTCTTCAGTACATACGAGTTATACAGCATATATAAATTTTGTTGTGGTTGAGGGTACAAATCAATACTCAACTAATTGTATACCAATACCAATAATGCCATACACATTAGCAAGCTTAACAATAGATGATGATAATAATCCAGATAGTCATGGAAATAACAATTCTATAGCTAATCCAGGTGAAGCGGTTGAAATTAATCCATATTTAAATAACACATCCATTTATCAAGCAACTAAAATGTATGGTAAAATATTTAATTATGATAATTTTTATGGTATAAACGTTTGGAATAATCATCCAGGTGTATCTGGTAATGTTGTAGATAATGGGTGGTGGAATTATTCTTTTGGAACACCACAACCTATACCAGCTGGTTCTACAAATATGGTTGCTCAATACGATTTTGTATTTGATTATAATTATTGTGCTACATTTAAATTTAATTTAATTGCTGCAACTTATAGCGGATTTTATATTTTTGGTCCAAATAATAATCCTGCTTATGTTCCAGCAAGTGTATATTTGCCAATAAATACAGGATTTCCAAATGTACAACCTGTTGCAACATTAACAACTAATTCAGTATCTTCTGTAACATCAACTACTGCTTCTTCAGGAGGCAATGTTGAATGTGAAGGTAATGCACAAGTAACACAAAGAGGAATTTGTTATTCAACTTCTTCAAATCCAACGACTTCAAATCAAAAAATTATAAGCGGTAATGGGTCGGGATCTTTTAATTCTACAATTACAGGATTATTACCCAATACAACTTATCATATTAGAGCGTTTGCAACAAATTCTTTTGGGACATCTTATGGTAATGATGTTTCTTTTGTTACCCTGCAAGACATAGGTATAAATGAAGCAAGCCAGAATCAGTTTAAGGTTTATCCCAATCCTGCAAGCAGTCAGATTAATGTTCAGATAAACCAAAGTCTTATTGGTTCTTCTTACACCATAACTGACCAAATTGGCAAAACAGTTTTGTCAGGCAAACTAAATGCAGAAAAATCAATAATAGAACTTGGTGATTTATCTGGTGGTATTTATTTGTTCAGCATTGGTAATAATGCAAAACAGACGTTTAAAGTAATTAAAAAATAATAATAACTTACAAAGCGGGCAAAGCCCGCTTTGTATAAATAAATAAGAAAATGAATTGTATAAATTGTGAATTTAATTGTTGGGATTTAATATTTTTTATTTTGAGCATTTTAGCATCAATAGGAGCTACCCTTTATGTAATAAAATTGTTTAAGCCTAAGATTTGTATTAGTAATCCGGAGATTTTTTTTATAAATCCTTGTGAAAAAAACGAAAATAAAGAGCAAAAAGTAATAAAAGCAATAAGAGTTCCTATAAAGAATTTAAGTAAAAAATATGCTGCAATAAATTTGAGAACTGAAGTATGTGTTGTTAATGGAAAATTCACATATCACTTTGATTTGGACAGACAAGATTTTATTATGATTTCAATAAATGGTTCCCCAAACGAAAGTGACGAAAGAGCATATATTGGTTATAAAGTTGCTGAATTTACATACATTAGAACATGTTATGATATGGGAAAAATGATAGATGAATTAACTGAAAAAGATGCTTTTCTCCGTGTTAGAGTTCATGCTTCGCATGAATTTACAGGTTTTGGCAAAGTATTTGAAGCAACATTTAAATATCAAAAGGAAGCATTTACAGCAATAAGTGACAAATATGTTTGTTTTAAATAAAAAAACATATAAATGTTAAGCATTAATCTTCAAAAGCGCTTCTTTTAATAGTAAATGTCACCATTTAATGATATTTTGATTTGGGTTTAGTGATAAGATGACTTCAAGTCATCCTATCACTGGATATTATGTCAAATGTTCAAATCTAAAAAAATAAGTCGGAGTGCGACTTATTTTTTTAGAAAAAGAAAAAACAATTACTCAGTCTTACTTTATATCAATATTTATAGTTTTTTGATTTGCAAGAAAACAGAAGAACAGCAAATACGTCAATTCGTTAATGATGTGATGAGCGAAAAAGGCGAAAAGTTTGTTTAAAATATATAAGGCTGGTAATTTTCATCAGCCTTTTCTTTTTCCAAAATGCAAACTATCGCCCCATTCGCCATAGCCTATTTCGGCACCCGAAATATGGATGCGGGCTTCTAGGCAGTTCTTGCATTCGCTGGCTTCTTCGTCAATACAAGGTTTATCTTCGTACAACAGATAACTATCACGGTATTTAACAGGGGTGAGGTTGGGCATAATAATATTGCTGCCTACCTTGATGGCTTTTTCGCGGCCCATTTTATCGAGTGTTTGCATGGCAGTGGTGGCTGCAATGTTAATATCTTTCATCATAATGCGCAGCAATGCCACCATTTTTAGTGATAAATCGAAGCGTTCTTTTTTCGACATTAAAAGATGGCGGTATTGGTACAAAGGGGTATCTTCATGTTCAATATAGGGTCCCATGCCAGCCATGTCGATATCAAATTCTTTGAAAAACAATAAATCGTCAGCTAAATCTTCAATGGTTTGAAACGGCAAGCCTATCATTACGCCGGTTCCCACCTGATAACCTGTTTTGCGCAATAAATGAAGGGCATTTAGACGGGTTTCAAAATCGTGGGTTTTATTATTGGGATGTAGTTTTCGATATAATTCGGGGTTGCTGGCTTCTATGCGTAGTAAATAACGTTTGGCACCTGCTTCACGCCATTGTATAAGCGTTTCTTCGGTTTGTTCGCCCAACGAAAGGGTAATGCCCATTTCGTTATTTGTTAATTCATTAATTTTGTATAATAGGTTGGTAATGGTATTTACAAACTTTTTGTTACTACGCTCGCCGGCTTGTATTACTAAGGAAGCGTATTTGTTTTCGTGTGCATATTTAACGGCACCCAACACCTCGGCTTCGGTAACATAATATCTTCTTAGCTTTTTATTACCACTTCGGATGCCACAATAATAGCAATTCTTGGCACATATATTTGAAAACTCAATCAATCCGCGGAAATATACTTTATTGCCAACATACTGCTTTTTGATAGCAGCTGCTTTCTCAAAGATTTTCTTTCTGTCATCGCCTTCAGCCTTTAGCAATTCAACCAAGTCTGATTTGCTGAAATTGTCTTTCTGTAATATTTCTTCTGTTCTGCTCATGTTCTTTGTAACGTTCATAAAGTTCATAAAGTTTGTAAAGTTTATAAAGTAGTTATTTTAGTTTAATAGTTAATGATTTTAAGTCAGAAGACCGAAGTCGGGAGACCGAAGATATTCATCATTCATCATTATTTTAAACTGCCATCACAAATCCCGGTATTTCTCTTATTTTGCTATACAGATCGGACATCTGTTTCTCGTTATCTACATTTAATAATATTGTATAGCTGAGATAATTTTGTTTTTTGCTTTCGGTAACCTTAATTTCGTCGTATTGCAAACCGGCATCTTCAATAGCAATTCCTATATGCGTACGATTTACTAAATCGGGGAAGGTATTATTGGTAATTACTTTGAAATTGATAATGATAGGAAAGTTTATTTTACTACCACAAAAAGTTTCTTCTTTAATATTCATGTTTTAATTTTCTTTAATACAAATAAAAGGATTATTAGCTTTGATAAAAGTTTTATGAAAACACTATCTCGGTAATAACCTCTTCTTTAACTGTGCTATTCAATGCTTTTACTAATTTGGTTTTAGCATAACTAAGTTCGTTTCGCAGTGCTGCTGAATCTACTTTTACAAACAAAACCCGATTTTTTATGTACAAATTCTCGGTATGTTTCGATATCATTACTCCGCAAACTTGATCCCATGCCTGTATGATACGGGTTTCGTTAATTTTCCCATTCATTTTATAAGCGTTGAGTAATTGCTCAATGGCTTCTTTTAATGTAAATTCATTACTTTTATTAAACATTTTGCTCCATTTCCGTAGCTTTACCTTTTTCTACTTTAAAAATTTTATGCGGAATATTAATCTTTTCAAATACATTAACTATGCGCTCGGTTTGAGTATCTGTAATAAAAACCTGTTTAAAATTCTGATCAGCAACTAATTTTATCAATTGTTCCACTCTGGTATTATCGAGCTTGTCAAAAATATCATCAAACAAAAGAATAGGTTTAAATCCCTTAATGTTTTTTGTGTATTCAAATTGAGCCAGTTTTAAAGCTATGAAGAATGACTTTTGTTGCCCTTGCGAACCAAATTTTTTAACAGCAAAACCATCCATCATAAATTCCAAATCATCTTTATGTATGCCCACAGAAGTATATTGCAAAGCACGATCTCGTTGCAAATTATCTTTTAGCAACCCTTCCATGTCATTTTCGTTCAATTGCGACAAATAGGAAATCTCAACTTTTTCTTTATCCCCCGAAATAAATGCAAAATAATACTGAAAAAGAGGCATAAATTCTTCGAGAAAAACCTTGCGTTTTTGGTAAATATTTTCTCCGTGTTTTTGCAGATGAAAATTCCACATTTCTAAAGAAGCACTTTCAAAACGATTGCTCTCAGCAAATTGTTTA
>JBMOKG010000006.1:0-128220 GCA_049315385.1 Bacteroidales bacterium
TTATTAAATAAATAAATGATGAAAACTATTTTACAAAATAAATACATCAGACGGCAAAAGTGTTTCCGTTAAATATTATTTAATGATTTTTTTATTAATCCTAAGTTTTTCAATAATAATTGACTTTCAAAATCTTTTGTAATCCAATTAATAAAAATAAATAATTGAAGAGCAAATCATCCCTGAACTCATGAAAACTATTTTATAGGAAGACATAACAGAGGATGAAAATAAAGTTCGTTTCACTTTAATTTTGACAGAGAAGCTTATGAACCAGCTTTTTCATTCGTTTGTGGGAAATCTATTATATAGCAGTAATTACCTATCGCAATAACGTTAATGATTTATTGGATGATAATTGCTTTAAACCAAATTTCTGTTAGTGTTTTGAACCAAACTATTTACATACAAATATGCGAAATTGGAACTATGCTGGATAAATATTGGTTAATGGAAATCAGATGTAAAAGCATAAACAATCATCAAACTGCTATTGTAACTAAACACCTTTCATTAGAAACGGCTATACGACAGTTTTCCTAATTAACAGAAATATGTTCATAAAATATTGATTTTGAAGAATTATTTAAACAAAAGTAGTTTCTCTTTGAAGAAAAAATTACATCATGAAAAAGGATGAATTAGAAATTGCAAAAAATGATCTCAGAAAGATTACAAGAATGGAAAAAGTCAAGAAAGACTAACACGCGGGTATGGGTATGAAAGAAGTTTTGAAATGATGATGCAACAAATAAAAGGAGATGTCTATAAAAAATTGACAGTTACAAAAATGCAAATCAAGAATAAAAAAAAATGTCAGCATTTCAATAAATAGAATATTCCAAAAACCTTCCAGTTTTTGAAAACCTGAAAGACTTTTGGAATAATCATCCTTTTTAGTGCTTTAATTGCTTTGTCACGAGTGTTTCAATTTTTTATATCGTCAAATCTTATTTTCATTGTAATTACTTCTATTATTTTTATCAAAATATATTAATGCTTATTTTCCTAGAATTTAAGCATTAACTGAACTTTAATATCTGATTTCGAGCTACCTTCAATTTCATCCAGTCCGGAACCAATGATAGTTTTGTTATTGTAATAACTCACTGCATACCTCAACCAGATATCAATATTTTTATTTACATCGTATTTAAGCATTACATAAAAACGACTTCCTTTATAATAATAAGCAGGAATGGAAAATGCATATAACACATCAGTTTCATAAGCATACATCCTTTCCTCATAAGTATCAGTATCAAAGAGGGCATATCTGGCTGATAACCTCATTGGTAATTTATAAAATTTATACGTAATATCCTGATAAATCAAGAATCCATCGTGATTATAATTGCTGCCAACCTGATAGTTGATAAATTCAATTCTGTTTTTCAGCGTTATATTATCAGAAACCAGGTAAGAAACATTCAAACGCAAATTTTTCTTTCTTGTGTCATCCAAATATTTTATAACTAAAGGTGAAGAAGCATTGATCTGCTTATTTTTCTCACGGTATTGCAAATAAATTTCCACTTTTCGTGAGGGTTCATAATTTAATTTTACAAAGTACTCATTCCCATTTGATGGTGCATCCGTTCTGTATTTCAGCCAAGGAAAAGTAAAAAAATCAGCAAAGGCTGAAACGGTCCATTTTGGAGATAATCCAAAATCAACTGCTGTGAAAATTCCTTTTTCGTTGGCATTTCTACTGTTTTCACCAAATGCTATGCTTTTTAGATTCTGGAATTCTTTTTGATAATTCCTGTAAATCATGCTGAACGAAAAACGCGGATCAAGATTGGCCTGTAGTCCACCCATGTATGCAAGACCGGCATTCTGACCAGAGGCTAGTTCGCCAAAAAAGTTAAAAGGATAAACTAAATAACTGTAATTGATACCGTAATTTGTATTTTCTTTTCCCTGAAATTCAAATTGATTGTATAATTGAACATCTTTTATCAGAGCAGGACTATATAAAGTCCGGTAAGCAGTAGCCCCAATCTTGAAATTATTTTTCTTAAAAGAGATATTCGAACCAAACATTGTTTCTTTCATTGAATTTTTATCAGCTAATTCTCCGGGTGTTCTGTGATAGCCGGTTTCCTGAACAGATGTAATGTATAGATTTTCCTGAGTCAGCGAATCCTGTTCGCCAATATTGGCATCTGCATTTTTATAGGAATAAAACATAGACATTTCGATATTTTTAAGTCCTATTGTTGTTCCGATTCCTCTCATAAAACCACTTTCATTGGCAGAAGCATAAGGTTTTATTCCCTGCGCATATTTTTTAACATCCGTAGGATTGGCAGATTTTCCCATACCTAAACCTGTCCAGAGGCAAAGACCTTGTCCGAACTGTGCCTGAAAATCGCCGATTACCAATGATTTAACGATACCGATATTTTTAACAGCAATATAAGCCGAGTAAAAATCAAACCCATTCTTTTGGCTTCCTTCAAAAAATTCCTCTCCGGGATCTTTATCGGCTGTAAAACCAAATTTAACAACATCTCTGTAATTAAATGCGTAACGTGTAAATATTTTAGCTGAATTCCCTAAATATCTTTGATTTGGATTTTCGGAAAGCAATGAATCCGATAAGGAAGTATAACCCATTTGCTCTTCCGGAGTTTGCTGATAACGAAATAATAAAGTATTTCTTCCATATTTAAAAATATCTTTTAATGACAAACTAATCTTTTTATCAAGCTTTTCGACAACAATATATGGAAGTATTTTAAATATCAAGGTATTAGAGAATCCATTTACAAACTGAAGTTCATATATACTTACCAATTGCCCGGTATTTGCAATATAATTGAGCAGATTATTTATTTGAATATCACTAAGTAACAGAAGTTTTTTCAAATCATCTGCATTGGCAGCATTGATATTCATTGGATTTTCTTTGTAATAACTAAGTGCTTCTACCAATTCGGTATAATCTAACTCTGCATCTGTATTTTCTGCAATATTTTCAATTTTCTCTTCCACAACATTTTCATTGCTCTGAACTGGTTTTACAGGATACTGAGCTTTAACTGTAAATGTAAATAATAGCAGAAATACAAATACATTCAGCCGAAGAAGCTGTTGTATGAATAGAAATATAGATTTTAATTTTCTCATTTATTTAAAATTATAAATAAAGGAGAATTGTGGAGAATAACCAAGTGCTTGATGAATGGATGAGGCAAAATCAATTGTAAACTGATGATAGACGATCCCAAATCCAAAAGTATTGATTACAGGATTATTAGATATTCCTAATCTGACATAAGCAATTTCCAGTAATTTATATTCAAATCCTGCTTTGAAAATAGGATCAAAATTGATATTTTTCTCTGATTCAATAGCAATTATCAACTTTTCAGAAAAAGTATAATTGATACCTAATTTGAATACAGATGGAATTTTTTCATTGTTGTAATCATTAAATTTTGCATTGACAGGATTAAAAACATGAGCTGCTAAAGTTACATTATGAGATAGTTTTGCCATCACTCCCAATTCAAAAGTAAAAGCATTTTTACTGCCGTAATTATCGCCCAATGAAGTCCCTAAATAGTCCAGCTGCAAACCGGCCGAAAAATTCTTTCCCAATGATTTGGCATAAGCCAGTCCGATTTTTTGCTCATTATAGGCAGTATAACCAAAATGATGGTAATTCAAACCAAAAACTCCTGATTTTGTAGGCAAAATAAAAGCTACAGTTTTATAACTCAGCTCTTTTACTAAAAACCTGTTTTCAAAATAAAAACCAGCTTTCATATTTTTGAAATCAGCAATTCCTGCCTGATTATTGTTAACAGCCCAAAAATCGGATAATGTGACAGAAGCCCCTCCCATTCCCGCCGAACGTCCACCAATTGTTGTGTTTTCGTTTCCGGCGTAACTATTTAACAAAAAGATAAATAGCAAAATAATAAAAATAACAGATTTTTTCATACAGCTTAAGATTAAGAATATAAACTAAAATCTCTGTTTACAAATATACTACAGAATAAAGTAATTCAATAGTTTTAATTTATTTAATCCTGAATTTATAAGGTATTATCATTGGAACTTTATTTCTATATTCAGTGAATTCATCACCAAAATCCTTTTGTAATCTTTTTTCTTCCGATAGTTTTAAATATTTAATTACAATGTAAAGAAAAACTAATAGACTTAAAAGACAAATGATCGAATTTAGAAATACTGACAATGAAATATATAACAGAAAAGCTCCAAATACCATTGGATTCCTGCTGTAACGATAAGGCCCATGTGTTACTAATTTTTTGGTTTTAGGACTAATTGAAATATTAAACCCTTCAGCTGGCCCGCCTTTTCCAATGATACACAAATAAAAATTTGACCATAGTATGAAAAATATACCAATCAGAAAAAATGGGAATAGTATTATAATCCGAAGGATTGAATTATTAAGCTTTAAAAAATCAAATACTAAACAATCTATGCTTGATAATTCAATCAATCCGAAGGGAATCAATAAAATAAAAACAAATACTCCAAAAATATAGCCTGCTATATGTCTTAGGATTTCTTTCATATCTTAAACTTTTTAAAAGATTTCAGTTAAATAAATTTCAGATAAGATTAAAATCAGATGGATTTTATGCAAATTATAATCCTGATAATGTAATAATATATCAAATCATTTTTAATCCGAGTTGGCTACAAAACTTTTCAGCCTCCATTTTAGCTGTATCCAGCGTACTTATTTTCATTAGAGGCATAATTTCTTTATTATCTGAAGAATAGAGAATTATTCTAAAATCTGAATCATTTATATCAAGTGTACGATTACCACTGCTATAAGTCCGCCAGTTAGTTTCTGATTTCTTTACTCCTATTTTCATACCTGATTCAATATCTATCCATTTTCCATAAGGAATTACCCCAAATAAATTATTTGAAAAATTAACACGTTTTTTGGCAAAATCAATTAAAACAAAAGTAGATGAAAACCCGACAAAGGATCCTATTAATACCAATAAGAGTCCGGTAAATGAAAAATGGACGATGATTAATCCTAATAATCCAGCAACAAAAATGATAATACCTGAAATAGTTCCAACAGGACCAAATGATTTATCAAGTTTGTTCTTCGTAATCATTTTGTTATATTTAAAGTGTTTTATATCTAATTATCATTGAATTAGCTTTTTGTAATTATCCTCAGTTTTCTAAAATGAGTAGCCTAAATTAATACCTATAAAATGGATAAAATCTGTATCATAATGAGAATAAACTATTTGATAAGAGTTCAATTTTTGCATCTCATAACTCAATCCAAAATGTATTGCTTCATAAGTATTGGTCTTGAATCGAAATCCAATAGCAGGACATACTAATAAGCCGTTTGTTTTATTACCGGAATAACTAAAGTAATATCCAGCTGCTAAAGCCAGATAAGGTGAAAAATTACGATTGCTTAAATTTATACGGCAATCTGCAAATAAAGGAATTACTGAGAACTTTGCATTAAAATAGTGATACCAACCTGTTCCAAATCCCAAATAAAAATAAGGATTGAATTTATAACCATTGATAATATTTATTTTCAGGAAGTTCATTCCAACACCAACTGGTTTAATTGCATAGCCTGTTTCAATTATGCTCAAAAACCCTTTTTCTGAAATGCTATCGCGGTAAAAAGAATGATTTTGCTTAGATTCTATCATTGTTTTCACTAAATTTATTTGAAATTCTTTACTGCAAATATTAGTTGGAAATATTTCTGGAGTTATATAACTTATTAAGTTAACAGACAGAGTGTCCTCTAAATATTTTTTAGCTGAAGCAAAAAAACTTAGGAAAATAAAAATAATAACAAGAAGGTTTTTCATTTTGCTTATTGTATCATAAATTAGATAATCATATAATTGTTAGATTTTCTGAAAAGCTATTATACAATTGCTTCTGAATATTTCAGTAACTACTATACTTTATACTCATATATAACATTGGCCAGTTCTTCATTGGCTTTTGTGATTTTTGATTTTAAGCCGGCTTTAAAATCGATCATTTTTTTCATCAATTCTTCATCGCCGACAGCTAAAATCTCAAGTGCCAGTATTGCTGCATTTTGTGCACCATTCAAGGCAACTGTTGCAACTGGAATTCCCGGAGGCATCTGTAAGATAGAAAAAATAGCATCAATACCTTCCAGTGAAGACTTGATGGGAACACCAATTACCGGCAAAGGTGTAATTGCTGCAATTACGCCCGGTAAATGTGCCGCCATTCCTGCAGCAGCAATAATAACTCTTATTCCTCTTGAATAAGCTGTTTCAGCAAATTCAATTACTTTTTCGGGTGTGCGGTGTGCTGATAATGCATTCATTTCGAATGGAATCTGCATTTCATTCAAAAATTTTGCTGCAGCTTCCATCACTGGCAAATCAGACGTACTTCCCATTATAATACTAACTTTTGCTTGCATATTTCAGTATATTTTATTAGTTGTGAAAATAAAAATCAGAATATATTACGTTTGTTTTATGTATCTTTACCATCTTTTTTTGTATTATTTCAAAAAAAAATGTAAGTTTGCTAAATAAATTTTTTTGTAAAAATAGGTATTAAATGAACAATATAAAAGTCAAGGATAAAGAATTTGCAATATTTATTGAGTCAGATACAATCTTAAAAGCTGTTAATGTTGTGGCTCAACGCATTAATTTGGATTATAAAGATAAAAATCCATTATTTTTGATTGTACTGAATGGTGCTTTTATGTTTGCTTCTGATTTATTTAAAAAACTTACAATAGATTGTGAGATGTCATTTGTGAAATTATCTTCTTACAGCGGAACAACTTCAACCGAACAAGTTAAGCATTTAATTGGCATTAATGAAGACTTAAAAGGACGAAATATTATAGTTGTCGAAGATATTGTTGATACGGGTATTACGATTGAACACATGATGGAAGAATTGAAAAAATTTGAACCTGCTGATGTAAAAATCGCAACATTACTTATGAAACCTGATAAATACAAAAAAGGATATGCAATTGACTATGTAGCTATTGAAATTCCTAACGATTTTATTATCGGCTATGGACTCGATTATGATGGTTTTGCAAGAAATTTACCTGATATTTACAAAATAGTATAATAATCTGAATATTAATAAATAGAACATAATAGTTTAATTGATATCGTTTTTATTGCGTCAAATTTTAAACAATTGCGAACATACTACCCGTTGTTTTTGTTTAAACACAGAAATTGCTTAGAAAATTATAAGTGCTTTTACACTAAAACTTATCAAAGCACAAATAAATGATTCAGTAAGTAAGCAATTATTTTATAAAACAGAAGTATTAATAAATCATGAATTTATGTTAAACATTGCTTTATTTGGGCCACCAGGAGCTGGTAAAGGAACTCAATCCAAATCGCTGATTGAAAAATATAATCTTACATATATTGCAACCGGAGATATTCTACGTCAAGAAATTTTAGAAGGAACACCTCTTGGAATGGAAGCTAAGGATATTATTGATAAAGGGGGCTTGGCTTCTGATGAAATAATTGTTCAGATATTAGAGAACAGAATTTTAGCCAATCCTGATTCAAATGGTATTTTATTTGATGGTTTTCCACGTACAGTCGTTCAGGCATATATACTGGAAGGATTGTTGTTAAAAATGAATACTTCATTGATGTGTATGTTAAGTTTAGAAGTTCCTGAGACAGAACTCATACAACGTATGCTTGAGAGAGGAAAAACTTCCGGAAGAGCTGATGATAAAGAAGATGTAATAAAATTTCGTTTACTTGAATATCAGAACAAAACATTTCCTGTTGCCGGTTTTTACAGTCAAAAGAAAAAGTTCTTCCCTATTAATGGGGTAGGTAAAGTAGATGAAGTATTAAAAAGGCTTACAAAAACGATAGAGAAAAATCTTGAAAACGTTTGGGTTAATATTGTATTATTTGGCCCTCCCGGGGGTGGAAAAGGAACACAGGCTAAAAAATTAGCCGAAAAATATAATCTGGTTTATATCTCTACCGGCGAATTACTTAGAAAAGAAATTGAAGCCAATACAGAAATGGGTAAAATTGCAAAAACCTATATGGAAAAAGGAGATATTGTTCCTGACGAAATTGCAATCCGACTCATAGAAAGTAAAATAAAAATGAATCCTACAGCAAAAGGTTTTATTTTCAAAGGCTATCCAAGTAATATCGTTCAGGCCTATATACTCGATGGATTGCTTCAAAGACTTGACACATCTGTAACAGGCATGCTTGAAATTACTTCAACTACCTTACAATCCATCAAAAGACTTTCGGCGAGAGCAAAAACAGAATCAGCAAGAGTATATGATTTAGATCCTGAAATTATTATTCATCGTTTGGAAGTTTATGAAAAGAAAGCACCAAAAGTTGCCGAATATTATCAGAAACAAAATAAATTTTCTTCAGTAAGTGGCGAAGGAACTACTGAAGAAGTACTTCAGCGTATTTCATTAACTGTTGATAGTTTGATGAAAAAAGCAAGATAATCAAAATGTTCAATATTATCATATTAGGAGCTCCAGGATGTGGTAAAGGCACACAATCAGCCAACATCATCGGGAAATATGGATTTACACATATTTCTTCTGGAGAAATTCTAAGAGAAGAAATTGAATTACATACTACAATCGGCGAAGTTGTAAAAAAGTTTATTGACAAAGGCTTTTTGGTTCCCGATGATATAATGATGAAGGAAATATTAATTACAACATTGATAGAAAAGCAACCAAAAGGATTGTTGTTTGATGGATTTCCAAGAACATTATTTCAGGCAAATTATCTAGACGACTTATTACAAAAAAAAGAATCAAAGATATCCCTGGTAATTCATATGGATGTGGATGAAGATGATTTGTATAAGCGTATTCTTAATCGCTCAATAGATTCGCAACGTAGTGATGATAAATTAGAAACTATCAAAAAAAGGCTGGAAGTATATTACGAACAAACCTATCCTTTAATTGATTATTACAAAAAGCAGTCTAAATTACAAACTGTTAGAGCAATGGCTCCGGTTAAAGAAGTTTTTGGGGTTATGTCAACAATTATTGATGAATATTTAATAAACGAAAGCAAATAATGGCAAGTTCAAATTTTGTAGATTATGTAAAAATATTTTGCCGTTCAGGTAAAGGAGGTGCAGGTTCGCATCATTATCACCGTTCAAAAATAAGTCCAAATGGAGGACCTGACGGAGGTGATGGCGGAAGAGGTTCACATATCATACTTAGAGGAAATCAACAATTCTGGACGCTATTGCATTTAAAATACACTAAACATATTCATGGTGAAAACGGTGGAAGTGGAGGTGAAAATCTAAGCACTGGTGCTCAGGGAAAAGATGTAATTATTGATGTACCTTTAGGAACTGTTGTTAGAGATGCTGAAACAGAAACTATTGAATTTGAAGTTACTGAACACGGCCAGGAAGTAATTATTATGCAGGGCGGACGTGGAGGTCAGGGAAATGATCATTTTAAAACTTCGACTAATCAGGCTCCACGGTATGCCCAACCTGGTGAAGAAAGCAAAGAAGCATGGAAAATTCTGGAGTTAAAACTATTGGCTGATGTTGGCTTAGTTGGTTTCCCAAATGCAGGGAAATCTACACTTTTGTCAGTTGTATCTGCTGCTAAACCCGAAATAGCTGATTATCCATTTACTACTTTAAAACCAAATTTAGGAATTGTTAAATATTATGATGAAAAATCATTTATTATGGCAGATATTCCCGGAATTATTGAAGGTGCTTCAGAAGGTAAAGGACTAGGATTAAGATTTCTAAGACATATTGAAAGGAATTCTATTCTTTTATTCATGGTTGCTGCAGATAGTAATGACATAAAAAAAGAATACAAAATATTAGCCAATGAACTCAAAACCTATAATCCTGAATTAATGGATAAAAATAGGATTTTAGCTATTACAAAATGTGATCTTGCTGATGAAGAATTGATTAAGGCTATGAAAAAAGAACTTCCCCGTGGAATACAACATGTTTTTATCTCTTCTGTTACAGGCTATGGTATACAGCAATTAAAAGATTTAATCTGGAAACAATTAAATACGACAGATTTGTAAAAAATATTGAAATTTTTATTGTTTTGCTTTTATTTATTGTATATTTGTTAATTATTTTATATTAATCATTAACAAATTTATTTATTAATAGGAGGAATTATTATGAAAATTACAAAATTACTTTTAATTATTTTTTTATCTGCTTTTATTTCTACTACTTACGGGCAATCTACAATTTTTAAAATCAACGATTTTACTGTTTATCAAAAAATTCATAAAAAAATTGCTATCATCCCTATTGACATTACAGTTGACTCAAAAAGTATGCCCCGCGATTTAACTGTAGCTGATTTAGATAAATTACATCAGGGAGAATCTATGTTTTTACAGGATTACTTTTTTGCAGTAAATCTAAATGAAAACCAGAATGATAAAATGAGCGTTGAAATTCAGGATGTCAGAAAAACCAATACTTTACTGGATAAAAATAATATCAATTTTTTCAATATTTCAAAAGTTAGTAAAGAAGACATTGCTAAATTTTGCGAAGTTGATGCTTTAGTGGTTGTATTTTTCTATAAATCTAATCAAATTGTAAATGAAAGACCCAGAAATACACTGGACTCAAGAGTAGCTATATTCGATAAATATGGAAAACTATTATGGGAATATTATGATACTGTTTTTGCAAGTGGTGACAAAAACACCCTTTATCTCGAAAAATTAATCCTTGAAAAAGCAGCAAAAAAAATGCCTTACCGTGATGTAATAAAAGAAGTTAAACCTAAATAATTTATATATTTAACTCCTGCTGGTTTCCTTTTTTTGTAGCTTAATTATTAATTATATTTAATTCTGACAGATGAAAAAAACAAAAAAATATAGATTTTCATATTTGATGATGAAAACAAAACATGTTTCTTCTGCAAGTTTTTTATTGTTGCTTTTTTTATTTTCATGTGTAAAGGAAGGTGATTTTGAATTTGATAAACTTGCTTCTAACCAATACGACCCCACCATTGCAGCTCCTTTTGTAAGTTCCAGAATTTCACTAAAGGAAATACTCAATGACACTTCCGGTTTTATTCAAACTGAAATTGCTGATAATTCCCTTAAAATAGTTTATGATACAATTAAGGATTCAAAGATGGCAAAAGATCTTTTTATTATCGATAATCAGAACTTAGTATCTGATACCAGCAATATGGTTTTTCCAGTTATTCCGGCTAATGATTCTACTTCTTATTCAATTACCAGACCCTATCCATTTACAATGCCAAAACCAGGACAAAGATTGGATAGTGTATTTATTAAAACAGCTACCTTAAAATTGGATATCAATACAAATATTAATCATTCAGGGAAAATTCAATTAACGACTCCCAATATAACCTATCCTGATGGTCATTCTTTTAGTGTGTTAATACCATTAACCTATTCTGGCGGTACAACTCAGGTTTATCAAGATATAGATATTTCCGGGTGTAAAATTAAATTTAATAATACACCAGGCCATCCCAATGAATTGATATTTAAGTATAATCATGTTATTTATGGAGATGGAAATGCAAATCTTCCTTTAAATTCAATACATTTAAAAAGTGATATTACAGATATATCTTATAATAAATTGATTGGTTATATCGGACCCTATGATATTACATTTCAGGATACTATTAATATTCCAGAAGGCAATATTAAAGAGTTGCTTCAATACATTAGTTTTTATAAAATAGGTTTAAGCTCAGATTTAACTAATTCATATGGATTACCCATTGATATACATTTTGATACAATATTAGCTATTACTCCTACCGGGAATGTACTCGTAACTAACTTTCCTCTTGCTAATCCAACTGGGATATCTCATCCAACAATTAATCAAATCGGACAGAGTATAAATACCGCTATTCCTTTTCAACAGAATCCTTCTCTAATTACAGCAATTAATAAATCACCTTCAAAAATTATTTTTAAAGTAACTGGAAAACTAAACCCCGGTTCAGCAACATCACCACCAACAACTACAAACTTTGTATTGGATACCAGCAAGTTCAGGGTAGGTGTTCATGTAGAACTACCGCTGGAAGGAAAAATTAACGGTTTTGTACATCAGGATACTATTGGTTTTGATCTGGCAGAAAAAATTAGAAATGCAGATGAAGTGAGCTTTAAAATAAATACAATCAATGCATTTCCTTTAGATGCTAATGTTCAGGTATATTTTGCCGATTTTTCCTGTCATATCATTGATTCTATGATTACTAACGGAGATAATATTATACGTTCCGGCATAGTAGGTGCAAATCATCTCATAACCTCTGCAACCTCAAAGCTCACTGATATTGTGCTTTCTAAAGAAAGAATCAGAAAAATTCAAACTATGAATACAAGAAATCTGATTATCAAAGGCAAACTAACATCTTATAACAATGGTAGTCAGGATGTAAAAATAACCAATGACAATTACCTGGATATAAAGTTAGGAATGAAAGTTAAGATTAATTCCAATTCTAAATAGCTGGAGGAAAAAAGTATGAGAAAAATTATATATATTCTTTTTGCTTTTCTTGCCTTGCAATTAATGCATAAATCAGTAATAGCCCAGGATGGTAATACCATTTATTTTATCAATAATATTCCACAATCAAATTATTCAAATCCGGCTTCATTACCTAACTGCAAATTTTATATTGGAGTTCCTGCAATGTCATCCTTTGGTTTTAATCTTGAGAATGGAAGCTTCTCATATAATGATATTTTTAGCCGTAGAACTGATGATTCTTTAATCATAGATAAGAACAAATTATTAGGAGCATTGTCAGATGACAATAAACTATCTTACGATATTTCTGAACAAATATTTACGCTTGGAATGAGGATGAGACGAAGCTATTTTACGTTGAGTGCATCATCAAAATTTTCCACTAATTTCAATTATACCAAAGACTTAATGACTTTCTTATTAAAAGGTAATGAACCATTTATTGGAAAAACAGCCAATCTTAGTGATTCCAAATTGGGCTTAAATGCTTATACTGAGATTGCTTTTGGTTTTTCCAGAGAAATCGGTAAAAAATTAACCCTCGGTTTACGTTTCAAATATTTAATAGGAATCGTAAATGTTTATACTGAAAGATCTGATCTCCAATTTACAACTGACGCTAATACTTATGCACTGACAACTTCCTCTGATTTTCTTATTCATTCTTCTTCTCCATTTGATAGTTTGCAGGGAATGGATAAACAGATAAAAAATATCAAACCCAAAAATTTGATGGATAATACAGGATATGCTTTTGATTTTGGCGGAGAGTATCGCCTGAATAAAAGATGGACTATAGGAGTTAGTGTCGTTGATTTAGGTTCGATAAACTGGAAATCAAATGTAAAGGATTATGTAAGTAAAAATCCTAACAAACAATTCAATTTTAATGGATTTGATATTAACAAGGCTTTTCAGGGTGGTAGTATTAATGATAGTATTTTTACTGCTATGATTGACACTTTAAAAGAAACACTTGGTATTAAAGAAACCAATGGTACTTCCTACAATGCACCACTTAAAACAAAACTTTATACAAGTATTGCTTTCTCGCTGACACGAAATGACAGATTCGGAATATTAATGAGGAATGATTTTGCAAATAAATCGGTAAATACATTGATAAGTGTTTCATACAACCGCAATATTGGCAGATGGTTTGCCATTACGTTGAGTAATACTTTTGTTGCAGGAAATATATTTAATCCAGGAGCCGGATTTAACTTGAACCTTGGTCCTATTCAATTTTATATGATAGGTGACCATTTTTCATCATTGTATGCAGCAGATATGAAAAATCTGGGTATACATTTTGGAATGAACTTCATATTTGGAAAAACCAAACAAGGTTACCGCTATGAAAAAGAGAAAACAGAAGTATTTGAAGAAGAAAAAAGCTCACGATACAAAAAGTTACTTCCTATAACTCCTGTCATTACAGACTCCAGTCTTCTGAAAGATTCAAATTTCATAAAATTACCCGATACATCAAAAATCCAAACAGACACTGCTAAACTAATCCCTGTTTTAGATACTTCAGTTATTATTGTTCCTCCGGTTGACACAGCTATTACACCTCCAATTGTAATTCCTCCGGCCGATACCACAACAAAACCAGTAATTCCGGTTGAAACAATTTCTATACCTGATGATCCATATAAAAACACATTACCTGTTTTACCGGTACTTAAGAAACCTGATACAAAAGGAAAACCTGTAAAAGCTACTAAACCTGTAAAACAAACTGCTACACCTGCAAAAACGACAACCACAAAACCAACAACAGTGAAGCCTAAAAAGTAAATTTTATAAAAGAGGCTGTCTGAAAAGACAGCCTCTTTTTTGTTGCAATTTATTGATTATTTCTAAAGCCAAAAAGTCTAAACAACTATGATCCTAGTCCCCTATCACCCTGAGTTTCGCAAATTTAAGCAGTAGTTGTTTTGAACCAATGTTTTCGAAATGAACAGTAGCTTTTTTGTTTGGGCCACTTCCTTCAACCTGCAATATTTTACCTCTTCCAAAACGATCATGTTCTACTTCCATTCCTGTTTGAATACTATCAAAATCTTCTATTAATGTAGAATTTCCGGTTGAAACAGTGCCGGCTTGAGGAATGATTTTTTTAAACTTGTTTTGATCTATAGGCAATGCTGGTTTGACTCCGATTTTCGTAAAACTATCTTCCTGATATAATTTTTTAAGTGTTGGATTCTTTTGAGGAAAATCAAGATAAGCGGCATCAATTTCTTCAATAAAACGACTGGGTTCAGAATAGCTCAAATCGCCCCAACGATAACGGGTTTCAGCATAAGACAATGTAAGTTTGATTTCGGCACGGGTAATGGCAACATAAAACAAACGTCGTTCTTCTTCCAGATCGGCTCTTGAACTAACTGACATAATTGAAGGAAATAGGTTTTCTTCCATTCCTACAACAAATACATAAGGAAATTCCAATCCCTTGGCCGCATGAATAGTCATAAGAGAAACCTTATTGTTATCGTCTTCGCCCTCATTATCTGCATCGGTTAACAATGCAATATCCATCATAAATTCTTCAAGGCTGCGGATACTGTTAGGTGCTTCACCGGTTTCTTCATCAAAATTAAGTACATTGGCTTCTGATTCCGAAAAATCCTTGATAGCATTCAGCAATTCTTCAATATTTTCAACACGGCTAACACCTTCAGGGGTATCGTCATCGTTAAGTGCTTTCATAATACCTGATGTAATGGCAATATGTTTACCCATTTCATAAGCATTTCTGGTTTTCAGCAATATACTGTAGCTTTTAATTTTAGCAATAAAATCATTGATTTTAGCTTTTGTTCCCTGATTGATATCAATTTTGATATAATCCAGTGCTTCCATGATCTGCCACATTGTTTTGCTGTTTTCATCAGCTGCAATCCGCAAACGGTCTATTGTTGTCTGACCAATACCACGGGTTGGGAAGTTGATAATTCTAAGCATTGCTTCTTCATCATTGGGATTAATAACCAGACGAAAATAAGCCAGCAAATCTTTAATTTCCTTGCGTTTGTAAAAAGAGAGTCCACCATAAATACGATAAGGAATATTCAACTTACGCAAAGCTTCTTCCATGGAGCGTGATTGCGCATTGGTGCGATACAAAATAGCAAAAGCATTGTTTGCCAGCTGATGATTCATTTTCAGTTCAAAAATAGAATTAGCAACCAAAGCACCTTCTTCATTATCACTGGAAGCTTTCAGAATTTTAATCTTGTTTCCTTCATCATTATCTGTCCATATTTCTTTAAAGATCTGATCTTTATTTTTCGCAATCAGACTATTGGCTGCATTTACAATGTTTTTGGTAGAACGGTAGTTTTGTTCCAGTTTAAAAGTTTTTAAATCGGGATAATCGCTTTTTATGTTTAAAATATTCTGAATATTGGCACCACGAAAAGCATAAATACTCTGGGCATCATCGCCTACTACGCAGATATTCTCGTTATTGGCAGCCAGCTTTTTCACGATCAGATATTGTGCATAATTGGTATCCTGGTACTCGTCCACCAAAATATATTTAAATTTTTGCTGGTATTTGTACAATACATCAGGGAAATCGCGCAGCAATATATTGGTGTTGAAAAGCAAATCATCGAAATCCATGGCTGATGCTTTGCGTAAGCGCTGGTTGTAGAGAATAAACAACTGCCCTATCATGGGTTTGTTGGCCATTTTATCCTGCTGAAGCAATTCTGCATTCATATTGTAATCAGCAGCAGAAAGCAAACTGCTTTTTGCTGAAGAAATACGGTGCAAGACATAATTCGGTACATATTGTTTGGGATCCAGGTTCTGTTCTTTTATAATGCTTTTTATCAGACTCTTGGTATCATCGGTGTCATAAATAGTAAAGTTGGACGGATAACCCAGTTTTTCAGCTTCAAAACGAAGCATGCGGGCAAAAATAGAGTGAAAAGTTCCCATCCATACATTGCGGGCATCCGAATTACCTACCAATTGATGTACACGTTCTTTCATTTCTTTGGCTGCCTTATTGGTAAATGTAAGTGCCAGAATATTGAACGGATCTACGCCTTTGCTTAACAGATAAGCAATACGATAAGTAAGTGCACGGGTTTTTCCGGAACCTGCACCGGCAATAATCATAATGGGTCCTTCGGTAATTTCAACGGCTTTGCGTTGAGCCTCATTCAGTTCGTCTAAAATATTCTTCAAATTTTTGCTCTCCTTTTTCAGTCTTCAAAATTACAATAAAGATTTTAATTGCAGAAGAAGAATTTAGGGTTGGAGATTTAATAATGCGAGGACTCTGTCATCATGATACTGAGTTTGTAGAGGATTCTCATTTAAGACTTTTGGACTATAGACTTTTAGTGGAATAATTATCAAAGCAGGATATTATATTTTATTTATTCACATTTATCAAATCTCTTTTTGAACTTTAGCTTACCATTATTATAGTTAAATACAGTATTCGGCCAGGTATCATCAATTTCAAATTCTTTATTTGCATCATAAGGGAAAGAAATCAATTTATTTGAGAATTGAAACCAATCATTAAAAAAACTATTATCATTAGCCATACTCACAAAAACGTAATATCCATGATACTTGAAACAACCTAATAAAGGTAATGACAAAACTAAATCGAAATTATAATTAGTATGAAAAACAAAGTCATTATTGTAAACAGATAAATCAAAATATATGGAATCATATTTATTATTACATTTTTTTTCAAAATTAATTATAACATCTAAAGCTTGGTTAAGCTCTGGATTCTTAATAGATACTTCAGGCAATTTTTTCATATATTGCTTTTCCTCTTTTACAAGGCTTTTCTTAGTACAACCTATCAGGCAGAAGCTAAATATTAACAACCAATATATTTTTATTTCTAAACTTGTTAAAAATACAGCTTTCATTTTGTTGAATCTAATATATTCTACAAATATACTCATATTCTTACTCCAAAATAAGCTAAATTGCAATAAGTTTAATTTTTAAAATTACCAGAGCGATGTATACATACAAAATTCTTTTACACAAAGAAAGCGAAGGTGGATTTACAGTTACAGTTCCTGCATTACCCGGTTGTGTTACTTATGGCGAAAATGTTGATGAATCTATTGCAATGGCTAAAGAAGCTATTGAACTCTATATTGAAGAACTTAAAGAAAGAGGCGAAGAAATTCCCGATGATAGCAATACGCTGGAATATTCTTTAAATGTTTCATCAAAATGAACTTATCACCAAAAAAATCTTATAAAAATTTTATTGCAAAACGGCTTTTTTTTCAAATGTGCAAAGGTTTCACATCAATTATACTACAATCCTCTTACAAATAAAACTTTATATTGCCTTTTCATGAAGGGAAAGATTTAAAAAAAGGGACTTTCTTTGCCATTCTTAAGCAAGCTGGTATTGATAAATTTGAAATCTAACAGTAATTTATTTTTAGAATTCACATCAACTATTTTATCATTCAGGTACTAAAGAGGATTCTCATTTAAGAATTTTCGTGGAATAATTATCAAAACAGGAAATCTATCTTTTTATAGAATTTATTTATTCACGATATCTACTTCAGTAGAACTATATTCATACAGTTCATTTAGATCTGTACTTATTTTAGCTTCCCAGCTTTTTTGCTGTACCATATTCATAGAGTGTTCGGTTTGCTTATCGTATTTATCCTGAGCTTCTTTAAGTTCAGTATTGATCTGATTGTACATTTCATTAATTTCCGCATTGATATTTTTTACCTTCAGAAAGTTCTTCTTTAACATTCTCTGTCTAAGTTTGCGGGCATAGATTTCGCAAATATCAAAATGCCCCCTTTCATGTTTAATTCCATATTCAGAATTTATAGCCAATGCTGATCTCGTTCTTGAAAAAAGTGCTTCTACTACAAATTGCATTTCACCATCCGTTTCTTTGGTATAAAGATAAATAAGTGTAACAGCATAACCGGCATAACCTTTTTTAGCGACAGCTTTAAAATCATCTTTAGTAAGCTGATAATCTGCATTCCACAATATAGTATCTTCTAATATTTTCGCCTTCTTTTGGGAGAAACCATTGAATGAAATTATCAGTAACATTAAAAAGAATATCCATTTATTATTCATAATTTTGAGTTTTAAATGTTTTTAATAGCTGTATTTATTATTTTAAATTTACGACAAATTACCTCTTATATGGATGTGCTTCTGTATTAAAGATCACTTTATTAAAGTCGAGAGAATGATTATCGTCAAACAATAAAAAAGCATATTTCAGGGTTTCTGCAAGGAAAAAGCTTTCCATATAATCCCGTTTTTCTTTGGTCTTTATATTTTTCAAAGCGGCATAAGCATCGGGGGTACGGCAGTATTTTACAATATTATTAAACATATCGCATCCCTGACGGATGTATTCTTCATCTTTAGTATAATTGTATAAATAATAAGCACTTTCCAGATTTTCGGGTCTGAGAATATAACTGTCATTGGTAGTTTTCATACTGGCATAATTCAGCTCTTCGGGCTCTATACCATGCAGCATAAACATTTTATAGTTGGATGCCTGTAGACTTTTTGCATGTTCCAGATCTCCACCCATGGCCAGACAAGCTGCAAAAAAAGCATCCAGCGAACCATACAAAGTTGCCGTCCTTTTTCCTGAATTCATATCTGAATGTCCATACCAGCGACCGGAAGGCAAATCATCGGCAAGATATTTGTTAATGGCTACAAGGCTGGTATCCCATGACTGTTGCATCTCTTTGTCGTTGAATAATACAGCTGATTTGAGCATATATTCAAGATAGGAATCTATACAGCCCGAAACATGGGACTCAGTATTTGTCCATTCACCGGTTTCAACATTGATACCTGCTCCCGTAAGATTGATATTCGAACGGAGTTTATAGAGTGCCAGCATGGCTTTTTTAGCGGTTTCAAAATAGACAGGATTGTCTGTATATTTACTTAATATGCCATATTCAATAATGTAAGTACCTATTTCTGCAGGATTGGAAATATTTCCTTTTGTTTTTCCGGTCATCAGATTTACATAACGATAAGGCATGCCGGTTGGAGATTCAAAAGCTCTCATCAGTCGATTGCCAAGATCAGTTGCAAGATCCAGTAATTTTTGATTTCCGCTCAGTTCATAAGAAGAAATCAAACCACCCATTATGCGGATTGAAATTTCAAAGTTTTGTACTTCCATGTCATAATCAAACTTCAGACTATCGATGATGATTTTTTCAGCATCGGCAGCTTCTTGTTTTAAGCCCATGATCAGCAAACCATCCAATGCATCCACAGGAGTCATCAGCAGAGAATGAGCATACCAGTTGTGTCCCTTTTTGCTCAGTGGTTGCAGCGCATCATAACCCCAGGCGTATTTTTTATAACCCAGCCAGGCATGTAGAAATTCTTTGCGAACTTTATCGGCCATAACTGCCTTATCAATTATATCTTTCTTAAATTGCTGTTTGTTTGTTTTTGTATTCATTTTTGGTTTTTGTGCTATCACAAAAGAACTCAGCAATAAGAGTATCAGTGATAAAAAAATGATTTTGTTTTTCATAGCTATCAATTAAAACAAATAAGGTGTTTTGGCTTTAAGCTGTAAAAGTAATTGAAAATATTAATTCTTAGGATGATTGTTTGAAAATTTTCTGATTAAAATGTATTGTCTTATCCTAACATAGGTTGACAAAATAGTCAAAAAAATGTCAACTTAAAACAGGATTAAAATGGAAGAAAGAAAGTATTCCCCTCAACCTTATAAAATCCAGGCTTCTTAAGCCCCTATCCTTTTCTTTACTGTCTTCCAGGTTTCGGTTATCAGAAAAGATTCGTCCATATAGCTTACGAGTGTTTCGAAGCGCTTCATGGGGATTGCAAAAGATAACATACCGGGCTGGATATAAGGACGGGCTGATGAATCAAACATTCCTAAAATGCAATCCGGGTTTTCCTTTTGGTTTTCAATTAAAGGATATTGTACAACCGAGCCACAACCTGCACTGAAAGGAATTTTTACTCCATAATGATCTGTACGGTCATAGTTGGCAAGGGTAAACAAACCGGCCAGCACATCGGCATTGGCAAAAAACAGTATAACTTCGGGATGATCTTCTTCGTCCAGCATTTCAAAAGGTTTGGCAATAAGCCATTTTGCAGATGCTTTGAGCGGATGTGTATTCTTCATAAGTTCCAGCACCGTTTCGGGATCTTTCTTATAGCGTTCTCCTTCCATTTTGCCTTCAATACCATAGGAAAGAAAATATTCAAAACCGGGTCTCAGCTCATCGGCAAATCCACAATACTTTAAACCACCTCCACAGCCAATATTCTCCGCATTAAAAGCCATTGCCTTTCCACGAAATACCATAGAAAAATCAGCAATCATACAATGATGTCCCTCAAATTTTCTGGCAGGCTCAGCATGGTGTAAGTCATCGCTGTAGAATAAAGCAATGGGTAAGTTAGCATCGCCAAAATATTTTTTCCAGCGAATTATAAATGAGGATTTTAATATTTCGTTCATAAAGATGTTTTATTACTGTATTTTAAACTTAATTATCTGATAAAGTGAGTGTATTCTTTGTTTTCCCTCTGTGGGGCTTTAATAATACCAGCAGAGGCTTCTTTCATTTTCAGCAGCCAGCTTATATTCTTACCCAATACCCGCATAATTTGTACTCCTTCAGCATCCTGTGTAACTTCACCCGGACTTCTGCCATGAATAATATTCCAGTAATTAGAAGTAGCTAAAATCATTTCGGAATAAGTAAGATAATGATTCATACAGTCAAAAGTAGAAGAGCCACCGCTTCTACGCACGGCCACAACAGCTGCTGCAACTTTCTGACGAAATAAATTGCCATTGGAACCTGATACGTAAAAGAGACGATCGAGAAAACATTTCATGGTTCCGGCTATTCCCGAATAATAAACAGGAGAACCCAGAACAATGGCATCGGCATTCTTTATTTGCTGTATCCAAAGGTTTAAATCATCGGTTTTTATTACACATTTTTCATCTTTATTGATACCACATTTACCACAAGCCAAACAGCCATGTATCATTTTATTTCCAATATGAAGTATTTCAAATTCAATACCAGCTGCTAAAACTTCCTCACCCAGCATTTTCAGTGCATGAAATGTATTGCCCTCGCTTTTGGGACTTCCGTTTATTGCAATTACCTTCATCTGTTAATATTTATTTTGTCTATTGATATTCTGTTATTTAGAATTTGTTGCAAAACATTAAGAAAGTTAAAATTTCATGTTAGAGCACTAATGGAACGCAGATTACACGGATACGTTCCGTAATCGCGGATTACCACTGATTTAAATCCGTTTTATCTGCGTTTTCCTTTAGGAATCCGCGTCATCAGCGTGCTGTTTTAAATACTTAATATTTTGCTTATTTTCAATGATTTATGTTTAAACTGTAAGGGATACTTTCATTATTTCTGCAAATATAAAACATATTACATTACTAGAAACTATAAGAGAATCCTATTCCTAATATTTCTTTAAACTGAGTACGGGGACCAAAATAGTCAGTAACTCCATCTCCGTTTTTATCGATGGGTATTTTTATATCATCATCATAAACCAATTGTGTTGTAATTGTTGCCGAAATATATTTATTTACCTTGAATCCTATGATAGTTTCCCAGCTTACATCAATATTTTGAGGATTGTGAATATAATTAGAAAACAGATCGAGTTTAGTCAGCAAAGAAACACTTTTATCTTCAAAGAAATTGGTTTGATAGACTATCCTCACATATCCTCCAAATTCACTTTTAAATTTCTTTCCATGAATTAGCATATTTCCATTGGCATCATAAGTTGCTTTGTCAACGCCAAAAGCACCGGCATCAGCCAGCGTTGTATTATTAACAATCGTATTTTTTAAATTCACAGGAGCCATGAAAGCCGAAAGATGACTTCCCGGTTTGAAATCCATTCCGAGTGCCAGCAATATATAAGCAGGCGCAAAAGCATTTGAAATCTTTACTGAATCATTGGGATAATTGTAACCAGGAGCCATCTGGGTTTTAAAATTCAATAAAACAGCATAGTACCAGTATTCTGATGCGGCTCTTCCATATTTGGAAGTAAAATCTATTTTATCATCTGTCTTAATTACTTTCCCATCTTTGCCTTGTTGCAGAAATCCGTAGCCAATATCAAGCATATTGTCCCATGAATTATTATTTTTCTTGTAATTTGCATACATGCTAAAAAGTGCGTTCAGTGAAATCGAATTCTGACCACCGGCAGCCCAGTTCGTAAAAGATGCCTGGGTAAAACTTAGTCGAATTACACCGCCTCTTTTCCATCCACTTAAGGTATCTGCTGATTTCAACCTAAGCTTTTTTTCTGCTTCAGTTGGCTGGCAATAACTATGATTCATCAGCAATAATGCCATGATAATTAATGTAATTGTTCTTTTCATCATAAGATTGTTTAATTGTTAAATAATTCCGTATAAAAATAATAATAATTTTAAATGGAATCCTATTAAAATATCAAATATTCATATTATTTTTAATTGAATTAACTCCTGTTAAAATCGTATTTTCAGAATGCAGATGAAACAGAAACCGGAAAAGAATCAATTTTAAAAACGGATTTCAAAACAAGTGAAATCAATTAAGAATTACGTGTTACTCCTATCTTTGGAAAGGACCGACAATTAAGAATTTACGCCATAAAAAAAGCTTACTCAATAGTAAAATACTATTTAGTAAGCTTTTGTAAAGAAAAATGATTTTTCCAGGCTGAAAAATAATTTAAAAAGAGCCCAAAATGATTTTATAATTTATAAACTCCACCAAATTGACAAAATTCAAATCCATAGCCAAATTGTAAATAAGCTCCAAAATGCTGATTAAACATATAATCAGTACCAAGTGACAAGCCTAATAATGGGGAATAACCAACATTTGATTCTTCAATAGGCGTACTGTTAGGATTCGTAATATCGGGTGTATCCTGCTGATGATCTGTATAAATTACATTATACAAATATCCTTTAATGTAAGGCTGAAATCCTTTTAAAGGTTCCAGAAAAGGATAATACTTAACTGCTATATTGAAATTTGTAAAATTCAGTTGAGCTTCTTTTCTTCTGTTTAACTGATAAATTACATTGCTTTCAAAATTAACTTTCTCAAATTCAATATCCCATTCAAAATGTTTGAATCTTACAGATCCACCAACTGCGAAGAATAATGAACTGACTTTAAAATCATAAATTGGAGTTATTCCAAACAAAGTAACGTCTGAGCCGTCAAAAGCGCCTCCATTTACTCTTTGGAGTCCTTTAAATCCAAATCCGGTTCCTATTTGGAAAGAGAAATTCTTATTTTCAGTTTGAGCATTCACAAAGCTCAATGACAATAACATAAGTACAAATAAAGTAATTTTTAATTTCATAATTTAGCTGTTTTATTTAATATTTTGTTTTATTTACGTTTCTCATGTCTTTTTTAAAAAAAACATTATTTTAGAACATAAGAATCTGATAATTGTTCATTTCAGGTATTTCAGTATTTCCAATAATCAGATAAAAGAAACAATAATTTTAAAAGTTGTAGCAGTTTAAAATCAATCAATATAATAAATTTCTTACTTTTGCCTGAATAGAAATATATCGATTTAATCAAAGAATATTGCGAATATGACAGATAATGAAAGAATGCGCGACGACGAAAGTCTTAGAAACTATAAAGAACTAAAAAACAAACTTGAACAATCACTTGGCAAAGTAAAGAAAACCACCGATTTACGTGAAGCTAAAGGATATCTCATTGAAATTCAAAATCTTTTTAAAGGATTAAAACTACATCGTGAAGACCGGGAAGAACTTTATAACAGACTTCAACTTGCATTTGCTGATGTTAATCAGAAAATTAATGATGACCGGATGAATTTTGAAAATGAAGCAGCACTGAACTATTTTGAGATCAAAAATAAAGTAGAAGAAGCTGTTTTTATGGCAAATAACTCGCGAGATCATAAAGAAACATGGGATTTTCTTATAGAAGTTCAGTCTCTTTTTAAAGGTGCCAAACTGCAACGCGAACACCGAGAAAACTTATATGCCCGCTTACAAGGCGCTTTTATTGCAATAAAAGAGAGACAAAATAATGAAACAGCTGTGTTTGCAGTTGAAGCAACTCAGAATTATGATGAGTTAAAGCAAATTGTAGAAGAAGCTGTTGTTTTTGCTAAAAACACTGAAGATACAAGAGCTGCTAAAGACGAATTAATACAGATTCAGGCAAACTTGAGGGATGCAAGACTGAACAGAGATCAAAAGGATGAACTCTATAGTAAAATTCAGGAGGCCTTTACAGTTATCAATCTTCGTAAAGAAGAAGAAACAGAAAAGAATCTTACAATTGCTCAAAGCCAATATGACGAATTTAAGCCAAAAGTAATTAATATCCAGCAAATGGCTGAAGAATCTCAGGATTTTAAAACCATTCGTGAACAACTCAAGGAATTGCAGGCAGAAATCAGGGAATCTGCATTATTGAGAGAACAAAGACTTGAATTGCAAGCTATTTTACAACAGGCTTTTGAAAAACTGAATTACCGTCAGGATGAAGAAAGAGGAAGCTATACAAAAGAAGCTTCTGAAAACTATAAACGACTGAAAATACTTGTAAGTAAAGGACTTGCCCAGGCAGAAGAAACACATGAATACAAGGATACCCGTGAGTTTCTTAAAAAAATACAGTCAGAATTCAAAGGAATCAAATTGATTAAAGAAGAAAGAGAAGAATTGTATGCCCGACTTCAATCTGCTTTTGAAATTCTGAATACCCGCGTAGATGAATATTTCCATACCAAGAAAAAGAACTGGGAAGTGAGAATGCAATATAAATTAGCTGAAACCAATACAGAAATCCATCAACTAAAAGCAGATATTGAAAGAGACCTCGAAAACCTTTCTGAATTAGAAGACCATCTCGACATTCTTATCTCTTCAGGCAAAGACAGTACTGCAAAAACAGGCATAGAAGCAAGGATTATTTCTGCCAAAAGTGGTATAGAAAAGAAAAAAAGAGAGATAGAAAAGCTGGAAGCCGAAATGTATGATCTTAAAAGTAAAATAGAACCGGGAGAATAAATTACGTATTACAGTTTTTATCAGTTAAAAAGAGAAGCTACATTTAAGGATTAATGTAACATCCTACTTAAATTTATAATTTCAATAGTTGTATCAGCCTGAAGTTACCATTAAAATCAGCATCTTCATCTGATACCACAGTTAATTTAGTTTGCGCAAATATTGTTTCGAAATGTCTTGTAATATTTGAAAACATAAAATTTGTCAGCAGATTGATTGATTTCCTTAAAAGAGATACCTTTTTATTTTTTCTTACAAATTTATCATAAACAGCCACTTTACCTCCGGGTTTCAATAAGCGTTCTACTTCAAGAATACATAAATCAGGATCAGGAATCACTGCAAGTATCAGATGAAGTATAATTTTATCGAAGTACTGATCGGGAAATGCAAGAGACTGACCATCCATTACAATTGCCTGTACATTTCGGTTCAATGATTTATTGCGTTTTTTAATACTGGAAATCATTGAAGGCGTAATATCTGTAGCAATAATTTCGCAATTGAAAGGAAGAAATTCCAGATCCAGTCCTGTTCCTGCTCCAATAATCAAAACTTTGTCGTTCGCCTGGATGTTTAATGCCAGTATTGATTTTCTTCTGGATTCTTTCAAAATGCCGGCAACTAAATCATATCCGGGAGTATAAAGCGTATATCTGATTTTATTCCAGGTATTTGTATTTACTTTCATTTGTTTGCAGAATTAATTTGACGCTATTTTATTTATTTAATTGGCATAAGAAAATCGTTATCATAATTATATTCTCTTTTTTAGTGTTAATATAGGTTCTCAGGATTTTCATTTTTCTTAAAAATACTTCGCGCTACTATATAAAATATTTGCCCATAATTTTATAAGACCCTCGACTTAAAATTTATACAACCCAACGGGTTTAACTTTTAAGATCAAAAGGTTTCATTTATTTATTTCCCGGCAATATTTTTAATCATTCCTCTGAAGATAAAGGCATGAAAAGGCAGCATAGAATACCAATACGCTCTTCCCAACAGTCCTAATGGTCTGAATGTAGCTGTTTGTATCAACACATTTTGCTCATCAATTTTAAATTCGAGCCATGCTTCACCCGGCAATTTCATTTCGGCGTACAACAATAATCTTTTTTCTTCTTTATCCGCTAACAAAATCCTCCAGAAGTCGAGCGCTTCACCGGCATATATCTCTGTTTCACTTTTCCTGCCTCTTCTCATTCCAACTCCTCCTGATAGCTGATCAATAATCCCTCTTATCTCCCAAAGCCAATTAGCATAATACCAACCGTTTTCCCCTCCTAACGACCAGATATTGTTCAGTACTTCAGATGAATTTTCAATAGTAATTTTATGAATATCTTTATAACAACCATTTACAGGAACTTCCATATATTTGGAAATTCCTTTTTTGAGCACATCAGAAGTCATGGCATCTTTCCAGCTCGACAATACCTGATGTTGTTCTATTTTATCAAATGCAAGTTTAATAGATGTATCATAATTAATCAAAGTTATACCCAGCAAAGAAGATAAATTATTTGGCTTACAGATAACTTCAACTTTCATGCTATTAACCAGATTCTTAGCTAAAGCATAAGAGGTAGCAGTTACAAAATATAACCAATAAGAGGAGATTTTGGGTGTCATCACCGGAACTACAATTATTTTGCGTTGGAGTCCTCTAATTCCTGCAAAACGCAAAAGCATTTCTTTATAAGTCAATATGTCGGGACCACCAATATCATAACTTTTATTAAAGGTTTCCATCTTTCCCATAACACCACTTAGAAACTCCACAACATTTCGGATAGCTATAGGCTGGCATTTAGTATTCAACCAGCGCGGAGTAATCATAACAGGTAGTTTTTCTACCAAATCCCTGATAATCTCAAAAGAGGCACTACCAGAGCCAACGATAATACCAGCTTTCAAAGTAGTTAATGCAACTGTTGAATTTGCAAGAATCTCTTCAACATTTCTTCGTGAAGATAAATGTCGGGATAATTTTTCTTCATTAACAATGCCACTCAAATATATAATTTGTTTAGCATTTGTCCTTTCAATTCTTTCTTTAAAATTAATTGCACAACTTTCTTCCATTCTTCCAAAGTCGCCCGTTTGCGTTGACATAGAATGAATAAGATAAAACGCAATATCAATATCATCAGGAATATCCTTCAAACTTTCTTTATCAAGGAAATCAGCTTCAACAATACTAAGATTATTCAGAGAATATTTATGGGTATTAAATCTTTTTTTATCCCTTACACAACAAACAACTTCATGGCCATCCTGAAGCAACACGGGCAACAATCGTTGAGCAATATAACCTGTAACACCGGTAAGAAGAATTTTCATAAGCTATTTAATTTCAGTTAATGAACAAATAGTTAAATCTTATGTTTTTACAAACTTGATTTATTTTGGCAATAAATCAATAAACTTACTTAAAACTTCAAATTTAAAAAAAACGAATATGTAAAGAATTAATATTGAATAAGTGATGAGATAATAGGAAAATTTATAATTTTTATGGTGAATAAAATATATCATTATCAGAATACTAAAAACGCCTCCCAGTATTTCAAGAATATGCAGTGTTAATTCAGGTATACGTTGTCGTTTTTTTATTGCATTCTGTTTATCCACAAAAAAAACAAATGCTGATAGTATATTTATTAATAATAAATAATAGACTATCAGCATGATTCATAGTATTAAGTGCCTTGAGTACTTAAAGTTAAAAAATTATACATTCAGGATTTTCAAATTTTCGAATCCCTGAAAGTTTAATTTTCCAAATCTTTCCCATGGCATTGTTTATATTTTTTTCCGCTTCCACAAGGACAAGGGTCGTTACGGCCAATTTTTTTCTCAACTCTGACGGGTTGTACTTTTTCTTCGCTTTGAGTACGATTGCCGGCCGGAGGAAGTTGTTCATCACGACTGGTTTTCAAACGACTCATGTCAGTATGCTGAACTTTAGCTTCTTTTACATTTGACGAATCCTGAATAGGTAATTTACCAAGACATAAAAACGAACTGATTTCTTTATTAATAGTCTGAATCATTGTTTTAAACAATTCAAAAGATTCAAATTTGTAAATCAATAATGGGTCTTTTTGTTCGTAAGTAGCATTTTGAACAGATTGTTTCAATTCATCCATTTCGCGAAGTTGTTCTTTCCATGCGTCATCAATCAATGCTAATGTCAGGCTTTTTTCAACGGCTACAATAACTTCTTTTCCTTTTGTATCATAACATTTTTTGATAGGAGCTACAATATTAAGGGTTTTTTTACCATCCGTAATAGGAATGGCTATATTTTCGTAACGGTTGCCATTGTTTTCATAAACATCTTTAATAATAGGAAAAGCCTGTTCAGCCATTGAAATGGATTTATGATGATAGTTTTGATAAACTTCATCAAAAACTTTATCAGCCATTTCATCTGCTTTAAAATTGAAGAATTCTTTTTCTTTAACGGGAGATTCAACACCAAAAGTTCGGATGAGTTCCAGATTAAATCCTTCAAAATCTCTTGTTTCAACATGATCCTGAATAATGCTTTCGCTGACATCATACATCATATTTGAAATATCAATAGGCAAACGGTCACCATATAAAGCATTGCGACGTTTTTTATAGATTACTTCACGTTGAGAATTCATTACATCATCATATTCGAGTAATCGTTTACGAACGCCAAAGTTATTTTCTTCAACTTTTTTCTGTGCTCTTTCAATGGATTTAGTAATCATAGAATGCTGAATTACTTCACCTTCTTTCAAGCCAAGTCTGTCCATTACACTCGCAATACGATCAGATCCAAACAAACGCATCAAATCATCTTCCAAAGAAACAAAAAACTGTGTACTTCCCGGATCACCCTGACGACCTGCACGACCACGTAACTGGCGGTCAACACGACGGGATTCATGACGTTCGGTACCTACAATCGCCAGACCACCTGCTTCTTTTACGCCAGGACCTAATTTTATATCAGTTCCACGACCAGCCATATTGGTAGCAATGGTAACAGTACCTGCAATACCTGCTTCAGCTACAATATCTGCTTCTTTTTTATGTAATTTAGCATTTAATACATTGTGCCTGATATTACGCATTTTAAGTGAACGACTGAGTAATTCTGAAATTTCAACAGAAGTTGTACCAACTAATACAGGTCTGCCAATATTAACCAGACTCTGAATTTCTTCGATAACTGCATTGTATTTCTCTTTTTTGGTTTTATAAACCAAATCTTCCCAGTCCTTACGGATAATAGGTCTGTTAGTAGGGATTACTACTACATCCAATTTATAAATATCCCATAACTCACCGGCTTCAGTTTCGGCAGTACCAGTCATACCGGCTAGCTTGCTATACATCCTGAAATAATTCTGGAGCGTAATAGTGGCATAAGTTTGAGTGGCTGCTTCAACCTTTACATTTTCTTTGGCTTCTATCGCCTGATGTAAACCGTCAGAATAACGTCGGCCTTCCATAATACGGCCGGTTTGCTCATCAACAATTTTTATTTTATTGTCAATAATAACATATTCAACATCTAACTCAAATAATGTATATGCTTTAAGCAATTGATTAACGGTATGAACTCTATCAGACTGAATTGCATAAGTGCGCAATATTTCAGCTTTCTGTTCAATTTTAGCAGCAGGATTAAGATTCATTTTTTCAAGTTCAGCAATTTCTGCACCCACATCCGGAAGGATGTAAAATTTTGCTTCTTCGGCATCGCTTGATACATAATCAATCCCTTTGTCGGTAAGATCGATTGTATTATTTTTTTCGTCAATTACAAAAAACAGCTCATCATCGATAATATGCATGTGCTTGTTTTGTTCTGCCATGTAGAAATTCTCTGTTTTCTGCAACAAAGCTTTCATACCCGGTTCACTTAAAAACTTTATAAGTGCTTTGTTTTTAGGCAATCCTCTATGAGAACGAAACAACAATTCACCTCCTTTTTTCTCATTTTCAGAAGTTGGATTATCGCTTAATAATTTTTTAGCTTCGGCTAATAACTGAGTAACAAGATTTCGTTGTGCATTGTAAATCTTTAGAATATTTGGCTTCAAAACCTCAAATTCCTGATTATCACCTTTAGGTGTAGGACCTGAAATAATCAAAGGAGTACGGGCATCGTCAATCAACACTGAATCGACCTCATCCACAATAGAATAGTTATGTTTACGTTGTACCAGTTCTTCAACATTACGGGCCATGTTATCACGAAGGTAATCAAAACCAAATTCATTATTGGTACCATACGTAATATCAGCCAAATAGGCATTTTTACGACTTTCTGAATTGGGTTCATGTCTGTCGATACAATCAACTTTTAATCCATGAAATTCGAATAACATCCCCATCCATTCAGAGTCACGTTTTGCCAGATAATCATTAACAGTTACCAGATGAACGCCTTTGCCGGGTAATGCATTTAAGTAAACAGGCAAAGTTGCTACAAGTGTTTTTCCTTCACCGGTTGCCATTTCGGCTATTTTCCCGGAATGCAAAACGATACCACCAATCAGCTGAACATCATAATGAACCATATCCCAGGTAATCATAGTGCCACCGGCTGACCATTTGTTATCATAATAAGCTTTATCACCTTCAATATTTACGCTATCTCTTCTGGCAGCCAAATCTCTGTCCCAAGGCATAATACTTACTTCTACTTTTTCATTTTCGGTAAAACGTTTAGCAGTTTCTTTTACTACAGAAAAGGCTTCGGGCAACAATTCATTTAATATTTCCTGAATTTTATCATATTCCTGTTTTTCGAGTTTATCTATCTGCTGATAAAGCAATTCCTTTTCATCAACATCCATATCCACTTCAATATCGATGCGCTCTTTGAATTCAGTAATCTGATTTATTTCATCGGCAACATAAGCAGCAATACGGTCTTTAAATTCTTGTGTTTTAGCCCTTAATTCATCATTGGTGAGTAACTTAATGGATTCGTAAGCTTTCTTGGTAGCTTCCAATAAAGGGGAAATTTCTTTTATATCTCTTTGTGATTTATTTCCGAATAATTTACTAATCGATTTAAACATAGTAAGTGTAATTATAAATTAATTAATTTAGTCTGTAAAGTATAGTTAAAGTTAAAAGTACTTGAGTCATAAGTATATTCTTCCATCAAAAGCAAAATTAACTTAATTATTGCAAACTGCATCGTTTTTTTTGAATTTTTAAGTAGAATTTCAGGTATATATTGTAAAAAAAACCGTTTCACAATTGTAAAACGGTTTATCTGTTAATATTCGTCTTCATGAAAGAAGAAATCATCCTTGGTAGGATAGTCGGGCCATAGATCATCAATACTTTCGTAAATTTCTCCTTCGTCTTCAATTTCACGAAGATTTTCAATTACTTCTTGCGGAGCACCTGATCTGAGCGCATAATCTGTTAACTCTTCTTTAGTTGCAGGCCAAGGAGCATCTTCAAGTTTTGAGGCTAATTCTAATGTCCAATACATATTACGAAATTTTTAAGTTTTTATATTTTTTGCAAAAGTAATTTATTTTTTGATTAAACAATTTTTTTTTAACAAAAATATAAAATTGTTAATTCTCAGAAAATAAAGCAATTAAAAAAACATCATTAAATTCTTGCTTTCCAAACCTCTTCTCTGGCTCCTAAATCATTTCCAATTTTACGCGCCAATACAAATAAAAAATCTGATAAACGGTTTAAATATTTAATTACCAATGGAGAAACATAATAAGATTCAGATAATCTGATGGTAATTCTTTCGGCTCTACGGCAAATACAACGCGCGATATGACAATGTGATACAATTGGATGTCCGCCGGGAAGAATAAAAGATTTTAAAACAACTAAATTTTCATTCATCAAATCTATTTCAGATTCCAGAAAAAGTATATCTTTTTCGAATATCTGAGGCAACGGCTGGTGAGGTGTTTCAGGATCTTCTGCCAGCAAAGATTCTAAGGTAAAAAGTCTGTCCTGTATTTCAAGCAACAATGTTTTAACAGTATCGCTAACTTCCATATCACGGATCAGTCCGATATATGAATTAAGCTCATCCACAGTTCCATAAGCTTCAATACGTTCATGATATTTAGGAACTCTTTTGCCGCCAATAAGAGATGTTTCTCCTTTATCGCCGGTTTTTGTGTATATTTTCCAGTTTTCTGCCATGCTCGGTTGTTGAATATTAGTTTTCTTAAAACTTTAACCTACGCTTCCACCAGATAATCAGCCATCTTTCTGATTTTCGGATTGATTTCATCGGATGCAACTTCACCATCAATTAAACGGATGATTCTGTGAGCATGACGTGCGATATCCTCTTCATGCGTAACTACGATAATTGTATTACCTTTTCTGTGAATTTCTTCAAATAAGCCCATGATTTCTACAGATGTTTTTGAATCGAGATTACCTGTAGGTTCATCAGCGAGAATAATAGAAGGATCATTTACCAATGCTCTTGCCACAGCCACACGTTGACGTTGACCTCCGGATAATTCATTGGGTCTGTGTGTCATTCTGTCGGAAAGTTTAACACCTGCCAGTGTTTTTTCTGCCTTTGCTATACGGTCAGCTTTACTAACACCTGCATAAATAAGCGGTAACATCACATTTTCCAATGCTGTTGAGCGGGGTAAAAGATTAAATGTCTGGAAAACAAACCCGATTTCTTTGTTGCGGATTTCTGCCAGTGAATTATCATCCAGCATACTTACATCGTGCTTGTTCAGTATATAAGTACCTGAAGTCGGTGTATCCAGACAACCCAGTATATTCATTAAGGTTGACTTTCCCGAACCTGAAGGTCCCATTAATGCAACATATTCGTTTTTATAGATGGTAAGTGATATCGTACGCAATGCTTTAACGATTTCCGTTCCGACTTTATAATGCTTTGCAATATTGCTCAACGTAATAATTTCTTCAGCCATTTTTGTATTTTTTTGAATTACAAAACTACGAAATATTTTTTGATTTAGTGGTTTGGTGATTTGATAATTTGAAAATATGAAAATGTGATAATTTGAAAATGTAAATACTTATTCCCGGGCTTGTATTTCTCAGCATGTATGATTTATAAATAGTTAATCGGGATGATGATTTGTCCAATCTTTCTCTTTCATACCCTGAATTAAAACGAAAGTATTTTTAAAATCGTATAATAAAATTTTCTTTGGTAGATTCTTTTCTGAAGAAAACCAAACCGATAAAGAATAAATCAATGCTGAGTGTAACTTCAGATGATTTTTTGATAATTTCCCAGGCCTCCTCCATTTCAGCTGACCAATGAATGTCGTCGAAAATAAAGACAGTATCGTTGTGCTTATGCTGCAAACAAATTTCAAAATAAGAAAGTGTAGGTTGTTTCCGGTGGTTACCATCGAAAAAAACAAAATCCAAATCAGGTGAATTTTCCAGTAAAAGTGGAAGCTGTACATCAAAATTTCCTGTAATGACCTCAACATTTGAAAGATTCAATGTGTTGAAGTTATCAAATGCATGATTTGCAATGGTTTCGCTGCCTTCTATGGTAATTATTTTAGTAGCAGGAGAAGCTTTAGCCATATATGCTGTACTGATACCCAATGAAGTGCCCAGTTCCAGTAAATTTGCAGGCTGAAAATGCTTAACCAGTCTATATAATAGCTGTGCATACTTTGGTGGTTTTGCAGCATTACGGGCAATTTCAGCAAGCGTTTTTATTTTTGTATTGCCTTTCAGGCTACCGGCACCAAAATCTTCAATACTGATTACTGTATTATTTTTCAATAAATCAGTACGTAAATTTTCAATTTCCCTGTAATCAGCGGAGGTTTTTTTATCCTGAATTACGTTTGTAAGTAGCTCAAAAACAAAAGGTGAATGGATATCATATTTAGTTTGAGCCGTAAAACGGTAGTTGAGGTAGTTGATAATTGTTTGTAATAAGTTCATGATTATTAGTTAATAAACTTTACAAACTAATTCGATTCCAGCATTTTAAACAGCTCGTCAAGTTTTGGTGAAAGTATAATCTCAGTACGGCGGTTTTTAGCCCGGGCTTCTTTGGTATCCAATGCTTCAACAGGTATATACTGGCTTCTGCCTGAAGCTGTAATTCTTTTCGCTTCTATACCTTTGTTTTCGAGAATAATCTTAACAATTGAAGTAGCTCTCAACACACTTAAATCCCAGTTATCTTTTACCTGTCCCACGCCATTGTATGGAACATTATCGGTATGACCTTCTATCATCACATTGATTTCAGGGTTCAATTCAAGCACTTTAGCAACATTCCTCAACGCAGTTTTTCCATCTTCGGCAACATTCCAGCTACCGGAAGCAAAAAGTAACTTTTCGTCCATAGAAACATAAACTTTTCCATTACGGGTATTGATGGTAAGTCCTTTATCTTTAAAACCCAACAAAGCATCCGTAATTTTATTTTTTAACTCATTCACCTGTTTGTCTTTATTATCAAGAATAGACTGTAAATCGTTCAGTTTCTTCTCTTTTATTTCCATTTCAGCAGACAAATTATCTAAATTTTTCTTTTTCTCATTGAGCTGATTTTGCATCAGTTGCATATCAGCTTCGGTTTTCTTGAGATCATTTTCTTTTTTCAGTAAATCGGATTGGGTTTTTTGCAAAGCTTCCATTATTTCAGAAGTTTCTGCACGGTTCCCACCCAATAATTTGGTGTATTTCTGTTGCATAGCTGCATAATCGGTTGACAAAACAGCTTGTTCAGACTGCAATTTATCATAATTTTCTTTAATCTGAGCAGATGAAGCTTCTAATTCAGATTTTTGCTTTTTCATTTTTTCAACTTCAGCTGAAAGTTCTGTGTTTTGTACTGCAATATCATTTTTTGATTTCTCTATCGTTGTTAAATCATCATTGCATTTTTTATACTTGGTTTCAAGATCGGAATAGCGTTTTTGTGTTACACAGGATGAAACCAATATCAGCATAGCTGCAAATACTAGTAATTTCAAATTAATTAAGTTTTCCATTTTCAATTTTTTATAAATAAATATTGAGTTTAATCAAAGAACAATGTGTATGTTTTTTAAACTTTAAGTACTTTAAGCACTAAAGGCACTCTGAGTACTTTTTCCCTAAAAATCAATTTCAAGTAAAACCGGACAATGATCAGAATGAACAGCTTCTGCTAAAATTACTGAACGTATCATTTTTGCTTCCAACGACTTACTCACCATCAGATAATCAATCCGCCAGCCAAGGTTACGATCTCTTGCTCTTGTACGAAAACTCCACCAGGTATATTGATGAGGTTCATTGTTAAAAGTTCTGAAAGCATCCACAAAACCGTCGTTGATAAAACCATCAATCCATTCGCGTTCTTCAGGTAAAAAGCCTGAACTTGTCGCATTCCTGATTGGATCGTGAATATCAATTGCCCGATGACAAATATTATAATCACCGGCAATAATTAAATTAGGTCTTTCTTTCCTTAATTCATTGATATATTGATGAAAATCATTTAGCCATATCATTTTAAAACTCTGACGTTCATCACCGCTGCTCCCTGAAGGATGATAAACACTGATTACTGAAACATCGCCAAAATCAGCACGAATGAATCTGCCTTCATGATCATATTTATGAATGCCCATCCCGTTATAAACTTTATCAGGAACTTCTTTGGTAAGAATGGCAACACCACTATAGCCTTTTTTAAAAGCAGTTTCGTAATAACAATGGTAGCCGGCTGCCTGAAATTCAAGTAAAGGTAATTGCTCGCCCTGGGCTTTGAGTTCCTGCAGACAGATAATATCAGGATCCACAATTTTAACCCAATCCAGCCAGCCTTTCGACATAGCTGACCTGATTCCGTTGACATTATAGGTGATTATTTTTTTCATAAGTGTTTTTGTAATAGCAAATTTAAACAATGTTTTTTAACTAACGCAATATGGATTGTTTTCTTATTAACAATCTTTTGTAAATTACAAACAGTCGAAAGCATTGGTTTGTTCGGGCTGCTTAATGTATTAAAGGTAAATATTATTTGTTTGGAAATGATATTGGAAAATAGGTAATACTTTGCTGAATGAAATCAACAAATTAAACCTCCAAAAATTTTTACTTTAAATACTTTAATGCTGTAGTTTAAAATAGCGGTGTAAAAAGTATAAAATAATTTTGGCTAAAGCCATTTTGATATTCATTATTTTTCACCACGACCTAAAGGACGTGGCTATTAATTAGTCCCGACTTTTAAGGGTTTGAATAATTTATTAATAAAATGGGCTTTAGCCCTAAAAATAATAAATCATTTTAAAATATAAATCCATTATTTACAAAGGTTTTATATTCTATATGTTATGTTAAATATTGATTAAATGCTATTTTAAACTACAACCATACTTTAAGTACTCTAGGCACTTTAAGTACTCTTGGCATTTTAAGCACTCTAAGTACTATTTCCCGTCTTCTTTATCTTCTAACAAAGGTACAAAACGAAAACTGCCATGTTCTTTTTGTTCAATCTGAGTTTCAGAAATTTTACAAAGACTGATCATAGTTTGCACGTCTTCACCGACAGGTACGACCAGAATACCACCGGGTTTTAACTGATCTATCAATGCCTGAGGAATATAAGGAGCACCAGCTGTAACAATAATTTTGTCAAACGGAGCATAAGCGGGTAAGCCGGCATAACCATCACCATAAAACATTCGAGGATGATAACCTATACTTGGTAAAAAGACTTTTGTTTTTTGATATAAAGGTTTTTGACGTTCGATTGTAAAAACCTTGGCACCCAGTTCGAGTAAAACACAGGCCTGATAACCAGAACCGGTTCCTACTTCAAGCACTTTATCCCCTTTTTTAATTTTTAATAATTCCGATTGAAAAGCTACTGTGTAAGGCTGAGAAATTGTTTGGCCGTTTCCAATTGGGAAAGCTTTGTCAATATAAGCAAATTCAGTAAATGAAGAATCCAGGAAAAAATGGCGGGGAATATTTTCAATAGCAGCCAATACATTTTCATCTTTTATTCCTTTTTCTCTAATGATTGCTATCAGCTGTTTTCGTAGGCCTTTGTGTTTATATGAATCTATCATTAATAAATTTTCTTCAAGCTTTGATTATTTTTTTGCGAAAATACTAATTTCAATGGGGATAAAAAATTACTTTTGCAAAAAAAAACGAAGCGTATGTTAAGAATTGGCATTATGGGTGCTGGTCACCTTGGAAAAATACATATAAAATGTATATTACAGATCCCTGAATATGAATTTGTTGGATTTTACGATCCTGATCAGGAAAATGCAAAAAAGGTAGCAGCGGAATTCAATACCCGTTCCTTTGAATCCATTGAAGCATTAATAGATGAAGTAGATGTGGTGGATATCGTTACTCCAACCTTGTCTCATTTTGAATGTGCTTCTCAGGCTTTAAAACGTTGCAAACATGTTTTTATCGAAAAACCTATAGCAGCTTCTGCAGCTGAAGCCAAGGAAATGATTGACCTTTCTACTGAAGCAAATGTGAAAGTTCAGGTAGGACATGTTGAAAGATTTAATCCTGCATTTACAGCAGCAGTTAATTTCATTCAAAACCCTATGTTTATTGAAACACACCGTCTGGCTCAGTTCAATCCCAGAGGGACAGATGTTCCTGTAATTCTCGATTTGATGATACATGATATTGATATTGTATTAAGTGTAGTAAAATCGAATGTTAGCAAAATCAGTGCAAGTGGTGTAAAAGTAGTAAGCGATACTCCTGATATTGCCAATGCCCGTATTGAATTTGAAAATGGTTGTGTTGCCAATCTCACTGCAAGCCGCATTTCGATGAAAAATATGCGTAAATCAAGATTCTTCCAGCGTGATGCTTATATTGCTGTTGACTTTCTCGAAAAAACCACAGAAATAGTTCGTATGAAAGAAGTGACTCCTGGTGATAACGATCCTTTTGCTATGATTTTAGAACTGGGAGAGAACAAAGGTTCTAAACAAATCTTTTTCGAGAAACCTGAAATTCAAGCTGTAAATGCTATAAAAATGGAACTTGAAACATTCTATTTTTCAATTGTTAATGATACTACTCCACTGGTTTCAATAATAGATGGATACAATGCTTTAAATGTTGCTTATCAGATTATTGACAAACTAAACGATTAGTATAGAGGACTTAAAGTTTAAAAACCCACAAAGTTTTTAATGTGGATAATAAACCTTAAAATACATCGTTTGTAGTTAATATTTGTTTTTACTTATAAAAGTATAATGTTACATAAATATTCTTTTTTACCGAATTTTAAAATAAGTTTTTTTTTAGCTATTGCAGGTTTATTGTTATTTTCCTGCAATAAATTTGATGGTGATCAAACCATACCTTCATATATACATATCGATAAAATTAATCTGATTGATAATCCTGCAATTAATGAAGGAAGCTTATCTAATAAAATTACTGATGCCTGGGTTTATGTTGATGATGAATTAATTGGTGCTTTTGAACTTCCGGCTACTTTTCCGGTTCTGAAAAAAGGGAATCATAAAATCAGTATTTATCCCGGAATAAAACTAAACGGGATTTCAGGTACGCGGGTACAATATGATTTTTACAAAAAAATATCCATTTCTGATTCAATTCTTGTTGAAGGAAATACCACACAGCTGGATACACTCTATACCTCTTATAAAGATGAGAGTCTTATCAACATATGGAAAGAAGATTTTGAAAGCAGTAGTATTAATTTTCAAAAAAGAGCACTCAGCGATACTTCAATATCAATAATTCAAACTTTTAATCCGGCTAATCTTTTTGATGTTAGCCCTGCCGGCATTGTTACAATTGGTCCGAATCAAACCAAGTTTGAGGTTGAGCCAAGAGGTGATAATTTTATCTTCCCTAAAAGCTCATCCCCGGTTTTTCTGGAAATGAATTATAAAACAAATAATACCGTCTATGTAGGCTTATTAGTATACCAGACTAATCAAACCATCCCATCAAATCAGGTTTCTACTATAGCTCTCAGACCCACAACTGAATGGAAAAAAATTTATATAAATTTCACGCCTGATATTAACGATTATTACAATGCAAGCAGTTATAAATTTTTTATAGGTGCTGCCAAAGATGCTGGTGTACAAACCGCTGAAATTCTTTTCGATAATATTAAACTTGTCTATTTTAAAACTGCAAAATAAGATCTATAATGAATAAAAAACTACATGTTACCAGGTATTTAATCGCAGATATTTTTACTGCGATGCTGGCATGGGGATTGTTTTTTATTTACCGCAAGAGCAAAATTGAACCCAATATTCTTCATAAGTTTGACAGTATTCTAAATGATATTAATTTTTACAAAGGACTTATTTTAATCCCTGTTTTTTGGATGCTGCTCTATTTAATGATGGGGACTTATCGCAAAATCTATCGGAAATCAAGGTTAAAAGAACTTGAACAAACTTTTTTAATCAGTTTAATCGGTGTTTTGATTATCTTTTTTGCATTGATATTAGACGATGTTATCGTAACTTACAAAAATTATTATCAATCCTTTTTCGTCTTATTCTCTTTACATTTCTTTTTTACATATCTATTCCGATTGATTATCACATCCAGAACTGCATATAAAATCCATCACAAAATACTGGGTTTTAATACTGTAATTGTCGGCAGTAGCGAAAATGCACTTAAAACCTATCAGGATATTGAAAATCAGGTAGAATCTTCAGGGAATAAATTTATTGGTTTTGTAAGTGTAAATGGATCACATGCCTCTTTAATGAGTAATTACTTAAGCTATCTGGGTAATTATAAATCACTGAAGAATATTATTAAAGAGTCCGGAGTTGAAGAAGTAGTTATTGCTATTGAAGAAACGGAACACAAAATGATTGAAAGTATTATAACTGCATTGGAAGACAGTGAAGTTGTTATCAAAATAACTCCTGACATTCAAGACATTCTGCTTGGTTCTGTAAAAATGAGTGCAATTTTTCAGGCTCCTTTGATTCTTATTTCTCCTGATTTAATGCCTGCATGGCAACAATCTCTGAAAAGGATTTCCGATATTATTTCTTCAATATTAATGCTGATACTTTTATCACCGGTTTATCTGGCTACAGCACTAATTATAAAATCATCATCTAAAGGTCCTATTTTTTATTCTCATGAGCGTATTGGATTGAAAGGCAAACCTTTTCTGATGTATAAATTTCGCTCAATGTTTATTAATGCTGAAAATGGTACTCCCTTATTGTCCTATCAGGATGATCCGAGAATCACTAATTTTGGTAGATTTATGCGAAAAGTAAGACTCGATGAAATTCCTCAGTTTTACAACGTATTAAAAGGCAATATGTCATTGGTAGGCCCCCGTCCTGAAAGACAATTTTTCATCAACGAAATCATGAAAAAAGCACCTCATTATCGCCTGCTTCATAAAGTTAAGCCTGGCATTACTTCCTGGGGACAGGTTAAATATGGCTATGCCGAAAATGTTGATGAAATGGTAGAAAGGCTAAAATATGATTTACTTTATATCGAAAATATGTCCTTAGCTACTGATTTTAAAATACTATTATATACCTTGATTATCATTGTACAAGGAAGAGGAAAGTAAATTATTACTTTTCGGCCTCAGTATAAAAATACAGATAAATCGGTTGAGCTATTCATTTAGATCCTATTTCACAATTTCTTAAGATTATCATTTCCTAACATTTAACAATTCCTGTATTTTTACTTTCAACATATTTTAATCAGACACTTTCAACTCAAAATTTATCACATTATAAAGGAGTGTTTTTCTTTATAAAAATTTTAATGCAATCTATCTTTAGTTTTCAAAATCACTAAATCACCAAATTTTCCTTACTTTTGCATTTAAATAAATTAAAGCTCATGGAAACAAAAGAAAACTTTGCAGTGATTGGTAGTGGAAGCTGGGCAACCGCACTGGTAAAAATCTTACAGAACAATGTTGATTGCGTACATTGGTGGGTTCGCGAACCAGAAGTAAAAGAAGCTGTAGAAAAATATCACCATAATCCATTGTACCTCAGCTCTGTTGAATTCGATGTTCAAAAACTTGCTATCAGTAATGATATTTATGAAGTTATCAATAATGCAACTACACTGATTTTTGTGATTCCTGCAGCATTTATGTATGCAGCAATCGCCGAATTACCTAAGGAAATATTTAAAGGTAAAAAAATATTCTCTGCCACCAAAGGAATTATCCCTAGTCATAATTTAATAGTAGCTGATTTTTTTAATCAGAATTTCGACGTTTCATTTCAGGATATTGGCATTATCAGTGGCCCTTCTCATGCAGAAGAAATTGCCCTTGAAAAATTAACCTATTTAACCGTAGCTTCACAGAATGCTGACTTAGCTGAATTTATGGCTGAAACCCTTCGCTGTCGCTATGTTAAAACAAGTACTTCTGACGATATTTATGGAACCGAATATGCTGCTGTGTTGAAAAATATCTATGCTATCGCAGCTGGAGTCTGCAAAGGATTAGGTTATGGTGATAATTTCCTTGCCGTATTAATATCTAATGCCTTACAGGAAATGGAAAGATTTATTGAGAATGTACATCCAATCAATCGTGAACTCATTAACTCTGTTTATCTTGGTGATTTGATAGTGACAGCATACTCTCAGTTCAGCCGTAACAGGACTTTCGGAACTATGATTGGCAGTGGATATTCAGTTAAATCGGCTCAATTGGAAATGAAAATGATAGCAGAAGGCTATTATGCTGCTAATTGCATTCATATCATTAACGAAAAATATCAGGTTGAAATGCCGATAATGGATGCCATGTACAATATTTTATATGAAAACATTTCTCCTTTCATCGAAATAAAGATACTCTCTGACCGGATGAAATAAGTCTTCATCGAAAATCTGAAACATTAATAATGCTTTGATGTTTTAATAAACAGTAATTATATAATTTTGTAAAATATTTTTATACATTCAAAATAAACTTAAAATGAAAAAACTCTTATTTATCGCCCTCATTTTTATAGGCTTATCTTCATTCCGTATCCATGCTAATCCTGTTAATCCACCCGATGAGGGAATGTGGTTACCAATGTTTATCGAAAGACTCAACTATGTGGATATGCAAAAAATGGGACTTCACCTTACAGCTGAAGAACTATACAGCATAAATCATTCAAGTTTGAAAGATGCTATTGTTAACTTCGGAAATTTTTGTACTGCAGAAGTGGTTTCAAACGAAGGATTATTGCTTACCAATCACCATTGTGGTTATGAATCTTTACAGAAACACTCTACAGTTGGTCATGATTACCTTACTGAAGGATTCTGGGCATACAATAAATCTGAAGAAATACCTACCGAAGGTTTAACGGCTACTTTTCTTGTTAGAATGGAAGATGTTACAAAAAAAGTATTGGCTGACGTAAATGATACAATGTCAGATGCATCCAGAAGAGCTGCTATTCGTAAGGTGTCAGATAAACTAAAAAAAGAAGCTGGAGAAAAAGGGAAATATGATGTTCAGATTAAAAGTTTTTTTGATGGTAACGAATATTATATGTTTGTATATGAAGTTTATGAAGATGTTCGTCTGGTAGGTGCTCCACCATCAGCTATTGGTAAATTTGGCGGTGATACCGACAACTGGATGTGGCCACGTCATACAGGAGATTTTAGTATGTTCAGAGTTTATACTGCACCTGATGGTAAACCTGCAAAATTTGCAAAAGATAATATAGCATTAAAACCAAAACATTCATTATCAATCAACATCAAAGGTGTTAAAAAAAATGATTATGCTATGATATGGGGATATCCCGGAAGTACAGAACGTTATATGACATCTTATGGAATACAATCCACACTTGAATTAGCCAATCCAGCCATCATCAATGCAGGAAACACCATGTTGCCTGTTATGAAAAAAGACATGGATGCTGAAGCAGCAGTCCGCATTAAATATGCCTCCACTTATGCACAACTGGCTAATGTCTGGAAAAATAAAATCGGCGAAAGCAGAGGCTTAAAAAGACTAAAAGTGTTTGACGAAAAGAAAGCTCTGGAAGACAGATTACAAATCTGGATAAATGCAGATGCCGGAAGAAAAGCAAAATATGGCAATGTAATTCAGGATCTGGCAACAGCTTCAAAACAACTTATGGATACCAAATCAGAAATGAATCTATGGTATTTTCAGGGTGTGCTAATGAGTTCAAAAACGATGCTGGCACCTTTACAATGTATGGGAATGACCGCAGTTCTTGAAAAAAAAGATAGCAAACCTGAAAATTATGAGCCTTTTAGCGAAACCATTAAAGAACTCTATAAAGATTGCTCACCTGCAACAGAAAAGAAATTATTTGCAGCAGCATTAGAAATGTATCGTAAGGAAATGCCAACAAATATGTTACCTGATATTTTTGTAGAAATAAATAAGGAATACAAAGGTGATATACAAAAATTCACTGATGAAGCTTTTGAAGAGTCAATCTTTGCTTCAGAAGAAAGTTTTGCTAAATTTATTAAAAAACCAAATCTTAAGAAATTCAAAAAAGATCTGATTTACAAAACAACACTTTCAATTTATGCTTCATACATTAAAGGTAATACCGAACAAAAAGAAATCAATACCCGTTTAAACACTGCAAAACGTTTATTCGTAGCAGCTTTACGTGAAATGCAACCTAATAAAACCTTCTATCCTAATGCTAATTTTACGATGCGTATGACTTATGGAAAAGTATTGGATTATACTGCTGCTGATGCTGTTCAATACGATTATGTTACTCATTTAAAAGGCGTAATGGAAAAAGAAGATCCTTCTAATGATGAATTTATAGTTCCTGCTAAACTAAAAGAATTGTATAATAAAAAAGATTTTGGAAGATATGGCAGCAATGGAGATTTGGTAACTTGTTTCTTAACAACCAATGATATTACCGGTGGAAATTCGGGAAGTCCTGTAATAAACGGAGATGGTCATCTGATAGGTATTGCTTTTGATGGAAACTGGGAAGCAATGAGTGGTGATATTGCTTTTGAACCAGAATTACAACGTACTATTTGTGTGGATATCCGTTATGTACTCTTTTGTATCGATAAAATGGCGAATGCCCAAAATCTTATCAAAGAAATGAATATTATTGAATAATAACTGATTAGTAATTAGTTAAAGAGAGTCTTTCGTATAATGCGGAAGGCTCTTTTTTATAGATACTTCTTGAATCTTGAATTATTTACTCTTTAATAAAAATCATTAAACAAAATTGAAAACTTGATTATTCATTTTTTTACAATTTTACCTCTTTTAGTTTAAGCTATTTTTGCACAAAATTAATCAGGAACAATGTTTTTTAATTATTACTGCCAAACCAAAGCTTTAAATAATTATTTTTGCAACAAAGAATATTATATATTATGAATTGGAATGAAATTATTTTTTTCTCAGGTTTTATAGCATTTATCCTTATTATGCTGTTTGTTGATTTAGTGGTGGTAGGAAAGAAAAGTCATATTGTTACATTCAAGGAATCAATAACATGGACAATTGTCTGGGTAAGTATTTCATTGCTTTTCTATATGATAATCAGAACCCATGGCGATTGGATTCATGGCATTGACTCAATGGATAGATTGAAATATATCATTCAGATTCACGATCATTCTATTAATATTGAAGGTCTGGATTTTGAATCAGCATTGACTTTGTACCGCCATAATCTCTCGCTCGAATATTTAACCGGTTATCTGATAGAATACGCTTTATCCGTTGATAATGTTTTTGTTATGATACTCATTTTTATTTCCTTTGGTGTTCAACAAAAGTATTATAAAAGAGTATTGTTCTGGGGGATTATTGGAGCTATTGCCATGCGCTTTGTTTTTATTTTCCTGAGTTCAGCACTGATACAGAAATTTGAATGGGTCCTTTATATTTTCGGCTTATTACTTATCTTCACAGGTATTAAAATGTTTCTTACCCGAAATAAAGAAGATAAAATAGATGCTGATAAACATCCGATTGTGAAATTTGCTTCAAAGTATTTTGCTGTTTATCCACGAAATGTAAAAGAGCATTTCATGGTTAGGAAAAACCATAAAAATTATATTACTCCTTTGTTTATTGTTCTTTTAGTCATTGAATTTACTGACGTTATTTTTGCAGTTGACTCGGTTCCTGCTATTTTTTCAATTACTAAAGACCCTTATATCGTATTTTTTAGCAATATATTTGCCATTATTGGATTACGTTCTCTATTCTTTTTGTTGAGCAATGTCATGAATAAATTCCGTTACTTAAAAGTAGGATTAGCTGTTTTGCTTACTTTTATCGGAACAAAAATGATGGTGAATCACCAATTGAAGGAAATAGGTTTTACAACAGCACATTCATTGTATATCGTAATGGCAATATTGTTAATCAGTGTTCTGGCATCATTATTGATTCCTGAAAAAAAGTAAGAGTATAAGTAAATTATGAAAAAAAACAATATCTAAATTTTTATAAGCCTAGCAACTTAAAATCAATAACAAAAAACAAAAGAAATGAAAAAATATCTTATAATTGCAGTTCTTGGTATAATTGTTTTTACAGCCTGCAGCAAAGGAAAAATATTTGAAAAACACCATGAGTTTGAAAATTACACATGGAATCGATTCAAACCCGTATTTTTTGAAGTTCCTGTTAAAAATACTGAAAAAGAATACAATGTCTATTTAACGCTCAGGCACATTACACAATATCCTTATGATGATTTAAGAGTAAATCTGACTATATATTCTCCTTCTGGTGATGAAAGAACAACCATGCATACTTTTTTAATTAAAGATAAAGAAGGTAAGTTTTTAGGTGAAGGAGCAGGTGACTTATGGGATATAAAACTATTGGCAAAAGGAAAATTAATGTTTAATAAGGAAGGAACCTATAAATTTCAAATTGATAATCTGATGGATTATTATGACATTGCCGGATTAATGGATATTGGATTGATAGTTGAGAAAGCAGGGAAATAAGCGAGGGAGCGATAAGGAGACTTGGAGACATAGAGACATAGAGACAAAGAGAATAAGCGAGGGAGCGATAAGGCGATTGAGCGATAGAGCGATAGGAGACTTAGAGAGAAAATGAGGGAGCGAGGGAGCGAGGGAGCGAAAGAGAGATGAGACTTAAAGGCAAAACTAGGATGTTGTGAATAATCGTATGATTTATAAAGTATTCGTTTTTCTTGATTGTAATAAATAAGTTTTTACCAATTAATATTCGTTTGCCTTAGTTCAATTTATTTTCAGCTAATATTTTCTAAAAATTGTTTTCAGTACAATATTATTAATCAATTTAGGATTCATTAAATCAATTGATTAACTTTTCATTAAATCACAAAATTTCTACACTGCCAGATGAATCCTGAACATAAATTCCTTAATCATATAAAGTCCATTTTAAAGACTTTGCCTGAGAAACCAGGTATTTATCAGTACTTTGATGAAAAGGGTACGATAATTTACATTGGCAAAGCCAAAAACCTTAAAAAAAGGGTTTATTCCTATTTTAATAAAGAAACTTTTGAGAACGGAAAATTAGCTGTACTGGTTCGAAAAATTGCTGATATTCGTTTCATGATTGTTGATACAGAGATGGATGCATTGTTACTTGAAAACAATCTCATCAAAAAATATCAACCCCGTTACAATGTAATGTTGAAAGATGACAAAACCTATCCATGGATTTGTATCAAAAATGAAGCTTTTCCGCGTATTTTCCCAACCCGTAATGTAATCAAAGATGGCTCACTGTATTTTGGGCCTTATGCATCGGTAAGAATGATGAATACTTTGCTTGAATTAATCCGCCAATTGTATCAGTTCAGAAACTGTAAACTTAACTTATCTGAAACCAATATCAATAGCGGGAAATACAAGGTTTGCCTTGAATATCATATCAAAAATTGCAAAGGACCCTGTGAAGGATTACAAACTTCAGAAGAATATAATCAAACCATAGACGAAATTAAAGAAATCATCAAGGGTAATATTTCGAATGTATTAAAACAGTTTAAAGATTTAATGATGCGGTATGCTGACAATCTTGAGTTTGAAAAAGCCCAGATCATCAAATTGAAAATGGATCATCTCGAAAATTACAAAAGTAAGTCAACCATTGTAAATCCTTCCATTGACAATGTAGATGTTTTTTCCATTGTTACTGATGAAAATACAGGATTCGTCAATTACCTCAAAGTAATTGACGGTGCTATCGTTCAGACACATACTGTGGAATTAAAGAAGAAATTAGACGAAACAGCAGAAGAATTACTTACAATTGCAATTATAGATTTGCGTCAGCGATTTAACAGTGCTTCCCGTGAAATCATTCTTCCTTTTACACTGGATATTGATTTACAAAAAACGCTACTGACAGTTCCTCAACGTGGCGATAAAAAACAATTGCTTGAATTATCTGAAAGAAATGCAAAATATTACAAACTTGAAAAACAAAAGCAGAAGGACCTTGTAGATCCTGAAAGACATTCAAAACGGATATTAAATCAGATGATGAAAGATTTACGTCTGAACGAAATTCCTTCACATATTGAATGTTTTGACAATTCAAATATTCAGGGAAGTTATCCGGTAGCTGCAATGGTCGTTTTTAAAAATGCAAAAGCCGATAAAAAAGAATACCGTCATTTTAATATCAAAACGGTAGAAGGACCCAATGATTTTGCTTCAATGGAAGAAGTTGTATACAGGCGATATAAACGTTTATTAGAAGAAGAGAAATCCTTACCTCAACTGATAATCGTTGATGGCGGAAAAGGCCAGTTAAGCTCTGCTTTGAAAAGTCTTGAGAAGTTAGGATTAAGAGGTAAAATCAGTATCATTGGTGTTGCAAAAAAACTGGAAGAAATCTATTATCCAAACGATTCCATCCCAATGTATCTGGATAAAAAATCAGAAACCTTGAAAATCATTCAGCAGTTGCGTGATGAAGCACATCGGTTTGGTATAACGCATCACCGAAATATAAGAGATAAAGGAACGCTAAAATCAGTACTGACTGAAATTGAAGGAATCGGATTTACAACTGCTCAGGCTTTGCTCCGTAAATTTAAATCGGTAAAAAACATACAAAAAGCTGATTCCGAAGAAATTCAAAAAACGATAGGAAAAGCAAAGGCAGAGATTATTAAAAATTATTTTATTGAGCTTCAAAGTAATGCAAACAAATAAAAGATATTGTTATTTGAAAACAAATTCTGAATAAGTCTTATTATAATTCAATGTTATGGCTATAGAATTTGAATTATTTAAAATTGTTTATCTTAGCATAAAATTTGTTTTACATATTTTATAATAATCAGAATTTATTATTTTGTCATTTTACCTGTTGTTATACTATGAATCAGTCCGAATCTAAATATAAAAGCTTTATTTGTATTATTATCCTGATTTTCTATAGTTTAAATTGTAATGTCCTTGCACAGGAATTTAAAATTGAACAAACAATAGATCAAACTAAAAAGCCACATATTGAATGGATAAAGACCTGGCCATCTAGTATCAAAAATCAGAAATCCATAAAACTTAAAGATAGACTGAACTTATTTTTTTTTGGCATTAAAACGCCCAAATTAATTAATCCTGTAGCAATTTTTGCTAATAATCCAAAAGATTTTTGGGTAGTAGATCAAGGAGGTAAGACTCTTTTTCAGGTTCAAAATGATAATGGATTAATTCCTAAATCTTTTTTAAAATCAGATAAAGAATTATCATCGCTGGTTAGTATATGTTCCGGTTCAAACTCAAATTTGTATTTTACCGATTCTCAATCCAATAAAATTTATAGAATTAATAAAGATAAAAAAAAACTTGAAATCCTGAATGATACATTTATTCTTGAGCAACCCACTGGAATAGCTTATTTACCAGGGAAAAAAGAATTATGGGTGGTTGAAACAAAAAAGCATTGCATTACAGTCTTGAATGAAAATGGCCAGTTTTTGAAACGAATTGGGAAAAGAGGTATAGAAAAAGGTGAATTTAATTACCCTACACATATTTGGATTGACAATAATGGATTAATTTATATAACTGATGCTATGAATTTTAGAATTCAAATATTAAATTCAGAGGGAGAAGTAATAACTGTTTTTGGTGAGAGTGGAGATGTAACAGGATTTTTAGCCAGACCAAAAGGTATCGCAACAGACACATTCGAAAACATTTATGTAGTAGATGCCTTATTCCATGTAGTTCAGGTTTTTGATAAAAAAGGAATTTTCCTTTACAAATTTGGTTCTCAAGGTCATGAAAATGCTGAGTTTTGGATACCTTCAGGGATTTATATTGACAATCAAAATTATATTTATATCGCTGATACTTATAATTCCAGAGTGCAAATTTTTCAATTACAGTATTAAAAAAAGAAATAATCATAAATATAGCGAAAGGATATTTTCAATAGATTGAATTAATGAATAAAATCTTACAATTTCTAATCCTTTAAACAGCGTACTGACAGCCCATAATGTTTTTTATAGGTAAAACGACTAAAATGAGGCAAACTAAAAGTCAAATACCTGCACCATACCAGATCATCGTCAAACTCACATTGTGTTACGGACCACATTTGTGTGTATTCTCCCAGAAAAGTATAACAATTATGATATTGTCTGCCTGCAGGAAGTGCCGAAAATCCACTTTCATATATTGGAATCTCGGTGAAATTACCGTTGGTTGTATCAATTGTTATTACATTAGGACTCCTCCAATGTTTAGTGCCGGGTTCTTTCATTTTTCCGCCAGCAACCATCTTCCCACCTAAAAAAAAGGATAAGGTTTCCCATTCATTATCATTAGGAACATGAAATCCTACTGGACAGAGTTTTCTTTCATCAGCAACAGTGTAATAATTGTATAATCGACCATACTCCTGTGCAATATTTTCACTATTGTTGTAATTACAATAAGCAGGTGTTGAAAGTTTTGTCCATGCAAAAGTATCAGTAATCAATTTTATTGGATCTCCGTTATTGAATCTGCTTACTTTAAGATTTTCTTTCAACCATATTTGATTTCCGATTTTTAAGGTATTATAAATATTCCCATCTATGTCAGTAATCTGAATTTCTGATTTCTCTTGCGAAAAACAAAAAAAAGAAAAAATAATGAATATTAAAAATATGATTTGTTTTTTCATACGTGTTTTCTTAATTTTCTAATTATATGCAGGATTATATATTTTCCCTCCACCATGGCTAGTCCCATGACAGGTCAGATTACAGGTATTTGCAGCTGTTCCTGCTGCATGTACAAACGCTGATTGTGACGTTCCGGTAGCTGCAGAAATACAACTCGTAGTATTTCCGTTTCTATTGAAATTGATAAGATGAAGTTGTTCACTTCCATGTGTATCATGGCATAAATAACATTCGGCTCTGGTTTTATTATTCACATGATATAAATGATATCCAAAACGTGAATTTGTATTACCGGTATAATAAGAAGTGATTTGATGGCATTTTGTACATACAGCCGTAGTAACAGCAGTAACTTCGTTATGTACTGTTTTGTAATTTGAGCTGCCGCCACTCCCTCCATCAAGCAAATGTAAATTGCTAGATCCGTGAGGGCCGTTACCATAGCCGGGTGTTGCCGATAAATCGCTAGAGTGACAACTACTGCAATAGATACGTGAAGTATAAGTATATCCGGTCTGAAAGGTTCCTGCATTAATATTTAAATTGGTTCCCGCTGCCATTACCGGATGATAAGAAGCATTGTTAGGATTATATTCCTGAGCCATATCCCTGGTTTCACCAACCTGTCCATTGGTGCCAATTGTTGTAAGTTTTTTTAAACCGTCTGCCTGTAATGCAGCAGAATTCCATCCACCAGGAATATAAGTTGGTAATGTTGTAAAACTGGAATGACACTTATAGCAGACCTGATATTCCTGATTTACAGAGCTTTTCCATACAAATCCGGTTGGAGCACCAGCACCTGCATAAGTAGGTTCTACACCTGTAGCTCCAGTTAATGCAGGCAGCAATACGGGGGCTGTTGCAGTTCCTGCTTTTGTACCATGAGGATTATGGCAGTCAACACATTCTACGTGCCTATTGGCTCCACCAAAAGAAGCACCTAGGGTTTCTCCATTTAGATGTTTACGATAAGTTGCATTGGGATCGTGTTTATAAAAATTTGTTGCAGTATTTGTACCACTAAAAGCTAAATGTACTTTAACAGAAGCTATACCAGAAGCTCCATGACAATTCATACAAAACCCTTCCTCTTCATTCATTAAATCAGTTCCGGTTCCTGGCCCGGAATATGCAAAAGGTCCAATCAATGTACTTTTGTTAGAACCATGACCGTTGTCATGACAGGCCAAACAGGTATTTGCATTTGCAGTTCCTGCTGTTTTATGTGCTGATGCTGCCCACATTGCCTGATTAATTTCAGGAACTGTGACCCCATCACTAAATGGAGTAAGATCTCCATTAGAACCATTTGCATCATGACAATTTATACAGAAATTTTCAACACCTGATTTATTGGCAGCGTCATAAGTATAAATATTTAAGAAACCCTGATCAGGATCCAGTAATTTCACAGTACCATCTTTATGATCACCCATATAATGACATTTAATACAATCACTAATAGTTGGAATTGTACTCGATATGTGATGTGAATATCTCTTAAAATCACCTCCGCTTCCAAGTCCATCACCAGTATTATCAACAATTTGTCTCCTCCCACCTGATGGGCCAACTCCGGGTTTATCTGCAACAGAATTGTGGCAAGAGAAACAGTCGGTTTGAGCTGCAAAACCTTTATTATGAGGATGACAGGTCAAACAGTTTTGAGAAGCAGGAAAATGACGGGCATCTGAAGTCCCACCCGAAGTATTGGTATAGTGATCGGTTAATGTATGGCAAACTTCACAAACTCCATTAAAATTACCACTGCCAACAACGAAATCATTAGGCACAGTATTTGCAGTAAAAACAATAGGCTTAATACCACTGTTTGGCGTAACAATACTGCTTCTTATTAAATAAATATTAGAAGATGAATTTTGGTGAACATCATGGCAACTTATACAAGTCATCCCTTTATGTTCCATAGTAGTAGTCGTAGTTTTAGGGGCATGACAACTCTGACACAAATTTTCGCTATTAGTCATGCGAAGTATATTGCCATCATTTGTTGCTGCATAATGAACTTTATGACAGCTTGAACATTCAACTTTTGAATTTGCCAATACAACAGGATAAGATGGTATTGGTAAAAAGCGAGGATCAGAAGCATTATAGGTAATACCAACAGGATGTGAACTTCTGTTCATTGAAGTATTATCAAGATAACGGCCTACATTTCTTGCTGAATGACAATCTTTACAAAGTAAGTCAGCTGTATTATTATTTCTAAGATAAGGTGTAAAAGTCTGTGAATGTTGATTATGACACGTAGAACAAATTATTTGACCAGAATTGATTCGGGTAAGCATTAATGAGTCTGATGGCAAATGAGTCTGATATATTGAATTAATAGCTGCTTTATCCCAGGAATGTGAAGTACCAATTATTCCGGGTATGGCTTTATCTGAATTGGCAAAAGGTTTTAAACTTGCTGAACCTGTTGGATTATGGCAACTTATGCATAGATTTGCATTCCCTAATATTGACGTAAGTTGTCCGCCAGGAGCACTATGATTGATATGACATTGATTGCAGACATTGTGAGGATCGGGAATGGTAACGATAACAGTTAAAGATGATGCAGCACTGTTACCACAAAGATTTCCTGAAATAACAGAAATATTTCCGTTTTGACCAACAGCAGCTGTTGAAACAGTTATTGAAGAAGTTCCCTGACCATTTGTAATTGACCAACCAGCAGGTACTGTCCATGAATAGGTTGTGGCATTAAGAACTGGAACAACAGAATAAATCAATCCCGATTTTAAAGGAGATGGAGTGGTCGAACCGGATATAATTCCGGGGGTAGAAACTAATGGATTTATGGTTATCGTTTTTGAATAAGCAGAACTTACACAATTTGTTGTTGAATTCCTCACTGTAACGCTATAATTATATATTCCTGCTGCTGCAGATAAAGGAACATTTAAAACTATCTGACTTGCTGGAAGTAAAGCATTTGTAACATTAACAAATCCCTGTGACAAAGCAGCTGAATTAAATACTATTGAATACTGGTTTGGCGATCCTGTGGTAGCACTATAGGAAAGATTGGCAGTAGTTATCCCTTTACAAATTGCCGGATCAGCATCAAAGGTAATGGCAGGTGTTGGATTAATCACAACTACTGCACTTCCCTGAGTTCCCCAACAACTTCCATTATAGGCTCTGTAATAATAGGTTCCACTTGCTGCAACGACTTGAGATGTTGATGGTGTAGTTGTTGAAACCCCATTTGTTGTTGTATTCTGCCAGTAAATTGTTCCTCCGCTACCCCCTGTTGCATTTAAGGTCGGACTTATTCCACAATATGTTCCTCCACCTGTAACTGTAACAATAGCAGGAACAACATTTACAGTTTGATTATCACCAGCAAAAGCACTTCCGGTTAATGTTCCTGCTGAAAAAATTAAATTGCTTGTTGAAAGAAGCGGTACAGAAATAACATTGTTTGCAACTGCGTTTGCTGCAACATCAATGGTTATCCAGAAATATCTGATAGTAGTTGATAAAGACCTTGTGAATGTGGCAAAAGTATGTAAACCTGGCCCCAGGCTAGTTGTAAGATTACTTCCAAGCTGTGTTGCTCCTGCCAGACTATTGGTTGTACTGGAATACAATTGAAATCTTGTTATATCTGTAGCAGTATAACCTGCATTGGTAGTGAAATTTAATCCTGTTAAATTAGCTATAGGAGTGGCTGCTGATAAAACAAGAGTAAACTTGTAAACAGCAATTCTTGTTGAACCAGGACACATAGTAGTAGCTGGAACAGCTGGATTTGTTGAATTTAGAGTAATCGTCTGAGTAAATACCTGTTTATTCGCAAAAACAATAATTACCAGAAATACAAAAAAACAAACTTTCTGAAACACACCTCTAGTCATTTGAAGTGTTTTTATTGTTAGGTAATTATTTGTCATGTTGTATTTTTTAAGCATTAAAAAACTGTAAATTTATGTTATAACATAAGAAAAAACACTTAGATTAATTTATTTTGCCAATACCAATCTATTAATTTTTGTAATTTCATGCGAAATCAACTTTACAGAATAAACCCCGGATGATAGATTACTTAAATTAATTTTTTCATCAATTCGCCTGCCTCTGGTTTTTTTAGTGTAAACACTTTGTCCAATTGAATTAAATATCTCAAGTTTTAAATCATCAGAAGCCGGATTATTGATTTCTAATGTAAATTCTCCATGAGAAGGATTTGGAAAAATATTAAACGAAATTACATAATTTATATCTTTAATTGAAGTATTATTTAAATTTAAAGTGTCAAAAAAAACAGAAGTTCCACAAGTTAAGCTTATAGCAGTTAGAGAAACGGTATAAATACCCGGTGCATCATACAAATGTACAGGATTTATAGAATTAGTTGTGTTACCATCCCCGAAGTCCCAAAAATAAGAGTCAGCATCTGAAGAATTATTAGCAAAAACAACTTCAAGATTGTTGATATTATAATTAAATACTGCAGTAGGTAAAGATAAAATACTCAAAGATGCATTACCATAAAAATCTATTCCGTTACAATTAGCATCTTCTAGTGAGATAACTTCAAAATTTCCAGGTTGTTGAGTATAAAAAGTATAATGGTTTGTATTGATATTTGAAAGAAACACCGGATTTATTCCATCAACAGTATAGGTAAACGACCAAGGTGAAGCTCCAAGTAAATCTATGTTTATAGCTGCAGAATCATTTTCGCAAAAAGTAGAAATTACGGAGCTAATAGTAGAAACCGGTTTCTGCTTTTTAGTAATTACTGCATTGCCATTAAAAGTAGTAGCTACACAATTAGAATCCGTTAATCCGATAACTTTATAAATACCTTCCTCAGCAACTGTCATTATAAATGGTGAACTGGAAATATTTGAAAAATTCTGAGAATTTTGATCATTAACTGTATATGTTAAATTCCAAGGTGAAGTACCCGTTAAATTAATCTGAATTTCTGCAGTAGTTCCGTTACAAATATTTAAAGTATTATTTGTGATAGTTGATTCAGGTAATGGATTTTCAGTAATAATAGCAGTCCCGGTATTTAATGTGCCCGGACAGCTGCCTCCGGTTAATGCTACAAGTTTGTATTTCCCGGCATGGTTAACATTCAGATTATAAGGATTACTATAAATGTCATTGACAGTTGTTTGATTCACACTGTCAATTGTATATGTAAAAGACCATGGTGGAACTCCTGTAAATGAAACAGGAATATTAGCAGTAGTTCCGGCACAAAGATTTGAATGAATATTTGTAATATTCGAAGTTGGCATTGGGTTAATAAATACGTTAGCAGAACTTGAAAAACAGTTACTGTTATGGTTTGCATCTGACAATGCAGTTACATTATACATACCGGCTATACCTGTATTAAGAATATATGGATTACTGAATGTATTCGTTATAGTTTGAGGATTTGAACCATTAATTGCATATGTAAAAGTCCAGGGAGCTGTACCTGTAAAACTAAATATTACGGGTGTAGTATTTCCGGCACAAATTGATGCATTACTTGAAATAATTGTAGAAGATGGTAAAGAATCTGCTATGTTATAAACCTCTATTGCGCTGTTATTCAGCGATACAACACAAACTTTTTCATGAGAATCAAAAATTACATCCATAGGTACATTCAATTTCCCTAAAGTGTCACCCCAGATACCAAATTTTGTAATATAAGTTCCATTTCCATTAAATACACTTATATTTCCCTGATAAGGATCAGTTACATAGATATTTCCACATCTCCCAACTGTTAATCCCTGAATTCTATAAAACTTACCTGCAGAATTACCCCAACCACCAAAAGTAGATATCAAATTTCCTGAAGTCCCGAAAATTCTGATTTCTGCATGAAGATTAAACCCATTTCCGAAACCACCATGCTCTGCAACTATAATTCTGTTATTCTTTCTATCAAAAGCAATACCTGTTGGATAAAGAAAAATTCCACCACCAATGGTTCTGATTAAATTTCCGGAAAAATCCAATACCAATACTTTTTTAGATCTGCTATCAACAACATAAAGTTCATTTATTGGACTAACTACCATTGAAGATGGATAAATAGTATCAGTGTATATCACTGAAATTGTACCATCTGAAAGTCTTTTATATATTTTACCATTATTATAGTCTCCTATAAACATAGTATTATTATCACTAAAAGCAATTGAAGTAGGATTTTCTCCAACATAAATTTTGCCAACATAATTCCAGGAAGTATCGAATTGAACGATGCATTTTTGGGAAGCATCTGTAACATAAATATTACCAGCTTTATCAATAGCAGCCCTAACTGGAACCTTAAGTTCCTGTGTAATACTGATATTATGTGAAAAATCACCAGAATTCGTTTGTGATAATGCAGCAAAATTCAATATGAATAGCAATGTTAGAAAAACTGGAACATTGATTAATTTTTTTAATATAATTATTGAATTCATATTTTAAACGCTGTTTGTTTTAATCTGTTTTTTTTAATAATCATTTAAAAATAAAAAGAGATAATAATACTTATTTAAAACAGTCTTACAAAAAGCATACAAAAGATTATTTATATCTTTAATTTAGCAATAAACTAAAAAAACAATTACTAAATAAATCATTGAAATAGCTTATTATGTTGAAGAACCAATGCTTTGTTAAAAAACAAAAAGTTTTTCTTACTTGGAATTGTAAATTCGTTTTTATTAAATCAGTTTAAAATACTACATATTCCAATCTTAAAGAAAATGGCTAAACCTTTTTTATCTTATTTATTAAAATTTATAAATGATTATATTAAATTTATACTATCGAATCAAATTATTTCAGTATAAATATCAAACACTTAACTTATAATACTCAACAAATTTTTAATGTAGCATGAAATTTGTATTGTTAAATTTGAATTTAATGCAATACAATTTTTTTACATTTTGTTGATGACAATTAATAGTTAGGTAAGCAATACCTTTGATATATTTATCATTTTGGATTTATATATTATGGATATTTCAGTTATTTAAATATTCTTTTTTGTTTTCCCAAGGAAAAATACAATTAAAATACTCATTAACAGTATTATAATTTATTATCAGTAAATTAATACTTCTATTAAATAACTTTTAGTTTTAAAAAGGTATATCATAAGAAATAAAATTCGGGGAAAGTGGGTGATATACCCCAATATTTATTTACTTTTGTTTATAAAATAGAAACTAAAAAAATCTTAATAATTGTTATTTAGAATAATTGCATAAAATATTTTTAATAAAATAGTATAAAACAATAAATTTATTGTGCGATATTAAAGCTTAAGTATAGATAATGAAACAATCAGACATTTCAATAATTCTTAAGGAGATTAATTCGATGGATATATTTAAGCTGTTAATGAAAATGGCTATAAATTATTTTTTATTGTTATTCTTTTTATCGCCTTTAATATCAAGTGCTCAGTCAATTATTAATACCAAACATAATCTGTCAATAAGTGGTAAAGGCAATATAAAAGCAATTACAGAAACTGAAATCTGTTTATTTTGTCATACTCCTCATAAAAGCAGACCTGTTGCACCACTTTGGAACAGAAACGACCCTGGTTTAACTTATACACTTTATACAAGTTCAACTTTACAGGCATTACCTGGTCAACCTGATGGTTCTTCTATACTTTGTCTTTCCTGTCATGATGGTACAGTTGCATTAGGAAATGTGATAAGCCGTAATTCAATGGTAAAAATGACAAGTGGTGATTTTATTCCTAATGGAGTCAGCAATCTTACAAAAAATTTAAGAAATGATCATCCTATTTCTTTTATCTATAATTCTACCCTGGCAGCTCAAGATGGTCAGTTAAAAGACCCATCAGCTATCAACCCTCCTGTTTCGCTAAAAAATGGCAAATTACAGTGTACTTCCTGCCATGATCCCCATAAAAATATTATTTCTGACTTTCTGGTAACAACCTCAGTTAATTCAAACCTTTGTAACAGTTGTCATCAGCGAACCTACTGGACAACCAGTAGTCACAATACTTCAGTTAAAACATGGAATGGAATTCTTCCTGATCCATGGCCATTCACCGATGCCGGTATGATTACTGTCGCTCAAAATGCCTGTGAAAGTTGTCATAACCCTCATAATTCAGGAGGAAATGTAATGCTTTTAAAATATCAAGCAGAAGAAAGCAATTGTCTGGATTGCCATAATGGGAATGTAGCAACAAAAAATATAGCTGTTCAGTTTACAAAGCCATACAGACATAATGTAAGCAGTTATACAAACATACATACCGGGAATGAAGCGACCCAAATAACAACTATGCATGTTGAATGTGTCGACTGCCATAACCCTCATGCATCTAAAGAGAATACTTCTGTAGCCCCTTTTGTGAATGGATTTTTAGCAGGAGTTAAAGGAATTGACGTGAATGGAATGGCTGTGAATCCGGCTAACAATTCTTATGAGATTTGTTATCGCTGTCATGCAGGCAGTGCAGGTGCTCCACCTCCATCGACAGCAAGAATTATTATCCAGAATAATGTCCGGTTTGAATTTGCTTATGGCAACCCTTCTTCTCATCCGGTAGCATCAGTATCAATGAATACATCAGTTCCAAGTTTGATTGCACCATGGTCTACAAGCAGTAGAATGTACTGCACAGAATGCCATGCCAGTGATGGCGATAGGTCGCCTGCCGGCCCACATGGTTCAATTTATCCTCAGATTTTAAAACTACAGAATTTAAAGACTGACGGAAGCAGTAATTCAACCGGCACAACAGAATCTGTGTCATCCTATGCACTTTGCTACAGTTGTCATAACCGTAGTAGTATACTATCTGATGTTTCATTTAAAGAACACAGAAAACATGTTGTAGAAGCAAGAACTCCATGCAATACCTGCCACGATCCACATGGAATCAGTTCTAACCAGGGGAATGTAAGCAATAATTCCAACCTTATAAATTTCAGGTCAGATGTGGTTACAGCTGCTGCAAACGGAGTTCCTATCCGTTTTGAAGATCTTGGTTTAAATAAAGGCCGGTGTTACTTAAAATGTCATGGTGTTGTTCATAATCCCTATTCCTATTAAATAAAATAACAGATATGAAAAATTTTAGTTTTAGGGTAAAAATTATAGCAACTATTATTTTGGTAGTTTCTCTGTTTTCCATTATTTCATTTAGTTTTTTTAATATTTTTCTTAAAAATAAACTAATAACTCAAACAGAAGAAAATTACCTGAAAATGAATCTTTTACGAGATCAGTTTTATTTTACAATAGGTCTGCACGATGGAAGAATCATTAAATCAATGTTGAAAAATACTGAAAAAGACAAAGATGTTCTCAAAACATATCTTGTGAATTCAAAATTAAAAGTGACCTATCCTAATAATTATTCTTCACTTGGAAAAGATACTTCAGACTTAGAGAAAATATTTTCGCAGGATAAAAATATATTCTTTAAATCATATAATAAAACAGCCAATCCATTTAACAGGGTTTTTATAAAAATGTTGAATGCTCCTACTTGTTATGCTTGTCATGACAATTCTCAAAAAAACCTGGGTATCATTATTTTAGATTTATCAGATCATGAAACACAAGGCATCATTTCTTTTACCAGACGCTTTAGCTTTTATTATACTTTTTTTATTTTATTGTCAATATTTTTAATGGTAGGTTATTTACATTATAAATACATCCGTAAGTCATTGAATCAGTTTAGAACGGCCATCAATATGATTAATCAGGGCAAGTTGGAAAAAAGGCTGGCTATTCCCGAAGTGAGAGAACTGGGAAGCCTTGGAAAAGATTTTAATGAAATGTTGAATACTATTGAAAAAGCACAACAGAAACTTCAAATTTATCACCAAAGAGAGTTGCAAAATTCTCAGAAACTGGCAACTATTGGAGAAATGACAGCCAGAATTGCACATGAAATCAGAAACCCTGTTACAGGAATTGCCAGAGCTATGGAAATTATTATTGCCGACACTAAAGACTCTGAGAATAAACCTATTCTTGAAGAAATCCAACGACAGGCAAATCGTGTAAATCAGGCTATTTCTAATATGTTGAAATTTTCCCGTTCAAAAGATATTTTTTTAGTTGAAGGTGACATCAACGAAGTACTTAAATCACTTGTATTTTTCTTAAAACATCAATCTCACGATAAAACTATCAATCTCACGCTGAATCTTCAGCAGGATTTGCCAAAATTTAATTTTGATCATGAGCTGATTGAAAATGTATTATTAAACTTAAGTTTTAATGCAATACAATCTGTCAGAGAAAATGGAACAATTATATTTACAACAAAATTTGATGTAATAAAGAAAACTATTATAATATCAGTTTGGGACAATGGAACAGGCATTAGTTCTGAATCAGGAACAGAAATTTTCAAACCATTTTATACTACCCGAACAAAAGGGACAGGACTTGGTCTTGCCATCTCTAAAGATATTATTGATAAACATAAAGGTGAAATATGGTATGTAAACCATACATCAGAGCAGGGTTGTACTTTTTATATTTCATTACCTGTTTAGTTCTAAAAATAGTTCAGCAACGAATAACCCATTTATGAAAAATTTTAAAATTCTGATTATTGAAGATGAGAAACTTATCCGCTGGTCCTTAGAAAAACACTTATCTTCCAAAGGTTATATTGTTTCTTCATCTGAAACAGGTGAAGAGGGAATCAAATTGTTTGAATTACACCGCCACGAAATTGTTTTTATAGATAACAAATTACCCATTATGCAGGGTCTTGACGTTATTATTAAACTAAAATCAATTGATGAAGAAGCAACCATCGTATTTATGACAGCTTATGGCTCCATAGAAACAGCTGTAAAAGCAATGAAGTCAGGTGCAACTGAATATGTAAACAAACCTTTTGTTTTTGAAGAAATTGACGTAATTTTAGAGAATATCAAAGCAAAAATAAACATTAATAAAGAAATACAATTATTAAGGAGACAGCAGAAAGACATTATCACTTTTGACCATATAATCGGTGAAACACCTCTTTTCAGAGAAATCATCCAACTTTCAAGGAAAATTGCCAAAACAAAATCAACTACCATTTTATTACTGGGAGAAAGTGGAACTGGCAAAGATATGTTTGCACATGCAATTCACAATGAGAGTAACCGTAACGAAAAACCTTTTGTAACTATAAATTGCTCATCATTACCAGATTCACTATTGGAAAGTGAACTTTTCGGTTATGAAAAGGGAGCCTTCACAGATGCAAGGACAATGAAAAAAGGACTTTTTGAAATGGCAGAAGGTGGTACTGTTTTTTTGGATGAAATTGGTGAAATAAACCAGACTACGCAAATAAAATTATTAGGTGTTCTTGAAAATAAAATTGTCCGCCGTTTGGGAGGAACAGTAAATATTCCTGTCGATATTAGAATAATTGCAGCTACAAACAGGGATTTGAGAAAAGCTGTTGATGAAAAATCATTCAGAGAAGACTTGTATTATAGACTTAAAGTATTTCAAATTACGCTTCCTTCTCTTCGTGAAAGAAAAGAAGATGTCCCTGTTCTGGCAGAGTTCTTCATAAAATACTTCAATAGTCAGTTTCAAAAAAATATTAAAACCATTCAGGAACCTATAAAAAATTTATTAATGCAGTATAATTGGCCAGGAAATATCAGAGAACTGCGAAATGTTATTGAAAGGGCAGTTATTCTCGAATCAACAAACAGTCTTCAGGCTGAAAGCCTTCCCGGCGAAATAATTAAACTCATCCCAAATATCAATGTTCAAACAATGCATGAAAACAATTTTTTAATAAAAACAGAAGCTAAGTTATTACCTTTTGATATAAATATTCCTAACGATGGTTTTACTTTATATGAAATCGAAAAGCAACTGATCAAACAAGCACTTCAAAAAACTGATTTCAATCAGACCAGAGCCTCCGAATTGCTAGGAATATCAAGAGATACATTGAGATATAAGGTAAAGAAATATAAATTATAAATCACTTCGGGTCAAATAACCCAATGCTGCCGGGTCAAATAACCCAACATTATTTTAAAACAAAAAAATCCTCACCAATACTATTTCTAATTTTTAGTTCCACCGTTGATTATTTTTGATATATTAAACCAAATTGCATATTTATTAAAGTGCAATTTGATTAAATTTATAAGGAATTTTAGGCCGAAACCTTCATAAAGATAGAATATAACTCTTTAGTTTATTATTTTGAGATATCAAACAAGGTAAAACAACCCAACAATCACCTTATTATCTAAACTTAATCATAATATTAAATTCTAAATTTATATTCATCTGATTTTATAAAACTAGCTTTAACTTTAAGATTAAAGTTAAAGCTAGTTCCAATAAAGGAAAATTGCTTAAATTTAAATTATGAATAATTAATATAGTAAGTTTTTGTTATTGTGATAATTAAAAAAAATGGCATATATTTTGTAATGATATAAGAAATTAATAATATAAACAATAATACTATGAAAAAAATTAGTTTACTTTTTACATTGGTTTGTATGATAGCAATTTCACAAGCTGTTTTTTCTCAGCATATAGCTGGGTCATCACATGATTTCTCAACTCAAACATGGAACACAAGTGGAGAAATTTGTATTGTTTGTCATACACCTCATAATGCGAATACATCTGTTTTAGATGCACCTTTGTGGAATCACACGCTTTCTGCAACTGCTTCTTTTACAATGTACACATCATCAACCATGAATTCTACTGCAGGACAACCTGATGGAAGTTCAAAGCTATGTCTGAGTTGTCATGATGGTACCGTTGCACTAGAAAATTTCGGTGGTGTAACTACTGGTACACATTTATTGACTGGTACAACATTATTAGGTTCTAATTTAAGCAATGATCATCCAATTTCTATTACTTATGATGCAGCTTTAGCAACAGCAGACGGAGGTTTACACAATCCAAACACAGCATTGTCTGGCTTGGGAGGAACCATCGCTGCAAATATGCTTATAGGTGGTAAAATGCAGTGCTCTTCTTGTCATGATGTGCATAACAGTGCCGGTGGTGTTCCAGGTGTTACAAGTCTTTTAAGAAAATCAAATGTTGGTAGTGCATTGTGTTTAACCTGCCATAATAAATAAGTATTATTTAACTAAACAAATTATTGAAATCGGGGCGGAAATTTTTCGCCCTTTTTTTTCTTCATTTGCAAGAGAAGCTTTTAATAATTTATTAATAATATACTTAACTTTGTAAAGAAAAAACAACAATGAAAAACAAACATTTACTTTTATTGATTATTACAATACTTCTTATTTCATGTTCCAGAAATACCACCGGTGTTATTAGTTCAGACAATCTTATAATTTATCCTTCACCTCCTGACACAGCCAGAATTCAGTTTTTAACAAAAATCAGCAGTTCAAGAGATGTAACTGGATTCCGTAATTCGTTTGCCAAGTTTATTTTTGGTGAGAATGAGAATATTCTGATTAACAAACCTTATGGCGTTGCAGTTTATAATGGAAAAATTATGTTATGTGATACTTATATTCACGGATTGGTTATAATTGACATGAAAAATAATAAATTTGAACAATTTGTTCCTAAGGGAAAAGGCGAATTAAAAGTACCAATTAATTGTTTTATTGACAACAAAGGATATTTGTACATTGCTGATTCTGAACGGAAACAAATAGTAATTTTTGATGAAAACAGAGAGTATATGGGTTGTTTTGGAGATTTAGAAAACTTTAAACCAGTTGATGTTTTTGTACTGGATAATAAAATCTGGGTTACAAATCTTGCAAGTCATAAAATCAATGTATATAGCAACGAATCAAACTATAAACTTCTCAATACTTTCCCAAATGTAACTGATAGTGCAGCTGGTGTTTTATTTTCTCCGACAAATATTTTCGTTACAAATAATAAAGTCTATGTTACTGATTTTGGAGATTTTAAAATAAAAATTTACACACATGAAGGTAAATATTTATCCTCTGTAGGATCCTATGGAAAAGGTATTGGTCAACTTGCCCGACCTAAGGGAATAGCTGTTGACAGAGATTCAAATTTGTACGTTGTAGATGCAGGATTTGAAAACACTCAAATATTCAGTAAAGATGGTAAGTTGCTGATGTTCTTTGGTGGCAGTTATAAATCACAGGGCGACATGTGGCTTCCAGCAAAAGTAAGCCTGGATTATGACAACCTGGATTATTTTCAAAAATTTGTCGACAGGGATTATAAATTAAAATACCTTGTACTTGTAACCAACCAATTTGGTCCTGATAAATTAAATATTTATGGAGCTATTGAACCTTTAAAAGCAAGTGAAAAATCATTTAAAAAAGAAAAAAAGAAAAAAGTAAAGAAGCAGAGTCCAATGTTTAATTAGGTTTACTCCGATTAATAATTAATCTAAACTTTTCATATGCTTTTAAACTATTCCCATAAAATCAAAAGATTCAACTATAAGAATTTATTTTATATTTTTATAGTTTTAATCTTAATTTATTTTTCGGGATGTTCATCCGCTAAACGATTTAAAACACTTTCTTTTTTCTTTGATGGAGTTCCTGATCCATCCATAAAAAACAACAGTCAAACAAAAGATTTTTTAAGTAAGAATAAAGATACAGCTACGTTAACACAAAACTCTGTCAAAAATGTGGTGTCAAAAATGAATTTTCATTTACCTTATCAGGATAAAACTTGTGAATCATGCCACGATCAGAACAAGATGGGAAAACTAAACCAGGAGATGCCTGAATTATGTTACCAGTGTCATGATAATTTTAGCTATAAGTACAAAGTTTTACATGGACCTGTTGGTGGAGGGCAATGTACAGCTTGCCATAGTCCTCATAGTTCAGTAAATTCAAATTTATTATTACGAAAAGGGCAGGAATTATGTCTATATTGTCATATTTCAAAACAAATAATGGAAACAGAGACACACCGGGATATCGGAGAAACTGATTGTACCGATTGTCACAACCCTCACGGAGGAGAAGATCGTTATGTGCTACGTTAAACAGAATATTTACTTTTTGACGAAATTTATATTAATGCTGGCAATATTGCTGGTATTATCTTGCGATGTCTTCTCTCAAAACTCAAAAAATAATTTTTATCTGTGGAGATTGCATTCAGTTTCAGGAGAAGCGAGTTTTAACGGGACATACAGGGAGCAGAATAGAACGGGTATAAATTTCAGTGAATACCAGAAAAGTTCAAACGTTTCAGGTGGACTTTTATTAAAAACAAATAGCTCAGTTCTTCATCAAAATTTTCTGATTCTTGATTTAGAAGCAGCTTATGTACCTGAAACCAGTAAAGAACATTTTGTTGTTAACCCGGATCAATCTGAAGTAAGAACATTGAAAAAATTTGATGCAGGTGTACGATTTTTTAAAGAAAAAATGATCAATCTTAGTTTTTTCGCTGCTTATAATGAAAGTTTTTCATCCAGGGAAAACCTTACAGATATAAAATCAACGAATAATAATTTTGGTGGAATATTGGGAATAAACTATAAATTACTTCCTGTAATTTTTAATTTTCAAAAAAGAAGCTGGACAGAAGAAGAAATACAATCGGGCAGAAGATATATGATGGAACAGCAACTAATTGGTGCAAAGTTAAACAAAGACTTCGGCAGACAATTCAGAAATGAAGTAAGAATCTCACATGATGAAAATATCAGTATCAATCAGGATTTATTTCGTATTTCAAACACAACTACAAATATTGATTTTATTAGTCATCTTGACCTTGACTCAAAACAAAAATATAGTTTTAATACAATGTTGTCAAATCTTACTCAGAAAGGAATAACTGATTTAAAACGCCTTCAGTTTAATGAGTCTGTAAATTTCATCTTACCTAATCATTTCTCATTATCGGGAAATTATAGTTATTTTAATACACATCAGGATTTAATCACTATTAACCAACACAATATAAATTCCAGACTGCAACATCAATTATTTAAAAGTCTGCAATCAAACATCAATTTTGATTATAATACAATGAAACATAGTGTTTATACTGAAACAAATACAAAATATGGGATAGTGTTTAATTATACAAAAATCATTCCTAAAGGTCAATTAAATATATCCTATAAATATGAGAGATCTCAGCAAAATTACAATTCTAGTCCATTGATAATCAATATTAATTACGAAGAATATACTTTGACTGACAATAAGATAGTTCTTTTAAAATTATCTAATATCTCAATGTCGTCTATTATAGTAAAGGATGCCACAACAACCATAATCTATAAAAACGGTCTTGACTATTTTCTAATAGAAAGAGGTAAATATATAGAAATCAAGAGAATTCCCGGAGGACTGATAGCAGAAAATACGGTTGTATATATTGATTATACAGCTACTCAACCTGGAACTTACAAATACAACTCAAATATTCATTATTTCAATTCAAATATTTACTTCTTTAATAATATTCTCTCTTTTTCATACAAGTTTTCAACACAGCATTATTTTAACCTTGAAAATACAGAAGTTGTAACTTTAAATTATTTCACCCAGCATATTGCTAATGCTCAGCTTAATTTTAAATTTATAAATGCAGGAATAGAATATGAAGACTATAAAAGTTCTATTATACCCTATCGGATGTCAAGATATTATATTAATTTAAATAAAAATTTCGGAAATAAAATTTTATTCATGCTCAATGGAAATATGCAGGATTACATTATGTTGGATGAACCACAAAGCAAGTATCAGCGGTATATGGATGCTAATGGGAGGTTTATCTATTCTCTTTTCAAACAAACCCAACTCACGTTTGATGCAATGTACCGTAAACAAACAGGCAGAGGAATAGATCTGGATTTGGTTACATTTAAAACTGAAGTTACATCGAGTATTAACCGGCTTTTTATATCATTTGGAATAGAACTATATAGAAGAAATTACATTGGTGAAAAAATAAACTTTAAAGGATCATATATAAAAATACATAGAAATTTTTAATCATGAGAAAATCATTGCATGTTTTTGTTTTAAGTATATTATTCTTTTTGCTTGTTTTAGTAAATCAAAGTTTTGCTTTCAATAATATTAATTCACCCCGGGAAAATCCTACTGAAAATCCAAAATGCACTGATTGTCATAATAGTTTAATAGAAAACAAGTCGAAACACACTCCAGCAAAAGAAAGTTGTGAAAGTTGCCACAAAGTTAATTTTAAAGAACATACTGAAAATGGAAGCAAAGGTTTGCATTTGGCTGAAGATATTCCTGCATTGTGTTTTAATTGTCATAATGGATTAAAGAATGATCTTAGTACTATAAAAAATATTCATCAGGTAATTAAAAACAAAAATAGCTGTATTAATTGCCACAACCCACATTCTTCTGTTGAGGATAAGCTCCTGGTATTGGAGGAAAAAAAATTATGTTTGAGTTGCCATAACAAGGAGATTGCAACCAATGGAAAAAAAACAACAAATATCAGCAGACTACTTACAAATGCTAAAGTCATTCATCCTCCAGTAGAAAACGGATGTATTGCTTGTCATAAACCTCATGCTTCTGACAATAATTATTTATTAATCAATAGTTTTCCAAAAGACAATTACGTAATATCAGAGAAAGAAACATTTGCCTTATGCTGGGAATGTCATGATATAGAATTACTTAATGCAGTTAAAACAACTACTTCTACTCAGTTTAGAAATGGAGAAAAAAATCTGCATTTTGTACATATCAAAAAAGGAAAAACAAGAAGTTGTGTGATGTGTCATAATGTTCATGCTTCAATGAACGAGCATCTTATTGAAGGAAAAATTGAATTTGGTGAATGGAGTATGCCGATTAGATATATTGCAAAAAAAAATGGAGGCTCTTGTTTTCCTGGTTGTCATGCTAAAAAGGAATATACCTATTAATTTTAGGGAATAGTTGCATTTTTACAACAAACAAACGATACAAATAATCTCACCCCTATTCAAACCTGATATCCTTCACATTTAGTTGTAAAGTGGTTTTGCCATTCCATTCATTTTCTTCGATATGATAGGAAATAGAGAAAGGAAATCCTTTTTGTATCGCATCAAAATATTCACCTTGCTGAAATGCAATACCTGATATTGGATAACTGGCTACATCAGGACTGATTACCGATAACTTTATATGATTATTACCAACTATACGCGAATAACCTGCATCTTTAACATTATCAGTTTGAAATACGGGTGACATGTTGCCGGGTCCAAAAGGCGCAAATTGTTTGAGGATATTATAAAATTTGGTATTAATATCTTTTAATTGAATACTATCATCAATTTCAATTTCAGGAGTTTGCATATCTATAGTAATAGATTCACTGACCACATTTTCAAAAAGTGAGCGGAAAGCATCAAGATTCTCAGGTTTTAGAGATAAACCTGCTGCATATTTGTGTCCGCCGAAATGTTCAAGTAAGTGACTGCAAGCTTCAATAGCATCATAAATATCAAAATCTTTTACACTACGCGCTGAACCTGTAATCAAGCCATTGGAATGTGTTAAAACTATAGTAGGACGGTAATATTCTTCTGTTAAACGTGAAGCAACAATTCCAACTACTCCTTTGTGCCATTCGGGATTAAAGATTACTGTACTTTTACTTTTCATTAAAAATTCATCATTTTTAATAAAATCCAATGCTTGTTGAGTAGCAGTTGCATCCAAACTTTTCCGTTCAGTATTATTATTGTTGATAAGTTCTCCAAATACCATAGCAGCTTCCAGATCTTTACAAATAAGGAGTTCCACAGAACTTCTTCCAGATTCAATTCGTCCGGCAGCATTAATACGTGGACTGATCAGAAAAACAAGGTCATTAATAGTAAGTCCCCGCTTGAAAAAAAGCTCATTTTCTGTAGTATAAAGTTCATTTTTACAAACATTGCTATATCTTAAAACAGCTTCTATTCCAGGCCGTGGATTGGAATTGATTAATTTAAGTCCGTAAAAAGCCAGAATTCTATTTTCTCCTGTAATAGGAACAATATCTGCTGCAATACTGATCGCAACTAAATCCAGATACTTTTCAATTTGCACGAATGGGATACTATTCTTTTGAGCATAAGCCTGAATTATTTTAAATCCTATCCCACAGCCAGATAATTCATCATAAGGATAGGATGAATCAGATCTTTTGGGATCTAACACTGCAATTGCAGCAGGTAGTAATTCTCCCGGACGATGATGATCACCAATGATAAAATCAATATGTTTTTCATTGGCATATTTAATATGTTCTGTTGCTTTTATTCCGCAATCTAAAGCAATTATGAGTTTGAAGTTATATTCTTCAGCAAAATCGATACTTTTATAAGAAATCCCATAACCTTCGGAATAACGGTCGGGAATATAGAAATCAACATTTTCGTAAATCTCTTTCAGAAATGAATAAACCAAAGCAACAGCACTTGTTCCATCAACATCATAATCGCCGTAAACCAGTATTTTTTCCTGATTTTTAATAGCATTATCTATGCGCAGGATAGCAAGATCCATATCTTTCATTAAAAAAGGATCATGAAGGTCGGAAAGTTGAGGGCGAAAAAAAGATTTGGCTTCATCGAAAGTACGAATCCCTCTTTGAACCAATAAATTTACGAGATGAAAATCAATATTCAATGCTTGTTGTAAGTCTGCTATTATTTTTGTATCACCTTGTTTTTTTAACACCCATCTCTTTTCCATGATTAGTTTTTTAGTTTTGTAAAATTACAATAATATCTTAAAACTGCCATGCTAAATGACTAAATCTTTAAAAAAACCAAAAATATTTTTTTAAAATATTAAAAATGAAAGATTTGTTTAAAGTAAAAATCTTTAAGCAAATCATTTTCTGATTTTTTTTGTTACAATTGCTAAATAAATCGTAATTTTGAATGAGAATTTAAGAATTTGAAAATGAGAAGATTTTAAATATCAATTTTATAATTTAGTTGCTTGTTAGAAAATAATTTTAATATGCTTTTTCCCATTAAAACTCTGAATAAAAACTTCCGCATTTGGTTAACAGACTACTTAATTTATAAACTTTACAACTTTATAAACTTTACAAAATAAAAAATGAAAAAACAACCTAAGGAAATCGAATTGAATAACAATACATTTGTTACCAGCGTATTGCGAATATTTTCAAATGATCCGTTTTCTGCATTCAATTACAAGCAGGTATCTGCCAGAATGGGTATCAGCGACAAAGCCAGCAAAGAACTTGTAATCAACGTTATTCATAAACTTGTAAAAACTGAAGCACTCAGAGAAGAAAGCCGTGGAAAATATAAACTTAATCCTTCTTATATAAACGAAGCATTAATGCCTTCTTCGTATGTCACCGGTACTGTTGACATGAAACAAACCGGAAAAGCATACATCATTATCGATAAAGAAAGCGAAGATATTTTCATCTCTGCAAATAATACCAATCATGCAATGCATGGTGATAAGGTAAAAGTATTCTTATTCCCACGTCGAAAAGGAAGAAAACTGGAGGGTCAGGTAATAGAAATCATTGAAAGAGCCCGTAAACAGTTTGTGGGTATCGTTCAGGTTTCCAAAAAATTTGCTTTTCTTGTTCCTGACAACAATAATGTAACAGTTGATATTTTTATCCCGCTGGATTGCTTAAATGGAGCAAAGAACGGAGAAAAAGCACTCGCGCGTATTACAGACTGGCCCGAAAGAGCCAGTAATCCTTTTGGTGAAATCATTCAGGTTTTAGGAACACCAGGCGATAATAACGTGGAAATGCAGTCGATATTAGCAGAACTGAATTTCCCATTATCTTTTCCTGACAACGTTGAAAAAGAAGCAGAAAGAATTTCCGAAACCATACCCGAAAAAGAAATTAGTAAAAGAAGAGATTTCCGTAATATTATTACTTTCACTATAGATCCTGAAGATGCTAAAGATTTTGACGATGCACTTTCTATCAGAAAATTAAAAAATGGACTTTGGGAAGTTGGGGTTCATATTGCTGATGTTTCTTATTATGTTCAACCCAATTCTCTGATTGATAAAGAAGCCTACGAAAGAGGAACTTCTATCTATCTGGTCGATAGAGTTATTCCTATGCTTCCCGAAAGATTATCAAATGGTGTTTGCTCATTACGTGCCAATGAAGAAAAACTTTGTTTTTCAGCTGTTTTTGAAATGGATGACAACGCACACATTAAAAATGAATGGTTTGGTAAAACAGTTATTTGTTCTGACAGAAGATTCACTTATCAGGAAGCTCAGGATATTATTGAAACCGAAAGTGGTGAATTTGCTGAAGAAATGCTAACATTGAACAAACTTGCTTTAAAACTCCGCGATGAAAGATTCAAAACCGGTGCAATCAATTTTAAATCAACAGAAGTAAAATTCCAATTAGACGAAAAAGGAAAACCTTTAGGCGTTTTTATTAAAGAAATTAAAGATTCCAATCGTTTGATTGAGGATTTTATGCTACTTGCCAATAAAAAAGTAGCAGCGTATATTGGTGTAAAAAAAGGAAGTGAAACCCCTAAAACTTTTGTATATCGGGTACATGACGAACCCAATGCAGAAAAGCTAAATACTTTCGTACAATTTCTTTCCAAATTAGGATATACTATGAAGACAGGTTCACGTAAAAACCTTGCAACTTCTTTTAATAATCTTTTTGAAGCTATTGAAGGTAAAGGTGAAGAAAACATGATAGAAACCATTGCCATTCGTACGATGGCAAAAGCTTATTATTCTACAGATAATATCGGTCATTATGGATTAGCTTTCTCCTATTATTCACACTTTACTTCCCCTATTCGCCGTTATCCTGATTTGATGGTTCATCGATTACTTGAAATGTATATGGAAGGAAAACCATCTGTTAATAAGAAAGAATATGAAGAAAGCTGTGAACATTCATCGCTGATGGAGAAAAAAGCAGCTGAAGCCGAAAGAGCATCGATTAAATACAAACAAGCTGAATATCTGCAGGATAAAATCGGGCAATCTTTCTTTGGCTTGATTTCCGGAGTAAGCAAATGGGGACTTTTTGTTGAATTGGAAGGAAACAAATGTGAAGGTATGGTTTCACTCAAAAGAATGGTAGATGATTACTATTTCCTTGACGAAGAAAACTATCAGGTAATTGGCCAGCGTTACGGTCATAAATATAAGCTTGGCGACCGTATCAAAATCAAAATTGTAAGAGTAGATATAGGTAAAAAACAAATGGATTTTGAAATTGTCGAAGAAAGTTAAAGGATAAAGATTAAATTAAAAAGTAAAAAGTAAACGGATAAAGTGAAAAGTTTTGAATTTATTACAATAGATTCTGACCTCTTTTCATGTGTTTATATTTTTTTGTACATTGATATTCTGTTATTTAAATATTTTTACAAAACATTAAGAAAGTTAAAATTGCATGTTAGTGCTATAATGGAACGCGGATTACACGGATACGTTCCGTAATCGCGGATTACCACTGATTTTAAATCCGTTTTATCTGCGTTTCCCTTTAGGAATCCACGTCTTCAGCGTGCTTTTTTAAAATATTTGATATTTTTCTTATTTTCAATGATTTATGTTTTTCCAAAATAATCATTCCTTAGTGTGTCAATATTTATTTGTCATGAATGTTTCATCTATCCTAAAACTGAGTATTCTGCAAAGGTATAACTATTTCTTCCAACTGTTAACCAATTCCTTATACCACTTTAGTCCGTATTTACGAATCAGCGGTTCTTTGAGGAATTCATAGACTTTTATATTTAATCTTTTACCATTAACAACTGCTTTTTCACAAATATGCCAGCGTTGGTAGTTTACTGCATCAAAATCATTGTATTGATTAATTCGTACTGGATATAAATGGCAAGATATTGGCTTTTGAAACTTTAACTTTTTTTGCTCCCAGGCTTTTTCTATAGCACAAAATGCAATTTCATCTTCAAAATAGACAAAAGCACATTCACGTTGATTTACCAATGGTGTAACTGTATTTCCCCAGGCATCCATTTCGAATACACCATTTTGTTCAATAACAGCGATTCCTTCAGGTCTCATATAAGGTTTTATAACATCTATTTCATCTTCCAGTATGCTTATTTCTTCAGCATCCAATGGAGCACCGGCGTCACCTTCAACACAACAGGCACCTTTGCATTTTTTTAAATCGCAAACAAAACAAACCTCATTCAGGTCGTCTGATATAATAGTATTGTCAATGGAAATCATGGGGCAAAGGTAATATTTTTAAATAAAACGGGGAAATTCAAAAAGAAATTTTACAGAAAACATAATTAGCAAAAAATAGATTAAAGAGTGTTGTTTGAAATAATCTATGTTAATTTTATCATAATCTATATTATTATATTAACTTTGACTCCTATTTATAGTTTTATTAATTCTAACTTTTAAACAATGAAAAAAATAATCTCAATTTTCTTTTTATTTCACCTCATAACCAATATCATCCAAGCTCAGCCAATGAATTTTCTTATTCAGAAAAAAAAACTTGATCTTGGAAGCCAGCTTGATAAATCATTAAATATTCAACTGAAAAATACTAAAACAATCGTCTGGAACTGGGATACATTAGTTGCTTACGATTCTGCAGGTTTAAAAACAAGATTTATAAGAAACTATGATGCCAATGGACTGGTTCTTATAGAGAAACAAGAAGAATACTTAAATAATGTCTGGCAAAATAGCATTAGAACCACCAACACCTATTCCGTAACCGGAATTATACAGAATACATTAGGTGAAATCTGGCAAAATAATAATTGGCAGAATGAATATAAATATTCATTTACTTATAATTCCAATGAAAAACTAACAACTCAACTGAATGAAACATGGCAAAGTAATAGCTGGATGAATGCTGCAAGATATTCCTATACTTACGATAACAATGGAAATAACTTAACAGAAGTACAGGAAAGTTGGCAAAGTACTGCCTGGGAATATACTGATCAAATTACAAATACTTACGATGCAAATTCAAAAATAACAACTGCTATTTATGCATATTGGCTAAATACTTCCTGGGAAAACTATTTCAAATTTTCTTTTGCCTATGAGTCAAATGGCAATTTGCTTTCTCAAACTTATCAAAACTGGCAAAATACAACATGGGAAAATGACAGCAAGGATAATTACACATATAAAACAAACGGAAACCTTCTGACGCATATTCGCCAATATTGGAATAGCAGTAGTTGGGAAAATGACAGCAAAGACTCTTATGCCTATGATGCTTCAGAAAACATTTCATCAAAATTAACCGAAGGATGGAATAACAGTCAGTGGGTCAATCGTGAAAAAAATTCATTTACTTATGATAACAATGAAAACATCATAAGTATCCTAACAGAATTATGGAATAATATTAGCTGGCTGAATTATTATAAAATAAGCTATGATTACAATACAAACGCCAATTCAATAGATGGAATTTCACAAAAATGGCAGAACAATATCTGGGTAAATTATGTAAGTAGTATTGACGTATATTCTTCAAAAAAACTCATTTATTCATTATATGCTGCACGTTACGAAGCCAATTTTATTGCTACTACCACATCGGTAGCTGAAACGAAAAATGACTCAGAATTAATCATTTTCCCTAATCCTGCAAATGATATCATTAACATTTACCTAACCGGCAACAAATTTACAGCCATTAAAATATTCAATCTTCAGGGGCAGGAAATGATATACCAAATTGCAAATAAAACAGTAAGCAATTTTTCAGTCAATGTAGATGAACTATCCAATGGAATATACTTAATGCAATTGGCTACCGAAAAAGGAATATTAAATAAAAAGTTTGTGGTAAACAGATAAAGATTTCTATATAAGTAGTAAACTGGATATACGCATATTTTCAGTTTAGGTAATTAATGTATAAAAACATTAGAACTCGGATTAAACGGATACGTTCCATAAGCGCAGATTTTCACGAATTATTCAGAATCTTTGATCTTTATATATTAAAAATCCGTTTTATCAGCGTTTCCCGAAGGGATCTGTGTCTTCCGCGTTCATGAGAAATAAATTAGAAAAATTAATGCTATATTTTAAATATGATAAGGAATGATTCTTAGTAATTAGACATGAAAAACCTCAATGAAAATATTTTTTTGTTGAGGTTTTTTTATACCTACACTGTTCATCCAAAATCATTTTTATTGTTCTTAAATAGTCAAACGAAACCAATCTGTTCTTCTGATAAAATAAGTATATTTGCAATAAATAAAGCTATTATAATCAAGCTAATTTCTTTGAAATAGATATGCATACCTAATTTTTTAGTCTCACTGAAAATCAAACACATTCTATAAATCTTATAAAAACCGATTGATATGAACAGAAGAAAGTTTATCCGGAACTCAGCAATAACAGCAGCAGGTTTAATGGCTATGAATGCCGGTTTCCCAATGTCGCAAACTTCAGGCATTATGTCTAATGCATTTATTTCAAATCGTCCTCCCATAAATAAACGCAAGTTTGTTAGTAAAGCTATCGATGCAAAGATAAATCAGGTAAAAGCACTTATGACCGATCCGGAACTTGCCTGGCTGTTCGAAAATTGCTTCCCAAACACTTTAGATACAACTGTTAGTTTCAGGCATCAGAACGGGAAACCATTTACTTATGTAATTACAGGAGATATCGATGCTATGTGGCTCAGGGATTCTTCGGCTCAGGTTTGGCCTTATTTAGCATTGATGAAAGAAGAGCAGGCATTGCAGGATTTAATAGCGGGCGTTGTAAACCAGCATGCTGCTTATGTTCTGCTGGATCCTTATGCCAATGCTTTTTACGATGACACTAACAAAGTTTCGGAATGGAAAGATGACAAAACCATGATGAAACCCGGTATTCATGAACGTAAATGGGAAATAGATTCGCTTTGTTATGTAATCCGTCTGGCATATCATTACTGGAAATATACCGGCGATAAAAATTGCTTTGATAATGATTGGATATTGGCAATGAAGACGATAGTCAGTACTTTTAAAGAACAGCAACGCAAGCAGAATGCCGGTCCTTATTCTTTTATGCGTGGCTGGGAACCTTGTATTGAAGATGGAAAAGGAGTTCCTGTGAATCCGGTTGGACTTATTTTTTCAATGTTCCGCCCTTCAGATGACCGTACACTATTCCCCTTTTTAATTTCATCTAATTTATTTGCAGTAGTTTCATTAAAACAATTGGCTGAGATATTTTCAACAACAGGATTAGACAATAATTTCGCAGAAGAATGTACTTTACTTGCAGAAGAAGTCCATAAAGCCATCCTCAAACATGGGGTTATCAAGAGGGATAATAAAAAAATATTTGCATACGAAGTAGATGGTTTTGGAAGTATGTATTTTGCTGATGATGCCAATGTACCCAGTTTGCTTTCATTGCCTTATATAGGTGCTGTAAAAAGGGATGATTCAATTTATATAAATACAAGAAAATACCTGCTCAGCGAAAAGACGAATCCATATTATACCAAAGGCAAAGCAGCAGAAGGAACTGCCAGTCCGCATATCAATAAAGATATGATATGGCCGATGTCTATAATACTCCGTGCAATGACCTCAACTGATGACAAAGAAATAGAAAACAGTTTAAGGCTGCTGAAACAAACTCATGCCGGCAAAGGATTTATGCATGAATCCTTTCATAAAGACAATCCAACACATTATACAAGAAGCTGGTTTGCATGGGCTAATACATTGTTTGGAGAATTGATTCTTAAAGTTTACAATGAAAGACCTCATTTGTTGAAAATTACGTTGTAAGAAGACATTAATAATGAAACCATTTCCGGATTAAAAAAAAAGATGGAAGAATATTCACCTCCAATAAGAGAAAGAGAAACCGAAGATTTGCTTGAAATATATACTTCTTCCGGGGGTTCATGGCAAGATGATGCAATAACTCAGGCTACAAATGAATTATACAATCGCGGTTATACAGCTGATGAATTAACTAAAATAACTTATGATTTTAATAGATTTCTAGAAGACGAAGAAAGAAAATATCAGGCTGAATTAGCTCTGAATGCAACAGTATCTTATACTATATCAAAAATGATAATAATATTCTTATGTACGCCAATAATTCTTTTCCCGAGGTATAATTTTTTCAAAGATATGACAGTAACTGAATTACGTAATGAGAATTTTAAAATTAAATATAAGCAAAGACTCATTTTACTAATCAGCGGTTCATTATTTTGGTTTATTTTATATTTAATTGCTTCAAATTAAAGCTATTAACAAAGTATTACTTGAGTATTATCCTTTAAAAATCACAATTTTAATATTCTTAGATTTCTACATAACAATCTGTTTGGCTATTCTATTCATATGGGTGAAAATATTACTACTTAATCAATGAAAACAATTTACAAAACACTATTTCGCCAAATCTCTTTTTCTCCAATTCGTCAAATCATTTTTTTTTGTATTTTTGCCGCATGGCAAACAACGAAGACATTTTCAAAAAGATAATAGCTCATTCAAAAGAGTATGGGTTTATTTTCCCGTCAAGTGAAATATATGACGGTATGGCGGCAGTATATGATTACGGTCAGAATGGAGTAGAACTTAAAAACAACATCAAGGCTTACTGGTGGAAAGCAATGGTACAATTCCATGAAAACATTGTAGGGATTGATTCTGCAATTTTTATGCATCCAACAATATGGAAGGCAAGCGGGCATGTGGATGCATTCAGTGATCCTTTAATTGATAACAAAGATTCAAAAAAACGTTACCGTGCCGATGTGTTGATTGAAGACCATGTTGCCAAAATTCAGGATAAAATCAACAAAGAAGTAGAGAAAGCAGCTAAACGATTTGGTGAAACTTTTGATGAACAACAATATCTCAATACCAATCCACGGGTAATGGAATATCAGCAAAAGATTGAAGCTATCAACAACCGTTTTTATGCAGCTTTGGGAAAAGAAGATTTTGCAGATGTAAAAGCCCTGATTGAAGAACTTGGCATTGTATGTCCTGTTTCCGGTAGCCGTAACTGGACAGAAGTCCGTCAGTTCAATCTGATGTTTTCTACACAGATGGGTTCCGTTAGCGAAGATGCCGGTCAGGTTTACCTTCGTCCTGAAACGGCCCAGGGTATTTTTGTAAACTTCCTGAACGTACAAAAATCAGGTAGAATGAAAATTCCTTTCGGCATTGCTCAGATTGGAAAAGCATTCCGAAATGAAATCGTGGCTCGTCAGTTTATTTTCCGTATGCGTGAGTTTGAACAAATGGAAATGCAATTTTTTGTTCGTCCGGGCGAAGAACTAAAATGGTTCGAATACTGGAAACAAGAACGTATCAAATGGCATCTTTCATTAGGAATCCCTGAAAAGAAATACCGTTTTCACGATCACGACAAATTGGCTCATTATGCTAATGCTGCAGCTGATATTGAATTTGAATTCCCATTTGGATTTAAAGAACTGGAAGGCATTCATTCCCGTACAGATTTTGATTTAAAAGCACATCAGGAATATTCAAGTAAGAAACTTCAATATTTTGATCCTGAGTTGAACGAAAGCTATGTACCTTATGTAGTTGAAACCTCAGTTGGTCTCGACCGTACTTTTCTTGCAGTATTAAGTCATGCTTTTACCGAAGAAAAGCTGGAAGATGGCAGCGAACGTATTGTACTTAATCTGCCTCCTGTATTAGCTCCTTATAAAGTTGCTGTTTTACCTCTGGTTGCCAAAGATAATTTACCGGAAAAAGCACGTGAAATTATGGACAAACTGAAATTAAATTTTCAGTGTTCTTACGAAGAAAAGGATTCAATCGGTCGTCGTTACCGTCGTCAGGATGCAATTGGAACTCCTTATTGTATTACAATTGATAACGAAACACTTGAAAACAATACTGTGACTATTCGCGATCGCGACACTATGAAACAGGAAAGAATTAACATTGATGAAATTTCCAATGTCGTGAATAAACTTTTAGGGAATAATTAGCAAATAGACTTTTAGGCTTTTAGGAAAATATGAATTATTAAATAAAATGTGTACATTTTATTTAATAATTCATATCTAATAAATAAAAAATCACCCTCCTATTCTTCTAAGTCCAGCCTTAGCTTTGGCATGCAGACTATTTTTATATTCTTTTGGACTCATACCTATACATCGTTTATAATACAAACGAGCTTTTGTAATTTCCTTATGGCTTTCATAAATCAATCCTAACTGGAGTGCAGCATTGCATGCAAAATACCAGGGTTTATCATCTCCGTTTCTTATAACAGACTCATAATAAGGCAATGCAGCATCAGTTTTTTCCCATTCCTGATAAATACGCCCCATACGGTATAAAAAGCCCAGAGAATCTTTAGTTGTTCTCAATTGCAGCAACTGATTACTTCCGTCCAGAATTTTTAAAGCCTGCTGATAATAGCCGCCATCACATAATACACTTGCTTTTAACAACTGAATATTTGGCGGATCTCTTTTCTCTGCTTCATAATCAGCCTGCTTATCAGTTTCAGAAAGTGTAGATCCGAATTGTTTTGTTTTCTGCATGTAATCAGCATACTTTTTTTCATCATTATTTAATAAATAATACCACGCAATATGCTGATAGGATGATTTAATATAAAGTGAACCTTTGTAATTAATTGTATAATTTAAAAAATAAATTATAGCATCTTTATCCAATCTGTTTAACTTTACTTTTCCAGTCAGGTAATCAATAAATCCAAAATATGCATATTCTTTCCCCCGTGGAAAATTCTCGAGTGTTAGTATTGCATCGTCATTTTTGCCGAAAAACATTTCATAACGTGCTTTGGAATAAAGAAGTACAGCACTTGATTTAAATGTTTGTATAAATTCAGGATGAGTAAAATATTTTTTCAGGAAGATTGCTTTTTGTTTATCCCCTTGTAGATTAATTTCAATAAATGTAAGTATAAACAAAGCTTCTGATTTTAAATAATCATAATTTTTATCCGTTAGTGTTTTTTCAGTTAGTAATATAAGTTCAGAAGCACCTTGTTCGAAACTGCCATCAAAAGCCAGTTTCTTAACCATACTTTTATAACTGTCAGGAACTGCATCTATCATTGCATGCATTAATCCCAATAACTTAAGATTAGGTGTGAAATTTGGATATTTGTTTTGGTTGCTTTCCAGCAAATCATAAGATTTCTTGATTTCAATTCCTGCTTTTAAACCCTCAAATACGTTACTGAAATCTTTCATAAAAATCAACCTTGCAGCTGCCCATTGAAAATATACATCGGCAAGGCAATAATTATAATAAGGTGATGCTGCATCTTCTTTCTCAATCTTGTCTATCAGGTTTGACCTTTTATCCAGCAATTGATCAAATAAGTTTTTATCCTGACTAATAATTATACTTATAAAATCTTTGTAGTTTTCAAGATAATAAGGAATTATATTTGATGGATTTGCTTTTTTTTCAGTTTCAATCAACTGCTGAGCTTCTGCAAGTTGCAGATTCATTATTTGCTGATGTATTTTGCGGCAATTAACTGTAAAGTCAAAGTAAGCAAAGCTTGATTTAGCTATTATCAATAGGAACAATATGATATAGAAGTGCTTTTTATTCATATAAAGGGTACAACATTAAGTTACAAAACTACAATAAATTTTAAATAAGACTAAATTCAAAACAAAAAAGGTGAAAATATTGAATACTTTCACCTTTTCATACTATTTTAAATACTATTTTTAGCGTTTTACTACTTCATCAATAGCACTGTCGACTAAAATTCTTCCACAATATTCGCAAACAATAATTTTTTTATGCATACGAATGTCTAACTGACGTTGGGGGGGGATTTTATTGAAACAACCACCGCAAGCATCTCTTTCAATCATTACAACAGCTAAACCATTACGGGCATTTTCACGAATCCGTTGGTAGGCAGTTAATAATCTCTCTTCAATTAATTTTTGATTATCATGAGATTTTTGAATTAACTCGCTTTCTTCTTTTTCTGTTTCAGCAATAATATCGTCAAGTTCTGCCTTTTTAATTTCTAATTCGTTGATACGATCTGATAATTTTTTTTGAGCGTTATCAACTTCTTCTTTTTTACCTTCTAAAGCAAATGTAAATTCTTTAATTCTCTTCTCACTTAAAGTAATATCAAGATTTTGAAACTCAATTTCTTTGGTTAAAGAATCGTATTCACGATTATTTCTTACATTATTTTGTTGTTCTTCATATCGTTTGATAAGCATCTGACAATCATTAATTGCAGATGTTTTCTCATTTATTGATGTTTCGAGTACATTAATTTCTTGCACAAAATTATCTATACGTGTTTCCAAACCTGCTACCTCATCTTCCAAATCCTGAACTTCCAAAGGAAGTTCACCACGGATGATTCTTATTTTATCAACCTGTGAATCAATTTGTTGTAATGTGTAAAGTGCAGTTAATTTGGTTTCAACACTAACATCGGCTTCTTTGGCGATTATTTCTCTGTAATTATTTTCTACCACTTCTGCTGATGCGGTATTGGCTTCGTTTGATTCGCCTTTTGTTGTCTTTGCCATAATATATTGAATTTGTAGTTACAAGTAATGAATTGGATTTGTATTCTTTTCTGAAATTAAAACTGCAAAATTAGGAAATTTTTTTGTAATAATTGAATATAATAATTCTTTTGTAAATTGTTCGCTTTCATAATGCCCAATATCAGCGATAATTATCTTATTTTCGGCTTCAAAAAAATCATGATATTTTATATCACCGCTAATAAAAATATCGGCTCCTGCTGCAATTGCATCTTTAATCAGAAAACTACCACTACCCCCACATAAAGCTACTTTTGTGATTGATTTGCCTAACAAAGAAGTATGTTTTACACATTCTGAAGCACTTATCTCTTTAATGCGTTGCAAAAAAGAAATTTCATCTTCTGCTTCAATATCTCCCAACATACCACTTCCAATGTTTTGGTTTTCATTTTCTAAGGCATATATGTCATAGGCAACTTCTTCGTATGGATGTGAAGTAAATAAAGCTTTTAAAATTTTCCTTTCAAGGTAAGCAGGGAAAATGGTTTCTATTCTTATTTCGTTTTCAAAATGCAACTTATTGATTTCACCAATAAAAGGATTTGCGTCTTCATTTGCCCTGAAACTACCTTCACCTGCGGAATTAAAACTACATTGATCATAATTTCCAATTTGCCCGGCACCTGCTTCAAACAATGAATTCCTTACCAGATCAGCCTGAGCTGTCGGACAAAAGAAAACCAGTTTTCGTAAGAGCCCGGACTTCGCTTGTAAGATCCTAACGTTTTTCAATTGAAGTTTTTCGGCAAATATTGAGTTAACACCTTGAATCACATTATCCAGATTGGTATGTGCTGCATAAACAGCAATACCTTGCTGAATTGCTTTAACTATTATTCTTTCAGTTGCGTTTTTACCATTCAATTTCTTAAATCCTTTGAATATTAATGGATGATGAGAAATTATAAGTTGACATTGTTTTTCAATAGCTTCATTTAACACATCTTCAGTTAAATCAATACAAATAATTGCTCTATCAATTTCCTTATCATGACTGCCGATAATTAATCCGGCATTATCATACGATTCCTGATATGACAATGGAGCATGATTTTCTATTAAATCTGTTATTGTTTTTATAAGCATTATAAATTTGTTTTTTTTTAGGTTGTAAAGTTATAAAATCAAAAGCTGATTTTGCAAAAAACTATCATAATTAATCAAAATAAAAACTGTGCAACTAATAAAGAGTATCAGAAATACTTATTTTATGTAATTTAGCAATCTTTAAAAAGTAAAAACTAAATTACCCGAACAGAATTTGCTAATTCCAACATTTAAAGAACTTTATAAACTTATGATCTTTTAAGAATATGGATACAAATATTATTTTTTCCACATTATATCAAAACATAATAGATACCAGCTATTTAGAAATTGTTGCTGTTTTCTTTGGATTATTAAGTGTGTGGTATGCCCGTAATGAAAACATAAAGGTTTTCCCCACCGGATTGATAAATGTTGGCTTATATGTATACATTTTTTTAGCAGCAAAATGCTATGCCAATATGGGTATCAATTTTTATTTTGTTATAATGAGCATATATGGATGGTACAAATGGGCCAGAAAAGATGAAAACGAAAAGCAGATACATATCACCAGATGTACAAAAAATGATTATATAATTAACACTTTATTGTTCGTAGTCTCTTTCATAGTTATTTATTTCTTACTTAAAACCCAAACTGACAGCAAAGTTCCTGTATTAGACTCTGTTACATCTGCGTTTTATATAGTTGCAATGTGGCTTCAAACCCGTAAAAAGTTTGAGAACTGGACATTCTGGATTATTGGTGATTTTCTAATCATCCCACTTTTAATTTATCAGGGTTTGATTTTCTCTGGTTTTCAGTACGTTATATTTCTTCTCATCGCTATTTCAGGATATTTTGAATGGAAAAAGAAATTGCAGAAATTATAAATTTAAAATCAGAAAGCTCAGAGATAGTATTCAGAATGACTCCGTTCATTCCCAATTCAAACTAATATATTAATGAATAATAACATCTAATTTTTTGTGATAAAACGCATTGCAATTACAGGACCGGAATCAACCGGAAAAAGCAGACTTGCAGAAGAACTGGCTGCACATTACCAAACATTTTGGGTCGCTGAATATGCCCGTGAATATCTTGAAAACTTAACTCGTCCTTACAATTACGATGACGTTTTACAAATAGCAAAAGGTCAGCTTAATAATGAAAATACGATAGCAAAAAAAGCCAATAAAATATTATTCTGTGATACAGACTTTAGCGTTACAAAAATCTGGTGCGAATTTAAATACAAAAAATGTCATGAATGGATTAATGAGCATTTTATGAATCACACCTACGATTTATATTTACTTTGTAATACTGATTTACCCTGGGAATTTGATCCTCAACGCGAAAATCCAAATGAAAGAGAAGAACTTTTTCAAATCTACCATCAATTATTAAAAGATTCAGAATTTCCATTTGCTATAATCAATGGTTTAGGAGATATAAGAACAAAAAACGCAATTGAATTTATAGACAATTTACTATAAATTATGTTTTTACAATTAATAAGCCACATTCTAAATATTTTTTAAAATTTTTATTATTAAAATTCATGTAAATTGTTGAATTTTAATGATACAATTTCAGCAAACCTGATTATTTATATGTATCTTTGTTTTTTATTAACAAATTCTGCATTACGATTACAACTTATTGCAATTATCAGTATCTTATCAAAAATGGCAATGTAGGTTTTTTAACTATAAAACCAAGAATATTTTTATCGAATCTACTCAAATTCTGCTAATTATGAAAAAAAATTATTCTTTCTTCTTATTCAGTATCTTATTACTAAGCGTACATTTTTCCTTTTCACAAAAAAATAATAATACAATTACAACAGCATATTTACCAATTGATACAGTTAAAATATGCGAAGGTGACTCGGTTCGTCTGGTTGCAAGTATTCCTGCTTTGGATTTTATCAATAGTAATTTTAATAATTCAAGTTTAGATAGTGGCTGGTCCACTAATATTTTTCCAATCTGGAGCAATCCATGCTCACCTTTAACATTGCCTGCAAATGGAACTGTATGTTGGTTTGGTACAAATATTTACCCTCGCGAATTGGTTACCAATAGTTTTAATACAATGACAGGGAACTGCAAATTGGAATGGGATATGAAATATGGTGCCAATCAAGACACTATAAATTGCGAATCGCCCGATTTATCATATGAAGGCGTACATTTAATGTATTCAATAACCGGTGGCGCTACCTGGATACAATTTCCCGGTTCAGATCAGTCCCCTTCTGGTATTTATGGAGATACTAATTATATAAACGGATCAGGTGGATATTGGATTCCTGTTGCAAGCAATGCAGCAACAGGTCCTTATTATACATGGAATCACTATTATACAAACTTACCTCAGGCTGCGCTTTCTTCAACTACACGCATCAGATGGTATCAGGAATTAGCATCCGGTAATAACTTCGATCATTGGGGAATTGATAATGTTAAATTTAGTTGCGGCCCGTCATTGCCTCCATTTGTCTGGTCAGGAGGTAACACTTCAATTACAGTTTCGCCAACTTCCACACATTGGTATGTTGCATCAATGCCTGACACAACACAAAATCCACCCGGAATTCTGTTCGATTCAATTTTAGTAATTGTTCAACCTCGTCCACTGACACCAATTATTAATATTATTGGAGACAGCTTATATTCTTCTTCAAATTCCGGCAATCAATGGTATTTAAATAGCCATCCTATTATTGGTGCTGTCGGCAATTATTATATTGCTGCTGATACCGGCAATTATCAGTTAATAGTAAGTAATTCATCTGAATGTTATTCAGATACTTCAAATACTATAACATTTAGTATTGCAGGGAAAGATGAGCAGATATCGAATAGTGATTTTTTTATTCATCCTAATCCTGCGAATGAATATTTTAGTATTCAAAGCAATAAAAAAATCACAGAAGTCCTGATATTAGATTTGAATGCTAAAGTTATAAAAAAATTCGACCAAAAAAGCTACATTTACAATATCAATGATTTAAGTAAAGGATTGTATTTTGTAAAAATATATACAAAAGAAAATACAAGGATACTAAAATTGATTAAGTATTAATATACACAAAATGAAAAAAATTATTTTTTCAATACTTTGCAGTATTTACTTTTTAAATACAACTTATTCTCAATTAGTTATAAGGGCAACTGCTAGTTCAAACGGTGTATCATCTTCAGATACTCTCGTAATTTGTTCTGGACAAACCGTTGATTTATCAGTTAATACTAATGCTGGCTTTGCCACTAATAATTTCAATAACGGGACTTTAGGTACAGGATGGATCAACACATCAGCCAATCCTGTTTTTAACAATCCCTGTCAATGTCCATTTATAGCAGGAATACCGCCTGTTAGCTGTAATAATGGATCACCAGTTCAAACTGGACCGGATAGTCTTTATGCGTGGGTAAATACAACAGCTTCACCTTTTAGGATATTAGCAACAAAATCTTATGATTTTACAACATTCACTACAACTGGCGGATGCAAAGTAAAATGGTGGATGATGTACGGAATCACTGCTGATTCAGGAAGTTGTGAAGACCCGGATGCTTCAAATGAAGGAGTTCATTTACAATATACAACAAATGATATCAACTGGAACGATATTCCTGCTCCCAATAATAACCCGATTGGGAATTTATCAGCTACACCACCATTTATTACGTCAGTTCCTGGAAGTGGAGGATATTGGTATCCTTCTTCTGCACTATCATCGCAATTACAAAGCACATTATATTTTTGGAATCAGTATGAATCAGACATCCCTTTAATTGCTTATACACCTACAACAAGATTCCGATTTGCACAATTAACAACCTCAAGTGCAGGTTATGATGCCTGGGGAATTGATGAAGTAAGTATTAGCTGCAATCCGGTTAATCAAATTGTTAACTGGTCAAATGGAGTTCATCAGTATACTCAGCAAACAACGCCATTAAGTAATACAATGTATACTATAACTATTACGGATACTACTACAAACCCTCCTACTTCAGTATCAGATACTGTTTATATTGTAGTAAATCCCACTCCAACTGCTGATTTCACAGTCCTAAGTCCAATTTGTACAAAAGACTCATCAATCATCAGCTTTACCGGGAATACTGCCAACATACCTATATTTCACTGGGAAATTGGAGGAGATACATTAAAAACCATTGGAAATGGAGCTGGACCTATTCTGGTTTTCTGGAATAATCCTTTTAATATACCTTCAACTATTAATACAATTAGTTTGATTGTTGAGAATCAATTTCATTGTATTTCAATTCCTGTTTCACATGAAGTAATAATAAATGCATCACCAGATTTATCTTTTATTACCTCACAACCCACTGAAGGATGTCCGCCATTGACTATACATTTTCAGGATGAATCTGCACCATTTGTTAATAACTGGAATTGGAATTTTGGCGATGGGGATAGCAGTAACTTACAAAACCCCACACATATATATCAAACTTCAGGCTGGTTTCCACTTATTTTCACAGCAAAATCAATACAAGGATGTAAAAGAAGTTTTCTTCAACCTACATTTGCTCACGTATATAATATTCCTTCTCCACCAGACATTACAAAACAGGGAGATACGCTTTTTGCTCATAGCTCTGATGGTGATAATTTTCAATGGTATAAAAATGACTCAATAATAAATGCTGCTAATAATAATTATTATGTTCCTGATGAAATTGCCTATTATTCAGTAAGCGTTCAAAGCTCATCCGGATGTTATTCTTTGCCTTCTGCCCATTTACTATCTGTAGATCAGGCATATTTAACAGCAAAAGATGTTATATTACCGAATCCTTGTGCTGATTATTTCAGTATTAAATTTAATTCTATTGTGAATCAGGTTGACATTTTGAATTTAAATGGAAAACTGCTTAAGAAATTTGCAAACCGTAATATAGCAAATACCTATTATATAAATGAACTAGCTAAGGATATGTATCTGATTAAGATTTATGTAGATGGAATTATTAGTATGCAAAAGTTAATTAAATATTAATGAAGTATTCCATAGATATCTAAAATACTAAGAATCTTTAAATAGATGACACTTCTCCTTCTAATCGGCATTAACTCCGATGTATTTAGGATATTTTACAGTATAATTAAATTTTAATTCTTTCTTTTCATTGGCCTGTAATATAATATCCCAGCTTAGCTTTCCTGAGGAAGTTTCTACTTTTGCGCCACCCGATTCATTCAGGTTAATATCAATAGACTTTCTTTCCGTTACAGGATACTGATCCTCAATAGTTATATTGATTGGATAAGGTTTGGTATTTTTAACCGTTATATTCCAGCCCACCGTTTCTTTTATTGTATTTCCGTTCACCTTTTTATCATTGATTTCCTTTATTCCTGTCCTGCTGATAAACAGATTTTTATCTCTTCCCAAAGATATTTTAAGCGTATCACTTGCTTCATTGGTATTCAATACAGATTCACCAACAAATGTTCCTTTGAAAAAAATATTGTATTTGGCATCCAGCAGATTGAGATTCTGCCAGTTCATAAGATTACACATCAAAAAAGGATCTGCATCTACTTTGGGTACAGCCAGATAATGAAAATCAACAGGCATTTTAGTTTCTTTAATGCGGATCGCATAATCTTTTCCATCCGATAAAATAGTATAAGGAGTCTCTATAACATACTCCAGATTGCTTACATTTCTTTGTAAATCATTGGAAATAAAATTGGTAGTAATTTGTGGAGCTTCGGTTTTATCAGATGAACCAACCCAATTTGTTTCTCTATAATAAGTTGAACTTACACCTCCCATTGTAGACAATACTGATTCCGCACTTCTTCCCGGCATTCTTGAGATATCTTCACTTGTAAATGTTGAACCAGTAGATATTTGGTCTTTACTTATCAAAGGAACTTTATAATCAACAACAGTGAAAGCTTCCAATGATGTTGCGCTAGCATCCATAGATATATCCAAATAGGCAATTTTATCCTTGTTAATCTGAATATTTTTAATTTCAATTGGTTTATATCCTACATAAGTGCATTTCAATGAATAATATCCGGGTTGTAGAGGTTTTATAAGATAATTACCTTCAAAATCTGTAGTTGCACCATTCAAATACTTACCATCCTGTACCATAATAATATTTGCAAATGCAATAGGTTCTTTTGTTATCTTATCCACTACTTTTCCTTTAAGGGCACTTCCATTCAGGCTATATATTTCGCGGACAACTGTTTGTTTACGATTCTGTTCCAGATACCATCTGTTCAATTCTGGTTTTGTAGTTTTCATTGACGGATCATTGCCCGAAAGTTTGAGTTTTACGTTCTTCCAGTCTTCTCCACAACTTTGAAAAACATTAGCATTATACACTATCGCCAGAGGATCTGAAACTTCGTCAACCCTAAAATCATAATAAGGAACCCATCCTGCTGATGTTACAAAATAGCTAAAAATTACATTAGCAGTTGTAGTTTTATCACAATCTACAACAACCAATATTTCAGTATATTGCTTTTCAATTTCAGATTTTAATTCATTTATTTTTTTGTTTAACTCCTGTATGCCTTCCTGTTCAGTTTTTATATCTTTCTGTATGCGAAGAATTTCCTGAGAAATTTCATTCATCCTGCTACGGTAGAAATCAGCAGCTTCTTTTAATTGTAAAACCGATAAACTTTTTTGTTCATTCCCTAACTGACGATTGTCCCAAAGCATTTGATTCTCTTTTTCATAAACCTGCTGTTTTGCTATCAAAACACGAATTTTTTGTTCCTTGTCTTCTATATTATTCTGAATATCTTTAATCGGTTGTTTTTCTTTTGCCGTAATATTTGAAGAATTTGTTTTTACTGACAAAATCTGAGTATTGGGAATATTTTTAACCTGAATACTTTGTTCGCTAAGTTCTACTGGCAATTTTTGCAAAACCATAATGTGCTGTCCTTTAGACAGTGCGACTGTAGAAGTTCTGCTTACCTGAGCACCTTTGTAAAAAATAGTCACATCACTAACTTTTGATGGAACATAAATAGTATCCATTTGCGAAAAACCAATAAATGGCAGACAAAAACCGATGATTAAAAAGATTAGTTTCTTCATATAAGAAAAATTTAAATAAGTTGAATAAAAATACTAAAAACGTTGAGTTTAATTGATTTATTATGATTAATGTTTTATTTTAAAGTTTATTCTTAAGAAAGGTTTTTTTAGAAATTACATGTAAGGAAATGAACATTAACTCAATTATCCGGAAAAACTCTTCCTTATAAAAATCAAATACTTATCTGTTATGAATTATTTTCCCAATCAATACTTCATTTGCTGTTTTTAACTTATAAAAATAGATCCCTGAAGAAAGCTCCGTTGAATTAAATATTATCAATTGTTTACCTTTGGTTTGTATTTCATTTACAAGTTTTTTCATTTCCTTTCCACTTAAATCAAAAATACTTAATTCAACATTCTCGTCTTTGGTTAAAGTATAAACAAAAGTCGTTTTATCCGAAAACGGATTTGGAAGTACCTGAATGTTAAATTGTTCTGAATGCTGCTCAGGAATACCGATATAATCGATATTTATTATATTAGAATTATTGGAACTACATCCATTTTTTGTAACAACTACATAATAGCTTCCAATCTGATTTGCAATAAAATATTGTGAATTTGCAAAATTAATTATTCCAGCTGATGAATCATACCATTGATTACCTATTGTAGAATTAGAAATCAGCATATTACCATTTCTGGTAATTGTTGGAGTTGCAGGCTTAGGAGCACTGATAATTAATCCCGGACTTGAAAACCATGTTTTAGAACATCCCTCAGTAGTTGTTGCTTTTAAACTAATCGCATAATTTCCAATACTATAAGTATGAATTGGGCTTTCAACAATTGAAGTTTGACCATCTCCAAAATTCCAAAGGAAAGTAGAATTTGAAGGTGTTGATTCATTTGTAAAACTAACCGTAAACGGGGCACAGCCAGCTATTGGTGAGATTGCGGGATTAATGACAAAAGCTATTTCCGGTAAAGGTTTAACTGTGACAAGAATGCTGTCTTTGCCTGAGCAACTTAATGTGTTGGAAACATTATAATTACTTGCAGTTAGTACATAATTGAAAGGGGAATTTACACCGGTATAAACAGCTGCTGTAGTTATCGCCTGAGTAGTTTTAATCCCGGATGGAGTCTGCCATGAATAAGTTGAAGCAATATTTCCGGGATTTAATATAACTGTATCAGGATAACACAATGAAATGTCAGCACCTAAATTTGGATGAGGTGTTTTTACAACATTCAGATTAATACTAGTATCCCATACACAACCAAAATCATCTACCATATAAATTATATAATTAAAAAACCCATTAGTAGCTGGTGTAATAATTGCAGTAGTATCATTTAATGTTGTTAAATAAGGGCCATAAAATCCGACAGAATCAACTTTTACATCATAGGTCCAATTACTTGACATTAACTGAGCTTGCAATTCTAAAGACCAATTAAAAACAAAACCATTATCAGAAGCCCAGTCATCGGTAATTTCGATACTCCATGTACCGTTTAAGGGGCATCCAATCAAACCTGAGAAAGGATTCGCCGGTAAATAATAGTTGGTATGAGCAATCGTATTCGTTGAGTCGATTTTAAATGAAGAAGATGTTGTTTTTTTACTTCCTAAAGTTCCATTATTTGGATATAATTCAGACCAGCAGTAATTCCAGCCTATACCGGGTATATTTGCTGATGCTAAGCAAGCTGGTGTTCCATCAGGCTCATACCAGTCTCCAAGTCCATTCGCACCTGAGTGTTGGTTAGGATCAATATTCACACTTTGGTTATTCGGACATTTAATACTGAATCCTAAATCACCTGAAAAACTATGTTCAATATTTACACAAATTGACAAAATGTCACTGGCTGATTGTATAATGGAACCATTAGGGAAATTATTGACATTTATAGCAGCAGAACATACTCCCGGTGGACAAACAGGCCCATCCGGTATAAACATAGTGCTATCAAAACTATTTTTTACAATTTGAGAATATAAAGGGTGAATGTTTATTACGGAATTAGAATTATAACCTACATTAATTATTTTTGAATTCCCCGAACACATATCCTCTATAGGCTGAATTGTAGTAACAGGTTTTGAAGCAATTCTGACTCTAGTACCCAACACATTGTTATTTGTACACCCCATACTATCTGTAATGACAAGAATTACATTATAGCCATTTATAACAGCATAGTTATGAGTAACTGCTAATCCAGAAGCAACTGTAGAATTATCTCCGAAATACCATTTATAAGTACAATTGTTAGTTGACTGATGATAAGTTGAATTGTTTTCCGGAAAATTCACTGCTGCCACAAAACTTACAGGGTTTCCAAAGCAAATATCAATATGATTGTTTTCAGGTTGGGGTGAAGTTAATAAGGTATTGAGAGTAGCAATAATCTTCTGGCAGGGCTTTATACACGAGATTGAAGCGACCCATCCGGCTTTCTGAAGATTTCCATTTGTTACAAATCTAAAGGTTAACGCACCTGATGTATTTGTAATCGTTGATTGAATACTATTTTGAATACCATAAAATGGAATAGAATTATTATATTTTCCAATTAAAGGTGAATTTACATTGAGTCCATTGTAAACAAACAATGTATCTGAAGGATCAATATCAAAAACACTGAAACTGATTTTCATATGCGTATTTATAGTGCTACTCGATTTAAATGTTATCACCTGATTTATATTTGCGGAATAATCACCAGAAAAATTATCGTAAAAATCAGCAGTACAAGTAGTAACTGTCTGTCCATCATTCGACTCTATGTCATAAACCTGAGCTATTGTACAATTATAGAAAAGTACAACTAAAGCGAAAACTATTATTTTTTTCATTTTCAAAAAATATTATAATATTGATATATAGGTTTTTGAATTATCTGAATCGTTTAATAAACTAAGTATTCAATTGTATTTCAAAAAATAGCTTAAAATTACTTTTGATTAAAACATAAAGCATATTTTAAGGTTAATAGATAAAGGCTGTAAAGTTAATTGATAAAAACATAAGTTGTTAAAAAAATATTAAAAATATTTACGCTATTTCAGTAAAAATCCATAAAACTCAGGATTAGCAATAAATATAGACATAACTACAAGAAAATGAGTTCAAAACAGAAAATAAGTATTCTGGGCTGTGGCTGGTTAGGAATGCCATTAGCTCAACATTTAATACTAAATGGATATCGAATCAACGCATCTACTACCACAGATAGTAAACTGCAAAAAATAAAAGCTGCAGGTATTACTCCTTTTTTAATAAATATTGATGAAATTTCAGCTAACATACAGGAGTTTTTAAATTCAGAAGTTCTGATTATCGCAGTAAACTCAAAAAATATAGATGGATTTAAACAATTAATAATTCAGATTGAAAATTCTACAATAAGGAAAATAATTTTTATCAGTTCTACATCGGTTTATGATAATTCTATTGAAACTATCACAGAAAAAACTCCTTTAAAAAATTGCCAGCTAAAAGAAATTGAAAATTTGTTCATAAGTAATTCTGGATTTTCGACTACAATAATTCGTTTTGGAGGACTTTTTGGCTATATGCGTAAGCCCGGAAACTTCTTCCCTGAAAACAAAAAAATTGGAAATCCTGAAGGTTTTGTAAATATGATTCACAGGGATGATTGCATCTTTATATTAGAGCAAATTATAAGTAAAGAAATTTGGAATGAAACACTGAATGCTTGTGCAGATACGCATCCAACTAGAAGGAATTTTTATACAAAAGCAAAATTGGACTTAGGATTGAAAATACCTGATTTCGAAGAAAATGACATTCCTGAATTTAAGATTGTAAGCAATCAGAATTTGAAAAAAATCTTAGCTTACGAATTCAAACATCCGGATTTAATGGATATTAAAGAAGAGAATAATGAGTAATTATTATCAAAAATGTTATGCTTTTAATTTACAAATATATAAGTCGCTGTTTGAATGATTAGCTGATTAAAATTCCTAACAGATATTTAAAAAAATAAAAAGTATTTTCAAAAAATAAGGCATTTCCCATAAAGTTTTCATATTTTTGCAGGCCTTTTTGAAAAATAAGGACTCTCCGTAGCTCAGCTGGTAGAGCAATTGACTCTTAATCAATGGGTCGTGGGTTCGATTCCCGCCGGGGAGACTAAATAAATAACTGTTCTTTTATATCAAAAGAGAATATGTCTCTATGTTAGCTTAGGATAGAGAATCCCGATATTTTTGGGAGGGTCGTGAGTTCAATTCCTGCATTGAGACAAAGTTTCGGGATGTAGCGCAGTTGGTAGCGTACCACGTTCGGGACGTGGGGGTCGGAAGTTCGAATCTTCTCATCCCGACTAAAGAACAAATCAGACCATTATTTTTTGGTGTGATTTTTTATAAGCCACTTTAGCTCAGTTGGTAGAGCAACGCATTCGTAATGCGTAGGTCGTGGGTTCGACTCCCATGAGTGGCTCTACACTTCCTCCTTTTTTTAAAAAAAAATCGCAATTTATTGATCTATAACCTTTACCATCGTTGTAAAATTATAGCGATTCATGTAGAATAATTTAAAGCCAAACGATGAACAATATTTAACACCTCAGCCTAGTCTTTTAATTCTATTTTTTTATTAGTTTACAAACATTTTCATAAAGTGATTTTTATATTAATACAAAATTTGTATTTTTGCAGGCTTCTATTTAGTATTAAACAATATTTAACAACTAAAATCCAGATATGTATTCATATTTTGAAGGTAAATTACAAGAAAAAACACCTACCTATGCCATTATAGATTGCAATGGTATAGGCTATATGATTAACATTTCGCTTCATACTTTTTCTAAAATCAAAGATGAAGAAAAGTGCAGGTTGTACACGCATTTGTCAATAAAAGAAGATGCTCATACTTTGTATGGCTTTGCTGATAAAGAAGAACGTATTTTATTCCGTCATTTAATTAGTGTATCAGGTGTTGGTGCTAATACTGCCCGTATGATGCTTTCATCACTTTCTCCTGAGGAAATTTTCCAGGCAATTGTAACGAATCATGTATCCATTTTACAATCGATCAAAGGTATTGGAGCTAAAACAGCTCAGCGTATTATACTGGATTTGAAAGACAAATTGGAAAAATTAGGTGGGGATAAAGAAATTTTATTTGTTGAACACAATACAAAAAGAGAAGAAGCGTTATCTGCATTAATAATGTTGGGCTTTAACAAAAGTCTTGTTGAAAAAATGCTGGATAAAATCATTCGTTCTGAACCTGCAGGGATAACAGTGGAACAATTGATTAAGAATGCTTTGAAAAATTTATAATCAGAATTTTGTAAAAATATTCTTACAAAATTAGTATATAAAACTAAGAAATTTAGGTGCGGATAATAAGATATATAATTAGTTTACTTTCTATTACTCTTTTTGCAGCTTTCATCTTTCAGGTGCCAATGTTGAATGGTACACCTATTGGTGAAGGTGCATTTAAGTATTTTCCTGAAACCATAATTTCAGCAAACCCTCCTGATAGTAGTTTGCGATTTCCAATTCCTATGCAAACAGAGCCCTTTAACGGAAATCAAACAGCACACCCCATGTATCTGAAAGATCCATCCAACGTGAATGATTCCGTAGTTTACGACCCTAATAATAATGAGTATATTTTCAATAGCAAAATGGGGGATTTGGATTATAAAACACCCAATAGCATGAGTTTTGAAGAATACCAAAACTATGATATTGATAAATCCTTACAGGGATATTGGCGGGAACGTTCAAAAGCTGCAAATGTTGGTAATCGTGGTGGATTGATACCACAACTTAAATTTAACAATGAAGTATTTGAAAAAATATTCGGCAGCAATACCATTGATATTCGCCCTCAAGGCTCAGCAGAACTTATTTTTGCAATTATAGGTAATAAAAGAGACGATCCTTCAATAGATATTCGTCAAAGAAGTACTACTAACTTTGACTTTCAGGAAAAAATTCAAATGAGTGTTGTCGCTAAAATTGGTGATAAGATTGAATTTAAGACGAATTACAATACAGAGTCAATGTTTTCTTTTGAAAACAAATTAAAATTACGTTACGAAGGTAAAGAAGACGAAATCCTTCAATTGCTTGAAGCTGGTGATGTTAACCTTCCATTAAATACTACTTTAATACAGGGAAGTCAAAGTCTGTTTGGTATTAAAACAAAACTAAAATTCGGAAGAACTACAGTTACAGGCGTTTTCTCAGAACAAAAAGCTGAAACAAAAAATATTAGCGTTCAGGGTGGTGCTGAAACCAACACTTTTAAATTCAAAGCAGATCAATACGAAGAGAATAAACACTTTTTTTTAGCTCATTATTTTAGGGATAATTACAATAATGCGCTTTCTTCACTCCCTATTATTGGTTCTAGCATTAATATTACAAAAATAGAAGTATGGCGTACCAATATAGGTGCACCTACGACCAATAACAGGAATATTGTTGCTTTTACTGATCTGGGCGAAATTGCACCGTCAAATACAGGCAATTCGACTACTCCTATATATGGATATCCCGGAAGAGCAAAACCAACTAATAGTTCAAACAATCTTACGGAGATTCTCGATACCGGATTGGTAAGAAATATCAATACTGTAAGTGATTATTTAAAGGGAAGCCCTTTGTATTATAATTCAGGACAAGACTTTGAAAAAATTGAAAGTGCTAAAAAAATGGCTCCTTCTGAATATTATTTCAATTCCAAGCTTGGTTTTATCTCACTCAACTCTGCCCTTAATGCCGATCAGGTATTAGCAATAGCCTATCAATACACTATTGTTGGGGATACAACTATATATCAGGTTGGTGAGTTTTCTGATCAAGGTATAAGTGACCCAAAATCACTGATAGTAAAATTGTTGAAAAGCACAACGCTCAATACTCATGGTGCCTTATGGAAGTTGATGATGAAAAACGTTTATTCATTGGGTGCTTATCAGGTAAATAAACAGGATTTCAGGTTAAATATTTTATATTCAGGAGATAAAGGTGGTGTTCCAACCGGCTATTTTAATGATGGACCTAAAAAAGGAATCGCATTGATTCGCTTACTTCATCTTGACACTCTGGATGCTCAAATGAATCCTACCCCCGATGGTGTTTTTGACTTTATTGAAAACGCAGCTACTGCCGGAGGTACAGTACAGGCAAATAACGGAAGAATTTATTTCCCGTTAATTGAACCATTTGGCAAAGATTTAAGAGCTATTCTTGCTGATACATTTTATGCCTCAAAATATTGTTATGATTCATTGTATTCATTAACAAAAACTGAAGCTCAACAATATCCTGATAAAAACAAATTTATTCTTGAAGGTTTTTATAAATCTGCTTCCGGTTCTGAAATTTCTCTGGGTGGCTTTAATATTCCTCAAGGTTCTGTTAAGGTAACTTCAGGAGGAATTCCGCTTACTGAAAATGTAGATTATACAGTAGATTATACATTGGGAAGAGTAAGAATTATAAATGAAGGAATATTAAACTCCGGTTCTCCTATTAATATTTCAATGGAAAGCAATTCGATGTTCAACATTATGACCAAACGAATGATGGGCATGCATGCGAATTATGAAATAAATAAAGATTTTAATATTGGTGGTACAATCATGAATCTTCATCAAAGCCCGCTTACACAAAAGGTGAACTATGGTGACGAACCTATTAGTAATACAATATGGGGCATTGATATTGCCTACCAGACCGAATCAAGGTTATTAACTAAATTGATAGATGCTTTGCCATTTTATCAAACAAAAACACCTTCAAAAATAAATTTCTATGGTGAGTTTGCTCAGTTTATCCCCGGACATTCAAGTGCAATCGGCACAACAGGAACTTCATATATTGACGATTTTGAAGGAAGCAAATCTTCCATAGACATGAAAAATATGGGAACATGGTTTTTGGCTAGTACACCTCAGGGTCAAACACAATCTGATCCGATATACGGAAGAATGTTTCCCGAAACCTATCAAAATTCAGGACTCGCTTATGGTTTCAACAGAGCTAAACTTGCCTGGTATGTGATAGATCCTATGTTTTACAGAACAGATACAAAACCTGCAAATGTAACGAAAGAAGACATTTCAAAACCGTATGTAAGAGAAGTATATGAAACAGAAGTTTTTCCTAATAAAGAGCTTCCAAGCGGACAACCCACTAATATTTCTGTCCTCAATTTAGCTTATTATCCCACCGAAAGAGGACCCTATAATTACGATGTTAATGCCACAGGAATTTCATCCGGATTAAATGCAAATGGCAGTCTGAAAAACCCAACTGAAAGATGGGGTGGTGTTATGCGTAAAATCGAAACTACCGATTTTGAAGCTACTAATGTGGAATACATAGAATTCTGGATGATGGATCCATTTATTGGAACTGATGGCCAAAATGGAAATCCATTGCATTCCGGAGGACAATTGTATTTTAACCTGGGCGATATTTCTGAAGACATTCTGAGAGATGGAAGAAAAAGTTTTGAAAATGGACTTCCGACTACAGCAACTGTCAGTAATGTTGATACAACTAATTGGGGACGTGTACCTAAGTTACAAGCTCTGGTAAATTCTTTTGACAACAATCCTCTATCTCGTCAATATCAAGACGTTGGATACGATGGATTAAATACAGCTGATGAAGTTTCATTTTTTGACACAACGTATATCCAAAAAATTCTTACTTTCTTAGGACCAACTTCACAAGCTTACCTTAATGCCACAGCTGACCCTTCCGGTGATAATTACCATTATTTCAGAGGATCTGATTATGATGGAAACGCAACTTATGCAGATGTTGCAGAAAGGTATAAAAGATACAATGGCCCCGATGGCAACTCACCTACTTCTGATCAAAGCACTGAAAGTTATCCTACTAATGCCACTACTATGCCTAATGTGGAAGATATTAATATTGACAATACTTTAAGTGAATCTGAAAATTATTATCAATATATGATTGACTTAAATCCCAAAAAAATGGAAGTTGGTGACAATTACATTACTGATATTAATTATGCACAAGGCGTTAGATTACCAAATGGAGCTACAACCAATGTGAAATGGTATCAGTTTAAGATTCCGGTTCGTACTCCGGATAAAACAATTGGGAAAATTCAGAATTTTCAATCTATCCGTTTCATGAGGATGTTTTTGAAAAATTTTTCACAACCTATTATTTGTCGCTTTGCAACGCTTGAATTAGTAAGAGGTGAATGGAGAAAATATATCAATCAATTATTAACTCCGGGTGATTATATTACGGGTGATCAATCTGGAACTACATTTAATGTATCAGCTGTAAACATTGAAGAAAACGGTAAAAAGACACCTGTTCCGTATGTAATCCCACCAGGAATTACCAGAGAACAGGATCAGTCAACTACAAATCTGCAAAAATTGAACGAACAATCGTTGAGCATGAAGGTCATGAACCTGCAGGATGGTGACGCAAGAGCTATTTATAAAACTACCGATTTCGATTTCAGACAGTTTAAATATCTGAAAATGTATGTGCATGCTGAAAAAGCAAAATCAGAAGAAGAATTAAAATATGGTGATTTGAACACTTTTATTCGTCTGGGTTCTGATTTTACACAAAACTATTATCAGATCGAAATGCCCTTAACTTATACAGCATGGGGAACTTCTTCATTGGATCCTTCTTCAATCTGGCCTGATGCCAATGAAATGATTGTTGATCTGGAGCAACTGGTAGCAGTGAAAGAACGTAGAAATCAGTTAATAAGATCAGGAGATCCTAATGCTGGAAATTATTATGTAGAAACCGATGGGAAATACAAATATACAATTGTAGGATCGCCAAGTATAAGTAACGTAAATACATTAATGTTAGGTGTCAGAAATCCAAAAAAACGAAATATTTCTGATGGTGATGATATGTTGCCTAAATCAGCAGAAGTCTGGGTTAATGAATTACGTTTGACTGATTTTAATGATAAAACAGGTTGGGCTGCTACTTCAAGAATCAGGGCAAATCTTGCCGATTTGGGAGATGTTTCAGTATCAGGAACTTATTCAACTGCTGGATTTGGTAGTATTGAGAAAAAAATTAATGAAACACAAAAAGAAAATATTACATCATATGATATTGCTACCAATCTGGAACTAGGTAAATTTTTCTCTGAAAAAATCGGATTAAAAATCCCAATGCACTATGATTATTCAAAATCTATAAGTAATCCGGAATACAATCCTTTAGATCCTGACGTAAAACTGGCCAATGATCTGGAGACCTATAAGACGGAAGAACAAAAAGATTCAATCCGTCAATTAGTTCAGGATTATACTACCCGCAAAAATCTTAACTTTATGAATGTTCGTAAAGAAAGAACCGGATCTTCTACGAAAAACAGATTTTATGACGTTGAAAATTTTGATGTTTCCTATTCCTATGCTGAAATTTATAAACGGAATATTGATATTGAATACGACATCAAAAAAACATACAGAGGTGGTATTGGTTATAATTATTCTAAAAATCCTAAAAATGTCAGACCATTTGAAAGAATAGGATTTATCAGCAAATACAAAGCATTTTCTCTTGTTAAAGCATTTAACTTTAGTTATGAGCCTAAACTCTTGTCATTCAGAACGGAGATGACCCGTGAATTTAACGAAAATAAACTCAGGAATAAAAGTGCCGGACTTATTATTCTTGAACCTACTTATTTTAAAAAGTTTGACTGGAGTCGTATTTATGGTTTCAGATTTGATCCTGCTTCTTCAGTCCAATTAGAATACAATGCTACTGCCAATGCTACTATTGATGAACCTCAGGGTCGTATTGACACCAAAGAAAAAAGAGATTCTGTCTGGAGTAATATCTTAGATTTAGGTCGTCCACAGCGCTTTAGTCAGAATATTAATGTTAATTATGCAATTCCTATCAACAAAATACCAGCATTCAACTGGCTTACAGCTCAAGCCCGCTATGGTGCTGATTACAGATGGGAAGCTTCTCCCCGTTCGTTACAAATCAGAATGGGAAATACGATTGAAAATAATAACACTAAACAATTAAACTTTAGTGTTGCTATGACCAGTATTTTTAATAAAATTAAATACCTGGAAAATTTAAACAAAAATAGTCAGCCAGCTCGTTCAGGTATGATGCCACAAAGAGGGAAATCTAAATTACAAGCTGAAAACTTAAAATTAGAAGAGCCACCTGCTGAAAATGATAGTATTAAAAAGAAAACCAATTACTTTAAAGAAATTGGTGATGGTATATTAAAGTTTATCATGGGTTTCAAAACAGCTTCTATCAGTTTTACCGAAAACAATGGTATTTTATTACCCGGATTCATGCCTTCGCCGGTTGCATTAGGTAATGACTGGAACAGAAATGCTCCGGGTCTCGGCTTTATTTTTGGTTCTCAGGAAGATATCAGGGAAACAGCTGCCAGAAAAGGTTGGTTGTCTACAGATACATTAAGTAACAATCCATATCTTACAAAATACACATCAGGTGTAAATGCAAGAACCAGTTTTGAACCAATACCTGATCTAAAGATTGAATTCACAGCCAATAGGACTTACTCCGAAAACACAAGCCAGTTCTATAATGTTGACCCTTCCACAAAAGAACTTAATCGTTCTAAACCGACTACTACCGGCAACTTCAGCATGTCGTACATGACTATTCTCACTGCTTTTAGTAGTGACAATGAAGATTATTCCAATGCTACTTTCCAAAAGTTCTTAGATAACCGTCAGATTGTTGCATCAAGACTTGCCAATGCCAATCCTAATTTTAATGGTCATTATTCACCGGATTCTTTAACCGGACAGTTATTTCCTGATGGCTATGGTTCTACCTCTCAGGATGTTTTGATACCGGCATTTCTGGCTGCATATTCTGGTAGAGATGCTGCAGGAATCGGATTGAATCCATTCCCTAAAATTCCTATTCCTAACTGGACATTGAATTATACAGGTTTAAGTAAGATAAAAGCTTTGAAAAAAATATTCAGAACTATTTCCATTTCTAATGCTTATCGTTCAAGTTACAGCGTTGGTTCTTTTACCAACAATATTAAATCCAGTACTGATCAGTACGGTAATGAAACCGTAAAAAATATGCTCGGTAATTATATTTCTAAAAATCAAATTGATCAGGTAACAATCTCAGAACAATTCAGTCCTCTTATTAAAATTGAATTATCATGGGTAAACAGTTTATTGACCAATATTGAATTTAAGAAATCCAGAAATTTATCTATGAGTTTTGTAAACAATCAATTGACAGAACTTACAAGTAATGAGTTTATTATTGGATTAGGTTATCGGATAAAAGATGTTGAAATTATTATCGGTAAACTTATGAAAAGCGATATTACTTTAAAAACTGATTTTTCAATCCGTTCAAATAAAACAGTTCTCAGAAGAATAGATCAGAATATTAATCAGATTTCAGCTGGTCAACAGGTTATTTCTCTGAATTTTTCAGCAGATTATATGCTTAATGAAAGATTTACGTTGAGAGCGTTTTTCGATAAAGTTATTAACAATCCTTTTATATCTTCATCATTTCCCAATTCAACTACTAATGCAGGAATTAGTGTAAGATTTTCATTGGCACAATAATTTTTAAAAAATATAGATGATTATAGTAAAAATAATGTAATTTTGACAATCAAAAAAATACAATACTATCATGAAAATACAAGAAAATCTAAAGTATACCAAAGACCACGAGTGGTTGAGAGTAGAAGGTAATGAAGCATTTGTTGGTGTTACTGACTATGCTCAGGGCGAATTAGGCGATATCGTTTTTATAGAAGTAGAAACCGTTGGCGAAACCCTTGACAAAGAAGAAACATTTGGAACAATTGAAGCTGTTAAAACAGTTTCTGATATGTTTATGCCTGTTTCAGGAGAAATCCTTGAATTCAATGAAGAACTGGAAGCAACTCCTGAATTAATTAATCAGGATCCTTATGGAAAAGGATGGATTGTTAAAATGAAAATAAGCAATCCTGCTCAACTGGATGATTTATTGGATGCAGCAGCTTACAAAGCATTAATTGGTGCATAAACTTATGAAATTTTTTATCAAAAGCTTCAACTGTAATTAAGTTGAAGCTTTTTTTATTTTCATCCAATTTTGCTTAAAATCATTAATCCCCACTTTGCTAAATTTTAAATCCCACAATTTTAACAAAGATTCTCACTTTGCTAAGCACGCCTGATAAACTTCGTTCACATTTTCGCTTAGTTCGCTTCAATCGCTTAGTTCGCTTTCCCCTTATTTCTCTTATATTTCTTTGTCACACAGTCTCTTAGTCTCATTATTTTCGCTCAGTTCGCTTTAATCGCTTCATTCGCTTTTTCCATTTTCCGCTTTTCCCTTTATTTCTCTTAGTCACTCAGTCTCTAAGTCTCTCTATTTTCGCTCAGTTCGCTTTAATCGCTTCATTCGCTTTTTCCCTTATTTCTCTTAGTCACTCAGTCACTCAGTCTCTCTATTTTCGCTCAGTTCGCTTAATTCGCTTCTTTCCTATCCCTCTTATCTCTCTTTGTCACTCAGTCTCTAAGTCTCTTTATTTTCGCTTAGTTCGCTTTAATCGCTTCATTCGCTTTTTCCCTTATTTCTCTTAGTCACTCAGTCACTCAGTCTCTAAGTCTCTCTATTTTCGCTCAGTTCGCTTAGTTCGCTTCGTTCGCTATTCCCCTTATTTCTTTTATTTTCCTTATTTCTCTTAATCACTCAGTCTCTAAGTCTCTTTATTTTCGCTCAGTTCGCTTTAATCGCTTCATTCGCTTTTTCCCTTATTTCTCTTAGTCACTCAGTCACTCAGTCTCTCTATTTTCGCTTAATTCGCTTAGTTCGTTAATTCGCTCAGTTCGCTCAATTCGCTTCTTTCTCTTTCATCCTATCAAAAATTTTCCTACTCAACATTCCAAAGTTTTTCATAAATTCGCAGAATAAACTTTTTTTAAAAAATCTGATATGCTTATACATTACAAAAAATGGAACAACATCCTTGGATGGCTTATATTTATTGTTGCTGCTGCTGTTTACATTTTGACTTCCGAACCTACTGCAAGCTTTTGGGATTGTGGCGAATATATTGCTACTTCTTATAAATTACAGGTAGGACATCCACCGGGTGCACCTTTTTTCCAGTTAATAGGTAGATTCTTTTCTTTATTTGCTTTCAACGATGTTAGCAATGTAGCTCGCATGGTAAATACAATGTCAGCATTAGCAAGTGGACTTACTATTTTATTTTTATTCTGGACAATAACTTTATTGGGTAAAAAATTAGTAAAACGCAATGGCGAATTAACAGATGGTAAAATAATTGCGATTTTCGGCAGTGCTGTTGTTGGTGCATTGGCATATACTTTTTCCGATTCTTTTTGGTTTTCAGCCGTTGAAGGCGAAGTTTATGCTTCTTCTTCTTTTTATACAGCCATTACTTTTTGGGCCATCCTCAAATGGGACGAAAATGCAGATGAAAAACACAGTTTCAGATGGTTAATACTAATTGCTTACCTTATAGGACTTTCTATCGGCGTTCACTTACTAAACTTATTGGCTATTCCTGCTATCGTTTTTGTTTACTATTTCAGGAAATTCAAAACCACTCGTAATGGTGTAATCATTTCTATGCTTTTAGCTTTGATATTATTGGTAGGGGTTTTATATGGTATTATTCCCGAAATAGTAAGTTTGTCTGGATTTTTCGAAAGAATGGTTGTCAATTCATTCGGTCTTCCTTTTGGCTCAGGCACTATAGTTTATTTTGCCATTTTAATTGCAGCTATTCTTTGGGGACTATGGTATTCAAAAAAACATCATAAAGTTGTACTGAATTCTATTATTTTATCCCTTGTATTTTTATTGATAGGTTATTCATCATTTTTTATTCTGGTAATCCGTTCCAATGCCAACCCACCAATAGATGAAAACAATCCTGACAATGCTACAGCACTAGTTTCATATCTGGAAAGGGAACAATACGGATCTAACCCTGTTTTTTACGGGCAATATTATAATGCCCCTATTATTGATTATAAAGATGGTAATCCTGTTTATACAAAAGCCTATCTTGTAATGTCAGGTAATCAGCAGCAAGCAACATTCTTTAGTGAATTTTCCGCAAAACAATATATTGCTAAAAACGCCAATACTCCTAATTTGAGTATCAAGGGTAAATATATTATAACTGACGATAAAAAAGGAGAAGAACCAGTTTATGATCCAAGATTTACAACTGTTTTCCCAAGAATGTACAGTAGTGGTGATCAGGGTCACATCAATGCATACAAAGACTGGGGTAAAGTTAAAGGTACTCCGATAACAGTTCAAAACAGGAATGGTGAACCTGAAACGATTTTAAAACCTACCTTCCGTGAAAATTTACGTTATTTCTTTACCTATCAACTTAACTATATGTATTTTCGTTATTTTATGTGGAATTTTGCCGGCAGACAAAACGACTTACAAGGTAGAGGAGATATTTTAAACGGAAACTGGATAAGTGGGATTCCTTTTGTAGATCAATACATTTTAGATCTTGGACCTCAGGATAATGTTCCTGCAAATTTACAAAATCATGGGACCAATAAATTTTATTTGTTACCTCTGATTTTGGGTTTAATAGGTTTGTTTTTCCACATGAAAAAAGATATCTCCAGTGGCTGGGTCGTTGCTTTGTTATTTTTCCTCACCGGTATCGCCATAGTTATTTACTTAAATCAATATGCTTATCAGCCCCGTGAAAGGGATTACGCATTTGCAGCTTCATTTTATGCTTTTGCTATTTGGATTGGCTTGGGTGTTTATGCCATTTTTGATTTCCTAAGCAAAAAAATCGATCCAAAACTTGCAGCCATTGTTGCTACAACCGCTTGTACATTACTGGTTCCTACTATTATGGCCAAGGAAGGCTGGGATGATCATAACCGCTCCAATAGATTTACCGCATTGCATTTTGCAGAAAATTATCTCAATTCATGTGCTCCTAATGCAATTTTGTTTACCAATGGTGATAACGATACTTTCCCTCTTTGGTATGCACAGGAAGTAGAAGGAATCAGAACCGATATCAGGGTAATTAATCTAAGCCTTTTAAACACTGACTGGTATGTTGATCAGGCAAAACGAAAAGCATATAATTCGGATCCTGTCCCTTTTTCACTTACAAAAGAACAATATATTCAAGGAACCCGTGATTTTGTTTTATTTGATAAATCAGCCAATACACAGGGAATTTATGTTAATATTAAAGAAGCAATGCGTTTTATTGCTGATAATAACAATACCCGGATGATGTCGAATCAGAAAATGATGAGCTATTTCCCAACTGATAAATTCAGCATTCCGGTTGACAAGAATGAAGTTATTAAAAACGGTGTAGTTCCAGCTTCATTAAAAGATTCTATCTTAGATGCAGTTAACTGGACTATGAATGGTTATGGCGTTCAGAAAGCACAATTGATGCAATTGGATTTACTGGCTAATTTCGATTGGAAACGTCCTGTTTACTTTGCCATAACTACAGGAGATGAAGCTTATATTGGTCTTGAAAATTACTTCCAGCTCGAAGGTCTTGCCTACCGTTTGGTTCCTATGAAAGCTCATAATACTGATGGTCAACAAGGAACAGTTAATACATCAATTATGTATGACAACCTTATGCATAAATACAAATGGGGCAATATGACTGAACCAAAAGTATACATGGATGAAACCAATATGCGTATGACCATGAATTTCCGTAATATCTTTGCAAGATTGGCAAATGCTTTACTGGATGAAGGTAAAAAAGATTCAGCCATTAAAGTATTGGATCGTTGTTTCGAAATAATGCCTGAAAGTAAATTTTCTTATAACATGTTTGTTATGCCATTGGCTGATGTTTATTACAAAGCCGGTCAACATGAAAAAGCAAACAAAATACTAAAACGATTACTCGAAATCAACAAGAATAATTTGACTTACTATTATCGTTTCACAGGAAGCAGAGCACTTACTCTAGATTATGATAAACGCGAGAGTCTTGGACTTCTAAACAGAATCAAGGATCTTGCAGAAAGAGAAAATCAAAAACAACTAAGTTCTGAAATTGCAAAAGTATTTGAACCGTTTTATCAGATGTATATGAAAACTGCACCACCGCAGCAACAACAATAAAATAAAAAAGAGACTGTTAATTTAAACAGTCTCTTTTTTTATATCGAATTAAATAACTAGTTATAATACCGACATAAAATATTATAGCCAATCACTGAAATTAATGGACAAATCATAGAATAGGGTTTGAAAAAATTATTCTTTAATTCAGCGTAAAAACTAATTCATTTTTTCTATTGCATGAAATACGAAATTTTAATCTAAATTTGTAAAAAAAATAAATTTGGAAGGTATCATTATAAAATCCACTGGTAGTTGGTTTACTGTTTTACATTCGGATAGTATTATTACTGATTGTAAGATTAAGGGGAATTTCAGAATAAGAGGAATGAAAACAACGAATCCCTGTGCTGTTGGCGACCATGTTGTTTTCGAAATGATGGCTAACGAAAATATCGGAGTTATCAACGAAATCAAAGAAAGACAGAATTGCATTATCCGTAAATCTACAAATCTTTCAAAACAAACACATTTACTGGCTGCCAATATTGATCAGGCAGTTCTTATAATCACAGTAGCATCACCACGTACTTCCACAGGTTTCATTGACAGGTTTCTGGTAACAGCTGAAGCCTATCATATTCCAACTATTCTTTTATTTAATAAAATAGACCTCTATAATGATGAAATCATGGAATATCATCATTTAGTAAAGAAAATATACAGAGATGCAGGTTATTTTTGCATGGAAGTTTCTGCGAAAAGAGGTGATAATATTGATGAAGTCATCGTGTTACTAAAAGATAAGATTAATCTGTTTTCAGGACATTCAGGTGTAGGTAAATCAGCATTAATCAATAAAATAGTTCCGGGTTTTAGTTTAAGAACCGGTGATATTTCAGGAGCCCATCAAAAAGGCAAGCATACCACTACTTTTGCAGAAATGTTTAAACTGCCTTTTGGTGGATTTATCATTGATACTCCAGGTATTAAAGAATTTGGAATGGTTGATTTTAGCAAAGAAGAAGTTACTTATTTCTTTCCTGAAATGAAATTACTGGCCAATCAGTGCCAATTTGATAACTGTACGCATGAACACGAACCAAGATGTGCTATAAAAAAAGCGGTAGAAGAAGGCAGCATCAGTGAAACACGTTACCTGAATTACCTTAATATTATCAATGGCAGGGAAATGGATGTTGAAGCCTGGGAGCTGAAATAATAGTTATTGGGTTATTGGTTATTGAGTTATTGGTAAGCAGGAATGAAGTGTATTCAATATCCTATACTTCTGAAATCGTTAATTGTTACTCTCAAATATAAATAAAACTAAAAAATAATCACCCTGTAACACTTCGATTTCGCGCAGCATCCGGAATCTCCTGTCTTCTGACTCCTGTCTCCCGGCCTAATAACAAATCACTTAACAACCAACTTTTGAGAAACAGAATATTCCTTAGTTTGAAGTTTAACAAAATAAACACCTTTGCTTAAATCAGCAGCATTGATAAAGAAATTTTTATTACCGGAGGGAATTTTACCTTCAAAGATAGTCAGTATCTTTTTCCCGACAATATCAAATAATTCTAAAGTTGCATTCACTTCATTTCTGGTTTCAACAGGAATACAACTTATAGCTGAAGCAGGATTGGGATAAATACTTCCTAGTTGAATATAAGTATCCTTCGTTTTATTTTCATTAATTCCATTGGGCTGATTAAATTTAAAAGACCAAAATCCAGTTGGAGCAGTAATAGGTCTGCATTGTTTTTTTCCCGAATTTGCTTCAGCTGTAATATAATACTTATAATTAGTAAGTACTGTATTTTTGACAGGAATATACAATGGTATATTTGCTTTGTAGTAGTCAGGCTGTCCGGGAATTGGCAGCATATCTAGAGAATCTATCAAAAAATCGTTGAAAACATAATGCAATTTAGCATGAGATATTCCAGAACGATGTTTAATCATAGCTTTTGCTTCTACAAATAACTGCCCGCTAAATGAGACTGTATCTTTTATCGGTTGATGAACTATCAATAAAGGATCATTCGAAGCTATACAATGGGTAATACAATGGATGGCACCACTTGCAGGAATTGTCGAATTACAATTGATTCCTACCACATTAAAACCCGGTAAAGCCTTCTCATAAATTTTTTGAGCAATACTGTCATATTGCGCATAATAAGTAGGATAGATAAAAGTTTTATTTACAAAAACACCATTTGTATAAGTAAGATAACTCCCATTGGGTGGATATTGGTTGGAGTATGCAGGATCAGGAGGCATTGGCATTCTGATAACTCTATAAGGCGTTCCAAAAACTGAATTATGTGTAGATAATAAATACTGAAGATTAGCTTCAATTTGCGGTCCATCAGCTGTTCCTGACGGATATTGCCCAACTAGAATTGTTTCTTCATCCAAAAGCTTCATGTGCATATCAATATGATGAATAACATCATAAGGTAAAGTTTCAAACTTAATATACCGCTGAATGCCTAAATATTTTTTAACCAGCGTATCTATCTGAGATTCCGAAAGATTTTGATTGTATCCTCCTCCACTGGCATTTTCATTCAGTATTAGTTTAGAAGCAAATGCAGTTCCTAAGCCATCGCTCATATAATTTCCACCGGTAGCAACTAAATTATTGGGTGTTTGTGTCATTTCATATAAAGGCAATGCAGTAAATTTAGCAAGACTTCTGGCCAGAGTGTCATCTTTAGGTCGGGGACGGTTATACGTCCAGTCAACCAGCAATAAAGAATCCACATCATTAGTGTAAACATTATTAGCACTGTAATCTCTTACCCAGACACTGTTAAAAGGTGCAATAATATATTTTACTTTAGCCAGATTTACATTACCAGAAGTTAAATAGGATTTCACAGAGGCAGAATCCGAACAAACCACATAGACTTTGCATTCATTTACTGCAGCACGAACTATTTCACGGATTACAGAAGTATAACTTGTCCATGTAACGATTAAAGCATCAATTTCTTCCCATTCGGCAGCTGATCTTACTTTAGATGAAGGAGGAAAGAAATAGCCTTTAGTTTCCCTGTTTAAATAGTAGGACTTCATCATCATTTTCTCCTGAGGCGTAAGATACATTGGCAAATCCTGTCCGTAAGATTTGACAGATATAAAAATGAATCCAATAAATAATAGTTTTAGTATCAATTTCAGGAAAGAAGTATTCATAGTAAATGTTTTAAAATGACTGTGTAAAAGTAATAAAATAATTAGCTATGCAAAAATTAAAAATCCGGACAAAAAAGAAAATTATTTAACTTAAAAGTTTGCTGTTTCGCTAAAAATTAGTAATTTTGCAGCCTGAATTTAATAAAAATAGTTTAACAATCTAATAAACAAAAGTTTATGCCAGTAAGAATGAGATTACAAAGACATGGTAAAAAAGGGAATCCTTTTTATCATATTGTAATAGCGGATGGTCGTGCACCTCGAGATGGAAAATTCATTGAGAAAATTGGTACTTACAACCCTATTACCAAACCAGCAGAAATCGTTTTAAACATTGACAAAGCGATAAAATGGTTAAACAACGGAGCTCAACCCAGTGATACTGTAAGAGCTGTATTATCTTTTAAAGGTGTTTTATACAAAAACCATCTTTTAAAAGGAATTGCAAAAGGAGCTTTAACACAGGAACAAGCTGACGTTAAATTCAATGATTGGGTAGCTGCAAAAGAAGCTAAACTATCAGGAACAAAAACTGCTGAAATAATTGCCTCTAAAGAAGATTTGAAAAAACGTTTAGAAGCAGAAAGCAAAGTGAATGAAGCAAAAGCTACAGCCATTGCCGACAAGAAAGCAAAAGCCATAGCAGCCCTTAAAAAAGCTGAAGAGAAGGAAGAAGAAGTTGCTGAAGTTACCGAAGAAGTAACCGAAGAAACTCCTACCACTGAAGATAATGCAGATCAAACTGCAGACTAATTTTTTTCATAATAAATTGTTTAGTTTGGAGCCGGAATTATATTCCGGCTCTTTTTTTGCTACTATTAGCAACGATTCTGCACTTTTTTTTGATCAGACAATTATATTGGAGTATGCTACTTAATTCAAAAGTTCTTATTCGTTGTTATCAAATAAAACTAAGCAAAATTAATTATAAATAACAGCTCCTAAGTTGTATATTCCTTGTCAAATAGCTGTTTTAAAAACACAGATAATGTTGATTCCTAAATAGAATCATATCCTTTCAATCCAGGTTCTAAATCATTCTCCGAACTTCTGCTTTTAAAACAAGTTTATAAATAATCGCCTATTATATGAAAGCAAGTTCACAAGCTATACAAGAAATAAAAAAGCGTTTATAGTATCAATTTCTATAAACGCTTAAATGTGGAATCCTGAGAAACCTGATTTAAATCTTTGCCAGATCTATTTCGAAATTATATTCTTTTTCGGGTGTGCTACAATGCAATACACATTGGTCGCAAACAGATAATTCGCCTCTTAGTCTTCTCTTCACCATATCTTCAGTACGATATCTTAAAGGTAAAACGCTGATCTTCTGAATAATTTCATCTGCAAAAGCATACATCAATAACATTTTTGCATTGTGTTCGGAAATACCACGTGAACGGATGTAAAACATGGCTTCGTTATCCAACTGTCCAACTGTAGCACCATGACTGCATTTAACATCATCAGCATATATTTCAAGAAAAGGTTTAGTATTTACCTTTGCTTTATCGGTAAGCAAAATATTTTTATTGCTCTGAAAAGCATTGGTTTTCTGTGCATCTTTATGTACCACAACATGCCCGTTAAAAACAGCTGTTGCCGAATCATCCAGAATTCCTTTAAAGAGTTCTCTGCTGTTACAATTAGGTTGAAGATGATCAATGAATACCAGATTATCAATATGTTGTTTTTTATCCATCAGATATAAGCCGTAAATATTGCATTCACAAGCCTGGCCATTCATCTTTACATAATTATTATTTTTCAGAATACCTCCATTCAGGCTTAGACCATTGCTTGACAACTGCGCATTGTCTTTCATATCAAAATAAGTAGCATTAATAATGGTAGAAGCATTATTTACGTTCTGCATTTTGTAATGGTCCAGATTTGCATTTTCACCCAGTACAATTTCAGAAACAGTATTGCTCAGGCTTTTTTGATGGTTGTAGGAATCATCACAATGAATCAGGCAAAGTTTAGTGTTTTTGCCCATCACAATCAGATTTCTTGTTTGCAGACATATATTCTGGTCATGATTAATAATATTTACTATCTGAAGTGGTTTTTTAACTTCAATTCCATCCGGAACATAGATAAAGAAACCATCCTGAGCCATGGCTGTATTAACAGCAGTAAAAGCATTTTTGGAACTGTCAGCATATTGAGCAAAATGTGAAATAACAATATCAGGATATTGCTTTAAAGCAGCGGCAAAACTTCCATAAATTACACCATTCTCAAGTGTTATCAATGATTTTTCTTTACTTACATACCTACCGTTTAGCAGCGCAAGCATGATCGTATCAAGATGAGGAACATTGCACTGGAATACTTTATCAACATCTTCAATAATACCCGGATTATCATAGTAATGCTGATACTCTTCTTTATAAACTTCTGTTAGATCTGTATTTCGCCAGTCTTCCAATGCCTGAGTGGGCAAACCCATCTGCAAAAACTGATCAAAAGCTTTTTTTCTTATATTAAATATTTCTTCATTGTCATTTCGCATTATATCATCCTGATAAACTTCAAAATCATTGATAAGTTTATCGCTTAAAGGAAATGAATTTTCTATATTCTTCATTTTATTAGATTTTTATACAAACTATCTATGCAATTTTAAATAGATTCACGGTAAGTCTTATATATTTATTACACAGAGTTTCACAGAGAATACACAGAGAACCACAGAGATTAAAATTTGTATCTTTTTAAACCATTTTTTAGTAATGTTACATTGAAATTTATTAGCAAACCTATTGGTTTGCCGGCAAATTTCATATAAGTTAATATCTGAGCTTCGTGAACAGGATTAAATGCTTCTACAACTTTTAATTCAACTACGATTCTATTTTCAACTAATAAATCAATTCTATATCCACAATCGAGCTTAATTTCTTTATAAATGACAGGAATAGGTTTCTGTCTCTCAACATATAATCCATTTTTCTTTAATTCATAAAAAAGACATTCTTCGTAAGCAGATTCAAGTAAACCAAGACCTAAGTTTTTATGAACTTCTATTGCACAACCAATAATTATTTCAGTTAGTTTAATATCTTCCATATTATTTTTATTAAAATATTAACTCTGTGGTTCTCTGTGTTTTCTCCGTGGTTCTCTGTGTAACCAGAAAAAACCTTACAAGATATCTTTAATCCATTCATATCCTTTGCTCTCGAGTTCAAGTGCCAGTTCTTTACCACCCGATTTTACAATTCGTCCTTCGAATAATACATGTACAAAATCAGGAACTATATAATCCAATAACCTTTGATAATGGGTAATAACAACCGTTGCATTTTCGGGACTGCGTAATTTATTTACGCCATTGGCTACAATACGCAATGCATCAATATCCAGCCCTGAATCGGTTTCATCAAGAATTGACAATGTGGGATTCAACATTGCCATCTGAAAAATTTCATTTTTCTTTTTTTCACCACCAGAAAAGCCTTCATTTACAGAACGATTATTTAATTTTGCTGTTATTTCGACCATTTGTTTCTTCTCTTCCATCATTCTAAGGAATTCTCCTGAAGGAAGCGGATCCAGACCGTGGTATTTACGTTGTTCATTTACAGCAGTACGCATAAAATTGGTCATGCTTACACCCGGTATTTCAACAGGATATTGAAAACCAAGGAAAATACCTTCACTTGCTCGTGCTTCTACCGGTAAATCCAATAAATTTTTGCCTTTGTACAAAACCTCACCTTGAGTAACATCAAAGACTTCGCGACCTGCTATTACAGATGCCAATGTGCTTTTTCCGGTTCCGTTAGGGCCCATGATGGCATGTACTTCCCCTTTATTCACTTCCAGGTTTACACCTTTCAATATTTCTTTTCCATTTATGGAAGCATGTAAATTTTTTATATTCAGTAACATATTGCTTTTTTTTATTTTTCTCCTAAAAACATTTATATATCAGGTAATTTGTGAGTATCATGAGTAGTTAATGTGCCTTGAGTACTTAAAGTGCTTAAAATTAAAAATCCTTTTGTAAGAATTTCTGATAAAAAGTTTCTACCTTTTTTATAACCTTTATACTTTCTACTTTAACCTTTATACTTTATACTTTCTACTTTTTCCTTTAACCTTCCTTACCCAACGCTGCCTTCCAAACTAATAGAAAGTAATTTCTGAGCTTCTACAGCAAATTCCATAGGAAGCTTATTTAAAACTTCTTTGGCATAACCATTTACAATTAATCCAATTGCACTTTCGGTAGATATTCCGCGTTGCTGACAGTAGAATAGCTGATCCTCAGAAATTTTTGAAGTAGTAGCTTCATGCTCAATAATTGAAGAGCTATTTTCTGCTTTAATATAAGGCCAGGTATGTGCACCACATTTATCTCCCATCAGCAATGAGTCGCATTGTGAATAATTTCTTGAATTTGTGGCATTTTTTGAAATTTTCACAAGACCGCGATAGCTGTTATTACTAAAACCTGCTGATATACCTTTAGAAATGATAGTACTTTTAGTGTTTTTACCTAAATGTATCATTTTACTACCCGTATCAGCCTGTTGATGATTATTGGTAATGGCTACCGAATAAAACTCACCTACTGAATTATCTCCTAACAAAATACAACTCGGGTATTTCCAGGTAATAGCAGAACCAGTTTCTACCTGTGTCCAGGAAATTTTCGAATTGCTTCCTTTACAGATTCCACGTTTAGTGACGAAGTTAAAAATACCACCCAGTCCGTTTTTATCACCGGGATACCAGTTTTGAACCGTTGAATATTTTACCTCAGCATCTTTCATAGCGACAATTTCAACAATAGCTGCATGTAATTGGTTTTCATCTCGCTGAGGAGCAGTGCAGCCTTCCATATAACTTACATAAGAACCTTCATCAGCAACAATAAGTGTTCTTTCAAACTGGCCGGTATTAGCGGCATTTATTCTGAAATAAGTTGACAATTCAACCGGACAGCGAACACCTTTTGGTATATAACAAAAAGAACCATCACTAAAAACTGCTGAATTTAATGCTGCAAAATAATTATCACCATAAGGAACTACTGAACCCATATATTGTTTCACCAAATCAGGATGATTTTGAACAGCATCGCTGAAAGAACAAAAAATAATTCCTTGTTTCGATAATGTTTCAGTAAAAGTAGTCTTAACAGAAACACTATCTATAACTGCATCTACAGCAACTCCCGATAATTTTTTCTGCTCATCAAGTGATATGCCCAGTTTCTTAAAAGTTTCCAGTAATGCAGGATCTACCTCATCTAAACTTGTTAATTCCTTTCTCTTTTTAGGAGCTGCATAATAAATAATATCCTGATATTTTATTTCAGGTATCTTAAGGTGAGCCCATTGTGGTTGCTCCATTTCCTGCCACCTTTTAAATGCTTTTAATCGATATTCTAATAAAAATTCAGGTTCATTTTTTTTAGCTGAAATAAACCTGACAGTATCTTCTGTAAGTCCAACAGGAGCTGTATCCATTTCGATATCTGTTACAAAGCCCCATTTGTATTCACTGTTGGTTACTTCTTTTAGAATATGATTCTTTTCTTTTTCCATGGATAATTATAATCTTATTTAGAACAATTACAAATTAATAAAGTGCAAATGTATCATTTTTGAACTAAACTTACAATAAAAATAAGTGTTTTCTTGGTGAAATAAACAAAACTAATGTTGAAAAGTTTGGTAATTTTGCACGCTAAATAATTATCTTTATCGTAAAAGTATATGTTTGAAGACAGAACAAAAAAAAGAACAGAGTTAGGTGAATTAGGTGAATTCGGATTAATAGATCACTTATGTAAAGATTTAACTCACAAAAATGAGAATACTCACAAGGGTGTTGGTGATGATGCTGCTGTTATAGCGGCTTCCACAAAAAGCACATTGGTTTCTACTGATTTATTAGTTGAAGGCGTTCATTTTGATTTAGCTTACACTCCTTTAAAACATCTGGGCTATAAAGCTGCAATTGTCAATTTTTCAGACATTGTAGCAATGAACGGAACTCCGAAACAATTATTAGTTGGTATCGCGGTATCTAATCGTTTTTCGGTGGAAGCTCTGGAAGAATTATATGATGGTATTAAACTTGCCTGTGAAAAATACAAGGTTGATTTAGTGGGTGGTGATACTACTTCAAGTACTTCCGGTTTATTCATCTCAATGACAATAATAGGAGAAGCTGCTGCAGAAGAAATTACTTACCGTGATGGTGCAAAAGAAGGTAATTTACTTTGTGTAAGCGGTAATCTGGGAGCTGCTTATATGGGTTTACTATTACTCGAACGCGAAAAAGAAGTTTACAAAGCCAATCCTGCTGCTCAACCTGAACTGGAAGGATATGATTATATATTGCAACGGCAGCTGAAACCTGAAGCAAGAATTGATATTATTAAAAGCCTGAAAGAAAAAAACATTAAACCTACCGCCATGATTGATATTTCTGATGGTCTGGCTTCTGAAATATTACACATCTGTAAACAATCTGATAAGGGTTGTAGTTTGTATGAAGATAAAATTCCTATTGATGCCACTACAGTTCTATTGGCAGAAGAATTTAAAATAATTCCTGCAGTAGCAGCTTTAAGCGGTGGTGAAGATTATGAAGTTTTATTTACAGTTGACATGGCAGATTTTGAAATTGTAAAAAATATTGCAGATGTAAGTATTATCGGACATATCACCGATAAAAACAGTGGTGCAAACCTTATAACATCATCTGGTACCTCGATTCCATTGAATGCTCAGGGTTGGGATGCTTTAAGAGGTAATGAATAATTATTATTTTAAATTTCTTTCATTCCAAATCTAATTACATTTGCTCTTATTCAACATTATCAATATTATATAATGCAAAAAACAAATGCATTTAGATTGATTGGTAATAATACAAACTCTGATTGAAACCCATAAAAAAAGGACTGTGAATAACAGTCCTTTTTTTATATCATTAAGTAAATTAAGATTAGTAACCGAAGATTTCTTCTAAAGTTAAGGTTTTCAGTTTACCGTAATCTTTAAGTACTTTAAAATTGGTTTCTTTTTTATCGCCTAAAACCAGGTAAGTATGTTTTTTCCCTTTGATATATTTATCAGCAAAAGCTTTTACATCATTAAAAGTCAAACCAGGTACTTTTGTGAATACATCGCTGCGGATATCATAATCTACGCCAAGTTTTTTAGCACTTTCATATTGCCATAAAATATCAGATTTGGTAATTCTTTCTGTTCTCATTTTTTGAATAATACTTTCTTTAGCTAATTTAAATGCTTTTTCAGATTCCGGCATATTGTTTACCAATGCAGTTAAAGCACTTAAAGCATCTACGAGTTTATCATTTTGTGTCGCAATATAAGAAATTCCCATATAAGACTTGTCTTTTTTGCCGGGAACCTGATACATTGACATAGCAGTATAAGCCAAAGAACGTGATTCTCTCAATTCCTGGAAAACAATAGAATTCATACTTCCACCAAAATACTCATTGAATAAATTTACATCAGGAGCAAGATTTTTATCATAAAAACCGCCTTTGTTTAAGATCAACATTGTTGATTGTTTTGAATCAAAATCAACATGATAAACGATATCTTTTTTAGTTTCCAGTTCTGCAAATTTAACTTCAGCAGGAACTGGTTTAAGTGTGGCAGGAACATTATGATAGGTATTCAATATTTTTGTAACTGCTGCTGGTGATTGACTTCCATAATACATAATATGGTGTTCATAAGAAAGCAATCCTTTTATTTTAGCAACCATCTCTTCAGGAGTTATTGCTTTTAATTCAGCTTCAGTCAACAAGTTAGTAGAAGGTGATTTTGCACCATAAATGCCAAATTGAACCATCGCACTAAATACTCTTTGTTGATTCATCTTAGCATCAGTTCTTTTCTTAAGTATGTCCTTAATCATATTGTCCAATGCTTCCTTATTAGGTTGACAATCTGCTAACACAGCTTCGAAAAGCTGCAATGCATTTTCCATATTTTCTGACAAACCACTTAAGCTAACATATACCTGATCAGCTGAATTTGAAACATTAAAAGAACAACCTAATTTGTAATATTCTTCTTTTAACTGATCATCAGTATATTTGGATGTTCCTAAGAATTTTAAATAATTAATAGCTGTTCCGATTTTTTTATCATTATTACTACCCATTTCGAAAACATAAAAAATATCAAAAGTTTTGTTTTCGGTATTTTCTTTATAGGTAACAGGAATATTATTTTTCACAGAAAAGAATTGTAAATCTTTTTTAAAGTCCAGAAAAACTGGTTGAATATCTGCCGGTTTATTAGCCTGTATTTTTTTCAAAAATTCAGATTCATCATCACGATTGATTTTAATAGGAGTAATTTTAGGTTTTTTTACTTTTTTAATAGACTCATCTTTACCTTTTCTTTTATAAATTAAAACGTAATTGTCACTCAAATTGGCTTTCGCAAAATCTACTATTTCCTGCTTTGTTATTTTTGATAACTTATTAATAGATTCAACCTGATCTTTCCAGGGAGTATTTTCAATAAAAGAATTTACCATAGCCATTGCTCTGGCATCATTGGTTTCATATTCTTTTATTTTCCTTAATTTTAAATCGTTGATAATTGCAGGAATCAACCAGTCAGGGAATTCACCTTTTTTAAGTAATTCCACCTGTGACAAAAGCAATGTTTTTACATCATCAAGTGTTTGCCCTGCTTTAGGTTTACCTGTTAACATCAGTGCTGAGTAATCATTCATTATTTCAGGGTTAGAACCTGCACTTAGTACTTTTTGCTGCTGATTTAGGTTTAAGTCAATCAAACCGGCAGTACCATTTGTTAATACCATATCAAGCATTGTTATCATATCAGCATCTCTTGAACCGGCACCAGCAAAACGATATGCAAGCATAATATTTTCAGCATCTGTTCCGAATACTTCTTTAACTATAGGTTTTGTAATTGCTTGTTCTTTTGCAAATGTAAAAGCAGGAACTTCTGATCTTTTCATGCCACCAAATTTTTCATCAATCACTTTTATTGCATAATCAGGATCGAAATCACCTGACATACATATTGCCATATTATTGGGAACATAGTATTTAGCATAAAATTCTCTGATGTTTTTCATCGAAGGATTCTTGATATGTTCCTGAGTACCGATAGTTGTTTGTGTACCGTAAGGATGGTTGGCAAACAAACCTTCCATCATAGCAGTATAAACTTTACGGGCATCATTTGTTAGAGTCATATTTTTTTCTTCGTAGATAGTTTCCAGTTCAGTATGGAATAATCGCAGAATAGGATTACTGAAGCGTTCAGCCTGGATACTGGCCCAATTTTCAATTTGATTGGAAGGAATATCTTCAACATAAGCTGTAATTTCCAATGAAGTAAAAGCATTGGTTCCATCAGCTCCGATAGACGACATCAATTTGTCATATTCATTAGGTATTGCAAACGTTGAAGCAAGATAAGAAATGCTATCAATATCATGATACATTGCTTTTCTTTGGTCTTCATTGGTTAAAGTTCTGTAGATTTCAAAAAGAGAATCAATTTTTGAAATAAGTGGTGCTTCATTTTTCCAATCTTTGCTACCATATTTTGCAGTTCCTTTAAACATCATGTGTTCAAAATAATGAGCCAAACCGGTAGTTTCATGAGGGTCGTTTTTACTTCCTGCTCTTACAGCAATATAAGTTTGAATTCTGGGAGCATCTTTGTAAACAGTCATATACACTTTTAATCCATTATCCAGTGTATAAATTCTTGCATTCAAAGGGTCACCTGCTACATTTTCGTAAGTATACTGTTTTTGAGCCAGTAATTGTTCTGTAGCAATAAAAAAAACAGAAATGCTAATGAAAGCAATCCAGATAAATTTAAATTTATTCTTCATTTTTTGATTTAATTTATGATTTGTTAGCTATATGCTTTATAGTTGAAATTAAAAAAATTTGCCCAAAATATTCATTTTGGGCAAATTTGTATGAAATTATTTTTTTGTTTCCTCAGGCATCAAAACAACTCTTACGTAATGATCTTTTGTAAAACATTTTAATGATAATTGTTTTAAATCTTCAATTGAAATTGCTTTTAAATTATCTTCAAATTTCAAGGTTTGATTGATATCATCTCCATCGAAAGAAGCAGCTTCCAGTTTACGCAACCAGTAGTTGTTTTTCTTTACATTTGTTTCTCTTTCTCTGATAAGTGCTTCTTTTGCTTTATCAATATCAACTTGAGTAGGTCCTTTTTTGATAAGATCTTTCATAATTCCAAAAACAGCTTTGGTCAATTTGTCGGCCATCTTAGGAGAGCAACCAAACATAACCATAATATTATATTCAGCTTTTGGGTAATGATCCATATTAATCATAGCTTGTGGACTGTAAACACCACTCATTTTTTCACGAATCACTTCTACCAGTTTAATGTCAATAATTCCTTTTAATAAAGCAACAGACAATTTATTTTTATCGTTCCATTCAATATTTCCTGACATTAATAAACCAACCATTCCTTGTTTTTCAGTACCTTTTTGAAATTTGATGTCAGTAACACCTTTTGCAAATTCAGGACTTACATCTTTCCAGCTTTCTTTTCTGTTAGTAACAGGAAGACTTCCAATGTATTTTTCAATCATAGGCGTAATTGAATCTACATCAAAATTTCCAACAAAGAAAAATTTAAAATCACTTGCATCAGCAAATCTATCCTGATAAATCTGATATGCTTTATCCAGATTAATCTGATTGATTTGCTGCTCAGAAGGAATAATCATCATCCTTTTAGCTCCGGGATAGGAAGATTTATATAAAGTATCGTAGAAAGCATATTGAGGATTTGCTTTGATAAACTTTAACTGTGTTTTCATTTGAGAAGTAAATGTATTAAACGCTGCAGTATCTTTTCTTGGAGATTTAAAATACAAATAGGTTAACTGCATCATAGTTTCAAAATCTTTAGGAGTTGAACTACCTGTAAAACCTTCTTTAATATCAGAAATATAAGGACTTATCTGCACTACTTTCCCTTTTAATTTTTTCTCTAACTGTACATTGTCAAAATTGCCAATTCCACTTTGATCAACAATTTCGCTGGAGAAATTTGCAGAAATAAAATCCTGATCAGGATACAAAGAATGACCACCGGGACTGTAAGCTGAAACTAAAATTTCATCATTTTTAAAATCGGTAGGTTTCAAAACAACTTTAATACCATTTGCTAATGTTAGTTCAGTAAAACCAATTTCTTTATTTTGTTTTTTAGCAATTACCTTTGATCCTTTTAAATCTTCGCTTAATAAAGGTTCTGTTTTAAAATTATCAACATAAGCTTCTATTTGTTTTGTTTTTGAATTTTTGATAATGCTCAGGATTTGATCAGTTGTTGGCACTTTAACACCTTCTTTTTCAGGAGCATTAACTACTAAAGCCATATTATCGTCTGTTACCCAAACTTTTGCCAGTGCATTTATCTCAGCCAGTGTAATTTCAGGTAATAATTTTTTAGCATATTTTAATTCATTTTTTACACCTGGAATAGGTTCTTCAGAAAGGAAATTGCTAGCATATTCATCACAAAAATTAGCTGATTCAGTTTTATCTGCTTCTTTTGCAGCTTTTTCCATATTACTTAGAATTTCTTCTTTTTGTCTTTCAAATTCAGATTCAAGAAAACCATATTTTTTAACTCTTTCGTTTTCAAGCAAAAGAACTTCGAGTGACTTGTCTATCTGATTTTCTTTAGCGGCAGCATAAGAAGAATAAGCATCACCGCTACGAGCTAAAAATTGACCATATGAAGTTGAAGCACCTACAAAAGGAGCATCTGATTTTAATGAAATTTCTGACAATCTGGAATTTAACATCTCAGTGTAAAGTTGTTCCTTTAAATATTCTTTATAATCAGCAATAGTTCTTTTAACAGCATGAGGATGTTTATAGAATAACATAATAGTATTATTAGTAGCTTCTTTATCTGTGGTAATAGCAATTAATGGTTCTTTATTTGCAGGCAGATCAAAAGATGTTCTTGGTTTTGGATTTTCAGGATTTTTTATTCCACCAAAATGTTGTTTTATTTTAGCTTCAGCTGAATCCACATTAATATCTCCTACAACAATAACAGCTTGTAAATTGGGACGATACCAATCATGGTAAAATTCACGTATTGTTTCATGTTTAAAACTCTGAAGAATTTCAAAAGTTCCGATAGGAACACGATCAGCATATTTAGAACCTTTAAAAATTACAGGAAAGTACTTTTTACGCATTCTATCATTGGCACCTAATCCTAATCTCCATTCTTCAGTAATAACACCTCTTTCTTTATCAATTTCTTTACCATCCATGGTTACATTATGTGCCCAATCTTCAATTACCTGATAGCCTTTTTCGAGTAAACCTTCTTTATCAGTAGGTATCTGAAGCATATACACTGTTTCATCAAAACTTGTATACGCATTAATATCAGCACCAAAGCGAACACCAATTGTTTGCAGGAAATTTACCAGTTCATTTTTAGGAAAATTTTTAGTCCCATTAAAACACATATGTTCGGTAAAGTGAGCCAAACCCTGTTGAATATCAGTTTCCATGATAGAACCTGTATTAACAGCTAAACGTAATTCAACACGTTTTTCCGGTTTCTTATTCTGACGTATATAATAAACCATTCCATTGTCTAACTTACCTATTCTTACTTTAGGATCAACAGCTAATGGTTTATTCAAATCAAGTTTGGTTTCCTGACCAAACACGCTGGTAATTATAAATGCCAGCATTAATAGACTTAAAAATCTAATTTTCATTTGTTTTATTTATTAATTAGTAAAAGTATTCATATTAAAATTCTATTTCCAGACTTAAATCATCTTTTAATTTGATGATATCAGGATTTTTTTCAGCCATTTTCTTAAACTTATCATTATCAGTATAAGCTATATCACTCACAAATTCAGAAGCTATTATTTTAACTTCTATCTGTAATGAATTATTCCCTGTTTTGCTTCTCAGGAAATCTAACATCTCCCCTTTTCTTTGTTTGATTTCGGTATCCTGTATTTTATTATCAATTGTAATATCAATAATACTCTCGCGTAAAACAGGTATATTTTTCGTTAATGTAACAAACAAACTTGGAGAAGTATATTGAATTGTCATCATGAATTCCATCCAAAAAGTTTCGAATTCAGCTTGTGATATTTCATAAGTAACTGTAGATTCCTCAACAATATCAACTATTTCATTATCTGATAACTGTTCAGGTTTTGCATCTGCAGCTATCATATCTTTTACCGACAAACCACTAAATCCTGTTAAATTTGGTTTCGAAATCCCGGGTTTTGAAATAGTATTATTTAATTCAATAGGTTTTGGAACTACTGCAACTGGTTTTGGAGTTTCAGGTATTGGATTTGAGGTTTCCAGATTTAGCTTTACCTCTTGTTTTGGTAAATTTATTTCTTTTTTCTGAACAGTTTCTTTAACAAAATTTGCATCAAGTAACGAACAAACCTGCATTAACATAATTTCAATACTCAGTCTTTTATTATTGCTTATCTTGTAGTTTAAGTCACATTGATTAATGATTTCTAATGATTTGAACAAAAAAGAAACCTGACAATTGAATGATTGATCTTTATATCTTTCTTTTAAATTTTCTCCGATTTCCATTAATTTAATCGTTGCAACATCTTTGCAAACCAACAAATTACGCAAATGTTCAGCCAGACCAATTATAAAATGTTGTCCATCAAAGCCTTTATCAATTACTTCATTAAAAAGCAATAAAGTTTCCGGAATTTCATTTTGAAGAAAAAAATCTGTCAACTTGAAATAATAGTCGTAATCCAATACGTTTAAATTTTCAATAACAGCCTGATAAGTAAGATGACTTCCGGCAAAACTTACCAACTGATCAAAAATTGAAAGAGCATCCCTTAAAGCACCGTCCGCTTTTTGAGCTATTATATGTAAAGCATCTTTATCAGCTGTAATATTCTCCTTTTCTGCAACATAAGACAAATGATGAGCAATATCTTCAATTTTTATTCTTTTAAAATCAAATATCTGACAACGGGATAAAATCGTTGGTATAATTTTATGCTTTTCGGTAGTAGCAAGAATAAACTTTGCATAAGGCGGTGGCTCTTCAAGCGTTTTTAAAAAAGCATTGAAAGCAGCTGTTGAGAGCATGTGAACTTCATCAATAATATAAACTTTATATTTACCATATTGTGGTGGTATTCTCACCTGTTCTACCAGACTTCGGATATCATCAACTGAGTTGTTAGATGCTGCATCTAATTCATAAATATTAAATGAAGCAGAATTATTAAATGAAATACAAGATTCACATTCATCACATGCTTCAATTTTCTCAGTAATATTCTGACAATTTATAGTTTTGGCTAAAATCCTTGCACATGTAGTTTTCCCAACACCACGTGGACCGCAAAACAAAAAAGCCTGTGCCAGGTGATTATTTTTGATTGCATTTTTTAAAGTATTGGTAATAGAGGCCTGTCCAACTACAGTATCAAAGGTATTTGGCCGGTATTTACGTGCAGAAACTATATAGTTTTCCATCAATTTTTATAAATTATAATAGTTTCCAAAATTATAAAAAAAATAGGTGAATGCCTCAACTCCTTAAAAGTTTTTAGTTTTTTTATGTTTTTATTTCACAATATTGAAAGAAATACTTGATTTCTTTCAATATTATTTTTCCTTTTGAACTACTATTGTAAGATGCAAAACTAAATACTTCATAAAATATTAATAAATTTATTAGACAAAATACAGTTTTAACGCCTTGAATGCTGTTTTTTTTAGGATTAAGTACATCTTTATAAAAAAAACTATTTTATTATAAAAAAATAAATACTTTTGCAAAGGTATATCGGAAATTAGTAGTTCATTAACATTATAAAAAATGAAAAAGTTTTTTTTAAGTTTGTTTATATGTATGGTTATTTTAAATATTTCCAATGCTCAAATGAGTTTCAGCAAAAATGACTTTCAAAAATCAGTTTTTGAAATAAAAACAGCTAATCTTCATTTTACAAATAAAAACACATCAGCTAACAAGATTCAAATTGTTAATGGTGAAAATGAAATGATGAAAAGCAGAAGAAGAAAGAGCAGAAGCAGTGGTTCTTCTGATGGAGGAGCATATGCAATGCTTTCTGTCGGCTATGGTTTAGGATCAGGTTCTCAGAACATTACAGGTTTTACTGATAAAAATGAAGATACAACAAGTATTTCTACAGAAGATCAGGTGAATGTATCTTTGGGGAAAGGACTTTGTATAAAACTCGGTGCCGGATATATGATAAATGGTAATTTAGGATTTGAATTAGGACTTTCATATTTATTGGGTGGCAAATCAACTGCTACAAATACATCTCCTTTCAGTTCAAATAAAACGAAAACCATTGAATCAAGTTTTTATTCTTCAATGTTTATGATAAATCCTTCTGTTTTAATAGCATCCGGTATGGAAGATATCAATCCTTATGCTAAATTTGGAATGATAATTGGCGTTGGGTCTTTTAACTATGAAAAAAATACAACTGCAGATACATTTGTTGTCGTTCAGAAAACCAAATACAGCGGAGGTGTAGCTCTTGGTTTTAATGCAGCTTTAGGTTGTACTTTTACAGTAAGTGATAATATTTCAATATTTGCTGAGTTTAATTTGCTAAATATGTCCTATTCACCTGATCAAAGTGAAATTATTGAATCAACTTCACAGGGGAAGAGCCTTTTACCGGATTATTCAATTAAAGACAAACTAACAAATTATTATGAAACTTTGGCTACAACATCTTTGTCTCCTATTCCTGATACAGAACCTAATCAGAAATTAAAACAATCGTATACATTTGGGAGTATTGGTTTGAACATAGGTGTTAAAATTAATTTTTAAGCCTTTTACATTGATATCTTAGTTTTAAAACTATTATATATTAACCTAATTATTTATTAATCAATTAAAAATTAACATGAAAAAAATTTATTTATTGTTGTTTTTAGGTATGTTTATGGCAAACAATACCTTTTCACAAATGAGTTTCTCAGGAAACAAGCTTAAAAAATCATCTTTTGATTTAACAGAAAAAAAAGCTAATTTTACAGAAAACACTTCTTTAGATAGCAAAGTTGTCATTTCAGACGAAGATAATGATATGCTTAAAAAAAGAAGGAAAAAAAGAGGTGGCCGCAGAGGTGGTGGTGGTGATTTTAGCAATAGCATAAAAACCAATCCATTATCTATGATTTTTGGAAGATTTGGTGCAATGTATGAAAGAAAAATTGGTGACAATATGTCATTAGGCCTTACATTGGCATATTATAGTCAATCAACCGGTATTACAGGATTAGAATATAAATACAGTGGTTTCACGATCAACCCTGAGTTCCGTTATTATTTTGAAGAAGCTATTGAAGGATGGTATATGTCTCCTTATGTTACTTTTACTTCTATTACTCAAAAATTCATCTATGACTCTACGGATGATAATGGAGATCCTATCAGTAAAACCGATGAAGCAACAATTTCTGTTTATGGCGGAGGTGTTGTTGGTGGCCGTCAATGGATTTGGGGTGGCTTTACATTAGATGTATATGCCGGAATCGGATACACAGGAATGAGTGTGTCAGGAAATACAGGTGCAGGTGGTTTAACCTTCAGTGGAATTTTACCAGCATTTGGAACTGCAATCGGTTATTCTTTCTAAACAATTTAACTGTTGGTTAAATAATTGATACAGATCTAATTGTAAGATGTTTTTTTAAAATTTTAACCCCGTGAGTAATAACTTTCGGGGTTTTTATTTTGATTTTTTTAAATTATTGTTTATATTTACAATCTATTTCTATTTTAAAATAAATAGATTTTTCTTATTTTTAATTCTACTTTACTAAAAATAGATAATTTTAATAGTAAAGCTTTAATTGCTTTTTCAACCAAACGATTATTTAGCGATAATATAAAATTATAAATACACACTGTTTTGTCATTATTTGTATTAGAAATCATTAATGTCCGATAAAAATATTTAGATTCTTCGTTTTACTCAGAATGACAACATATTATAGTGATATATAGTAGGTTGTGGTCAGAAAGCGGCTTCGCCGCTT
>JBMOKG010000033.1:0-48475 GCA_049315385.1 Bacteroidales bacterium
AAGCATCTGGTAAATCATTTCCCGTTAAGCAAAACAGATAATCAAATGATAAATCAGGATTATTTTTAAGCATCAAAGCTGTTTTCGATAAATTTTGTGGTTCAACATTTAATTCTAAATATTGCTTTCCATCAACAATATTTATAGTTGAATCTATCGATAAAATTATTTCTTTTAACTGTTCGTTATTCATTTCACTTTAGTATGAAAAATTGAAAACTATTTATTATCTGTTTCAGCAAATGTATCAGGTTGTTTATGAGGATTTCTGATAGTTTCTGTCTGAATTTTACGTTGTAACTGCATTACTCCATATAACAAAGCTTCAGGGCGTGGAGGACAACCGGGAATATAAACATCCACAGGAATTACATTTTCAACACCTTTGATTACATGGTATGAATTATAATAAAAAGGACCACCAGAGATAGCGCAGGCTCCCATTGCAATTACATATTTAGGTTCAGACATCTGATCGTACAAACGTTTAAGAACAGGAGCCATTTTATTTACAATAGTACCTGCTACAACAATAACATCTGCCTGACGCGGACTTGCTCTGTAAACCTCTATGCCAAAGCGTGCAAAATCATGTCTGCTTGCACCAGCTGCCATCATTTCAATACCACAACAAGCTGTAGCAAATGTTAATGGCCACACAGAATTTGAACGTCCCCAATTAATAACAGCATCTACTGTAGTAAAAAACACATTTCCACCTGTCTGTTTAAAGAGTTCCAATGTTTCATTATCATTGAAATCTTCATATTTCATAGACTTTATTCCCATATCAAAGCATGTTTTTTCCAGGCATATAATAAACCTAAGCCAAGAATTGTAAAGAAAATAAGAATTTCGATAAATGCAGCCATTCCGACTGTTTTCATGATAACTGCCCAGGGAAACAGAAATACAGTTTCTACATCAAAAACCAAAAATAAAATGGCAAATAAGTAGTAACCTACATTAAATTGTAACCATGTTTTCCCTTGTGTTGGAATCCCACATTCATAGGGTTCTGACTTTTGCGGATTAAAAGATGTAGGTGGTATAAAACTTGAGAAAATTAATGCTCCGCCTACGAGAACAACCGCAACGATAAAAAATACAATTAAACTTTCACTATTCATATGATTTCAATATTATGAATAAATATAATTTTTGCAATATTAGAAAAAAAAATTAACATACCAAGTTTATCCTGAAGTAATTTTACCCACAGTATTTCTATTATTTATCAATAAAGCAATGATAATTGTCATCACATAGTGTCTGAAACTATAAAAAAATATATAAATTTATTTTGACAGAATCAATTATAATATTAATTTTACTCACCGAAATTAAAATGAAATATTCAGTTAAAATCATTTATACATTACATTATAATTATTAATTATGGCAAATTTATCCACCACTTATTTAGGATTAACATTGAAAAATCCTATTATTGTTAGTAGTTGTGGGCTGACTAACTCTTTGGAAAATATTAAAAAAATGGAAGAAGCCGGTGCTGGTGCAGTCGTGTTGAAATCTATTTTTGAAGAGCAAATCGTATTTGAAGCAGACAAATTTATAGACAGTACAGATTCTTCATTAAGTGCAATGAAAAAAGGTCTTAATGATATTTTGCATAACAGAAGCTACGATTATATTGAAGCAATGGATTACATGACAAATTTTGCAAAAGAACATACCTTAAAAGAATATCTTGATTTTATAATACTTGTAAAGAAATCTGTTAATATCCCTATTATAGCAAGTATAAATTGTGTTTCGGCATACGATTGGAGTTTTTTTGCTAAAAGAATTCAACAAGCCGGTGCTGATGCATTGGAGTTGAACATCTACGTTCTTCCTTCTGATATAAATAAAACAGCTGCTAATTATGATGAGATGTACAAGAAAATAATAGCTGATGTAAAAAAATATGTTAGTATTCCTGTTGCATTGAAATTGAGTTATTATTCTTCAAGCTTAGTACATACATTTATAGGGCTTTCAAATTCAGGTATTGCAGGTATGGTCTTGTTCAACAAACCTTATAATCCTGATATCAATATTGATACTATTGAAATTTCCTCCGGAAAATTACTGAGTTCAGCTGATGACTATCATCGCTCACTTAGATGGACAGCCATACTTTCTGGCAGAGTAGGATGCGATCTTTCAGCCTCTACCGGAGTACACGACTATGCCACTGTTGTTAAATTATTGCTGGCCGGTTGCAATTCTGTTCAAATTGCTTCTTTACTATACGAAAAAGGAATTGATGAAATAAAAAACCTGACAGAAGGCTTAAATAAATGGATGGATGATCACAACTACAAAACTATTAATGAATTCCAGGGAAAATTATCACAGGTAAATATTGAAAACCCTGCATTACTAGAACGTGTTCAGTTTATGAAAAATTATGCGAGTATCGTTTAAAACTTTATTGAGATTTGTTAAAAAAAGTGGATTCTTATTTTCAATCCGCTTTTTTTATGTGGAATTACAATTCACTTTCTTAAATTCTCAACTTCAATAGATTCTATATACAGTATACACTAAACAATCTAATTTATTTAATATAGAATTTGTTCTCCCAATCAACTTATTAGTATAATTAGCAGATTTTTTATAAAAACAGAATATCTAACTAACTTTCAATAAAACATTTGTATTAACTTCTAAGGAAATATTTTTTATTATACTTACTATAAATGATTATATATCCTTTATCTCTAAGATGATTAATCATATTTCGAATCGTCTTTTCAGAACAACCAAATTTTACAGCTACAATTTTCGGAGATGTAATACGTTCATTTTTAATTAGTTCAAAGAGGTAATTTAATCTATCCGAATAAGTAATATAGTTCATAATATTAGTATTTTATTCGCTGTAAGGCTCTTTCAGCTGTTTGTTTTAATTTTATTTATTTATAAAATAAAAAAAGAATGAACCTATGCATATTATTTCAACTTAAGAAAAAATCAATTTATAAAAATTGCATAAAGCAAAATAAAATAAGGTTAATAAAAATGTTGTTTTAGCTTTTCTACTTTTAAAAAGATTTTATAACAAGAGAAATATTATAACAAAACCATTTTTTATTTTTTCAAATTCTACATTATTATTTTAAAATAATATATTATAAAAATTAAATAAGTGCTTTGTTTTATCAAGAAAATGATGATAAGAACAATATTATTTGAAAATTTGTCAAAAATAAACTTAACGAAAAACGCAAAAATAAAAGATAAGAAATTATGAAGAAAGAAGCTTTTAATATTTATATTTCAAAAACATTAGGATGATACAAATATACATATAAAATTGACCTATTCAAAACAATTTTCAATTTATTTTTTAATTTCTGTTAACTCTTTCTTTCGCCAATGAATTTAACATCTTAAATCAATACAAATATTTATTGAAAAAACCTATTAAAACTATTACTGCAGTTATTACAGCAGTAACCTCAAGCAAAAGTATTATTCGTGGTTTTATTATAAAAGTGTAGGTAGGCAGGAAATATAACAATAAAAGTGAAATAGAAATACCCAACGTTAAACCGGCTAACGCATCTCCTAAGAAATGGACTCCCAAATAAATACGACTATAGGCTATAATCAGGCATAGTAGGCTATATATAAAGATTTCAATTTTATGTTCTCTCCTGAAATAAGCCAGCATTGTAAATACAGCTGCTACAGTACAGCTATGTCCACTGGGAAAAGAACGATGGTACAACTTGTAATTAGCTACGGTATGAACAGAAAAAATAAAAGGGGGTCTATCCCAATCACTGAAAACCAAATTTTTGAATAATTGTGCAGCAATTCCTGAAACAATGAGTGTAAGCATAAGCATACTCATTTGGTAAGGCTGCTTTCTGATAAGTATAAAAACAAGCAGAGCAGCCAGAAATCCGGCATCTCCTAACATTGTTATTAAAAGCATAGGATAATCCAGCCATACTACAAAATGACTGTTCAGAATCAAAAAACTATTCTGATAGCCATTTGTCAGCAAAAACAAAAATGCAATCAGCCATATAATAAGTAAAGGTAAAATATATAATCTAAAAAAATCATCATGTTTGAAAAGAGATTGCATTCTGTTCATCATATCATCTTATTGGTAATTTTTAATAATTGTCCACATACAAAAGTAAATAAATTTATTTCCTTTTTACCCCTATTAGGGTATGTCTTTAAAGTCGCTCGTTTATTGATTTAAAACTAAGATTTGTAAATTTACGATTTACAACTAACTGTATTTGTCTGATTTTGTATAATTTCTAAAATCGTAAATCGTAAATCCTTATTCTCTATTCAATTTTACTTTTTAATAACCGGCATTACGTATAGACTCCATTTAGAACATACTACATTTAAAAAATCATGAACAGCATTATTCATTATGATAAGCTTCATTTTTAAGGATAGTAAATGCCCTGTAAAGTTGTTCAGTAAAGAAAAGTCGTATCATTTGATGCGAAAAAGTCATTTCCGAAAAAGATATTTTAAGATCAGCTATTGCATATACTTTATCACTAAATCCATAAGCACCACCCACAATAAACATTAAGTTCTTACTACCACTATTCATTTGCTGTTGCAAAAATCCAGCGAATTCGACAGATCTGAATGACTTCCCTTTTTCATCTAATATTACAATATAATCTGCTTTAGCAGTCTGTTTCAGAATCTCATCACCTTCTTTTGATTTGAATTCATCAGGCGTAAAATGCTTGGTGTTTTTTAAAGAAGGTATAAATATGGTCTGATAATTAACATAATGTCTCAATCTTTTTTCAAATATCAAGATGCCTTCCTTTAAATAAACTTCTTCAGTTTTCCCTACCATTAACAATAAGACATTCATTATTACGTTCTTAATTAAAATTTTAAAATATAGAGTTTAGCATCCAAAAATAATGTAAATTTGCATTTATCATTAAAAAAAAAAAAAAAATCAGTTTGGCTGCAATTTTGTATATAGATTAATTAAAGAATATAATTTTAAGAAAACTGCTAAATGAAAATTGAGCAGCTATAACTCAAATTAAAACCTATTATTTATTTACCCGTTAAATTGGGTCGTGAGCATTATAAAAAATAATAAAACATGAAAAAAATTTTAATTATCCTAAGCTTTATTATTATTTCAGGTTTTACATTTATCAGTATATTTCCCGGAAGTACACTGGATGATATTACCAAAAACATAGCCAATGCAATCCGTAAAGGTAATGCAACTGAATTAGCTGTTTACTTTAATTCGAGTATTGATTTAACAGTACCAGGAAAAGAAGGCAGCTTTAGTAAAGCACAAGCCGAACAAATTGTGAAAGATTTTTTCACTAAAAATACGCCCAAGTCTTTCGAAATCAAACATCAGGGAACTTCTTCTGATGGCAGTAATTATTCAATCGGGACATTGGTTACCAATAAAGGTAATTTCAGAACATATTTCTTAATAAAAAGTATTGCCAATAAAAGCTATATTCAACAATTACAATTTGATAACGATAAGTAAGAAAGTATAACGTTTTGTGAATAATGTTTAAATATGACACTTATTGCATTCAATAAAAATTACTAATTACAAGAATATGACAGTTGATAAAATTATTGTGCAAGCACTCAAAGAAGACCTTGGAGATGGTGATCACACTTCACTTGCCTGTATTCCCAAAGGTAGCAAAGGAAAAGCAAAACTATTGGTGAAAGAAAATGGAATTATTGCCGGCATTGAAATAGCTCGCAAAGTTTTTGAAAAAGTGGATGCATCTGTTCAATTTAATCAAATACTTAAAGATGGAGATGAAGTAAAAACTGGAGATATCGTTTTTACAGTTGAGGGAAGTTCTATATCCCTGCTTTCTTCAGAACGTTTGGCTTTGAATTTCTTACAAAGAATGAGCGGCATTGCTACTCAAACCAACAAAATGGTAAAATTACTGGAAGGATTAAATACAAAATTATTGGATACACGTAAAACAACTCCCAATCTCCGTTTATTTGAAAAGATGGCAGTTAAAATTGGTGGTGGAGAAAACCATAGATTTGGTTTATACGATATGATTATGATAAAGGACAACCATGTTGATTTTTCAGGAGGTATAAAGCAAGCAATTAGTAATTCCTGTGATTATTTAAAAATTAAGAATAAAAATCTAAACATAGAAATAGAAGTCCGCAATTTTGATGAATTGAATGAGGTTTTAACTATAGGTAACATTCAAAGAATTATGCTTGATAATTTTTCAGTTCCTGAATTAAAAAAAGCTGTTGAATTGATTGATGGCCGATTCGAGACCGAAGCTTCCGGTGGAATAACAGAATCAACATTGCGTAGTTATGCAGAAACAGGAGTTGATTTCATTTCTGTTGGTGCACTAACACATCATATCAGGAGTTTGGATTTAAGTCTGAAAGCATATTAAACAAGAAATATTAATGGGTTTTAAGTTGATTTAAAAAGAAAAAAGCTGATTGTCTAAATGTAAGAGAACAGATTTCATTTAGAAAGAAGCAAGATTTTAAACTATTCAATAGCAAATATATAAAAATTAAATGATTCGGTTTTCCCATTATAATATAGAAGAAATCTATCAAAAATTGGTACACTGGAAACCAATCGCTCTTGTAATTGGATTTTCGAAACGGCTTGTTCTTCCTGGCTTCGACGGAATTCCCTTCTATGATGTCTTCTTGTTTTTTTTCAGAGGGATGCAAAAGGGTTCTATAACACAAAGAGCTTCTTCTTTGTCATTTAGTTTTTTTCTGGCACTATTCCCCGCTATCATATTCATTTTCACACTAATTCCATATTTACCAATCAGTCATTTTCAATCTACACTTTTTGATATATTACAGTCTTTTTTACCATCCAATGCTTTCGAAACTGTAAAATCAACTATCAGTGATATTATCACTAATAAAAGAAGCGGCTTATTATCAGTAGGTTTTATTATGACCCTTTACTTTGCTACCAATGGAGTAAGTGCCGTAATAGATGCTTTTAATCATACTTATCATAGCGTTGAAACCAGATCATGGATCAAACAACGTTTTATTTCTATTTTACTTGTTTTCATTCTTTCAATTTTATTGATTATTTCGATATTATTGATTACCATAGGTTCTTTTTTGTTGAGTTATCTGGTTAAACATGGTATTTTGAAAGGACAACTTACTATTTATATGTTGTTTATAGGTCGATGGATTATTTTAATGGCAATGTTGTTTTTTGGTGTATCTTTTTTGTATTATTTTGCACCTGCAAAAAAGAAAACTTTCCGTTTTATTTCAGCAGGATCCACCCTGGCAACTTTTCTGACATTGATAGCAACTTTGGGTTTTAACTATTATGTAACAAATTTCTCTAAATACAATGCTTTGTATGGTTCTATCGGAACATTAATCATTGTATTGATGTGGATATATTTTAATGCAATTATACTTTTAATTGGTTTTGAATTGAACGCAAGTATTTCTCATGCAAAAAAACATGGAAAAAAAATAATATTACAATAAATAAAAAAATGCAACAAAAAATAAAAATACTAACTATTATTGGTGCAAGACCTCAAATTATTAAAGCTTCAGCAATCAGCAGAGCTATCAGAAACAATTATAATGAAGTCATTCATGAAATCATTGTACATACTGGTCAGCATTACGACAATAATATGTCAGAAGTCTTTTTTGGTGAATTACAGATTCCTCAACCTGATTATAATTTAAATGTTGGATCGGGTTTACATGGCACCCAAACGGCTGAAATGATCAAAGGTATAGAAGAAATTGTTATCAAGGAAAACCCTCAGGCAATGATATTATATGGTGATACCAATTCTACTCTAGCTGGAGCAATAGCAGCATCAAAACTACATTGTAAAATAGTGCATATTGAGGCAGGATTGCGTTCCTACAATAAATCTATGCCCGAAGAAATTAACCGCATCCTTTGCGACCATTGTTCAACCTTGCTTTTTTCCCCTACGCTAACTGGTTATCAGAATCTAATAAAAGAAGGTTTTAAAGTGGATCAACTACCACCTTATTCAGCCGATTATCCCAAAATCTACCATTGTGGTGATATAATGTTTGATAATACACTCTATTTTTCACAAATAGCAGATAAAAAAAGTGAAATACTCAAAAAAACAGGACTAACGAAATATACGTATGCTCTTGCTACTATTCACCGTGATAATAATACGGATGACAGCAATCGGCTGACTGCAGTATTTAAAGCAATATTAAAAATTAATACGGAAAAAAACATTGATTTTGTAATCCCATTACATCCGCGAACAGCCAAAATATTAAAAGAGAAACTATCTGTTGAAGTATACCAACAATTGATAAAGAATGAACAAATCAAACTCATTGAACCTGTTTCATTTTTAGATATGATAGCATTAGAAAAAAATTCATTGCTGGTAGTAACTGATTCAGGTGGTGTTCAAAAAGAAGCATATTTTCTGCAAAAGCCCTGTATTATATTAAGACCTCAAACTGAATGGATAGAACTTACAGAACATGGCAGTTCTATACTTACAGATGCTGATGAAGACAGGATAATAAATGCAGCAGATATTCTTTTATCAACAAATTTCATCAACTTCCCTCCTATTTTTGGCAATGGCAAAGCCGCAGAATTTATTTGCGGAGAAATAGTGAAGAATATTTAAGTTTTTTGGGACTCAAAATAGATTTTTTAACCTTCGGGACGTTAAATTACTTTATTATCTTTACAAAAAGCAATTCTATAGGGCTATTATTTTCTTCTTATTTTTGAAAATCACAGTAAATAGAAATTTTTATTGTTAAATGTTTAACAATAAATTGCAGTAATTAAAATTAAATATAATTTAGCGGAAATATTCAAATTAATTCCATTCTGTTAATTTCCCAAATCTAAAACTATGAAAAGAAATCTAATTCTTACATCCCTATTATTTTTAAACACAATTTTACTTAGTCAGGGAAGCTGGTTACAAAAGAACAGTTTGCCAGGAAACGGTAGACTTGCATCTTTTGCTTTCTCCATTGGATCAAATGCATATATTGGTTGCGGTCAAACTGCATCATCCACTTATGTAAGCGATTTTTGGGAGTACAACAGCGAAGGAATATGGACACAAAAAGCTAATTTTGCAGGTGGAATAAGATATTCCCCTTCTGCTTTTACAATTGATAGCATTGGATATGTTTGTTTAGGATATACGGGTCAATGTAAAAATGATGTTTGGTCATACAGTCCACAAACGAACACATGGACTCAAAAAAATAATTTTCCCGGTACAGCCCGTTATGGTGCTTTTTCTTTTTCAATAGGTACTAAAGGATATATTGGAATGGGAAGTATTGGTGGCCCTCCTTTTTTGACTGATTTTTGGGAATACAATTCTGCTTTTGACAACTGGATACAAAAAACAAGTTATAATAACAATGTCGGTAGAATACACGGTCTTGGAATAACCCTTAATAACAAAGGTTTTGCAGGATTAGGTTCTGATGATGGAAACGGCCATTCAGTAAATGATTTTTATGAATATAGCCCTTTAAGTAACACATGGACTCAAAAGTCAAATTACCCAGATGCAAGGTTTGGAATATCATATTTTGCGATTAATGAATGTGCTTATGTTGGAACTGGATTTAATAATAATATGAATTACAATAATAGCTTATGGAAATACGATCCGCTAACAAATATCTGGACATCCATTGCTTCAGTTGGTTCTTCAGGAAGAAGCGGTGGGATTGGGTTTGCTGTCGGCAATAATGGCTTCTTAGGTTTTGGTTTAACTTCATCCGGTAGTTATTTAAATGATTTATGGGAATATACCCCTGAAGCATCTTCTATCCAAAAAAATACGAATCGGGAAATTGCAAATATTAGATTTGATATAGCTAATAGGAATATTTTACTTACTATAAATAAACTATCTCAAAAAGCTAGTTTCAAGATTTACAATATTAGTGGACAATTGATATCTGAAAATAAAATTAATGGATTAACACAGCTTATTAATATAAATTATCTCAAAAAAGGATCCTATATTTATATCATTAATATCAACGGAAAAATTACATCTGATAAATTTATTGTTCATTAAAAAGATACGTAAAAAATTAAATAATACCATTCTACTAATAATTAAATAATTATAATTTTTAACTATGAAAAGAAATCTAATTCTTACATCCCTATTATTTTTGAACACGATTTTAATCGGTCAGGGAAGCTGGTTACAAAAAAACAGTTTGCCTGGATTGGGAAGATATGCTGCATTTGTATTCTCTATTAACGACAAAGGCTATTTAGGGGGAGGTCAATCGAGCTCAACAGGTTTCCTGGGTGACTTGTGGGAATTCAATCCAATAGAAAACACATGGACTCAAAAAGCTAACTATGGAGGAGGCACAATTTGTTCTTCGGTAGTATTCAATATTAATAATATTGCTTATTTATGCACAGGATACAATGGTCAATATCAAAATTCTGTATGGACCTATAATCCTCTGACAAATATCTGGATTCAAAAGAATAATTTTCCCGGAACTGCCAGATATGGTGCTTATGGATTTTCCATAGGAAGCAAAGGTTATATGGGTACAGGTTGCAGTATTTCAAATTATCTTAATGATTTTTGGGAATACGAATCTTCATCAGATAGCTGGATACAAAGTACTAACTTTACAACATCAGGTAGATTTGGTATTGCTGCGTTTACGATAAACGGTAAAGGCTATGCCGGATTTGGGTCAGGTGCTAATAATTCAGTTGTTTACAATGATTTATTTGAGTTTGACCCTTCAAATAATACATGGACACAAAAAGCAAATTACCCGGGTTCAGCCCGTTATTATCCTTCTATCTTCGTTTTAAATAATGAAGCATATATTGGAACTGGCAGTCCAAATATTAATTATGCTAGCAATCCGGTATTTACAGTTGACTTTTTTAAATTTTCAACTGTAAATAATTCATGGACTGCTATTACTACTTTTACAGGAGTTGGAAGAACTGCTTCCTCAGGCTTAACTATTGGGAATAAAGGATATATAGGTTTTGGATTTTCAAGTTATCCCTTAAGTTCTTATTTAAATGACTTTTGGGAATATACACCAGCAGGGTCATCTATTAATGAGAATATTTCAATGGATATTGCTGTTATAAAGATAAATCTGCATAATAAATCTATTCAGCTTGAAATGAAATCCAACTTTCAAGGAAGTTCATATAAGATTTATAATATAGCTGGACAATTACTTAGAAATGAAAAAATAAACAATTCAAATCAGATTATTAATATAAACCAACTTGTCAAAGGCAGTTATATTTTTCAAGTTAATAGCAATGGAAAGTATAAATCTGAAAAATTTATTATTCTTTAAAAAATGGAAAGAAAGCTTCAATTCATTCAAAAATCATCTTTGCTTTTTCTGATTATAATATTAATTTCTTGCACGCATCGGAATGATAAAGCAATTATATTAAATAAGGACATTTATCTGATAAAGACTTTTAAAACCGATTCTTTAGCCTGGGGTTATGATATTTATAAAAATGGCAAAATTACAATCCATCAACCAAACATACCAGCAATTGAAGGAAATATTACTTTTAAATCGAAAGAAGATGCTTATAAAACTGCTGAATTAGTAGTTATAAAACTCAAAAATAATATTTTCCCACCCAGCCTTTCAAAAGAGGAAGTTGAAAATGTAATTAAAAATTAAGTATAGCTAAAAAATAAAAGTTAAAAAGCTGTCTTTCTTGAGAAAGACAGCTTTTTAACTTTATATAAATGTATTTACAATATAATAATAGCGCAGCTAAATCCATTAATTACCTTGTAACTTTGTAGAACAATTGTTCATAAACAATCAGATAATTATTCAAGCCATGCTGATATAGTTTACTGATATTTCCTCCTGGAATATAAACCGATTTGCGCTACTCTAATAAAGTTTTTTAAACAATTAACACTTAAAATATGAGAAGTTTTTTTAACAAAACAAGAGATAAAATGATTCATAAATTAGCAAGTTTGACCTCATATACTCCATGCTTGAGAAATCATTATGCACCAGAAGAAATTGCTTATTGGTATTATAAATCATGATCTGGAGTTTATGCCATAAAAACGATGACTAATAAAACGCCAGGTGATAATTTTAAAAATAATAAATAAAAGGAATAACTAGTTAAAAAACCAGTCCCAGCTCACAAAAGTTAGAATTTTAAATGAATAGAAATAATTTCTTTTAAAAGAATCTAAAGATTTTTTTAATTTATTTTTCAGCACATAAAAAAACAGACTGAGACATTAGTCTTAAACCAGGAATTTTTTCAATAAAATCACCTATTACAATAGAAGGTGTAATAAGATATGATGGTGTAACCGGTAAAAGGAAATCTTTGTTATAAATTTCAATATTTCGGAAACCTGTATTTTGAAGTTTTTTTCTTAGGAAACTCTTTGTAAAAGCTTTTTCATCTGGCTCTAAGTTAGCCCAATTACGAAAGAATTTAGTAGTCCCGAATATTAAAAAACAATAAGGATTTACAAGATTTGGTTCAAGAAAAATAATTTTCCCTCCATCTTTTAAAAGATTTTTAAGACTTATAAAAGTAGTATCAATTTGATTGTATAAATGATGAAGAATTCCATTGCCTATTATATAATCAAACTTTTGGTCTAATAGTTTTTCAGGTTTGTTAAAGTCAAGGATATCAAATTGCAAATTAGGTAATACAAATGTTTTATTAGCTTCATCAATAAAAGGTTGACAAAGATCAGTTCCTAAAACTTTATTATTAGTATTTTTCGCAATATAATAAGAAATATCTCCTAGTCCACAACCAATTTCTAATATCTCACTTTGTTTGGACAAATCCATCTTACTAAGTATATAATTACATCGTCTTTTAGTTCTTATATCCATTGCAATGGATGGATTAAATATTTGATTATATCCTCTATCATCAATTTTTGACAAACTCATATTTTATTAAGATTTTGTTATTAAAACAGTATACCCCAAACAATCGTCACTTGATCCAATATTAAGTAATAGAGAAATATGACCTAAAACTACAATGGCAAGACACAAAGGTAATAATATTATTACAAATATAGAATTTATAATAAATTTATAAATAAATTTAAAACTAGATTTTTCTCTTTTAAGAATATTAGAAACTAAACCTGCATAAAACACAATACTTTTTGAGCATATTGCAGTTAAGTCTGTTCCTCTTGTCTTTATAATTACTTCTTTAAAGTTGCAAAAGAGTTTATGCAATGTAGTTGGTGTATATCTAAAATAATCATTTGGAATATAATGGTATCTTGCAGACCATGGCACTGTGATTAAGGCTTTTCCACCAAATTTTAAAATACGATAAACTTCATCAATAAATTTATAAGGTTCTGGAATATGCTCTAGTACTTCAGTACATAATACAAAGTCGAAACTCTCATTTGCAAATGGAAATTTATTCCCATCAAAATAGATAACATCAGTTCTTTTATAATTAAATTCAGATGATTGGTTGTAATCTAAACCTGTATATATTGCATTTCCCCCTAGTAAATGTTTATAAGGAGAGTCACCACATCCCACATCAATCACATTTCCTTCAACTTTAGATAATTCTTTTTTTAAATTAAAATATAAAGTTTTAAATTGAAAATCTAACAATAATCTACTTAAGAACAATATCTTATTCAATATTTTATTTTTGGAATAATGACTTATTGGTTGAAATGATTCGCTCATATTAAATACCTTTATTTATTTTCTTCAACAAACCCAAAATATTATTTTCATTATCATAAATTTTCCCGTTATACATAATCTTATTTCTGATGAATTTTGGTCTATTTTTAACTTCTTCTATTATTTTCCCAATATAATCACCAATTACACTTATTGAAATTAATTGAATGCCACCTAATCCTAATATAATGAAGATTAAGGTTGTAATTCCATGTGCATCTTTTGGTGGATTAATAAAGTATAATATTAAGTAAAAAGCACTTAACAGTACTGTTAAAATAAAGATAATAAATCCTATAGTTTGAATATATTGTAATGGTTTACGGCTAAAAGAGAATATTCCTTTCTTTGCCCACCAAATATTTTTTGACAAGGTATTTGTACTTACACCAAATAGTCTTTCAGGTCTTAAATAGGGAACTCCTACTTGTTTAAAGCCAACCCATGCACGTAATCCTCTTAAAAAGATATCTTTTTCAGAAAACTTTGTGAGATATCCAACTACTTTTTTATCTATTAATGAAAAGTCTCCAGCATCTATAGGTATCTTAACTTCTGATAGATTACGAAAGATACGGTAAAATAATTTATATGACAGTTGCATATAAAGAGGAGCTTCTCTTTTTACACGAACACCATATACAACATCAAATCCTTCTTCCCATTTTTTTATAAATTCAGGTATAATATCCGGAGGATCTTGTCCATCTCCATCCATAAGTACTACTGCATCACCTGACGCTATTTCCATACCGCTTACAAATGCAGATTGAGAACCAAAATTACGTGAATGTGAGACTCCAATTACATGGTTATCCTGATAACAAAGTTGGGCAATAACCTCTTCATCATCGTATGGACTTGAATCGTTTACAAATATTATTTCATAATCGAATTGTGATTTAACAAATACTTCAGTCAGTCGTTTGTATAAAACTGGAATAGCCTCATTGTCCTTATAACATGCAATTATTGCAGATATTTTTTTCTCTTTTTTAGGAATTGAAATATATTGTGTTTTAGATGCATAATCTAACTCCCATTTTCTATTAATATCTAGGCCTTTTAAAAATGAGGTCTTTACTTTCCAACCTAGTTTTTGTTCAGCAAGTGTTGGATCTCCATACCATTCAGATAAATCCCATTTACGATTCTGCATGCTTCCAAACGTTGGTTCATCTTCAATATTAAAGATTTCTTTAGCCACTTTAGCCAAATCTTCAAGAGAGGTTTTGACACCTGAAGCTATATTTATTGATATTCCCGGATCTGTTAAACAAACGGTTAATGCCGCTTTAACAAGTGCATTAGTGCAATCATCAATATAAACAAAGTCTCTAGAAATTCTTTTATCAACAAAATTTGGGAATTTACCTTTTGAACAATGGGTAATTAGAGTAGGTATAAGCCGGTCTCGTTCTTCCCATGGACCATAAATTGAATATAAACGAAGATTAGTTGCAGGGAAATTTAAAATTTTCCCGAAATATTTTATAAGAAATGATGCAGAAACTTTAGAGACAGCATAATCGCTATTAGGTATTAATTCATCATATTCACTTGGTGATGAGCAGTTTAATCCGTATTCAGATGAAGTCCCTGCTTGTACAAATGCACTACATCCAACTTCAGATAATGAAGTTAAAAGATTAAGTGTCCCAATATAATTTGTTTGATGTATCTTTTCAATATCAGATTGACGGGAGTAAGCTCCATAAGCAGAAAGATTAAACACTGTTGCAGGACGATATTCATTAATAATATCTTTAAGCTTATTTGAATCAGTAATGTCAACGTTTAGTAAATATTCGGATTCTACTTCGGTTAATCGCCAGCTTTTTTGTGGATTTCTGGAGCAAGCGTATACATCATTACGAAGCGATTTGAGACTATAAAATAGATTTGCTCCAATAAATCCTGAAGCTCCAATTATAAAAATGGGACCCTTTAATCTAAGAGCTTCTTGTTTTTCATTTTCTTCCCAAATATCATTGTACTTTTCAATATTATTCATTAAGTAAAGTATTTATTTCTGTTATAATTGAATTTGCATCGAGTCCATTAACTTGTTGGTGATATGCTTGACTACCATAAAGTCCATTTTTATATCCATTAGCATAAAGATGAGAAAAAGAACATTGACATTTATCTTTAAGTAATAAAGTTGCCAGATTTTCTCCTATCCCACCTCTACTCACATGCTCCTCTATTACAATTAGTTTATTAGTTTTCTTTATACTTTGTTTCAGTTCTTCAGAAATTTCAAATACAGGGATCTCTGAAACAATAAATACGTCAGCTAATGAAGAAGGGAATATCTCAATTGCTTTTAAAACATTAATTACAATAGGTCCCATTGCAACAATAGTAATCTTCTCTCCTTGAGTTAAATGTCTTATAGGCGAAAATAAAGGCAAACTAGTTGTAGCTGGCTTATCACCATATCCAAGTCGAAGGTATGATGGACCATTATAAGCAAACATTGCATCAATAGTATTAAAAACATCCTCATTGCACCAAGGCACGAAACATTTCATATTCTGAAACGAACTTAACATTGCAATATCTTCAATTGCATGGTGAGTAGCTCCCATAATTCCATAACCATAGCCACCACCATTTCCAATTATTTTTACATTTAAATTATGAATACATACATCCAAACGAATTTGTTCAGAAGGACGGAATACAGCAAAAGGAGCTATACTATAACACAAAGGTATAAATCCTTCATACGCTAAACTAGCTGCCATCGAAATCATATTTTGTTCGCTCACTCCGATATTGATGAAACGTTTTCCAATACTTTCCTTTAAAGTTTCAAAAGCCATAAAGCCCAAATCACCGGTAAGAAAAACTATTTTTTCATTTTCTAATGCCAATTTTGTAATATGTTTGGAAAATTCTTTTCTCATCTTAGAAATTGTTTACTTCTTGTATTGCTTGTTCAAATTGCACATCGTTCATTGGCAAATAATGCCATTCCATTTTATTTTCCATATATGATACTCCAGAACCTTTAGTAGTTGAAGCAATTATACATTTAGGTTTTTCTGAATTTCTTTTTTCAAGTTTATCAAAAGCTTCATTTAATGAATTAAAATCATTCCCATTTTCAGCTATCTCTACATCAAAATTAAATGCTTTCCATTTATCAACAAAGGGCTCCAGACTTATAACCTCTTCCATACTTCCAAATCCTTGCAATTTGTTGTTATCTATTATAACATAAAGATTACTAAGCTTATGCTGTGCTGCAAATAAAACGGCCTCCCATGTAGAACCTTCATTACAATCACCTTCAGATAACACACAATAAACTTTATCCTTATTTAGATTAAATATATTAGCCAAAGCAAATCCTGTAGCTAAAGAAAGTCCATGACCAAGACTACCTGTACCAAAATGAATACCATTAACTTTACGGTTGCATGGTGGATGTGCAGCCAACATTGTTCCATCAGTATAATATGAATCTAATAATGATGCTTCAAAATAGTTTGCTTTAACAAGCACAACGTATAATGCCAAAGCTGCATGACCTTTAGAGAGTATAAACTTATCAGTTCTAGTCATTTTAAAACAATGGAGATATAAAAGTATATCAAGACAGGATAATGAAGCTCCAATGTGTCCAGCATCAGCTTTTTTATAGAGAGTAAGAATTGTTTTTAAGCAATCTTTTTTATCATTATATAATTTTTTTATTCCCATTTTAAATATAATTTTTCCCGTATTACTTACTTTATAGCTGAATTCTCTTATTAAGTTATCAAAATCCTGTAAATATTTTCTTTTTCGTTTTAAGGAATTATAATTATGGACAAAATTACACATTTTTATAATTATAGAACTATTTGTAATTGATTTATATAAATAATTAGCTTTATACTAAATTCAATTTATTTCCGAAAAAAAGTACTAATACATCAAATAAAATGCAATTTTTGTTATCAAATCAGGTTTTTATGTACCTTAGTATTAGATGCAGTAATTTCTCATCTAATATGCTGAATTTTTAATTTATATACAAGTTTTTTAATTTTTCATAACAACAACGCTATTAAATTATTTTGCTGATATTCAGCTATATATATTTTTCTCATGAATTAAGAATAATTATAATAAAATTCAGAACTTTTTCTAACAAAAAACAGTAAATTTGCGAAAAAAATTGCTTAAATATTTAAAGTTAATTTGATTTGAAAAATTACTAGTTAGAAATATTTTTTCTTTTCTTAACTTTGCGAACAATATGTGTTTAGACAAAATTATATAAAATTATTCTTAGGTTTTTAGATCGTTTGCATTTTAAGATAACAACTGTTTCCTTATTGCAATTTCCTGATTAAAAAAACAATAGACTTATTAATCAATAAAAAAAATCAATTTCAGGTTAATTGTACGTTGAGTTAAATCTATTATATTAAAGCTTTTCTATGGGGATTCAGAATTTTAAAATATATATCTTTGCTTTATTAAAAAAAATTGAAACCAGACCAAAAAAAAGTTTTTTGACTGTTTTTTTATTCTTAATTATTTATCAGATATTGCTCACTTTTCAAGGATTTGACATATGTGATACAGGATTTTATGCTACTTTCTATCAAAACATCTTCAGCAATCCTTCAAGTGTAGAATATAATTTCCTGTTTTGGTTCACAGGTATTATTGGAGGTGTATTTGTGAAATTATTTCCATTTAGTGGTTTATTTGGGATTCGGGTATTAGGCGTTGCTACCGTTTCATTCACAATATATTTTGTTTATCGACTTTTAAATAAAAACATTAATGTATTTGCACTATATTTAGGTTTAATTATTGTCACCTTTTCATTTGTAGCTATGCCTGTAGAATTTTATCATAACAGCTTATCTTCCTTGTTATTTGTGAGTGCATCTCTAGCATTATTTAAAGGATTAGTAAATAATAAACTTTATTTATTTGCTTTAAGTGGATTTCTAATCGCTTTAAACACATTTACTCGATTACCTAATATCTTAGATATTGGAATTCTATTAATAATAATTATATATTGCTATTATTATAAAGAATCAAAATCTATATGTATAAAAAGAATTTTATTATTTGTATCAGGTTTTATCATATCATTTTTTATCATTTTGCTATTAATGAAACAATTAGGCCATTATGATATATTTATCAAAAGTATTAAAGAATTAAAGATTAATGCAATTAAAAACTCAACTTCTCATGGAATTTCTCCCTTGATCAAAATGAACTTACTTGTATATTTAAGGGTATTATTTAGAGGTACAATTGCTTTTTTACTTTTTATTATTTTCTCAAAAGTTCTTAGTTTAAAAATATTCAATACGGGAAACTTAATTAAATGGCTTGCAATTCTAGTTTCTTTTTTTGTTATCAGTTGTTATATATGGACTTCTAATATTATTATCACACTGTATTATTTTTCTCTTATTTCGGTGTTATTAACTGTTTTATTTTCAAAAGAAAAACAGATAAAAATATTATGTTATTTGGGACTCTTTATGCTATTAGTAATGCCATTAGGTAGTGACAATTCAATATATAGTTTTGGAAAATATACAGTCTGGTTAGCAATCCCGCTAAGTATAAACTTATTCTTCACAGAAACATTTTCTAAACAAACAGAATTCAATCTAAGGACATTAAATAATAAACTAAAATTCAGATTTAATATTTTCATTATTAAATTAGTACCTTTACTTTTCTTAATCTCTTTTATTTTTAAATTAATGTATGAAACAATAAATACTTCTTATGCTGATCCCGGAAACCGGATATATAAGACTTATAAAATCAATAACAAGAAAGCTAACTATATTTATACTACCTTCGAAAGAGCAACTATAATTAACGATTTACTTAGTGGGATAAAACCATATATTAAAGAAGGAGATTATCTGATAGTTTATGAATCTTTTCCAATGTTATACTACCTGACAAATACAATTCCTTTTTTGCATGACTCATGGTTAATTGGAATAAATGGTAATATTTTTCGTGATAAGTTAAATAGAATAAAAAAAGAAAAAAATCCTTTACCAATGGTAGTACGTCAAAAATTTGAAACAATTGGAGAATTTGGCAGTCCTTTCGCTGAATACATTTCAGATAATCACGAAAGCATTATGGTAAGTAAAGAGCAATCAAAATTATTTAATCAATTTTTGGTTGAAAATAAATACAAAATTATATGGGAGAATCACTATTTTATTTTGTACACAACACAAAAATAAGTATATTTCATAAAAAAATAACTGAAGAATTAATATGTTTAATAAAATTTAAATGCTTAAATCTCTTAGGTCATCTCTAACAAATACATTTATTTATGGTATTGGAAATCTAGCAACAAAACTTGTTGGATTTATTCTTATTCCTATTTATGTTAAGTATTTCCCAACCTCAACTTATGGTGTTTTAGGATTATTAGAAGTTACAGGTATTGCATTAACTTCCATTTTAGGTTTGGCATTATCACAAGCTTTGTATCGTTGGTATTGGGACGAAGAATATATTTCTAAAAGAAAATCCATTTTTTTCACCTTGCTATTATTTTTAAGTGTTTTTCTTACACTTATGGTTATCATCTCTCATTTTACCACTTCATATCTTTCAGCTGCAATTTTTGGTGATACAAGTTTCAGCAATCTTGTATTTTTAGTTATCTTAGCTTCCTCTTTACAAATATTAATGCAAATAATTGCAACATTAATCCAATTACAGCAAAAAGCAATTTTGTATACCATTTCATATATTTCGATACTTATCATTCAATTATCTTTAACTGTCTTCTTTATTACATATTTAAATTTAGGATTAAAAGGGATTTATTATGCTCAGATTATTTCATTATGCTTCTATTTTTTAATAGTTTTATTGTTTATAATCAATAACATAGTTTTAAAATTTGAATTAAGTTTACTATTAAAAATGCTTATCTATTCATTCCCTTGGATTGTATCTAATATCGCAGCTTTGGTAATCAGCATTTCAGACAGATATTTTATTAGAATTTTTGGAAATTTAGGAGATTTAGGTGTTTATCAATTTGGATATAAAATTGCAAATACGCTATCTGTTTTGGTAATTGCATCAGCTCAAATGGCAATTTTTCCATTGATGTTTAAAAAAATGAATGATCCCGATGCTAAAAGATTTTATTCTAAAATGATGACCTATTTCACATTTGGTGTAATGTTTTTTGTATTATTTTTGAATTTTTATGGATTGGAAATTATTAAAGTACTTGCAAAAAAGCAAGAGTACTGGGAATCTTTTAGTATCATTCCTTTTATATCTTTGGGTATTATTTTTGCAATGCTTAAAGATTTGGCTTCAATGCAATTACAAATTGTCAAAAAATCAGCTTTAATTAGCAAAATAGTTGTTTCATCTGCAATTTTCAGCCTTTTGATAAACTTTCTGATTATCCCTGTATATGGTTCAATGGGAGCTGCAATTTCATTTATTATTTCTCAATTCTTTTATTTCTTATTAATGTTATATTTTGCACAAAAACATTATCACCTCCCTTATGAGTTAATTAAAGTATTTAAATTATTAGTAATCGGAATTCTATTGTTTTTGATTTCTTTACTTTTAGCGAAAATTTCATTATTTCCCAGATTGTTAATAAAATTCTTAATGATTATTCTATTCCCTATACTATTATATTTCTGGAACTTCTATGAAGAAGTGGAAATTAAAAGCATGAAAGGATTATGGAATAAATGGAAAAATCCAAAAAAATGGAAATCTAATTTTAGTACAATTTTAAATAAAAATTAAATTTATGAAAATATTAATGCTCTTAGACAATAAGTTTCCACCAGATCCCAGAATTGAAAACGAAGCAAAAAGTCTTACTTCTATAGGGCATGAGTTACATATACTCTGCTATAATTATGGAGGAATGAAAAAATATGAAGTCAATAATAATGTTAACATTCATCGTTTTTACATTCCATTACAATTAGCAAAAAAATCATTAGCATTAATTCATATATTTCCCATTTATAAAATAATATGGAAATATCAGGTTAGAAAGTTTTTAAAAGGAAATAACATGGATGCTATTCACATTCATGATTTAGCTTTATGCTTTCTAACTAATTATATAAAAAAGAATTATACCGTAAAATTAATTTGTGATATGCATGAAAACTACCCTTATCTTATTGCTGATCAAATTTATATGCGTAAATTCCCATGGAAATATATTCTAAGTAAAAAAATCTGGTTTAAAAAGGAAAAGCAGTGGTTAAGTCATGCTGATCAAATTATTTGCGTAGCTAAGGAAATGTCTGATAGATTATCAAATATTCTAATTGAAAAACACAAATTTGTAATAGTACCTAATACTTTAAATCTTTCATTATTTTCATCAAATCAAAAAGAATTGCCTGAGCTAAAAAACCGCTTTTGTGATTCATTCAATTTGTTTTATTTTGGAGGGATCGATCCAGTGAGAGGAATAGAAATTTTAATCGAAGCAGGAAATATATTGAAAAACAAAATAAATAATATTAAAATAATTATTGTTGGTGATGGAAAAATATTACCCGAACTTAAAAATTTAGTCCAAAGCTTAAATTTAGAAAACACTATAATATTCGAAGGTTGGGTATCTCCTTCATATATTAAATCTTACATGAATATATGTGATATTGGTATTATTCCTCATTTACGTTCAGAACAAACTGATAATTCAAGTCCTAACAAATTATTTCAATATATGTATTTTGGGATGCCAATTATTTCATCAAACTGCAAGTCCATAGAAAAAATCATTAAACAAGAGGAATGTGGACTTATATACGAAGACACTAATAGCAAAGATCTAGCTGACAAAGTATTATTCTATTTCCAAAATCGTGATTTAATGAATCTTACTGGTGAAAAAGGACATAATGCTGTATTGAATAAATACAATTGGGAAGCAACTCATTTTGGACTTCTTGAAATTTACAAATAAGTATTAAATTGTATTATTAAGAAAAATTAAATATAAATATAAATAGCTTATTATGTGTGGTATTTGTGGCGTTTTTAATATTAATTCTCATGCTATTAATAAAAATCATTTATTAAAGATGGGAAAACTTATTCATCACAGAGGACCTGATGATGAAGGCTATTTGTTGATTAATACGTATGAAAATGTAATAAAACATTGTCATGGAGAAGATACAATTATTGAGTTAAAATCAAAATTACCATTTGTTTTAAACGATTTTGAAGCTAACCTTGGTTTGGGATTCCGTAGATTATCAATTATTGACCTCTCCCCTGCCGGTCATCAGCCAATGGCAGATATTCAGAATAAATGCTGGATTGTTTTTAATGGAGAAATCTACAATTATCAGGAAATTAAAAATGAATTAATAGCTTTAGGTTATAGTTTTCGCTCAGAAACAGATACTGAGGTAATTCTCAATGCTTACCTTGAATGGGGAAAAGATTGTATTAAACGTTTTAATGGAATGTTTGCAATTGCATTATGGGATATTGAAAAGCAAACTTTGTTTTGTGCAAGAGACCGTATGGGTATAAAACCCTTTTACTATCATTTTGATGGAAAGCAATTTGCATTTGCTTCTGAAATAAAACAATTGGTAAAATCAAACATAGTTACCCCAAAAGTCAATTACGCCAATGTTTATAATTACCTTTTGATGTCTAGATTAAATGTTGACAGGAATACTTTTTTTGAAGGAATTATAGAACTACCACCAGCACATATAATGGAAGTATCATCAACTGGAATTCAGATTGAACGTTACTGGGATATTGATGAACATAACAACCTAAATGGTTTAAGTGACAATGCTTATGCCAAAGAATTTGAGGAATTATTTGCAGATGTTGTCCGATTAAGACTAAGAAGTGATGTACCTCTGGGAATAGCTTTAAGTGGAGGACTGGATTCAAGTTCTATTGCCTGTGTTGCAAAAAGATTTGTTTCAAATCCTATAAAAACTTTCTCTGTTTATTATGAAGATGACAAGAAATTTGATGAAAGAGAATTTATCAATGAAGTGCTAAAGACTGGAAACTTCAACCCAATTTATTATACGGCCAATCAAAATGTTTCTTTTGAAGAGCTAACAAAATTCTTTTATCATCAGGATGAACCTTGTATGAGTGCCAGCCCCTTTTCAGCCTATAAAAACAATGAAAATATAAGAAAAGCAGGTATAATTGTTGCACTTAATGGTCAAGGTGGTGATGAATTATTAGCAGGTTACCATACTTATTTCAAGTATTATTATCTGGATTTAGTTCGAAATTTCAAAATTTTTAAGTTAATTCGTGAATTTAATCTCTATCAAAAGGAATTCCATCTAACTAACAAACAAATTATTAATATGTTTTCTAAAATTGGGCTTAGACTAATTTTATCTGACAAATTTCTTAAAAAGTTTGAATACAAAGAAATCGCTAATGAAAATTTCTATACAGCTGATTTAAAAAAACATCAGTATCCAGTAATGCTTAAACAAAAGTATAAAGAAGAATTAAAAAATAACTTATACCAAACATTAGTAAACACCTCTATTCCTCACTTACTTCATTGGGAAGACAGAAATTCAATGGCACATTCAATTGAGAGTAGAGTTCCTTTTCTTGATTATCGATTAGTTGAATGGATTTTTTCGATTCCTACTGAACAAAAGATTAAAGGTGCTGAAACAAAATATATACTTCGGAATGCAATGAAGAATATCCTTCCTGAAAAAGTCAGAACCAGAATGGATAAAGTTGGATTTGCTACCCCCACAGATTTATGGACGAATAAGTTGTTAAAAAAAGAAATTAGTGAAATTTTCGCTTCTCCACAATTTAAACAAAGAGGTATTTTTGATGCAGAAAAAATAGAAAAAGCATATAGAGAATCGCCTACAGATTTCAAAACCAATGAAATCTGGAGAATTCTCTCTATGGAAATGTGGTTTAGAATTTTTATTGACAATAAAGACTAATTAATATGTGTGGAATTTGCGGAATATACAACATTAACAATCTGCCGGTTGAGACTTTAAAACTTAACCGTATGGCAAAATTAATTCGTCATCGGGGTCCTGATGATGAAGGATTTTTATTGGTAAATACTTCAAATAAAGAAATTCGTCATTGTCATGATGAAGACAGTATTGCAGAAATTAAAGCACAAACACAATTATTAAATAATGACTTTCAGGCAAATCTGGGATTAGGATTTCGCCGATTGTCAATACTGGATCTGAGTCCGAAAGGACATCAACCTATGAGCAACGAAGATCAATCGCTATGGATAGTTTTCAATGGTGAAATTTATAATTATATTGAGTTGCGTGAAGAACTCAAACAACTCGGACATAAATTTACTACAGCTACCGATACCGAAGTAATTTTAAACGCTTATAAACAATGGGATACTGCTTGTCTGAACCGTTTTAACGGTATGTGGTCATTTGCTTTGTGGGACAATGAAAAGCAATTATTATTCTGTGCCAGAGATCGTTTCGGAATCAAACCTTTTAATTATTTCTTCGACGGAAAGCAATTTATTTTTGCTTCAGAAATAAAACAAATTTTAGCTAATGATGTAGATAAAACATTGAACGAAGAAGTAATATATAAAAGTATGAAAATTGGTTCTTACCTGATTAATTCAAATTGCAGCTTTTTTAAACAAATTCAAATTTTACCACACTCACATTATCTTACTATTCAAAATGGGAAATTTGAAATCAACAGATATTATGATTTAAATCATTCAAGTTTTGGCAAATCAACTCTGAATTTTAAAGATAGTTGTGATGCTTACCGCGATTTGTTTATTGATGCTGTTAAACTTCGCATGCGAAGTGACGTTGAAGTAGGGAGTGCATTAAGCGGAGGATTGGATTCTTCTGCAATAGTTGCATCTGCTGTAGGATTTACAAATAAACAATTCAAAACTTTCAGTTCATATTATACCCATGCACCTCAATATGATGAACGAAAATGGATTCAACTGGTAACAGATACCTACAATACTAAGCCATACTTTGTTTCTGCCTCTGCAGAAACTGTCATGAAGGAATTGTCTGATATTACCTGGCACCATGATTATCCTGTGCCTGGTTCCAGTGTTGTCTCCCAAAACTATGTAATGAAAATTGCACGCGAAAATGGAGTAACTGTATTATTAGATGGCCAGGGCAGCGACGAAATAACAGGTGGTTACCATCATGCTTTTTATCGTTATTATGCTTATTTGTTGCAAACAGGTAAACTGAAACGTTTTGCAAAAGAATTTCCTGATTATTTAAGGTTTAACCCTAAAGGAAACTCCTTAACAAAGATGATAAAAATAGCTGCTGTGCTATTTTTATCTGAATCGACATTGTATAAACAAGAAGCAAAACATAATTTACAAAATCCACTAACTGTATCATTTAAAGATCACAGTATTTTTAACAATATTCGGGATCTGAAAACTGATAAGTTATCAAACTTTTTATACAATCAAATGATGTCAACATCAATACAAACCTTGCTTCATTTTGAGGATAGAAATTCAATGGCACATTCGATTGAAAGCCGGGTTCCTTTTTTAGACTATCGTTTAGTAGAATTTGCTTTTTCCCTGCCTTCCGAATTTAAAATTCATAAACATTTAGGGAAATATATTCATCGTGAAGCCTTGAAAACTATCGTTCCAACAGCAATTATGGAACGTAAAGATAAAGTTGGCTTCCTCGCTCCAGGTGAACATTTCTGGCTAAGAAAAGAAATGAAACCATTTATTGAAAATATTTTCGAGTCTGCTGATTTTAAAAACAGAAGCATCTATAATCACCAATTAATTAAAGAAAAATTCAGGGAATATCAAAATGGGAATGCTGTATATGCAAATATGATGTGGCAAATAATGGCTTTAGAAATATGGTTTAATAAGTTTGTGGATTAAAGAAGAAGGAAGTCAAAGGATCGAAGTTAGAGGTTTATATCATCATTTCACGAAATCACGAAATCACCACATTAATTTTTTTTGTATTTTTGCTATTTACAAACAAAAAAAAATGAGCGAAAAACTCAACATTGTTATTCTAGGAACCGCACATCCATACAGAGGCGGACTGGCAGCTTACAACGAACGATTGGCTAAACAATTGCAGGATGAAGGACATCAGCTTACTATCTATACTTTTAGTTTGCAATACCCTGGATTTTTATTTCCAGGTAAATCACAATTTTCAGATACTAAAGCTCCTGCTGACTTAAATATTCATGTAAGTGTAAATTCAATCAATCCTTTGAACTGGATAAAAATCGGGAAGGAAATAAAAAATCTAAATCCTGATTTACTGATCATTAAATATTGGTTACCTTTTATGGCAGCTTGTTTTGGAACAATTGCCCGTATTGCGAAAAAAAACAAAAAAACAAAAGTAATCTGTATCGTAGATAATATTATTCCACATGAAAAAAGAATCGGTGACTATCAATTAACCAAGTACTTTGTTAAACCGGTAGATGGTTTTGTTGCAATGTCAAAATCAGTACTCAATGACATTTCTTTTTTCGATAAAAATAAAACTAAAGCTTTTTGCCCTCATCCATTGTTTGATAATTTTGGTGAAATTATGGATAAGAATACAGCAATACAGAATATTGGACTAGAGGGTAAATTTTCTTATTTGCTTTTTTTTGGATTTATAAGAGCATATAAAGGTCTAGATTTACTACTTCATGCATTTGCTGATGAACGATTACGCAAATTCCCAATAAAACTTATTATTGCAGGGGAATTTTATGAAGATTCAAAACCATATCTCGATTTAATTGAACAACTTAACTTAAGTGAGTATATTATATTAAAAACTGATTTTATCCCTGATAACGAAGTCGGAAATTTTTTCTGTGCATCTGATCTCGTTGTTCAGCCTTATAAAAATGCGACTCAAAGTGGTGTCACACAGATTTGTTATCATTTCAACAAACCAATGCTGGTAACCAATGTAGGTGGTTTGCCAGAAATTGTTCCTGATGGAATAGCAGGTTATATCGTTGAAGCAGATTCAAAAGAGATTGCGGATCGAATTTACGATTTTTATGAAAATAATAAAGTTGATTATTTCACCAGAGGTATTATAAATGAGAAACAAAAATATCTATGGAGTAGAATGACAACAACAATTTACGAATTAATTAAAAAAGCAAACTAATGATTATCAGAAGTAAAGCACCGCTACGAATCGGTTTAGCCGGTGGTGGCACTGATGTTTCACCTTTTTCGGATATATACGGAGGAGCCATTCTAAATGCTACAATAAGCATGTATGCTTATGCAAATATTCAACCTCGGAGTGATGCTAAAATCGTTTTCAAATTAAATGACAAACTTGAAATGTATGAGTATGACTCTGATTTAGAACTCCCAATGGATGGAAATGCAGATCTGATTAAAGCAATTTACAATAAAATAGTTAAAAAATTCAGCAAAAAACCTTTATCTTTTGAATTAACTACTTTTGTAGATGCACCTCCTGGATCAGGTTTGGGGACCTCATCCACATTAGTGGTTGCAGTTTTAGGTGCTTTTGTAGAATGGTTATCATTACCTTTGGGTGAATATGATATTGCACATCTGGCTTATGAAATAGAAAGAGTTGATTTAGAGATGGCTGGAGGAAAACAGGATCAATATGCTGCTACTTTTGGTGGTTTTAATTTTATGGAATTTTACGAAAATGATAAAGTGATAATCAATCCACTACGAATTAAAGACCGTATAATGAACGAGTTATCTAATAATATTGTGCTTTTTTATACACAAACCAGCAGAAACTCCTCGGACATCATTCAGCAACAACAAAAAAATGTAAATGCAAAGAATACTAAATCAATTGAAGCGATGCTAAAGTTGAAAGAACAATCTATTATGATGAAAGAAGCTCTTTTAAAAGGCGAATTGAATCAAATAGGAGAAATTCTGAATATGGGATGGCAATACAAAAAACAAATGGCAGAAGGTATCACAACAACATTGTTTGAAGATTTATATGAAACAGCTTTAAAAGCGGGAGCTTCCGGCGGAAAAATTTCAGGTGCAGGAGGTGGTGGATTTATCTTTTTCTTTTGTCCGGGAAACACAAGATATGAAGTTATTAAATCATTAGAAAAATTTGGAGGAAGTATTCAAAGATATGAGTTTACGAAACAGGGACTAGAAACCTGGGTGAGTAATTAATTTTATATAAGTTTAAAAAAATGAGAAAAACACTGTTATTAATCAATTTTACATTACTATGCAATTTTGTTATTTTTGCACAGTCATTAGTATGGACACAACAAACAAGTGGAACAATCAACAATTTAACTTCAGTATTTGCTACTGGTGCAAATACAGCTTATGTTGTTGGTAAAAATGGTACAATATTAAAAACTTCCAATGGAGGGCAAAGTTGGGTAAGTCAGATAAGTGGAACAACAACTCATTTAAATTCTATCTATTTTACTGATGCCAATACCGGTTTTATCGTTGGAGATAATGGTATGTTTTTAAAAACTACCAATGGAGGTGCAAACTGGGTGATAATGCCAACTGGTGTTACAACAAGACCTTTATATACTGTTTTTTTTACAGATGCCAATACGGGATATATTGCTGGTGGCTATTTATATAATAGTTCTAGTTATTCAATAATACGAAAAACCACTAATGGAGGAACCACATGGACATCAATAGCAAGTGGAGTCGGTGGCGAAATCAGGTCAATTTATTTTACAGATTCGCTTACAGGTTGTGCTGTTGGTTTTAATGGAGTAATCTATAAAACCATCAATGGAGGAACACAATGGGCACAAAAATTTTACAATATTGTAAGCTACAATTATCTATATTCTGTTCATTTCCCTGATAATAATACTGCTTATGCTGTTGGGTTGGGAAAAATAGTAAAATCATCAAATGCAGGAAATAATTGGACTGAAAAAATAGGTTTAAATATTCTTTATTCAGTCTATTTTCCCGATACAAGTTTTGGGTTTGCTGTAGGGATGCATGGAAAAATCATACAAACTTTCAATGGAGGAACAAATTGGTCTGAACAAATAAGTGGAATAACATCAAACTTAAATTCAGTTTATTTTGCGAACTATAATACCGGATATGCTGTTGGTGATAGTGGAATTATATTAAAAACTACAATCGGAAGTGCTCCAACAGCCGGAAACAATGACACCATTTGCGAAGGATCTCCCATTTATTTAACAGCTTCAACAATTAACGGAGCAACTTATAACTGGACAGGACCGAATGGTTTTACGTCAACTTTACAAAACCCGACTATTAATAATGCTGCGATATCAATGAATGGTACTTATTATGTAACTGCTACAGTAAATGGCAACACTACACCCACAGGTTCTACATTGGTAGTTGTTAATGCTATACCTACCAAGCCAACAGCCGGAAGCAATAGTCCAGTAGTTGTTGGTGATTCAATTCAGCTTTCTGCATCAACAATTAACGGAGCAACTTATAACTGGACTGGACCAAATAATTTTACTTCATCTACACAAAATCCAACAATTAATAATTCAACACTTGCAATGAACGGGTTTTATAAAGTATGGGTAAATGCCAATGGATGTACAGGTAATGCGGATAGTACTTTAGTAATTGTAAATAACTTTACTGCCAACGATTCGGCTTGTGGTACCGAAGAATTTAACAATGGTATTACAGCCCCTTTAGGTTGGACTTATACAAATATCAATAATACTTACACAACTGCTATCAATTGCGGAAACTTAATACCTTCATTAATGCTAGACGCAACAGGTGATAGAGTTGAAACGGCACCGGTTCATAATGTTTCAAAACTATCTTTCTGGTTAAAAGGGAATGGAACTGATACAACTTCATTACTTTTAGTTGAAGGATATAATGGTACTTCCTGGTTAAGTATAGCAAATATTACAAACTTACCTGTAAACGGAACTACAAAATCATATTATAATGTAAGTAATTATATAAGATTCAGGTTTACCTATATAAAAAGTGTAGGAAATATTGCCTTTGATGATGTGGAGGTTATATGTGGCAATACCATCCCTCCTACTCCTGTAGCAGGTAATAATGGTCCGGTTTGTGCCGGGTCATCACTTACATTAACATCTTCAACAATTGCTGGTGCTACTTATAACTGGACAGGTCCCAATGGATTTTATTCATCTCAGCAAAATCCTTTAGTCAGCAATAGTGCCACTATTGCTATGAATGGGATATATAATGTTACAGCAACAGTAAATGGAGTTACAAGTTTGGCCGGAACAACAAATGTAAGCGTTAATCCGATTCCATCAACTCCAATTGCTGGAAACGACACCTCAATATGCTTCGGAATGATTTTAAATCTTACCGCAACATCAAATGCAGGAGCATCATACCTATGGTCTGGACCTAATGCATTTACATCTAATCAGCAAAACCCTGTTATTAATAACACAACTACTGTTATGTCAGGAATGTACATTGTTATTGCAACATTAAATGGATGTAACAGTCCCGCTGCTAATACCATTGTTACTATCAAACCAATTCCAAACACACCAACTGCCGGAAATAATAGCCCGGTTTGTGAAGGATCAATGCTTTCACTCACTTCTACTACAGTTTCGGGAGCTAATTATTCATGGACCGGACCTAATGGGTTTACATCATTACAGCAAAATCCGACAGTAAGTAATAATTCCACTACCACAATGACTGGAACTTATAGTGTTATTGCAATTTTAAATGGATGCAACAGTCCTGCTGCAAATACAATTGTTACTATCAAACCAATTCCAAACACACCAACTGCCGGAAATAATGGTCCGGTTTGTGAAGGATCAATGTTATCACTCACTTCTACTACAGTTTCGGGAGCTAATTATTCATGGACCGGACCAAATGGGTTTACATCATTACAGCAAAATCCGACAGTAAGTAATAATTCCACTACCACAATGACTGGAACTTATAGTGTTATTGCAATTTTAAATGGATGCAACAGTCCTGCTGCAAATACAATTGTTACTATCAAACCAATTCCAAACACACCAACTGCCGGAAATAATGGTACGGTTTGTGCCGGATCATTACTGACACTCACAGCTTCTACAGTTTCGGGTGCTTCATATTCATGGACCGGACCAAATGGATTTATTTCTTCTCAACAAAACCCAACAGTCAGTTTTAATTCCACAACTGCAATGTCTGGAATATATTATGTTACTGCAATAGTAAACGGATGTTCAAGTCAGGTTGCTAATACGATAGTAACATTAAATGCTGTTCCTTCAGCTCCAATTGCTGGAAATAATGGCCCTGTAATAATTGGATCAATACTTTCTTTATCAGCTTCTTCAATTACAGGTGCATCTTATTCATGGACAGGTCCAAATAGTTTTACTTCAGGTCAACAAAGTCCTACTGTGAGTAATAATACGACAATTGCTATGGCAGGGATATATAAAGTAAAAGCAACAGTAAACAGTTGTACCAGTCAAGCTGACAGCACTTTAGTTGTTGTAAATTCATCAATACCAAATGATTCAGCCTGCGGGACTGAAGAATTCAGTAATGGTATTAATGCACCTTCAGGATGGACATATACAAACATAGGCAGTACTTATCAAACAATTGCCAATTCAGGAAATGCTGTTCCTTCATTAACATTTGATGCTACAGGTGATGTTGTAGAAACTGCTCCTGTTCATAATGTATCTAATCTTTCTTTCTGGATTAAAGGAATTTCAACAGATGCAGCATCTTCTTTATTAATTCAAGGCTATAATGGAACATTATGGGTAACAATCGATAATTTCTCAAACATTCCTTCAGTTGGGACAATCAAAACCTATAATAATATATCTATTTATTCTAAATTTAAATTTTTATATATTCAAAGTGCAGGAAATCTTGCTTTTGATGATTTGAAAATTATTTGTGGACCCCTTAGTATTACAGAAAATCAGAATGAAAATACAATTTCAATATTTCCAAATCCAACTACTGGTAATATTACACTTGATATTCCTAAAAATACCAAATATATAAATATTCTAAATTCTGTTGGACAACTAATTAATTCATCTCAAACTGAAGGAGAAAAAAGTATCAATTTTAATATTGAAAGAGCTGGTATTTATTTTCTTCAAGTCATCGGATTAAAAGAAAATATTACTAAGAAAGTGATTGTCTATAGATAAAAATAATAAGATATAATATTCTTTAAATGTTTATTTTTATAAAATAATATAATTTACAAATTATTAATGCAAAAAGAAGCAATAATTCTTGCTGGAGGTCTAGGTAGCCGTTTACAAAATGTTGTAAAAGATATTCCAAAGCCTATGGCTGACATTAACGGTCAACCTTTTCTAAAATTTTTACTTGACTATTTATCAATTTATCAAATTGAAAGAATTATCCTTTCTGTAGGTTATAAATATGAAGTAATTGAAAAATATTTTGGCAGAAAATACAGAAATATAGAATTGGTTTATGCAGTTGAAGATGAACCACTTGGGACAGGTGGCGGAATTCTGAATGCTTGTAAACACTTAAATTCCAATTTATTTTACCTTATAAATGGAGATACATTTTTTGATGTAAATCTTGACGAATTAAAAACGTTTCACCTTCTTCAAAAAGCTGATTTTACTCTGGCCATTAAACCAATGAATAACTTTGACAGATATGGAACTGTTGAAATTTCAAAAAATCGTATTCTCAAATTTAATGAGAAAAGATATATGAAAAGCGGTTTAATTAATGGAGGCGTATATTTACTTGATAAAAACAAACTTCAATCCTTAGCTTTTCCTTTGAAATTTTCTTTTGAAAAAGAATTCCTTGAACATTATATATCAAGCTATTTTTTTGCAGCTTTTGAATGCAATAATTATTTTATTGATATAGGAATCCCAGATGATTATTTATTAGCTCAGCATGAATTAGAAAAATTCTCTTCTTTTTGAATTCGAACTAATTAACCATTGATTATCTGACTATTCCCATTTAAAAATATCCATTTTCTGTTTTGGACGTTGCTTATCTCTCCATTTGAAATTTTTCAGTATTCTGTCTTGTTCCGCAAGATCTTTCACTGGATAAAGTGTACCTTCAGGGCTTTTCATAAATGTAATACTTTCAATCTGTTTATTGTTTATAAAAATCAATAAATCACTTGATACCGCTTTATTAATTCCTAACAAATCATTACTATTTTCTTCTTTCATAAAATAAATTGTTTCAGAATTTCCCTTTACGTTTACCCTATACAATTGATTTTCTGAAAAAAAACCTTGCATATTTTTACCTTTAACCTGATTATACTGATTGGTATCACTTTGAGAAATTATAAAAGCATTGCTTCGTAAAAACATCTCCTTCATTTCTTTTTCACCGGAAAGTAAATGTATCGTATCTGCAGTTAGTTGGTTTTCGTCAGTCCAGATTACAGGATCAGAATACATATTCATTAGTGAATCTTTCATTACAAAGGAAAGAGAATCACACATACCTTGTATATCAGCTTTATAAAACTTCACTTTGTTGTATGCAACAACTAATTCAATATTATCAGCTGTATCATATTTTGCTTTGAGTGTATCAGCATGTAGAAACAATGAATCTCCATTTTCAATAAAAATTGCCAATACTTGATCTGTCACCATTGATTTATGAAAAAGTTCACTGTTTTCAAGGTAGTTACCTTTAACGATAATATTTTTAACAGTATCAATTAATGTAACATTATTGAACGCTTTACCAAACCCAATTTTACGATCATAATACAAGCTATCACCGTCAAGATGTTGCGCTTTAGTTTGTAACCAGGCATTTTTATTAAACTGTGATTTATCGGTAATCGTATTGTACCAGCCATTTTCGCAATAAATGGTATTTTCTTTACTTACAATATTGGTTGGACCATAAAAATAGGCGATTTCAGAAACCGTATTAAACATCAAAGTATCAGAGTCAATGATGTATTTAGGATTAACAAGCAATACATCTTTTTTAAAAAAGAATTGTTTCTTATTCGTAAAATAATGTCCAATTTTACTGGTCAGAACATTTTCACGATCAACAATTTTACCTCCGGTATTGTAACTTGCAATTCCGGTATTTCTATCATAATTTAAATAATCTGTTGTTAATATCGTCTGATTGTCAATCAATTTAACATTTTTATAAATTTCAGCAATTTTAGTATTTCCGTCATATTTCAGCAAATCACCATATATATTCAGCGTATCGTTCATTCTTATTTTAACTTTACTGAATGCTTCAATTTTATTTTCAATTTGCAAAAAATAAGCACTGTCACAATACAAACGTGTTCCTTCATGATTAAAAACTACGTTGCCAACCAACACGTTTATATTTTTATCCAGTTCATGAGAACGCATAATATCAGCTGCATAAGTAATATTTGTTTGTCCATTACTGATAAATGACAAGGGAACAAATAAGAAAAAAAAGATTATTGTTTTTAAAATTTTGTTTTTAAACATAAGTAAACATTAAAAACCCACAGTTATTGCTGTGGGTTAAAAAAAATAATATTTTCATTATCAATTATTTGTCTCCTACTTTGTTTTCAAAGCTTCGATCGTGTTTGCCTTCTCTTTCTTCAGCGTCATTACTACTATCATCTTCAACATCTCCTTCCTCAATCTTGTCAATTGCACCTACTCCATCAAACCATAATCTGGTTATTTTGGGAATCTTACTTCCTTTAACTTTTTGTGAAATTTCGACATAATAATAGTTCTTTAGTTTTTTCTCAGGATATATTTTTTGATAATTTCTTTCATAAAGTATTTTCTCAGCTTTAACTACTTTATACTTATCATATTTTTTCATTAAATAATTTTCCAATGGTCTGAAAATATTCTTCGGATCCATAATAGAAGTTGTAGAAACGATTTTTCCATCAGGTGCAAACTCAGCTTTTTGTTCCATTTCATGGAAAAAGAATGCAGCAATATAGTTAGAATCATTTTGAGTCCATTCAACTTCTTCTGATCTGGGGAATTTTTTATCAAAATATTTCTTAACAGCCTGAGGTACATCCACATTACTTGAAGATGATTCTTCATCATCAATATTTTTCTTTTTTGATTTTGAAGCTTTTGGAGCCTTAGGTTGTGGTTTTGGTTTTGGAGCAACAGCTTCTATTTCTGAATCATCAGTTTCAATTTTTTTCTTTTTACTCTTAACTGGTTGATCCTCTTCTAAAACATCATCCTTTTTCTTCTTATTCTTTATTGGTTTTTCTTCTTCAATTGCAACATCATTTTTAGCTTCATCATTAACTTTAACTATTTCGGGAGCTGTATTTTTAGTTAATTTACCTGAAAGGTCAAAAAATAATTCACCATTTTCTTCCTGGTTCAATCCTTTTTTCTGAATTTTTAAATAATAATAATTATTATCATTTGGTTCTTCAATATATTGAGAAATAGAAATTTTATAGCCTAGGTAATTATCGTAAAAATATTTAACAATAGTACTTGGTAATTCCTTTTCACCAACAGGGAATTTAGAAATTATCCATTTACCTTCAGGTGATATTTCTGCTTTACCTGATTGTCCATCCACTTTGATACTGGCAAAGTAATTTCCATCCTTTATTTCCCAGGCTTTTGCGCTTACTTCAGGATAAATTGTTTCTAAGCCTATAAGAACATCTTTTGGGACTTGCTCATCATCTATTTTTTGTGCTAAAACATTAGCAGATAATAGTATTAGAAAAAAAAGAATCTTAGTTCTCATAATTTATATTTTTTAAATTAAATATTCCTAAAAATTGTTTGTGTTCTATCCGGGCCATTAGATATTATTGAAATAGGAACTTTTACAACATCTTCAACCAACTGAATATATGATTTCAAGTTTTCAGGAAATTGATTATACGTCGAAATATCATTTATGTTTCCATTCCATCCGTTTATTTGTTCGTATTCTGGTTGTAATAAGTTTTCTTCACTCTCAAAAGGGAGATAATCAATTAATGTGCCATTGTAATTGTATTGATGGCAGATTTTTATTGTTTCAAAAGAATTTAACACATCTATTTTAGTTACAACTAATTCTGTAACACCATTGAGCATAATTGCATATTTTAATGCAGGAATATCTAACCAGCCACAACGACGGGGTCGACCAGTAGTTGAACCGAATTCACGACCTTCATCTCTCAGCTTTTCACCTGTTTTATCAAATAATTCGGTTGGAAAAGGTCCACTTCCCACTCGTGTACAATATGCTTTAAAAATACCAATAACTTTTCCTATTTTATCAGGAGAAATACCAAGGCCAGTACAAACTCCGGCTGTAACAGTATTGGATGAAGTAACAAAAGGGTAAGATCCAAAATCAACATCCAGCATGCTTCCTTGTGCACCTTCTGCTAAAATTGATTTATTGTCTTTCAGTGCCTGATTGATATAGTATTCGCTGTCGATTAAATCAAATTTTTGTAAATTTTCTATAACTGACAACCATCTGGCTTCATAATCTGAAAACAACATATTTTCAATCATGTGATTTTCATAATCAAATTTATGAAATTTTAAAATTTCAAGATGTTGATTTTTAAGATGATTATATTTATTTACAAAATCAGGACTCATCAAATCACCAATTCTCAATCCATTTCTGGCAGTGCGGTCAGTATATGCAGGTCCGATACCTTTAAGTGTAGAACCTATTTTTGATTTACCTTTGGCATTTTCATAAGCAGCATCTAATAATCTGTGTGAAGGTAGAATTAAATGAGCTTTCTTTGATATTTTTAAATTTTTAGTGGCATCTACATTACGCTCCTTAAGCTTGTCTATTTCTCTTTGAAAAATGAGCAAGTCTATTAAAACTCCATTTCCTATTATATTGATGGTTTTTTCGTGAAAAATACCCGAGGGTATGGTGTGCAGCACATGTTTCATCCCATTAAACTCCAGTGTATGCCCGGCATTCGGACCACCTTGAAATCTTGCAATAATATCATATTCAGGAGTTAGAACATCTACAATTTTCCCTTTTCCTTCGTCACCCCATTGTAGACCAAGTAATACATCAACTTTCTTCATTCTTATATTCTATTTTAATTTTTCTTTTTTGCATAAAACACCAGCGAATGTTCAATTACATTAACATTAAACAATTCTTCAATTGATCTTTTTATTTCTTCAATCCGTGGATCACAAAACTCAATAATTTCATTGCTATCGATTATCAAAACATGATCGTGCTGTTTAAAGTGAAAGGATTTCTCATAGATAGCACTATTTTCATTAAAAGTATGTTTAGATACAAGATTGCATTTAAGCAGAATTTCCATTGTATTATATAAAGTTGCTCTACTAACAGCATACCTGCTCTTTCTCATCTTTAAATACAAGGAATCTATATCAAAATGACCGTTAAAAGCATAAATTTCTTTAAGAATAGTGTTTCTTTCAGGTGTTTTTCTATGTCCATTTGCTTCAAGATATTTATAAAAGTGTTTCTTTACAGATTCAAATGTATTGTCAATAACCTCTTTCATTTTTATGCTATTATTTAATTGGATAAAATTAGTAAAAAAACTTATTCATAATTAATATAAATAAATAAAAAATGAAAAAACTTATTTAGAAGACATTAAATAATTATAATTAACTCATTCTTATTATTTTTTGGATGCCTTCTATTTGTTTTAATTTTTTCATTAAGTCTTTCAAGTGCTTTGTATCACTTACATATATCATAATTAATCCTTCAAATATACCTTCACTGCTTTGGAGGTTAAATGATCTGATATTTAGGTTTAAATCTTCTGAAATTACACGGGAAATATCTTTAACTACTCCTTTTTTATCAATTCCTCTTATTTGTATCCCTGTTAAAAATGTAATTAGTTCATTTTCTTTCCATTTTGCTTTAACAATACGATTTCCGTATTTCGACATCAGTTGAATCGCCTCCTCACAATTTGTACGGTGGATATTGATTCCTTCATCAGGATTAATAAGTCCAATTACATCATCGCCAGGTATTGGATTACAACAACCTGAAATAGTATATTTTAAATTTTCATTTTTCTCACCCAGCATTAATGTTTCAGGTTTATTCTTTATTTGCTTTCTTATTTCTTCAGTAAGAGAAACAATAGGCTGGTAAATTGCTTTTTTTGTTATAGTAAACGGATTGATATAATCCATCCAGTTACTTTTTTCTTCTGTTTGAAAACAATTCTTAATATCTTTAATGGTAAGCTTATTAGTATATGCCAGATAGAATAATTGTGTTGTACTTTGTATTTTAATAAATTCTTTTAATTTCCCGATATTTACTTTATTAAATTCAATATTTAACTGTACTAATAATTTCTGGAGTACAAGTTTTCCATCTTCTGAGTGATTCTTATATTCTTCTTTGAGTGCTGATTTAATTTTAAATTTTGCTTTAGCTGTTACTACATTTTGATACCATTCATCTGTAGGTTTTTGTTTACCGGAAGTAATAATTTCTATCTGATCTCCACTCTGTAAACGATAATTAACAGGCACGAGCTTATGATTTACTTTAGCCCCAATGCAACTATTTCCAATATCAGAATGTATACTATAGGCAAAATCAAGAATAGTAGAATTTACAGGAAGCTTCTTCATATCTCCTTTTGGAGTGAATACGAATATTTCTTCTGCAAAGAGATTGAGTTTAAAGTCATCTAAAAAGTCTAATGCATTAGATTCCGTATTTTGGAGAATTTCTTTTATTTTATTGAGCCAGTCGTCAAGTCCTGATTCTGACTTACTACTTTCAGTATCAGAATCTTTATACTTCCAGTGGGCTGCATATCCTTTTTCGGCAATTTCATCCATACGTTTAGTTCGAATCTGTACTTCAACCCATTTGCCTGAATGACTCATTACGGTTGTGTGTAAAGCCTCATATCCATTACTTTTGGGAATAGATATCCAGTCGCGGAGTCTATCAGGATTAGGACGATAAAAATCTGTAACAATAGTGTATACGTTCCAACAATCAGCCTTTTCACTTTCCAGTGGTGTATCAATAATTACTCTTATAGCAAAAAGGTCAAATACCTCATCAAATGGTATTTCCTTTTTCTTCATTTTGCCACGAATAGATGATATAGACTTGGCTCTACCGGTAATAGTAAAATCAAATCCTTTTTCGGACAATGCTTTTTTAATAGGATAAATAAACTTACCAATAAAACGGGCTCTTTCTATTTCTGATTCTTTTAATTTAGTAGAAATAGATTCGTAAACAGCAGGTTCAGTATATTTTAATGACAAATCTTCCAATTCACTTTTAATTGCATGTAATCCAAGACGATGAGCTAAAGGTGCATACAAAAAAATTGTTTCGGAAGCAATTTTAAGCTGTTTATCTTTCGGCATTGCATCCAGGGTTCGCATATTATGCAAGCGGTCAGCAAGTTTTATTAGGATTACCCTGACATCATCAGAAAGTGTCAGTAATATTTTTTTAAAATTCTCTGCCTGTAAAGAAAGTGTATTATGATCAAAAATTTCTTCAATTTTAGTAAGACCATCAATAATCTGAGCAACTTTAGATCCAAAGAGTGCTTCTATATCTGCGATTGTATAATCAGTATCTTCTACTACATCATGCAATAAAGCACAAATAACTGAAGTAGTTCCAAGACCGATTTCCTGAATGGCAATAAAAGCTACTTCCAGCGGATGATATATATATGGTTCTCCGGTCCTGCGCCTCATATCTTTATGCGCGTTTACAGCCAAATTAAAAGCTTTCCGAATGAGTTTTTTATCTTGTTTACTTATATTTGACCTCCATACGGTGAAGATACTTCTGTAACGTTTTAATATCTCTTTCTTCTCAAATTCTTCGTCAATAATGTACATTGGAATTGCTGGTTGTGTGTAATAATATTTAAACAAAAATAGTGTAAATTTTCTTTTAAAAGAGGTTCTTTTTTATAAAGTTTATTAAAAGGATTGTTTGTAAATTAAAGAAAGAGGGTGATAAACAATTAATTAATCATTGAAAATAATCTATAATAATCTATTACTAACTAGACTTAACATATTATTCAGATTTTTAGATAAAATTAGGAATAAGCTGAATTTAATTATTTTCAATTCGTGAAGGCTGGATATATTTTTAAGAGTCTGCAACTTTTAATATCAATAATTCTCACATCACCATTATCTTTCCATTGCTGAAAAGTTTCTTTACCTCTTTGACAGGCTTGTTCAAACAAATTATCAGTTACAGTTGCCGGTACTGTTTCTGTTTTAACTTCATTTTCTGACACTTCAGATATTTCAGTTTTTTCAGTAGCAACCTCATTATTTACACCAACCATAGTTGTTTCGATAAATAGAGTCTGAGAACTACCTTCAAAATATCTTAACCCAACAATTGCATGTCCCGGACCCAAAATAATCAGTGGTTCCATTCCAAGATTTTCAAATAAGGAGGCAAATAAAACAGCTCCATCAATACAGTTTGCCGAGCGATCTCTAATTGATTCAAAAGGAGTACGTACTCTTTGTGTGCTGCCTACAGCAAAACTCAGCGGGCTGTTTACATATGATATACCATATTTTCGTAGTGCCATAAAAATAGCGCGGGCTTCGGTAGTAGTTTCCTTTGCCTGCATACTATTATCGTCTATCTGATATCCAATAAGTTGTCGTTTTTCAGCAAATTCTTTAGCATTTGAAATTATTTCCTCTACTTTAACATCATTAGGATTTACAAAAGAAGCTATATAATCAGCACAATCATCACCTTCTTCTTTAGACCACAACATGGTTCCCTTAGCTGCAATTTTTATTGATTTCGATTGATTCCAAATTATGGTTCCGTTTTCCTTAATATAATAGTTAACCTGCGCATCACTAATTTCATTATTTTGTTTTAATTTATCAAAGAAGCTAAGTTTAAGATCTACATTTCTGCTGGATGCTTTTCTTAAAGTAATTGAATTTTCAAACGGATTGGCCCAACCGGGAATCTCACAACCTACTACAAGATTTTTATCAGTATTGGTATTGTTAGTAACAGTATATGTCAGCATTGGATCACCTTTCATAAAATAAGCATAAGCAACAGCAGGAATCAGTTCGTCCTCATCATTCAAAAAGTCAAATGAAACATTATCAATTTTAAGTCCGCTTTCAGTGGTTTTGTCAATAGCATTTGGGTTAAAATAATTAGCATATACAAAATAGAAGATAATGATAAGTATTATCATCACAGGTAATACAATCTTTAAGGGCGTTTTCTTCATTTTATTCCAAAGCTTAGTTTTTATCTCCACAAAATTATAAATTATATTGATAGTTTAATGTGATAATTGGAAAAGGTTATAAAGTAAAATATTAAAATTCAAACCCTAGATCATCAATATTAGCTTTAAAAGTTGAACTTATGATTTAGTTGAATAAACGCCTATAGCTTTTTCAATTATTTTACAGAATTGCATTCCAAAAATTTGATAAAGCGATTATTGCTAAGATTGTTCATTTTCTGTTATATAAAATAAGAAAGCCGTACTCCTGACTTGTCCCTATTAGTGCGGTAATTTTAATTTTGTGATAAGTTCCATCATTTTTTGAGTTGGTTTGGCTTTAATGGTTACTATTTTTTTTGTGATGTTGTTCAATATTTCTCCATCAATGATTCTTTTTGATTCGTCAATAAATTTTCTAATTGAAACACCTGTTTGTAATTCAATATGCTTTGATATGACAAGTGCCATGAAGCAAATCAATATATGCAGTTTTATCGGTTCTTCTTTAAAGTGAAAGATTGGTCTTGTTTGTAGGTCATTTTTTGATATTCTGAATGCTTGCTCTATTTTATACAGTTCGTGATATCGTTCTATTATTGTTTTGTCATCGGCAACTGATGCTTCTAAATTCGTATAGTATCCTTTGATCCCCAATAGTTTCTTGGTTTTCTCAATCAAAACTTCGTTGAGTTCAATTTCTTGACCTTTAGTTTGGGTAAATTTTAGTTTTTTACTTTTGGATGGTTTTGCAATTACTTGTTTTGCTTTGTCGATTTGCTTTTCCATTTCATATTTATCCTTGCGATAACGGATTGATGAATAACTGCAAATTAGATTGCCGCTATCTGTTTTTATTCGTATGCTTTTGCCGTCTTCTCGACTGATGTTCTTGTCGATAGTTTCAAGTAGTGACGTGGGGATATTCCCAAGCCTTGCTCCCACGATGTAGTTGATGTTGTTTTGAGTTAATTGTTGGACATTTTCTGAGCTAATCATTGCTGCATCTGCCACTACGGTAAAATCTTTCACACCATTTCTTTCAATAAAACCTTTAATGACAGGGATGATGGTGTGACCTTCAAAAGTATTGCCTGAGAATATCTCATAGGCAATAGGGAAACCCTCTTTACTGACCATCAGCGCTATGAGTATTTGTGGTTGTTGGGATTTATTATCTTTTGAAAAGCCATTCTTGCGCAACTCGTCTTCTTCAAATGTTTCAAAATAAAGTGTTGTTACATCGTAAAATAGAATGTTATAATTGAACGAGTATTGAACTTCAGCAAAGTTGACAACCTTTTGTTCCACTGTCTTCTTTAGGTTGATACACTCAGGTGCAAACTTGTAGTACATTTTGCGGTTATGGCAGATGCCAAAGAACTGTTCCATCAGCTCAAGAGAACGAAGTTTGGATGCGGGTTCAAAAATCCGTATCGTTACTAAATCATTCAACAACACAGGCAAATCATTCAATTTAATCATTTCCTGTATTGCACATATCTGCATGTAAAAGAAACGATATTTAATCCCTAAAAATGTGCTGTGACTAAGATGTAAGAGATTATTGGGGTTTTCATCTGGGAAAATAGAGAATTGATTGGTGTAATCTTTTATCCATTCTTCTGCCAGTACCATTAATTCAATTAATGCTTTTTCTGTATGAGCTGAACCGATATGTTGCAAAACAATCCTTTTATTATTTTCATAGCGGACAACTTGCACAGCCTTTGCCTTTGAGGCAGTTTGGACAACCCTGATTTTCATGCTAAATATACTTTAGTGCGGTAAAAATAGCATTTTTAAACCAATATGTGCAGAATATTAAGTATTTACGACCGCACTAAATTGAGTGGGGACAAGTCAGGAAAAACTTGATAAAGCGATTATTGCTAAGATTATTCATTTTCTGTTATATAAAATAAGAAAGCCGTACTGAGATTCAATACGGCTTTCTTTATTGTTTCTAATGATTTTTATTTTGTAAAATCCATAGCAGCTAAACGTTTGTAACCATCATATCTCCATTTAGCATTTTCCTGAGCAACATTAAATAACTCTGAAGCCTCAGCAGGGAATGTTTTTTTCAAAGTAGAATAACGCACTTCACTGTTTAAGAAATCCTGAAAATGATCCCATTCAGGTTCTTTTGAATCTAAAATAAATGGATTTTTACCTTGTTCAGCCAATGCAGGATTATAGCGATATAAGTGCCAGTAACCACATTCAACAGCTAATTTGGATTCTTCCTGAGTTTTACCCATACCATTTTTCAAGCCATGGTTAATACAAGGAGCGTAAGCAATAATAAGAGAAGGTCCGGGGAAAGCCTCTGCTTCTTTAAGAACCCTGAAATACTGACTTTGATTAGCACCCATGGCAACCTGAGCTACATAAACGTAACCATAAGTCATTGCCATTGCACCCAAATCTTTTTTACGGATTCTTTTGCCTGAAGCTGCAAATTTAGCCACTGCACCAACAGGTGTTGATTTTGATGACTGACCACCAGTATTAGAATAAACTTCTGTATCCATTACCAATACATTAATATCTTCACCTGAAGCCAAAACATGGTCTAATCCACCGTATCCAATATCATAAGCCCAACCATCGCCTCCAAATACCCAAACTGATTTTTTAACCAGGTATTGACGTAATTTGTAAATATCTTTACAATATTCGCAATCACAATTTTCAACTAAAGGAAGAATTTTATCACTAACTTCTTTTGATTTTGTTGCATCTTCTTTTGCAGCAATCCATTCAACAAATAATGCTTTTAATTCATCTGAACAACACGTACTGGTTTGAGCATTTGTCATGATCAGTTCTAATCTGCTTCGCAATTTATTCACAGCGGTAAGCATACCAAAACCATATTCTGCATTATCTTCAAACAATGAGTTGGCCCAAGCTGGCCCCTGACCTTCTTTATTTTTACAATAAGGCATCGAAGGAGCAGAACCTCCATATATAGAAGAACATCCTGTTGCATTTGCAACCATCATTCTTTCACCATATAACTGAGTAATAAGTTTGATATATGGAGTTTCACCACAACCTGCACAAGCTCCTGAGAATTCAAACAATGGTTGAGCAAACTGACTATTTTTAAATGTTTTTTCTCTTGGTGCGAGTTCTGTTTTGTAAGAGACATTGTCAATAAGATAATCCCAGTTTTCAGTTTCTGGCATTTGAGTAGCAAGTGGCTTCATAACCAAAGCTTTTGTTTTAGCAGGACAAACATCAAAACAGTTGCTGCAACCTGTACAATCTAAAGGAGTTACCTGAATTTTGAATTCCAGACCAACTAGTTCTTTACCAATTGCTTTTATTGTTTTAATTCCTGCAGGGGCATTTTTCATTTCTTTTTCATCTAAGAGAAATGGGCGAATCGCAGCGTGAGGACAAACATATGCACATTGGTTACATTGAATACAATTTTCAGGTATCCATTCTGGAACATTTACAGCAATTCCACGTTTTTCATAAGCTGCAGTACCTGCAGGAAAAGTTCCGTCTTCTCTTCCAAGAAAAGCACTTACTGGTAAGTCGTCACCTTTTAGATTATTAATAGGTTCAACTACATTACGAATGAAGTCTGGAATATTTCTATTATCAACATCTTTAACCTCTGACAACTTAGCCCATTCAGCAGGAACTTCAACTTTTATCACATCACAACCACGATCAACCGCTGCATTATTCATAGTTACAATATTCTCACCTTTATTACCATACGATTTTTTAATTGCATATTTCATTTCTGCAATTGCTTTTTCATAAGGAATTACTTCGGCTACTTTAAAGAAGGCAGCTTGCATAATAGTATTGGTTCGATTTCCAAGACCAATTTCTTCAGCAATAGCTGTAGCATTAATGATGTAAAAATTAATTTTATTTTCAGCCATGTATTTTTTTACATGGTTTGGTAAATGTTTGGCAGTTTCTTCAGCAGACCATAAGCAATTGATCAAGAAAGTACCGCCTTTTTTTAAACCTTTTAACATGTCATAGCGATCTAAATATGAAGGTACATGACAAGCTACAAAATCAGGAGTGTTTACCAGGTATGGTGAACGTATAGGAGTATCACCAAAACGTAAATGAGAAACAGTAATACCACCTGATTTTTTAGAATCATAAGCAAAATAAGCCTGAGCATATTTATCTGTTGAATCTCCAATGATTTTAATAGAATTTTTATTAACACCCACTGTACCATCTGAACCTAAACCATAAAATTTAGCTTCAAAAGTCCCTTTAGTTCCTAAGCTTACTTCAGGTAATAATGGTAACGAATGGAAAGTAACATCATCTACGATACCAATTGTAAATTGATTTTTAGATTCTTTTAATTTCAGGTTTTCGAAAACAGAAATAATCTGAGAAGGAGTAGTATCTTTAGAACTCAATCCATAACGGCCACCAACGATAACTGGTTTTTCAACTTTATTATAAAACATTTCAACAACATCTAAATAAAGTGGTTCTCCATTAGCCCCAATTTCTTTGGTACGATCCAGTACTGCAATTTTCTTTACAGTTTTAGGAAGTACATTAAAGAAATATTTTTCGGAGAATGGACGATATAAATGCACACTGATTAAACCAACTTTTTCACCTTTAGAAGTCAGAAAATCAACAACTTCTTTTGTTGTATCTGTTATAGAACCCATCGCAACTATGATATTTTCAGCATCTGCAGCACCATAATATGTAAATGGATGATAAACTCTTCCTGTAATTTTTGCAATTTCCTGCATATAATCTTCAACTAAATCAGGAATTGGGGTATAATAATTGTTAGATGCTTCTTTTGCCTGAAAGAAAATATCAGGGTTTTGAGCTGTACCACGCATTTCGGGATGCTCTGGATTTAATGCACGATCTCTGAATTCTTGTAAAGCTTTGTAATCGATAAGAGGGGCTAATGCTTCATTTTCTAAAACTTCTATTTTTTGAATTTCATGTGAAGTTCTGAAACCATCAAAGAAATGTAAAAATGGAACTCTTGATTTAATAGCTGTTAAATGAGCTACACCAGCTAAGTCCATAATTTCCTGAACACTACCTGTAGCAAGAAAAGCAAACCCGGTTTGACGACATGAATAGATATCGGAATGATCGCCAAAAATAGATAGTGCATGAGCAGCTAAAGTACGGGCACTTACATGAAAAACGCAAGGAAGTAATTCGCCGGCAATTTTATACATATTTGGAATCATAAGTAATAATCCTTGAGAAGCAGTATAAGTTGAAGTTAACGCACCTGCTTGCAAGGAACCATGAACTGCACCAGCAGCACCACCTTCAGATTGCATTTCAACTACTTTTACTTCGTCACCAAAGATATTTTTTCTGCCATGAGCAGCCCATTCATCTACGTTTTCTGCCATGTTTGAAGATGGAGTAATAGGATAAATTGCAGCAACTTCGCTAAACATATAAGCGATATGAGCAGCAGCATGATTTCCATCACATGTAATAAATTTTTTCTTTCTTTCCATTGTAATATATTTTTAAAAAACTGATTTATAGTATATAAACTTTTAAAATAGTCCTTTTGAATTTTAGAGCAAAAGTAATAATAATATATAAGACAAATGGTATAAGATTGCGATTTTTTATAGATATTTGCTCTTGAATCTCAAGTTAATTGTATTGCTGTATTTTAAAGAAATTAAATTAGTAACATAAGTACAATTTAGATCAATCTGCTCTTTTTGAGATTTTTTCTTCGATAAATTTAATCCCTATTTTCATTATCCAGTTTAATTTCAATATTAATAATTACAATTTATAGTTCTTTATCATGAATTTTAACACTTTTAGCAGTTTTCAGTCTTTTATTAACAAAATCAATATCTCTGATATAAATAGTATTCCGTTTCCCATAAGTATTTATAAGATAAAGTAATCTTTTATCAGGATTATAAAAATAAGGTGAAAATCCACTTTTAATTAATTTTTCATGAACAATCGTTTCACTAAATCCATAATATTTTGTTCCGCAACCATTTAATTCAATAATAATAGCTTTTAAATCATTATTTTGTAATGTTGTGTTTGCACCGTTTATTATTTCTGATTCAAATCCTTCAACATCAATCTTTATTAACACAGGCGATTGTTGGTCTTCAAGAATTTGATCCAATGTAAATGTTTTAACTTTAATGGTATTTTTATCAGTTCCAGTTGCAATATGATTTCTGGTATCTAATTTTTGTGTAAAGTTATTATATGTATTACTAGACCCCAAAGCTATATTAAGGCCTAAATTCAAGTAATTAATGCAACTTTTACGAGGAAAATAAAGTTTAAAATAT
>JBMOKG010000098.1:0-14023 GCA_049315385.1 Bacteroidales bacterium
TATTTTAAACTTTATTTTCCTCGTAAAAGTTGCATTAATTACTTGAATTTAGGAGCAATTTAAACTTTAAATAAAAAAACAACCATAAAAGACCTTTTTTGAAAATAAACAAATAATTAATTATATGAAGAAAACAAACATTATTTCTATGCAAAATTAGGGGGTAAATCAATACTATATTTTTGAACACGTCTGTAAAGGGCATTCCAATCCAGGTTTAATAAACGGGCAGCTTCTGATTTATTAAAATTTACTCTTTGAAGTACATTTAGAATTGTTTGTTTTTCCAGTTCTTTCAAATCGTATGGATTGGTATTTTCGTACATTGGTATTTTCACGATTTTTATTGAGGTGAAATGTAATGGTGTTAGCTCATTTCCCTGACAAATAATTACTGCTCTTTCCAAAAGGTTTTTTAACTCTCTGATATTTCCGGGGAAAGGATAATTATAAAAAATCTCAAAAACTTCTTTATTTATTTTGGTAATTTTAGTTTTACCCATTTTTTTAGTTAAAATATTCAGGAAATAGTATGATAATTCAACAATATCATCTTTTCTTTCACGCAAAGGAGGTAAATTAATAACAAATGTACCCAGGCGATGAAAAAGATCAAGGCGGAAACTTTTCCCATCCGTTAATTCTTCAATAGATTTATTTGTTGCAGAAATAATACGGACATCAAACTCTTGTTCACGTTGAGTTCCAACTTTTGTAAATTTACGGTCTTCTAGAACTCTTAACAATTTTATCTGTAAAGGAATGGGCATTTCACCTATTTCGTCAAGGAACAAAGTTCCATTATTGGATTCTTCAAACCAACCGGCTCTATCAACAATAGCACCTGTAAAGCTTCCTTTTTTATGTCCAAAAAACTCGCTTTCAAAAAGACATTCAGGAACTGCTGACATATTAACTGCTGCAAATAACTGATCCTTACGATGACTGAGATTATGTATACCCCTGGCTACCAACTCTTTTCCTGTACCACTTTCTCCAATAATCAAAACAGAAGTATCGGGTGTTTCTGCAACCAATTCCATTTGCTGTTTAATACTGACTAAATCAATGGATTTTCCAACAATAGTTTGTCCCAGTTCACGATTAACTTCAGTTTTAAGTATCGTATTTTCTTTTTTTACCTGAATAAGTTTTTCATTTATCTCTGAAAATTTCTGGGTACGTTCAATAGAAAACCAGATTTCAGGAGCTGTAAAAGGTTTTTTCAGAAAATCAACAGCACCTTTGCGTAAAGCACCAATTACAGTGTCCATATCACCTGATCCACTAATCATTATTACTTCAATAGCAGGATATTCATTTTTAACTTTCTCCAAAACTTTTAGTCCGCTCATTTCAGGTAACTGAAAATCTGAGATAATAATATCAAAAGTTTGTGTATTTAACAGATTAAACCCTAAAGAAGAAGCTTCCACTGCAGTTACATTGAATTTCTCTTTTAGAATTGATCTTAAAAGGTTTCTGTATATCGGGTCATCATCAATAACCAGGATATTTAATTTATCATTGCTCATAACAGTTTTTTTTAATCGTGAAATTTAATTTTCAATCGTCTTCCTTTATTTTTTTTGAGTCAACTTTTAGTTGTAAACGAATATTATTGGATATGTACATGTATAAGACCCAATTGGATTGGTTTCAATAGGGCCTATATGTAAGGTAGATCCTACACCAACCAAAGTTTCTTTATTTAAATTTGAACTTCCACCTTTTTTCATATCAACTGTCCATGTATCTAAGTACATATAATTTACACCGTTTTCATGGTAAATATAAACCGGACTGGTTGGCAATATAACTTGTATTGAGTTATTTTCTGATCCAAAAACAGAAAATAATCCCTGATGAGCTACACTTTCAGAAAGCAAAACTGAACCATTTGATGATCTTGTTCCCTGAGGAGAAACAACAACATCACCACCTGAACCCATTGTTGAAAATTGTCCAAAACTTAATGGTCTGATTTCAGAAGCTACTGTTACAGGAACAATTTCAGCAAAAACATGACCAGTACATGTAACTTGTCCGGAAGCACTTAGGCTTACCAGAAAGATTACTATGACTAAAAGATGTATTATTGTTTTCATGTTGTTGGATTTATATGCTATTTTCTTTTTTTCTCTTTAATGTTTTTTCTATTGCATTAAAAACTTTTACTGTGTTTTTACATAGCAAAAGTAAGTTCGTAACAGAAAAATCTTTGTAAGATATAGGATAAATATTTGTAGGGAAAATGCTTTATTTGATGTAAGGAAAAGCTTACAAACTATCACATATTAAATGATATATATATTTTGTATTTTTTTTCGAAAGGATTATTAATTATAATTGAACCCTTGATAAAACACTTAAATTCATTAAAAAAAGACCTTTAAAGTTTTATTCTTTAGAAGTCGAACTGATTATTTGAATTTAGAATACCAAACTAATTTATAAATCAGTTTGGTATTATTTGACAAAAGCATGAAGTATTCTGTATTAGGTGGATAAAAAAAAGTCAAAAGATGGTATATTCATCTTTTGACTTTAATAAGTTCGTTTTCCAGTTTAATCGCTCTGGCTTTGGAGTCTCAGGTTTTCAACATTCAGCAAGAGGGAGGGAAACCGTTAATGAGGTTCCTGAACCTTCTTTACTTTCCACATTAATTTTACCTTTGTTTTGCTTTATAAAATCTCTCACTAAAAATAATCCTAAACCGGATCCAATTTCATTTTTAGTACCAGGAGACGAATAATGCATATTTTGATTAAATATTTGATTTACTTTTTCTTCACTCATCCCTATTCCTGTATCTTTAATTTTAATTGCAATAAATTCGTCAACAACTTCGCTATCAATTGAAATTTTCCCGTTATCAGGTGTAAATTTTATAGCATTTGAGATAATGTTTCGAAAGCAGGTATGAATTGTTACCTCATCAATATAAGCGATAGTATTTTCAGGAACATTAAATTCAATTGTAATATTTTTATTTAATGCATTTGCACTTAACAATTGAATACATTCCTGAAGAATAGAATAAACACTAGTTTGTTGGGGCGAAAGTGCGATATTTTCATTCTGAAGTTTTGTCCATTCTAATAAATTATTAAGAAGAATGCTGGTTTCACGGGTTCTTTTTTTCAACATTTCAAAAAGTTCAGTAAAATTTTCACTACCGACTTCAATAAATCCATTTGAAATGGCATCAATTGTTTGAGCTATTCCGGCAAAAGGAGAACGTATATCATGAGCAATAATAGAATATAATTTGTCCCTGGTTTTATTCATCTCAATGATTTTTTTTCTTGAGATAGCAAGTTCAAGATGATTTTTAACGCGAATCAGTAATTCGTCTTTTTTAAATGGCTTAATGATATAGTCGACAGCACCTATTTTAAATCCTTCCACTATATCTTCAGTTTGATTTTTGGCAGTAAGAAAGACGATTGGTATTTCTTTGGTTTCCGGATTTGCCTTTACTTTTTTACATACTTCAAATCCATCCATTTCAGGCATCATAATATCCAATAATATCAAATCAATATTATTTTCTTCAAGAATTTTCAATGCACTAATACCGTCCATTGCCAGCGCTATTTTATAGCCTTCATCCTTTAGAAAATTGCTTATTATCCTTAGATTTTCCTGGTTATCATCTACAGCCAGAATATATAAATCTTTGTTCATTTTATTAATTTTTGATTTAGTTTTTCTATTTCAATTATCATTCCAGGGAAGTCTTTCAATCTTAATTTTAAAGATTCAAAATCAAGTGATTCAAGATCTTCCTTTATTTTTTCGGCATACGACATTAACAATTGGAATTGATAATCAGATGCTAATTTTTTGAGTCCATCGCAAAATGTTTCGATTTTAAAGAGGACTAAATGGTCTTTGATATTCTCCCAAATTGGAATAAATTTTTGATTTAAGATATTAATAATTTCGGGCAAAGCTTTTAATTCTTCATCTGTAAAATCATAATATTCAAACACTTCTTTCTTTTCTGTTTTTTCAGTTTTTATTTCAATAACATGTTTCAGAAATTTTGTTAGCTGATCAAAAAGTATACCCCTGCCTACTGGTTTAAAAAGAAAACCATCAAAATCGGGTGAAGTCTTCAACTTTTCTGTATCAAAAACTGAAGCTGTAAATGCAATAATTGGAATATGTTTTCTTTCAGGGTTTGCCTTTATACGCTTAGCAACTTCATAACCATCAATACCAGGCATTTGTATATCTAACAAAATTAAATCCGGTGAAACAGTTTCCAATAATTCAAGGGCAATTTGTCCATCTTCAGCTGATAATATAATTAAACCTGATGACATTAAAAGGCTTTCAACCATTTCGATATTAGAAGCTACGTCATCAACAACCAATATACTAGCTTCAGTAAATGAAATTTTTTGATTTTTTTTGTCAATTTCTTTTTTCCTAATGCCTACACTACTGATTTTAACATCTGCAAAATCAACTTTAAAAACAGATCCATTGCCTTCAGTACTGGAAACAGAAATAACACCATTCATTTTCTCCACCAGTCGTTTGGAAATTGCCAATCCTAATCCTACTCCACCATATTTTCTATTAGACTGACCATATTGTTGTCTGAAAGCTTCGAAAATTAATTCCTGTTGTGTTGCAGGAATTCCAATTCCACTGTCCTCCACTTCAATTATCATTTGACCGGTGTTTCCTTTGATATTTGAAAAAGAAGCATGAATATTAACATACCCTTGATGAGTGAATTTAATTGCATTTCCAACCAAATTAAAAACAATCTGTTTTAATCTCATTTCATCAAACATAATCAGTTCGGGGAATGCAGGTGAAATTAATACATTTATTTTCAAACCTTTTTCTTGAGCCTTATCTTTAAAAAGCATGATTATTTCATGCAATATATTTTTCAAATCAACTGCCTGGGTAGAAATTTCAAGTTTTCCGGCTTCAATTTTTGACAGATCAAGAATATCGTTTAATAAAGATAATAAAAGGTTTCCACTACTTAGTACAGATTTTATCATTTCCTGATGCTGTCTCGATTCAAGTTTATGATATAACGCTTCACTAAAACCAAGAATTGCATTCATAGGAGTGCGGATTTCATGGCTCATATTAGCGATAAACTCTGATTTAGCAGTATTTGCCAATTGTTCTTTTCGTTTTTCTTCAATTAAATTCTTTTCCAGACTAATTCTGTTTTTAACATTAACAAGCATTTGTGAAAAGACAGACAACAATGCTTCTTCAGTTTCAGAATATGAATGTTGATTTTTCACTGAGTCCAAACCAATAAATCCGATACATTCAGTATCTTTCATCATGGGAATTGCTATCAGACTCTTTATACCTTGTGGCTCTAATAATTCTCTTACACTACTTTTTTCAGGAAAGTCAGATACATCGTGAATATTCAATGCAAGTCCTTTCTGGTGAGATGCTACAAATTCAGGAATCTTTAGTAAAGGAACATTTTGCAATCCATTGATCTGTTGAGAAATATTCTCCGCACACCATTCATGCGTATTGTTACAAATTTGTTTTTGCCAGTCATATTCAAAAATATATGCTCTATCAGCTTTTACAAACCGACCAATTTCTTCTAATGATTGAAGGATAGAATTTTCAATCTCATCTAAAGGAATATTAATATAGACAGAAGATATATTCATTAAAATTCGCTGCAATGCAGTTTGATTAATAAGCATTTCTTCTGTATGTTTACGTTCAGTGATATCCGTTGAAACCCCAATTAGTGCGATTGGTTCATCTTTATCATCCTTAATAACTGAAGTAGAAATAAAGACCGGGAATTCGCTTCCATCCTTATGTTTATTAATGATTTCACCTTGCCAGCCACCTCTTAAAGTAGCTGGAAGTATTTCTTTTGTAACTTCATCAGAATTATTTTCTGATCGGATTATCGAAATCTGGCTTCCAAGTAATTCATGCTCCTCAAATTTATATGTTTCTAAAAAAGCATTATTTACAAATATAATTTTATCATTCATATCAGTAATACTGACACATTCGCCTATACTTCTAACAGCATGTGCAAGCATAAAGATAGTTTCCTCAGATTGCTTACGTTTTGTAATATCCTGAATTGTACCAATCATTGTAATTGCCTGGTCATTTTCATCGAATTTAAGATTTCCTATACCATGCACCCATCTCTCTTCTTTATCAGTTTGTCTGATAATTTTGTATTCTTTATTAAAATTTGTTTTATAACCAACAACATCCTGAACAAAATAATTACTCATGTAATTTTGCCATTCAGGATGAATAATAGCATTCCAGCCTTCTATCGATTTGTCATATTTACTATCAATCCCAAAAATTTTATCCAGCACATCAGAACTTTGCCATTTACCTGATGAAATATCAAGAGAATAGGTTCCAAAACTAGCTATATTCTGAGCTTCTTTTAAGAACATTTCGCTTTCTTTAAGCATTTCTTCGGCCTGCTTTCTTAATGTAATATCCTCACCTGAACTCAATAATCCTTTGATTTTACCTTCTTTATCAGTTATAGGAGTATTATGCCAGGCAATCAGACGTTTTTCGCCATTTTTAGTAATAATATGATTTTCATAATACTCAGAAGGTGGATTTTCTCCTGAAATAATTTTACCGAATGCTTTAAAAGTATTTTCAAACTCATCCAAAGGAACACAAGTCCTGAACCAATGTTTACCATCTAATTCACCTTTTTGATATCCAAGTATCTGATAGGCTTTTTGATTCAGCATACTTATATTTGCATCATTATCTATTGCTATAAGCATTACCTGAGCAACATTTAAATAGGTTTCAGCTTTTAGTTTTTCTTCATTAAATGCAATTTCAGTTAATTTACGATCTGTAATATCTCTTAAAGCTCCATCAATATGGTTTGGATTACCATCATTATCATAAATTAAACGTGCATTAATTGAAACATATTTAATTTCCCCGGTTTTTGTTTTAAAAGTGAGCTCATAATCCGTGATCTCATTATCCTTAAGTAAATTATTTATCAATTCGATTCTGTCATCTGGATTATAATATAGGCTATATACAGGTTTTCCTAGTAATTCTTCTTTGATAAACTCAGAAAAATGTTTAATAGAAGGACTAATTTCAAGTATATTACCGTTAAGATCAGTTTGGTAAAAAACGTCCTGCACATTCTCAAAAATTGTACGGTATTTTGTTTCACTTTCCTGAAGTTGATCCTTGATATGTTTATGCTCAGTAATATCTTCTTTTACGGCAACATAATGTGTAATCACTCCCGATTCATCACTTATTGGAGAAATAGAGGCTGATTCCCAATATATTTCATTGTTTTTTTTCTTGTTACAGAATTCACCTTTCCATAAACCACCTGATGAAATTTTTCTCCATAAATTTGAATATTCTTCATCTGATGTATTGCCTGATTTTAAAATATTAGGGTTGTTACCTATCGCCTCCTCATAAGAATAACCTGTTATCTCAGAAAACTTAGGATTTACATATTCTATTTCCCCTTTTAAATTGGTAATCACAATAGATGCAGAATTCTGCTCAACAGCTTTAGATAGTTTACGGTATTTTTCTTCAGCAAGTTTTTTTTCAGTAATATCAAGAATTCCGCCAAACAAGAAATAATTATCTCTATCAGATGTCATTACACTTTTAGAGGAAGCTTCAATCCATCTTATTACACCGTTTTTATGTTTAATCCTAAGTTGGCAACTATCAGAAAAACCGGGTTTAACTTCAAGAATGTGTTTTTGAAAAACAGGAAAATCATCATCTATAACAATTTTTCCCCAACATTTCATACTGTACAAATCTTCATTTGAATAGCCAGTAATTCTTTCTGTTGCACCGTAAATCCAATCAATTTCAGAATCTCCATTATGATTCACTTTACAGGAATATGAAATATCAGAAATACTGGTTGAAATATATCTGAATCTTTCTTCATTTTTCTTAAGAATTTCTTCAGTTCTTTTTTGTTCAGTGATATCCAGAAATGACCAAACCCTTCCAATTGTTTTATCAACAAGATAAACGGGACTGGAAATGCGGCTAATAACTCTTCCATCTTTAAAAAATATCAAATCAGAGCTTTTAGCTTCAGGCGTTTGGTAAAGATTAGAAACCTTTGCAATAAATTCTTTTGGATCAATTAACTGATTAAAAACATAATTCAGTAGTTTTTTATCATCGTCAGTTTTGAGTAATTCATTGGGGATTTGCCAAATTTCTGAGAATTTTGAATTCGTTTTTAAAATATTACCCTGTGGACTTACCACAAGAATACCATTATTAATAGATTCGAGCGTAGCATCTGTTAAACCTAATGCATTCAAAAGGGCTTCTTCAAAATGTTTTCTTTCAGAAATATCTTCTACAGAACCTTCATAATACAATACATCACCATTGGCATTATAAATAATTTTAGCATTTTCCCTGACAAAAATAAGTTTATTATTATTACAAATCCATTTAGATTCAAAGCCTCTTACCTCACCATCTTTTTCGATTTGAGCAATAAAGTTAACACGATTGTAAGAATGATCAAAATCACTATCATTAAGATTTTTGTTTGATAGTTCTTCAAAAGATGAATATCCAAGCATTTCAACCAATGCACGGTTTGCCAATAAAATTTCCCCTTTAGGAGTAGTTCTATACAATCCTACAGGAGCTGTTTCATAAAGATTACGAAAATCGTCTTCACTTTTTTTTCTGGCTTCAATTTCTCTTTCTAAGTCTTCAAGTAAATTCAAAGTAGCTGATTGAGTTACCCTTAGTTCATTTGTTTGTATCTCAACAAGTTCTGCCAGTCTTTTTTCTTCATCCCTTTTTTTAATATTAATTTTTTTAATCTTCACCATGGCACGTATTTGTGCAGTGAGTTCAGTTTCATCAATAGGTTTAGCCAAAAATGCTTCAGCACCCACTTCTAATGCACGGATACGACTTTCTTTATCACCCTTAAGTGCTGTAACAAAAACAACCGGAATTTCACTTAGTTTGTTGTCAGCCTTCAGTTTTTGACATACTTCAAAACCATCCATGTCAGGCATTACAATATCAAGCAATATCAAATCAGGATCTTCTGTAGCAGCAATCTCAATACCCTCAATTCCTCTTAATGCTGTAAAAACAATGGCATCAGGAAAAGCTTCCCTTATCAATGCTTTTATGCTTATCAGGTTATCCCTGATATCATCGATTGCCAGTATCTTTATTTCATTATTGTCCATAAAGCACTTCGTTTATGGTAGTGAAAAACAATTTTTGGTCAATTGGTTTTGCAATGTAGGCATCAAATCCATGAGACAAAATAATTTCACGATCGGAAGTCATTGCACTTGCTGTTAAAGCAATTATTGGAATATGCTGAAAATTTACATTCCCGCGGATAGTTTTAAAAGCCTCAATACCATCCACTTCAGGTAAGGCAATATCCATTAAAATTAAATTGGTATCTTGTTGCTTTACTGTTTCAATTGCCTGTTTGCCATCTACTGCTTCAATAATAACATAATCATCAGATAAAAGAGCTTTGACAGTTGTCATATTATCAGGATTATCTTCTACAACCAATATAACAGCCTTACCTTCGATATTTTGTAATTCCCGTTGTGGCTGTTTTTCTGTTTTAGTTTCAGGAAATACCATTTTATTGACTTCATTCAACAGCTCATTACGGTTAATATCTCCTTTTTGAATGAGTTGATTTATATTATTTCGTGTTAAAGAACTAAGGTCTTCTTTTGTGATATGTTTTGCAGTTAATATCAATACAGGAACATTCGCAGTAGATTCTGTTTCGCGCAATGTTTTAAGAACTTCAAAGCCATCAATACCCGGCATCATCAAATCGAGAATGATAGCATCAGGTATAGATTGAGAGATAATATCCAATGCTTCGCCTCCATCTCTGGCAATCAAAATTTGATATCCACTTTCTTCCAGGAAATCATTCAATTGTATTATTGCAGCATCACTGTCTTCAACTAATAATATCGTTTTAACGGTTTCTTTAACTGACTGTTTTTGAATTATTCTTTTTGGAGCTGGGCTGAATTTTGTAATTGCCTCAACTTCAACAATCCTATTTTCAACTGCATAGCGTAACGGTAAAGTAAGTGTAAATTCGGTACCAATGCCCAATTCACTTTTAACTGTAATATTGCCACCCAGCAGATTTGCATATTTTTTAGCAATAGCTAATCCAAGACCACTACCTCCATATTTTCTTGATGTACTGCCATCTGCCTGTCGAAATTCATCAAAAATATGTACGATATGGTCTTCGTCAATACCAATTCCTGTATCAGTTATTGTTATTAATAATTTATTTTCAGTTTTACGTGCAGTTACCTCAACCTTCCCTTTTTCGGTAAATTTAATGGCATTGGCAATAATATTTTGCAATATATGGCGGCATTTCCCCATGTCGCTGGTAAAAAATAATTCAGTATCATTTTCAGCATGAATCAGATCAACGTTTTTCTGTTTTACCTGAGGACGAATCATACTTACAACTTCGGAAATCAATGAGTTGGCATTGAATTTGGTAATTTCCATTTCCTCACGTCCTGATTCAATTCGGGAAATATCAAGAATATCATTGATAAGTTCAAGCAAATGTTTACCATTTCGCTCAATTACATCAATATAACTGTATTCTTCTTCAGGTATTTTATTTGCCAACCTACGGTTTAGCACCCCCGAAAGAGCAATAACTGAATTAAGTGGTGTTCGTAGTTCATGACTCATATTGGAAAGAAAATTTGTCTTTAAGCGGTTGGCTTCGTTCAACTGCATTTTCTGCATTTCGAGTTCTGTATTTTGTTCCATTAATTCAGCTGATTGAGAACTCAATTCAGTTTTTTGTGTTTCCAGTTCACGATTTTGAAGTTCCATTTTTTTAGAGAAATCCTTAATCATACGATAAGCTAATATACCTTCGATACGTGAATTCAAAGTATCCGTAATATCCTCAATCAACTGAACGGATTCTTCAGTAAATGACTTGAGACTTGCCAGTGAAATAACAGCTATTACTCTATTACCTGATATTACAGGGATACTTATCATTTCATTTGGGATAAACATCCCGGAAACTGTATAAAATAAAAACCTTGTTTCCTTAGGTATATTTTTAATGTGCTGAAGTTTTCGTAATGAAAGAACTGCCCCAAATTCTCCATCATTATTCCCTGCAGAAAATGATAATCGTGCTTCTTCATTTAAGCCAACAGATTCAAAATGTTCATAGGTCTTTCCATCTTCAGCCAGCAGGTAAACAGCTGCCATTTGAGCATCCGTTTCGTTGGCAATTGCATTGAGTGTAGTTTTGAAGAATTTTTTTGCATCGTATTCACTCATCATCACACTGCTAAGTTTTACAAACTTTTTATCCAGATCTGTATTCACTTGAATAAAAGCTAACATTTCATTGAATGAAGCTGAAAGTTCACCAAATTCATTTTTTGAAAAGTAACTACTTCTTGCACTTATATCCCCTTTTTGGAAATTTTCGATGGTATTACTTAGTTCTTGTATAGGTGTTCGTATATTTCTGATTAAAATAAAATTTACGATGAAAATAAGCAAAAGTATGATAGAGACAAACAGTATGAGTTGATTATTTAATGAACCTTTTAAATCAATTGAATTTTTATATAATTCATCTCCTTTATTTCTGGCAAAGTTGTCAATTTTTTGAAGTTTTGAAAGTAACAAATCAACTTGACTTCCACCAAGTCCATTATTTTGTGTACGATTGGCAGCTTCTCTTATTTTACCTTCCCTAAACATACGAATGGTTTCTTCACGAATAGAGTTCCATACAACAAATGCTTGTTTTAAAGAATCAATATCAGAATGAGAACCTAAAAATTGACGATACAATATTTCTATATGCTCAAAGGCTAATGCTTTAGATGTTTCCATCTGATTGAGATCATTAGCTATTTCTTTTTCACTTTCTGAAAGAAACAAATCTTTCATGTCACGGTGTATCGATATTATTTCAGCACGAAAAGATCCAATAGCCCGCCTTACCTGAAGTGGATGATTATACAATTTTTCAGTTTGCTGATGAATATTATTTGTCTGGATATAAGAAACTGCACCCAATGCAAAAACTAAAAAAAGCATGATACCCAGGCCAATCTTTAGCTGAGTACTGATTTTAAGATTTTTTATTTTCATGGTATTTATTTTTTTATTTTCTGAAAAATAGCCGAATAAGGATATACTTCTCTGAAATTATTATTCAAAAATATTTCTCTTTCTGTTTCACCAGTAATCAGTAAGCCATCCTCAGCCATACAATTCTCCACTTTATCCATAATAATTCTACGATACTGTGGTTTGTAGTAAAAGAGTAGATTGGCGCAAAAAACAATATCAAAGTCACCAAAAATACTTCGAGGTGGACTACTTAAATGTTCATTTAATAAATCAAAAACTGAAAAATCAATATTCTTTTTCAGTTCTGGTTTTATTTTATAACTTTTCCCATTTTTATCAAAACATTGGTTGATACGCTTTAAATTCACATTGTTTAGTGAAGAAAACTCATATTCACCTTTTTGTGCTTCTGTTAACTGAACCTGAGATTGATCGGTAGCAAAGATACGAAATTTAAATCTTTCATTTTTGCAATTATTAAATTCTTCAAAAATTATAGACAGACTATATGCTTCCTGCCCCGCAGCACATGCAGCTGACCAAATCCGAACTTCTTTCCGTATAGTGCTTTTCTTTTTTAGTATGATAGATGGAATTAGTATATGTTCCAACACAGAAAAAGTAAGAGAATTACGAAAGAATTCACTATGGCTGTTTTGCAATGAGCCTAAAAACAAATCAACTTCTTCATCGTTGTTTTCCAATAGTTCAATATACATATCTTCAGACAAACAATTTTTATCAAGAAACCTATTATTTATAGATTTTTCAAGAAACATCTCTTCATAACGGCTGATATCAATGCCCTTTTTTTGCATTATTAAGTTTTTAATATTTTTATTCTTTTCTTTCATTATTTTTCTTTAAAAACACAAAAAGGTTATATTAAGTTAGTGATTGATTAATTGCTCATACTAATTAACTGAATTTTATATATTTAATCGTTTAATGATAAACATTTTATTTTTCAATAATTTTATATTTCTCTTCTTGCCCGTTCTTTTTTAGTAATTCATTTATTTCTTTTTTTAAGGCAATCATTGACACTTCACGTCCAACTGTAAGATTATGTAATCGTTGTAAGTCTTCCATTTTTTCATTTAAACTAACTTCTGCATGTTTACGCTCAGTTATATCACGAAAATTCAATACTATAGCTTCAACACTGGAATCTTCCAATAAATTCCGGAAAGTAGTTTCAACCCATATCCAATTTTCAGTTTTATCTTTAAAACGATATTGCAAAATTGGCACATAGGATGGATCTTTATAAATCATGGTCATCTCTGACAAAACCATCTGAAGATCATCAGGATGAGTATAATCTGCGGGATTAAGACCGATAAGGTTTTCTGATTCTTTATATCCGAAGATTCTTTTAGCAGATGGACTTATATATTTAAAAATACCTTCAGCACTTAAGAGCACAATCCCATCAGGTGCTTTTTCAATTAATGCCTGATAATGCTTTCCTAATTTATGGATAACCATTTCAGCTTGTTTACGTTCAGTTATATCACGTCCAAAACTGACAATACCCTGAATTTTCCCAGCAATATAAATCGGAGATGTGTTCACTGAAATAGTAAGTATGGATTCATCCGCTTTTTTAATTCTTAATTCGTATTTACAGGCTTCTCCATTAATCGTTTTCTGAAAAACATTCATTATATCTGAAAGGTCTTCTGCTAATACTACCGGAGTAAATGATTTCCCTATCCATTCTTCCAGAATAAAGCCAGTAATTTTTAAGGCTACATCATTAATAAAGCTGAATTCAAGTCACAAATGCAACTTTTTGGTTAAACAAATTTAGAGTTA
>JBMOKG010000203.1:0-3121 GCA_049315385.1 Bacteroidales bacterium
GAGGTTCAGGCTCCGGAAAAACAACCGTTGTAAAAAAAATTATTAAAAATCTTCCTAAAGATTCAGTAGCTATTATTTCACAGGACTCTTACTACAAAGATAATGGACATAAATCGCCCGAAGAAAGAGCGAAAATTAATTTTGACCACCCTTCTTCCATTGAATTTAATTTATTGATTAAACATCTCGAAATGCTCAAAGAAGGACTTACTATTGACATGCCTATCTATTCTTATCTCACTTGTGCAAGATCTAAAGAAACCATTCCCATTGTCCCAAAAAAGGTAATTATCGTGGAAGGTATCCTTATTTTATCAAGTCCACGAATGAGAGATCGTATGGATATCAAAGTATTTGTGGATGCCGATGGCGATGATCGACTGATGCGTATTATCTGGCGCGATCTCGAAGAAAGAGGCCGCTCTTTCCAACAGGTTCTTGAACATTATGATAAATATGTAAAACCTATGCACCTTCAGTTTATTGAACCTACCAAACGCTATGCTGACATCATTGTTCCCCAGGGTGGCAAAAATCAGGTAGCCATTGATATTCTAAGTTCCCGTATTAAAATGAACCTAAATCTGTAAGACAATAATAATTAGAATGTTGAAAGACGATAACAAATAACATATTTTCTTCTTATTTTTAAGTACTCTAAGTATTCTAAATAATTTAAGTGCTTTTCAAAATTCAACCAATGCCAATATTTCAATTATCGCAGGACCTTATATTTCCTGATCCTGAACTGTCGGAAGAAGATGGATTATTGGCCATCGGAGGTGATTTAAGCCCGGAACGATTAATCCTTGCCTATTCACAGGGAATATTTCCCTGGTTCAACGAGGGTGATCCTATTCTCTGGTGGTCGCTTAATCCACGTTTGATCTTGTTTCCTGATGAATTTAAGTGTTCAGCCAGCCTGCTCAGAAAAATCAAAAGTCATCAATTTGAAGTGAAATTTGATACAAACTTTGAAGCAGTTATTAAAAACTGTAGTTATATTGAACGCAAAGACCAAGAATACGGAAGCTGGATTACTCAGGACATGATAACAGCTTATACAAAATTGCATCATCTTGGGTTTGCTCATTCAGTCGAGACATATTACAACGGCCAACTGGTAGGCGGTTTATACGGCATTATAATAGGAAAAGTATTCGTTGGAGAATCCATGTTTCATAACATGACAGATGCTTCAAAATTTGCTTTGTATCATTTGGTAGAAACAGTAAAAAAACAAAATTTTCATTTTATAGATGCCCAACAACCGACTGCTCATCTTATTTCAATGGGAGCCAGAGAGATAAATCGAAAACAATATTTAATTTTATTAAAAAATGCTGTAAAAGCCAGGCGAAATTCTGTAAACATAAATCCTTTGAATATTTTTTCAGATGAAAATAATTAATAAAAAGATTTTTCTTCTATCATTCAAATATTTTGATAATTACAATCCTAAATTACATTTTTTCAATAAAAATAAAACAGAAGAATCTTTTTTAAAAGCTTATTTATAAAAAAAAGTATATATCTTTGTATCTAATTTGGGTAAATAGGTTTAATTAAATTTATAAAAAATGTCAGTAAAACAGAAAACTATAGACCTCAGAAAAAGGATGCAGGAAGCCTTACAAGGCGGTGGTTCTAAAGCAATTGAAAAACAAAAAGCTACCGGTAAACTAACTGCTCGTGAACGTATTGTAGCTTTATTAGATCCGAATTCATTTTTCGAATATGATCTTTTTGTAGAGCATTCTGGGAAAGATTTTGATATGGATAAAAAGTACTTACCCGGAGATGGAGTTCTAACCGGAACAGGTACTGTCAACGGACATCCTATTTGTATCTATGCTCAGGATTTTACCGTTGCCGGTGGTTCTTTGGGCTATATGCATGCAAAAAAAATTGTAAAAATCATGGATCATGCCATGAAATTAAAAGTGCCTATCATTGGAATCAACGATTCAGGTGGTGCCCGTATTCAGGAAGGTGTAAACTCTCTGGCAGGTTATGGCGAAATCTTTTACAGAAATACCCTGGCTTCAGGTGTTATTCCTCAAATATCAGTTATTTTAGGCCCTTGTGCAGGCGGTGCTGTATATTCACCGGCATTAACAGACTTTGTTTTTGTGGTTGACAAAATTTCTAAAATGTTCATTACCGGACCCGAAGTTATCAAAACTGTTTTGGGTGAAGAAATTTCGATGGAAGAATTAGGTGGTGCTCGTGTTCAGGCAGAACTGACCGGAAATGCTCACTTTTTTGCTGAAAGCGAAGAAGAATGTTTTGATCAGATCAAAAAATTAGTAAGTTTTATTCCTTGGAATAACACTAAAAAAGCAGAAGCTTTCCCTAAAAAATCGCCTAAAACAAAATCTTATAAAATTGAAGGCGTTTTCCCTACAAATCCTCAGTTACCATATGATGTAAGAAGTATTATCAGAGCCATCAGCGATGATTCTGACTTTCTGGAAGTACACGAAAAGTGGGCTGCAAATATTGTAGTTGGATTTGCCCGTTTAAACGGACAAACCGTAGGATTTGTTGCCAACCAGCCTTTGGTGTTGGCTGGTGTATTAGATGTTGACTCATCAGATAAAGCAGGCAGATTCATCAGATACTGCGATGCTTTCAATATTCCATTGGTTACGCTTGTCGATTTACCCGGATATTTACCTGGTATTGATCAGGAACATGCAGGTGTAATCCGTCATGGTGCCAAAGTATTGTATGCTTATTCAGAAGCAACGGTTCCTAAAATTACCGTTATTTTGCGCAAAGCTTATGGTGGTGGTTATATTGCAATGTGTTCCAATCACCTGAGAGCCGATTTCGTTTTTGCATGGCCAACAGCCGAAATAGCCGTTATGGGTCCTGAAGGTGCTGCGAATATTATTTTCAGAAATGAAATTCTGAATGCAGAAAATCCTGAAGAAATGCGCAAAAAGAAAATTGCAGAATACAAGAAAAAATTTGCAAATCCTTATGTGGCTGCTGCTTATGGTTATGTGGATGCAGTAATTGATCCAAGCGAAACCAGACATTTCCTCATACATGCGCTTGATATTTCTAAAGACAAACAGGAAATCCGTCCATACAAAAAACATGGTATTCCTCC
>JBMOKG010000099.1:0-13958 GCA_049315385.1 Bacteroidales bacterium
GGACCTTTATCAATATTAGCAGCCCTTTATACTGCAGTTTTTGCATCGAAAAGAATGAAAGAACTTATAAAACCAACCATAGAAATGCTGGCTGGTTTTCCATCAGTTGTAATTGGTTTCTTTGCTTTGATGGTTATGGCAACATTCTTGCAAAATTTGTTTGGCTACGATGTCAGATTAAATTCATTTGTGGGTGGAATTGCGATGGGATTAGCGGCAATACCAATAATTTTCACCATTACAGAAGATGCCTTAACAGCAGTACCAAAAACCTATTATGAAGCCAGTCTGGCATTAGGGGCTTCTAAATGGCAAACTGCTTTTTTTGTAATACTTCCAGCAGCAACTCCTGGAATTTTTGCAGCCATATTATTAGGAATCGGCAGGGTGTTTGGTGAAACCATGATAGCCTTAATGGCAACAGGTAATGCTGCCATGATGGGTATAAATCCTTTTGAATCAGTAAGAACATTAGCTGCAACCATCGGGGCTGAAATGGCTGAAGTTGTATTTGGCGACACACATTACAATGTACTTTTCTTAATAGGTTCAATGCTGTTTATATTCACTTTTGCAATTAATGCAATTGCTGAATTTTGGGTAAAAGGTAAATTAATGAAAAAAATTCAAGGAAAATGATATTGAAAAAATTCAAAAACGATTCAAAAGGCTTTATTTTTGAAGGAATAACGCTTTTATCAGCTCTGATTATTATTGCGATACTTGTTGTAATGTTGGTAGTAATAATAATTGAAGGAAAAGATATGTTTACCTGGGAGTTTCTCAGCACATTTCCAACAGAAGGGATGACCAAAGGAGGAATTTTTCCTGCAATATTTGGTACTGCAATATTAGTAATTATCATGTCGATTGCAGCGGTACCTTTTGGAACAATTACTGCTATTTATCTTACTGAATATGCAAAAGAGAATTCATTTATTGCCAGAAGCATCAGATTTGCAGTCAGAACCCTTGCAGTAATACCCTCTATTATTTACGGATTGTTTGGCTTGGGTTTCTTTATCAAGTTTGTAGGAACCGGAATGGATAGTATTTTTACAGGCGGACAACTTAAATGGGGACAACCCAATATTTTATGGGCTAGTTTAACCATGGCATTGCTTACTTTACCTGTTGTAATTGTATCTGTTGAAGAAGCTTTAAAAACCATTCCAAGGGATTTAAGAGAAGCTAGTCTGGCATTGGGAGCTACCAAATGGCAAACCATTCGCAAAGTTGTTTTACCCGGATCATATTCCGGAATAATGACAGGAACTATTTTGGCAGTTAGCCGTGGTGCAGGTGAGGTTGCCCCTATCCTATTTACCGGTGCAGCTTATTATTTGGCAACATTACCAGGTTCATTAAGTGATCAGTTTATGGTGCTGGGTTATCATATTTATATTATGGCCACCCAATCAGCTAATGTTGATCAGACCTTACCTATACAATTCGGAACCACACTGGTATTGTTGTTGCTTACTTTTTCACTCAACTTTACCGCTGTAATTTTAAGATATAGAATCAGAAAAAGACGTATTGCATAAAAACTTTATACAAATGAAGAATATTAAAATTCATACAGAAAATATGTATTTACACTATGGAAGTAAAATGGCCTTAAATAACATTTCCATAGATATAACCGAAAACAAAGTTACTGCTCTGATAGGACCTTCGGGCTGCGGTAAATCTACTTTTCTTCGCAGTTTAAACAGAATGAACGATTTAATTGATTCAGTTAAAATAGAAGGAAATATCTTTTTAGATGGAATCAATATTTATGAAAAAAACATAGATGTAGTAAATCTTCGTAAAAAAGTTGGAATGGTATTTCAAAAATCAAATCCATTTGCCAAATCCATTTACGAAAACATAGCTTATGGTCCCAGAATTAATGGTATCAACAATAAAAGCGAGTTGAATGATATTGTTGAAAAATCACTCAGAAATGCAGCTATCTGGGATGAAGCTAAAGATCGTTTACACGATTCTGCGTTAGGTTTATCGGGAGGTCAACAGCAACGTTTGTGCATTGCCCGAACATTAGCAGTTAACCCTGAAGTTATTCTGATGGATGAACCTGCAAGCGCACTCGATCCAATTTCAACTTCAAAAATTGAAGAATTAATTGTTAAACTGAAAGAAAATTATACCATTGTAATAGTTACCCACAATATGCAACAAGCAGCCAGAATCAGCGATGATACTGCTTTTTTCTATTTAGGTGAATTGATTGAATTTGACAAAACAAAAAAAATATTTACAAATCCAGACAAAAAACAAACTGAAGATTATATAACCGGAAGATTTGGTTAATTTTGTCGCAATATTTTATTAAAATGACTGAAATGGAAAAATACAGGATATTTGACAATGAACTCGAAAAACTAACTGAAAGAGTAGTTAAAATGAGTCATCTGGTTGAAGAACAGGTAAACAACGCCGTGTTGGCTTTAAATAATTATGATATAGAACTTGCTAAACACGTTATAGAAAATGACAATAAGGTTGATAAACTGGATGTTAAAATCGACAAACTATGTCAAAAAATATTTGCTTTACAACAACCAGTTGCAACAGATTTAAGATATATTATTTCTTCTTTAAAGATTAATAATGATTTGGAACGCATAGGCGACCATGCTGTAAATATTGCTAAAAGAATAGATGCTTTGAGCGATTATACCAATTTTTCTAAAGAATTTGGTGTGGATGAAGTTGCCAATAAAACCGTACTGTTATTTAAAGACGTTGACCAATTAATCAAAACTCATAATCTGGTATTGGCAAGCGATATTTTTCAGAATGCAATCATAATTAAGGATAGTTGTCATAAAATTTCTGAAAAAATCATTGAAGAAATGATGCAGCAAAAAGAAGTAATTGTAGTTGCTACCAATATTATGATCATTGTAAATTTAATTGAACGCATCGCGTCCTACTCAACCAATGTTGCTGAATCAATAATTTTTGTAGTAGAAGGGAAAATAGTAAAACACCAGAAGAAAATCGAAGAAGAAATTGATTAGGTTATAACTATATAAGATTATCATAAAAACCCAATTAAAATATATTTTTAATTGGGTTTTCCTATTAAATACAAGCATTTTATATACTTAATGATTACTTAATGTTAACTTAATTTTACCGTAACATACCTAAGATATTGCTAACGTATATTTGCAATGTAAAATTTCAAACATGCAAAATATGAAAAAGATAGTTTTATTATCAGTAATATTATTTTCTGCTATTTGCTTTGCTCAAGCAGGAGAACCAATTAAATCAGAAAAAAGTATTGAATCTCAAATTGTACTTAAAGGAAAAGTCATTGACAAGAAAACTGGAGAAACATTAGTTGGAGCCGTTATTAATGTTGAAAATTCTGATTACAAAACATATACAGACTTAGATGGAAATTTCGAAATAAGAAATATAAAAGAAGGAAATTATAATATTGTAGTTTCATATATTTCCTATCATTCCAGTTTAGTTGAACAAGCTATCGTAAAATCCAGCAATAATACTTCGTTAGAGATTGAATTGATTGAAGATAATAAATAATTTTTCTCAAATATATATTCTCCCAACCGTATCAATATAATGAGAATTATATTTTTACGGTTTTTTTATGTGCATTTGCATTATAAATAAAAAAATAATCACTTCTCAATTATTATATAAAATAAAAACAAATGAAAAAGACATTTTTATTTATCATTGGCATCTTATTATTTAATTTATCATTTCTATTTTCACAACAACTTGAAATTAAAGATGGTATTTACTATAAAGATAAAAAATTATATACAGGAATCCATAAAGAATATTATGAAAATGGAAACCTGAAAATGGAATTAAATATTGTAAATGGTCTAAACGAAGGAATATCAACATATTATTTTGAAAATGGTAAGAAAAAAGAACAACAATCATATATAAAAGATGAAAAAGATGGTCTTTGGATTTCTTGGAATGAAAATGGCATTAAAAATGCAGAAGCACATTATTTGAAAGGAAAAAAGCATGGAATATGGTATATATGGGATGAAAAAGGAATTTTGATTCGGGAAATGAGATATGAAAATGGCGAAAAAGTTGGTATTTGGAAAATGTGGGATGCCAATAGAATTCTATTACAAGAAAAAAAATATTAGAAAAAAATAAATAATTCTATTATTAAAAGCAGTTGAAAATTTCTAACTGCTTTTTTTATTCACATTACTTAATGTAAAAATAAACTTATGATAACTCTAATTTAATAGGTTTTCAATTTTCAATAATGATATTTGCAAAAATTATACAGTGGGAATATGAGTATTTTTAAAAATAAAATAAATTTTAATCAAAATCTATTACAATATAAATTTTTTTTCTGTTTCTTATTTTTATTTGTTATGAATTCCTTGTTATCAGCACAGAACAAACAAGATAAATATTTAATTACACATGAAGATAGTCTGGCTTTAGAAAATATTATTATTGAAAAATATTATATTGCTGACTCAACAGATTATTATAATACTCTTAAAAATGCACTACCAGTTGGATCTGTTACCTATAGAATTTTCGTTGATATGAAAACTGATTATAAACTTCAATTAGTTTATGGCAACAAAAATCATGAATTGTTTATAGAAACTACCACAAGTATATTCAATGATATAGAAGCAGATGCGGTTACAGGCTTTAATGTAAATACAAAATATTTAAATAAAGGGAATATATCACTAGATTCATGGATTACCATGGGAGCTGCATCAAGAGGTTATACAGGAATACCAAGAAATGAAGATAAGGATGTAATTTCATTAATTACGAACAGAGAATCATTAAAAAAAGCTGACGGTCTAATAAAAGCATTACTTCCAAATTTTACAGTCTATAATCTTAATTTAAAATCATTTGAATATGACACTACAGCTTCCAGTTTTTCAACAAATGATGGTGGATGGGCAGCTCCCGGTGGTGTTAAAGGACCTAATGCTGATAATAAAGTCCTTATTGCTCAGATTACAACAAACGGTAAACTTAGTTTTAAGCTCAATGTTCAAATAGGAACTCCTTCAGGCGGATACTTAAAATTTGTAGCTGATAAACCTGAAGAAAATGAAATACAATTTGACAGTCTGAATTTTAAATAAATAATCATAATAAAGATATACAAAATGAAAAAGATTTTTACAAACATTTTATTTTTAAGCTTAATGTTTTTAATTAACACAAGCTATGCACAACAGGGTCTTGATTCTTTAATTGTCGAAAAATATTATATTTCTAATGTTGCAGACTCAATTGGAAGTAATGGAATATTGCCTGTTAAATCAGTTACCTATAGAATATATGTTAGTATGCATCAGGGTTATAAATTTCAAATGGCCTATGGAAATGCTAATCACCCCCTTTCAATTACTACATCAACAGCTTTTTTTAATAATGAAGATCGAGGTTCTACCACTCCTAATTTTACAAAAGCTCAGGCAAAATTTAATTCAGTTATGCTTGACTCCTGGTTATCTGTTGGAGCAACTTGTGTTGGTAATTTTGGAATCTTAAAATCAAAAGACAATGGAGTTGCAACTATTGTAAATGCAGATAACATATTACAAAATTCAGATACTACAGCAGGTATTCCATTAACCGTTCAGGATGGATTTATTGCAGGATCACCTGGTACTTTTGGTACGATTGGATTTGGTATTGATTCTGCAATTGCTGTTTTTGATGCAACAAGTCAATTTGGAAATTCTTTTGAAATCTTAAATGATGCATGGTTTTGTTTAAGTGGAGCAACTGGTCCTGACACTAATAATAATCAAGTTCTAATTGCTCAGATTACAACAAATGGTATATTAAAATTTAAACTGAATATACAATTGGGTACACCTACAGGAGGTATTGAAAAATATGTTGCTCAAAATCCAATCGATACAACTGAAATTCAAAAAGACTATTTAACTTATATCTCTGATTCAATTATTATTGTTAATACATCTAATTTTACTAAAAATGCAAATAACATTTCTGTTTACCCTAATCCATCCAATGGTATATATACTTTGAATGTATTTTCTGAAGGAATGAATACTGAAAATTATTATACGATTTATTCAACATTAGGGAATGTAATTTTAAAGAAAAAAATGAACAATTTTTCAGATTTAATATCAGAAAGTATTGATTTAACGTCTTTTCCTAAAGGTATCTATTTTATTGAAATAAATGTGAATGGGATTTCAACCTCTAAGAAGATAATTAAAAATTAATTTGTAATCCATATTTTTAGTTAATAATCATTTTTGAATATTTCTTAAAACCTCTATAGATCACAAATTAAATACTTTATGAAATCATTACTATCAATAATTACTTTTGTTCTGTTACTTAATACAACATTATTTTCTCAATGTATTATTAGGGGTAAAATTACTGAGCCTAATGGAGAAACAATAGTTGGTGCATCAGTATATCCTAAATCAAATATAAGTATTGGTGTTGCTACAGACCTCAACGGTGAATTTTCAATAAGCTTGCCAGAATTTGGGAAAGAAATCATTGTAATAAGATATATTAGTTTTCAAACAAAAGAAGATACTATAAAATGTAAAAAAGGCATTCTCGTTAAAAATTATATATTGGAATCTGCATCGAAAACATTAAATGAAGTTGTTGTTACTGCTAAAGCATATAAAAATAATGATTCTCAGTTAGAAAGAATTAAAATGAAATCAAGTTCTACAATTGATTATATTTCTGCTGAAACCATTAAAAAAACTGGTGATGCTAATGTAGCATCAGCTGTTTCTCGTATTTCAGGAGTTTCAACCACAAGTAGTGGATTAATTACAGTACGTGGTGTGGGTGACAGATATGTAAAAACAACAATAAATGGAGCCCGTATTCCAACTTTAGACCCTTTTACAAATAATATTAAATTAGATTTTATTCCTTCCAGCCTTGTTGATAATATTATTTTATCAAAAACATCCAGACCTGATTTGCCAGGAGATTGGGCAGGTGCATATATTTCAATTGAAACTAAAGATTTCCCTGACACTCTTTCTCTACAAACAGAAACATCATTTGGATATAACTCCCAGTCAACATTTAAAGATGTTCTTACTTCTCAAACTAGTTCAACTGATTGGCTTGGTTTTGATAATGGATTTCGTGACTTTGATCATAGTAATTATATTCAATTTAATAATACTCCAACAAAATATCAGGAATTTGCCGCATTAGGTTTAAGCACCTATTTTCAATCATTAGGAGTAACGAATACTACTCCATGGAATGACACCTATTTAAAATTAGGATTGGTTCAACTGGGATTATTAGGTAATGCACAAATAAATGATGCTGTTGCTTTTCAGAATGCAATGAATACTTACAATTCACTATTATATAAAGGTAAAGCTTATGATATAATTAATGCCAATGCCGTTGAATCTGAAAAAAAACTTGCAAATAACTGGAATACTACAACTAAAAAAGCACCTTTAAGTTTCAGCCAAAGTTTTTCTATAGGAAATCAAACAAAATTATTTGGGAAAAAACTTGGATATATTATTGGGCTTAGGTATTCAAGTTCTATTCAATACGACCCTAATACAATAAAAAATGACTTCTCATTTCAATCAAACAATTTTAATTTACCTGATACTACCACAAGTACTTTTTCAAAGTATCAGTTTATCAGCAAAGAAACAAACAGCTGGAGTGGATTAATAAAACTAGCTTATAAGCAGAATAATAACAATAATTTTTCCTTCCTTTTTATGCCTAATATGATAGGAACAAATAATGTAAGGGACGCAGAATTTATTGAACCTGCTTCTAATGACCCAACCCGAAACCCTCCTACTATAAATTTTTCAAAATATCAGTTTTATGAATCCAGAAAACAATTCATTTATCAATTAAAAACAGAACATTTTATTCCAAGAAACAAGATAAAGATTGAAAGTAATACCTCTTTTACTAATGGAAAGAGTAACGCACCTGATTCAAAAATTTATGAAAAAAAATTTGTAGACTCTAATGTTCCAAATGATTATTCAATCTATTTTACTTTTCCTGCTGTTAATATTAGCGATAAAAATAAACCAATTCGATATTTTCGATTACTCACTGATAATGTACTGGATGCACAGCTTTCTGCAGAAATGCCAATTGATAAAAATCTTGATTTAATTAGAAAAATTAAAATTGGTTGTGAATATATTTATAATTATTTAGAAAATGAAAGCAATGTATATCAGTTTGTAAATGGCAATGGCTTTATTGATCCTACAGTTCATACTTTGCAACAATTAAATCCAGAGTCAATGTTAGATATTTTAACTATTTATGAAGGAGGAAACCTACAAAGGTCAGTGTATGGATTTTATGATAAATACAGCAAACCTATTGATGATTTTTTTGGATATAGTAATATATTTTCTTCTTTTGCAATGACAGATTATGCTATAAATCAAAAAATCAGGATATCAGGTGGTTTAAGAATTGAAAATGCAAATATTTATACTGATTGTAAATTTTTTGATTCACAAGGTATAGTTGCAAATGATAATAGAAGAAAAATTGTTGATGTAAGAGGAACACAAATGGATGTTGAACCTGGAATTTTGGATAAGGTTTCTTTTTTACCCGCTGTAAATTTAATCTTTAAACTAAATAATAGTGAAACTTCATTAATAAATTTAAGATTTAACTATAGCCAATCTTTAGCCCGTCCTAGTATAAGAGAGCTATCTGAAACATCTTTTTATGATTTTGAAACTAATTCATACGTAAAAGGCAATTCTCAACTCAAAATGGTGAAAATTAATAATTTTGATACAAGAATTGAGTATTATTTAAAATCAGGGGATAATATTTCTGCCAGTTTATTTTATAAAGGTTTTGAAAATCATATTGAATTATCAAGCTGGGGTTATGTTTTATCTTGGATAAATAATCCAATTTATACTAATTTATACGGCTTAGAACTGGAAGGGAAAAAGAAGATAATCAAACAATTAGAATTCAAAGCGAATTTAAGTTTAGTATATTCTCAATCTGTTTTAAATGGTGGGGTTTTATATGATTTAACTGGTCATATTTTTTATTTAAAAGGAGGTAAAAGGCCTATGTTCGGACAAGCTCCTTATGTTTTAAATGCTATGTTAACATATAATGTACCCGATTATGGAATTTCAACAACTTTAAGCTATAATGTTCAAGGAAGTAAATTAGTCATTGTTACTGATCCTACAAAACCTGATATTTATGAGTTGCCCAGACATTTGGTTGATTTTAAAATATCAAAGAAAATTGGAAATCATTTTATTGTTAGTTTAAAAGTAGCTGATATTTTTAATACACCTGTAACAAGGGCTTATGTAAATGTAATTACGGATAATTATTTTAAAAACATTTGGAATGATATTACCAATAAAAGTGATGGAAATAACTTCATTTATAATAAATATAAATATGGAACTAATTACATTTTTTCTTTATCTTATAAAATATAAAAAACTTTACTAATTATGAAATGGATTGTAATACTTTTTACTTTGTTAATATCAATTTCAACTAATGCACAAGATGCTATAATAAAATCATTGGTTGAAACCTACTATATTTCAGATAATGTAGATGTTACAGACACTATTGGTGGTTTTCTACCAACTGGTTCTACAACATACAGGATTTATCTACAGCTAAAAAAAGGGTGTAAACTAATATCTGTTTATGGAGATGCCAATCATACTTTAAAAATAAACAGTACGGAGGATTTTTTTAATAATAAAGACAGGGGTAAAACATTTGGTAAAGATATGGTTAAAACCAATCTTTCAAATAATACCGTTGCACTTGATACATGGATTACCATTGGCCAAACAACAACAACTAAAAATGGACTCACATATTTCGGAATTCCAAAATTCCTTGACAAAAATGGATCATTTATTGGTGGTAATAATAACGATGGTGGTAGTGCAGGCATTTTGGGTGGATTACTTAATAATAATGATATCTCTGCAGGGATACCCATTTCTATTTCAGATGGTATGGATACTTTGATAAATCTTCCTTCCAATTGGTTGAATATTGGTTTTCTGGAAGCAGGTGTTGACTCGACAATTTTTGGTTCAATTAAAGTTGGTAAATCTTTTTCAAGTAATACTGGTAAATTGCAAAATTCGGGAGTATCTGGTATTGACCCTAATAGTAATTATGTACTAATTTCTCAATTAACCACTAAAGGGACTATTTCATTTGAATTAAATGTCGAAATAATGAATCCTGATGGATCAATCACTAAATATGCTGCTGCGAAAAGTATTGATTCATTGAGTGTAAAACATTCTGGCTGGCTCAAATATCCTTATGTATGTGGTTGTACAGATCCTGATTATTTTGAATACAGTTCAGATTATGTATGTTCTAATCCTAGCGATTGTGCTCATTTTGTTATCTTAGGGTGTATGGATCCCAATGCCTGTAATTATGATCCTAATGCTAATTATAATGTATCATCATTATGTTGTTATCCAGGAAAGTGCGACGAACGTGATATCAGCTTGGTTTGCCCTAATTTGAAAGAAGATTTTAAAAAAATGAGATTATTTCCTGTTCCTGCAATTGACTTTTTAACTTTAGAAACAAAAAATAAAATTTCAGAAGAAGTAAAATTTGCAGTATATAATTCTTATGGTAAAATTCAATTTGAAAGAAACCTCGGTTCGGTTTCTGGTGAAATCATTGAAACCATTGACATATCTAAACTTGAAAAAGGTATATATTTAGTTCGCTTATATTCTGGTAATACAATTCTAAGCAACACTTTTATTAAATTTTAAATTTCATCGTTTTCAAAAACAAAATAAATTTTATAATAATGAAATCTTGGCTTAATTTTCACAATATAACATTTCTGTTCTCTTTTCTTTTCTTAGTAGTAATATTCGGCTGTAAAAAAGACGATACTATAATTCCTAACGAAACAGGTGTTATGTCGGATATTGATGGCAATGTATATAAAACTGTAAAAATTGGCAATCAATGGTGGATGGCTGAGAACTTAAAAGTTAAAAGATACCGAAATGGAGATACAATCCAATTTGTTGGATTAAATGGATATAACTTAGATTCATCAAAATGGAATAATGTAAATTCTAGTGCATATTGTATAATTGATAATCTGGATTCAACATCAAAAAATTATAACGGGAAAAAATTTGGGTTTTTATATAATGGATATACTATAATTGATAGTAGGATGATTGCACCTGTAGGTTGGCACATCCCAACTGATGCAGAATGGAAAACATTGGAAAAATATCTTGGAATGAGTGATATTGATGTTAATAATACTAATTGGAGAGGTAAAACAGAAGGTAATAAACTTAAACTTCAATCTGGATGGTCAGACCTTCCTGAAAATAATTCAAATTATTTAGAAAGTGAACAGTATTATATTTATGGATCAAATGAAAGTGGATTTTCTGCTTTAGGAGGTGGCTGTTGTATGTACAATGGGACATGGAGTAATCCACAAACATTTGCTTCAGGTTTTTGGTGGACATCTTCTTTAATTGAAAATAAAATTATGTACAGATATCTGGATTATCACAAACCCAATGTATTCAGGTACTATGCACCCAAAACCTATGGTTTCAATATTAGGTGTGTAAAAGATTAAACTAAATATTACCCCATATCCTACCCTTTATTTTAATGCACATTATTATTCAAATTTTATAACGATTTTTTCTAATTCCAATTTCGTTTATATTATTGCTTAACATTAAAAAAATCAAGCTATTTCTTCATTAATTTTATTTAGAATTAAAAAGTAAAGTAATATCAACTGTTACAAAAAACATTCTGTAATAAACTATTTAATAAAAATTTTAGGTTTACAGTAACTTAATATTCTATCAAAATTCATAACATTTTTTTATTATTAATATAATTATTTCATAAAGTTTACTTCTCTATTAATTAACTTACCTGAAATACATTTGCAGCATCATAAAAAATGATTTTATAAACATAAAAAAAATGAAAATGAAAAAAAGAATTACAAAAATGCTGATGGCTGCATGTATTTTAGCTATCTCAGTAAATACTGGCTATGCTCAGTATAATGATTTAAACAACGGTGCCGAATGTGGCTGTCCGTCTGTAGGTTCAAGAACTACTGTTACACTTGAGTCAATGGCAACAAATATTGGTACAAATGAATATGAAATTCAAACCAATACAACACTTACTTGTGACAAAATTTACACTATTGGTCATCTAATTTATGTTGGTTATGGTGTAACACTTACCATTCAACCAGGAACAGTTATTAAAGGTTCATTAGCTACTTATCCTAATGCTTCTGTTATTTTAGTTGAAAGAGGTGGTAAAATTATTGCAGATGGTAAACCTAACTGTAAAATTATTTTTACAAGTATCAATGATCCTTTAGATGGAACTTATGCAATTACTAATGTTGGTGATTGGGGTGGTTTAATTTTATGTGGTTTTGCAACCAATAATTTAAAAACTGCCTATAATTTTGGTGCAGGTAAAAAAGGAGCAGGATGGGATGGTGTTGGTTTTTGTGAAGGTTTAGACAATACAACCAAACATTTATGGGGTGCCGGTGATACAATTAAAATAGCAAATGGTCAAACAGTATCAATTCCAACAACTTTTAATGATAATGACAACTCAGGAATTTTGAGATATGTATCTGTTCGTCATTCTGGTTCACTTGTTGGTGGAAGTGCTGCAGGTAACGAAGTAAACGGGATTTCTTTATACTCTGTGGGTCGAGGAACTAAAATTGAATATGCTGAAATTATATCAAATGCTGATGATAATTTTGAAATGTTTGGAGGTACTGTTGATTTAAAATATTGTTCAGTATTATATGGTGATGATGATTTTTACGATTATGATTTAGGTTGGTCTGGTAGAATGCAGTTTTGTTTTGGTGTAGCTGGCGACAGCTTAACAGGTTTACATTCAACTGATAATGGATTTGAAGCTGATGCTGATGATAATTCAAGTTGTGTTACTGTTCGTTCACATCCTGTAATATATAACACCACTCTTATAGGTAATGGTCATATAAAAGGTACAGCTGATAACGTAGGCCCAGCTGCTATTATGGCAAAAGAACTTACTGAAGGTGAATTCATTAACAATGTATTTGTAAACTTCCGTTCAGGATTACATTTAAATACAGGCAGACAAGGAACAGGATCAGGTAAAGGTGGTGACGCTTATGATAACTGGACTAGTAATGGATCTTCATATATTAATCCATCTTATCCTACAGGTTCTGGTTATACTTCTTCTCAAAATGCAAAATTGCAATCATTAATTGTTAAAAACAATACTTTTGTACATTGTAATTTAACCAATGAAACCAATCCTAATGGAAATTCATACTGGATCACCAAAGGTAACAAATTAACCACAGGTTCAGGTGCATCAATAGGTATTAATACAGCTGTCGTTGCAAGTGCTGCTGATACTTTACAGTTCTATAATGAAGGCAACACTCATCCATCAAGTTTAGCTGGAATTGATTATATATGGTCATGGAATGCTGGAAAAACTGATTTTTCAAATAAATATCATGCAGTTCCTACAACAAGTTTAACTTCAAACATGACTCCTCCAAATGATGGTTTCTTTGATATCGTTAGCTATAGAGGTGCTTTTAATCCAGGTAAAAAAAGCTGGTTATCTACTGATAATGGATTTATGATTCCAGTTGCAGATAATTTACGCTATGATAACCCAACTGATATTAATAATGATGGTATAACTGATATAAATGACTTCAGTATATTCATTGGAAAATTCGGTCAATTAGATCAATAATAACATATAATATATATTAAAATGAAAAAAATATTATTAGGCTTAAGCCTTATTTTAATCAGTATATTTTCTCAGGC
>JBMOKG010000034.1:0-48079 GCA_049315385.1 Bacteroidales bacterium
ATAATAAAGAGATTCAGAGCAAACTCTAGATCAACAACCGGACACTAGTGATTTTTTATATGTTTTTATTAATTAAGGATATCGATAATCCCTTTGATTATAAGACAAATGGCGAAAGTGGTACAGAAATATCATTAAAACCCATCCACGATCTTCAATTAGAATTAAATGACAATCAGCTAGTATAATGATTTATAAACTCAAATAAAAACTTAAATGGAAGAATATATTTTAATCTTCAGACTGGATATAAATGGCAAACAAGCTCAACCAACAAATGAACAAATGCAGCAATACATGATTCAATGGAATAAATGGATTGATAGCATAATAGCCAAAGACCAACTGGCCGAAGGTGGAAATCATTTATCAACAGATGGAAAAGTAGTAAAAAAAGATGTGATAAGTGATGGCGTTTTTATAGAAGACAAACTTTCAGTTGCTGGTTACATCCTTATTAATGCAAATAATATGGAAGAAGCTACAGAAATTGCAAAATCATGTCCAATATTACTGACTCAGGGCAATAGTGTGGAAGTTAGAAAAATAGGTTCTACCAACTAATAAATAATAAAAAGTAAAAAGAATTTTATCATATGCAAGACCCAAGAATAAAACTTGAATTACGAATCGACTGGAGTGAAATGGACCTTTTTGGTCATGTAAACAATCTGTCAATATTAAAATACGTCCAATCAGCAAGAGCTAATTATCTGGAAAATATTGGAATGTTGCAAACTTATACAGAAAATAAAATAGGACCAATTTTAGCTGCATGCAACTGCCAGTTTATTAAACCTTTATTTTACCCTGGACAGGTAAGAATTTATTCTAAAGTGGAAACAATTAAAAACACCAGCTTTAGTATACTGCATGAAATTAGAAATGGACAAAATGAAATAATTGCTGAGGCCAAAGATGTCATCGTTTATTATGATTTTATTGAGAACACCAAGCTAAAATTGACAGAAGAAATTAAATTTCATTTGATGGAGTTTGTCGGGAATGAATTTTGAATTATTTAAACCTATACCTTTAAATAGTTTTACATTAATAAAACGATAATACATGATAATCTATGATTTATGTACAAAATGAGACAAATATTCAAGAGTTTATTAATAGCTGTCTTTGGATTTTTCCCAATTTTAATTTCAATATTTTCAAATATATACCAGCATTTTGAACTTGTTTCGTTGATTATTTTTTACACAACTGTTCTTTTTTCATTTTCACTTGGAATATTGTTTTATTTTCTTTCAGGTAAATCAGAAAAACAAATAATAATTTACTGTTCTTCTCATTCATTTTATTGATTATTTTCGCTAACATCATGGTTATAAACTAAAAATCATAAAAATTGAAACATCTTCAATTCAAAAACTTTTATAAATATGAACAAAATAAAACTTACTGAAAATTTAGAATTATCACGTATCATTCACGGACATTGGAGATTATTAAACTGGGGAATAACGGATCAGGAATTACTTAGCTTATGCATGCAATGCATAGAATCTGGTGTTACAAGTTTTGACCATGCTGATATTTATGGAAAATTCAGTTGTGAGAAATTATTCGGCAATGCCCTTTCTATTAAAAAAGATATAAGAGCTCAGATACAAATAATTACAAAATGTGGCATTCAACCAATTTCAGATAAAATTCCATTCAGGAAAATCGGCTATTATAATTATAGTTATGAACATATCATTTCTTCGGTTGATAATTCACTTAACAACTTCAGAACAGATTATATTGACTTGCTATTGCTGCATCGTCCATCTCCATTTTTAAATCCGGAAGAAGTAGCAAGAGCATTTTCAAAATTAAAACAAAGTGGAAAAGTCTTAGAATTTGGAGTTTCCAATTTTTTACCTCAACAATATGAAATGTTGAATTCTTATTTAGATGACAAACTAGTTACCAATCAATTGGAAATATCACCTTTTTGTTTAGATCATTTTGAAAACGGTAATATCGATTTTTCATTACAACAAAAAATAAAACCAATGGCATGGTCACCATTAGCAGGAGGAGAACTTTTACAACCAAAAACAGAAAAAGGCCAAAGAATTCTAAAATGTCTGCATGAAGTTGCTCTCGAATTGAATATAAATAACATTGATACTGTAATCTTTGCATGGTTACTTAAACATCCTGCTTCTATTGTTCCCATTACAGGATCTGGCAAAATAAAACATATAAAAAATGCTGTTGAAGCATTGAATATTGATATGAGTATAGAGCAATGGTTTAAAATTTACATTGCTTCTGTTGGAAAAGCTTTACCATAAAAACACATTAAATCGCTAAAAACACCTAACTTTACTTTCAAATTAAATAGCAGTTAAGCAAAAAAATAAAATTGAATTATGAACACAAAAACACAACGGTGACATTTATCAATAAAAATAAGAATATATTTCAATTTATTTAAAGTTTTTTAATTGATATCATATCACAATTTATCAATTTTCTATTTATATACGATTGATTTTGTTTTATTTAAGAATAAAAATAAATAAGCTCTCATCTTTATAAAATTATAATTCAATTTACATTTATTCAGAATGTAAAATTGAAAGAAAATCTACAGAAAAAAATCAGATTTGACTTCTACTTTTGCCGCCAATATTTAAAGTCAAAGTATACCATGATTAAACTGCTTGGATTAAACCATAAAACTGCACCCATAGAAGTCAGGTCAAAGTTTGTATTTTGTGAAGAAGATATCAAAAGATTTGTACCTATGCTCAAAGAAAAAGGCATTATTGGTGCAGTAGTATTGTCCACATGTAACCGAACCGAGATTTATGTTGAATATGCAGGCCATAGCGGAGCTTCCGATTTTGACATTTTTGAAGAATGTCTTTTAGATTATAGAAATGTTGATAAAGAACTAGGTACTCATTTTTATAGAAAGTCTCATGATGAAGTTGTTCGACATCTTTTTCATGTAGTATCAGGTTTAGATTCTATGGCATTAGGAGAATATCAGATAGTAGGTCAGGTAAAAGATGCATATAATATTTGTGAGAAAAATAATTTAGTAAGTCCTTTACTAAAAAGACTTTTTATCAAAGCTTTTGAAGCTGGAAAAAGAGTAAGATCTGAAACCAATATCAATCTTGGTGCTGTTTCAATCAGCTATGCTGCAGTTAATCTTGCTAACAAAATGCTAAACAATTTACAATCTCAGTCTGCTTTAATCATTGGAGCAGGTCAAACCAGTGAACTCACGATCCAGAACCTTATAACCAAAGGTTGCGAAAAATTTACAATTGTTAATCGCACCTATCAGAATGCCATTGAAATGGCTGAAAAATACAAAGGTAAAGCAGAAGAATACAGTAAACTTGAAGAATTACTACTCGAAAATAATATTGTTATATCTTCCACAGCTTCTAAAAAACCATTAATTACCAAAGAAATGGTAGAAAAAGCAATGGAACTTAGAAAAAATAAAGATCTATTTTTTGTTGATTTATCTGTACCCCGTAACGTTGCAATTGATGTAGCTGAACTTGAAAACGTACATGTTTTTGACATAGATGATTTAACAAATATCGTGGATGAAACACTTGAGAAAAGACGCGGTGAAGTATGTGCAGCTGAATCCATTATAGAAGAAGTTGTTATAGATTTTGGAAACTGGGTACATACCAGAAATTTAATTCCAACATTCCAAAGTATTTGTAAATATTTTCACGGAATCAATAAAAATGAACTGGATGATTTTATTAAAAGTCAGAAACAGATTGATTTACCGAAAGCCTCAGAATATGCAGATCAAATTACCAATAAACTAATCCACACTATGATAACGAATGTGAAAGCTTTTACCGACAATGGTAAAAAACGTGAACACATTCAGTTAGTAAATCAATTTTTTAATCAGAATTAATGAAACAAACTGTTCGTATAGGCACAAGAGGGAGTAAATTAGCATTATATCAGGCTTACAGGGTTAAAGAAGAACTTGAAATCCATTTTCCAACTATCGTTTTTGAAATTGAAATTATAAAAACCAAAGGTGACAAAATTCTTGATGTTCCTTTGTCTAAAATCGGGGATAAAGGTTTATTTACTAAAGACCTTGAAATAGCCATGTTCAATAATGAAATTGATATGGCTGTTCATAGTTTAAAGGATTTACCTACTACCTTTCCTGAAGGTGCAAAACTGGGAGCAGTACTAAAAAGAGGTGATGTAAGAGATGCTCTTATAAGCAGTAATAATAGAAAAATAAGTGATCTTACTTCTGATGATGTAATTGCTACTTCAAGTTTAAGAAGAAAAGCTCAGTTATTACGTATTAATAAAGATTTTAAAATTGTGGAAATTCGCGGGAATGTTAATACCCGTATACGTAAAATGCAGGAAGGTTATTGTGATGTTATGGTAATGGCTGCTGCAGGTTTGCAAAGACTGGAAATGGGAGAATTTATTTCAGAACTGATTGATCCCGAAGTAATGATTCCAGCTTGCAGTCAAGGTGCTATAGCAATTGAAATCAGAGAAAATGACGATTTTATAACAGAACTGCTTTCAAAAATCAACGATAATGAAACTCTTATAGCTACCAATGCTGAACGTGCTTTTTTGAAAACACTGGAAGGTGGATGTCAGATTCCTGTTGGAAGTTATACTTATATCAAGAACAATGAATTCTATATCTGTGGTTTTATTTCCAGTATTGACGGAAGCAAATTTTTAAAGGAAACTTATTCAGCATCAGTTGATCAGGCAGTTGAAATATCTGTTCAGATGGCAAAAAAATTATATAGTAGCGGAGGTAAAGAAATACTTGAAGACATTAGAAATTTCAACCTACTGGAAGCTCAGGGAAATTCACCATTGCAAGGTAAAGTAATAATATCTACAAGAGCAATTGAATCAGGTGATACTTTACCTGAAATTATGAAATCACAAGGTGCAAATGTAATCTCATTGCCAATGATTGAGATAATACCTACTCAGCTAAAGCTTGAAGAACTTGAATATCTAAATAACTTAGAAAACTTTAACTGGTTATTTTTCACCAGCAAAAACGGAGTAGCTAACTTTTTCAAACTACTGAGTGATATCAAAGGAAGTACTTCTTTACCAAAAACTTTAAAAATAGCTGTTATTGGTAGAAAAACAGCACTTGAACTTGAATATTACGGATATTCTCCTGATTTTATCAGTCATGAAAATACATCATTAGATTTATTAGATAATTTTTATAAAGAATTTAATCCTCATCAACTCAGAATTTTACTTTCATTAGGTAATTTGGCTGATGATACGTTATACAACAGATTATCTCATGAGAACGAAGTAAAAAGGATTAATGTTTATCAAACCATTAAACCATCTTCGGTTGATAATTCCATATTAGAAATTATCAGACAAAACAACTATGACTTAATTGTATTTACAAGTCCATCTACATTTCAAAATTTCTGTTCATTCTATGATACTGATAAAATTAAAAATTTAAAAACAGCCAGTATTGGAACAACAACAACAAAAGCAATTAATGAAGCTGGTTTTGAGCCTTTGATTACTGCAAAAAAATCAAATGTTGAAGGACTCAATGAAGCAATACTTAACTATTTAAAAAAATAATAAAATAATAATTTTAAAACATAAGAATTATGGAATTTCCAGTAACAAGATTAAGAAGATTGAGATACAATGGTGTATTAAGACAAATGGTAACCGAAACCAAACTTTCTGTTGACGATTTTGTGATGCCTTTGTTTGTTTGTTCAGGTACCAATGTTAGAAACCATATCAATTCAATGCCGGGAAATTATCAACTTTCAGTTGAAAATCTGGTTGAAGAATGTAGAAAAGTTTATGCTGCGGGTGTAAAAGCAGTTTTATTATTTGGTATCCCCGCTCATAAAGATGAAGATGGAAGTGTTGCATGTGAGCATGATGGAATTGTACAACAAGCTATCAGAGCACTAAAAAAAGACAATAAAGATTTATATATTATTGCAGATGTATGCAATTGTGAATACACAACCCATGGTCATTGTGGAACTATTATTGATGGTGATGTTGATAATGATATTACATTAATTACATTGGCAAAACAATCTGTTTCATTAGCTGAAGCAGGTGCTGATATGATTGCACCAAGCGATATGATGGATGGTAGAGTTGCTAAAATCCGTGAACAACTGGATTTTAATAAATTTGAAAAAATTCCTATAATGTCATATTCAGCTAAATATGCTTCAGGATTTTATGGACCATTTAGAGAAGCTGCAGAAAGTGCTCCTAAATTCGGCAACAGAGCCACTTATCAAATGAACCCGGCCAATTCGAATGAGGCAATGAGAGAAGTAGAACTTGATATTGCTGAAGGTGCAGATATTGTAATGGTAAAACCTGCATTGAGTTATCTGGATGTTATCTATCGTGTTAAAAATGAATTCAGAATGCCGGTTGCAGCCTATAATGTAAGTGGTGAATTTTCTATGGTAAAAGCTGCTGCTAAAAATGACTGGATTGATGGTGACAGAGTAATGATGGAAGTTCTTACTTCTATAAAAAGAGCTGGTGCTGATATAATTATAACCTATCATGCAGTGGAAGCAGCCAATATTTTAAATAAAATGAAATAAGAAATTTGATTTTGATTTTGATAATAATTATTTAGTGGAAGGATTTTATCCTTCCACTTATAGTTTTAAATTTGAATACCTAAATATATAATAATATAAATTATAAAAAACCAAGCATGCAATTCACAAATAGTATTGAAGCTTTTAAAAAAGCACAGGAGCTTATTCCCGGAGGCGTAAATTCTCCTGTAAGAGCATTTAAAAGCGTGAAATTAAATCCTGTTTTTATTAGTAAGGCAAAAGGTGCCTATATTACAGACATTGATGGAAATCAGTTTATTGATTTTGTAGCTTCATGGGGTCCATTAATTTTTGGTCATGCACATGATACAATTTTAACAGCTATCTTTGAAGCTGCAAAAAAAGGAACCAGTTATGGTGCTCCCACCGAACTTGAAACAGAAATGGCTGAAATTATTATAGAGATGGTTCCTTCCATTGAAAAAGTACGTATGGTAAATTCAGGAACTGAAGCTACTATGAGTGCTATCAGACTAGCCAGAGGATATACAAAAAGAGAATGCATACTTAAATTTGCAGGAAACTATCATGGACATGGTGACAGTTTTTTAATAAAAGCAGGCTCAGGTGCTATTACACTTGGTTTACCAGATAGCCCCGGTGTAACTTCAAGTACTGCCAAAGATACATTAATAGCCGAATATAATAACCTTGATTCAGTAAAAGCTGTTTTTAAAGAAAAAGGTAATCAGATTGCTGCAATTATTGTTGAAGCTGTTGCTGGAAATATGGGAGTCGTTGTTCCTTCTAAAGGATTTTTACAGGGATTGCGTGACATCTGTGACGAATATGGTTCTGTATTAATTTTCGATGAAGTAATTACTGGTTTCCGTCTATCGAAAGGTGGTGCACAGGAATATTTTAACGTAATGCCTGATTTAACAACATTGGGTAAAATTATTGGAGGCGGATTGCCAGTTGGTGCTTATGGTGGTCGTAAAGAAATTATGGATATGCTTGCCCCTATTGGCCCTGTTTATCAAGCTGGTACTTTATCAGGAAATCCACTTGCTATGGCAGCTGGAATTGCAATGTTAAAATTAATCAGAGATACTCCTGATTTTTATGCTGAATTAGAAAGAAAAGCAGCTAAACTTGAAGCAGGTATTCGAAAAAATATGGAAATTACAGGTGTTAAAGGTATTATCAACCGTGTTGGTTCTATGATGACTTTTTTCTTTACCGATGAAAAACAGATCACATCTTATGATGAAGCAATGAAATCTGATACAGATAAATATGCAAGATTTTTTAAAATGTCTTTAGAAAGTGGTATTTATCTTGCTCCATCTCAATTTGAATGTTTATTTATTTCTTATGCACATTCTGATAGAGATATTGAAGCTATTATTGCTGCTAATATGGAAGCATTAAAAAATCTATAAGAAATCAAATATCTCTTATTTGGAAAATATTTGAACGCGGATGACGCTGATCCGTTCCGGAAACACAGATTAAACAGATTTAATAATTGTTTTATTAATAGAATTAAAAAAATCCGTTCTTATCCGCGTTTACCTTTAGCTATCAGTGTCATCAGCGTTCCAAAATTAATAAACTATAATTAAAATTCAGAATAAAAAATGAACAACTCTATATTTGTAAAAACACTTAAAGGAGAAGAAACAGTAAGACCGGCAGTATGGTTTATGCGTCAGGCAGGAAGAGTTTTACCTTCTTACCTTGAAATGCGTGAAAAAAATTCCTTCTCTGAATTAATGCAATCACCTGAATTAGCTGCAAAAGTTACCTTACTTCCTATCTATGACTTAGGTGTGGATGCTGCCATACTTTTCTCTGATATATTAGTAATTCCTGAAGCATTGGGAATGGAACTTACTTTTACCGATTCAGGTCCTAAATTTGCAACAGCACTAAAGGATGTTAACAATCCAATGAGTTTCTTAAAAGCAGATGCTTCAAAACTGAATTATATTTATGATGTAATTGACGAAATCCAAAAAACGAAACCAGAAAACACACCCTTAATTGGATTTTGCGGAGCACCTTTTACGACCCTTTGTTATATGATGCAGGGCTTGGGAACCAATCATACTTTTCCTGATGCGGTTGCATTACTTTATAAAGATAAATTATTAGCCCATAAATTAATGAGTGCAATTACTGATTTATCAATAGAATATGCAATCAATCAGGCTAAACATGGTATTGCTGTTTTTCAGATTTTTGAAACACATGCCGGACTGATTCCTTCTGATTTATATATGGATATGGTAATGCCTTATGTAAGAAAACTTTCTGCTGCTGTAAAAGCTGTTGGTACACCGATAATTTTCCTTCCAAAAGGTTTAGGTTATGGAATAAAACATATGAGACCTGATGATTGTGATTTCCTGAGTATTGACTGGCAAACCTCTATCTACGAAGCCCGATCACTCGTACATCCTGAAATTGGTTTACAGGGAAATCTTGACCCAAGACTTCTTTTAGCAGACAAAGAAACCATATTAACAGAACTTGAAAAGTATGTAGATTTTGGTTCCAAAAACCAAAACTGGATATTTAACCTTGGTCATGGATTTATTCCTGGTATACCTTATGAAAATGCCAAACTGGTTGTGGATTGGGTGAAGGAAGTGGATTGGAGACGTTAGTTTAAATGTAAAAATTATGATGTGATATGGAAAATGGAAAAATTAAAAACAGATGTAAGTAATACATTTTACATAACGCATTTTACATCATAACTTTTACATATTTAAGAGGATGTAGAATTGAAAATAAAAATTTAAGTATTATGAGGGAAGAGCTTATTGAAAGATTTTTAAACTTTGCAGTTGAAATTTATAAGCTGGAAGATGGACTTTGTAAATCATATAGCGGAAAGCATATTTATGGACAACTTTTCCGTTCTGGAACCTCTTCAGGTGCAAACTATGATGAAGCTACTGCTGCAGAAAGCAAAAAGGATTTCGTTCACAAAATGTTGATTTCATTTAAAGAATTAAGAGAATCATATTTTTGGCTTCGGTTTATTGAAAAGGCAAAATTAATATCTGAAAATAATGCAGTTTTAATTGCTCTGCTTAAAGAGAATAAAGAATTGCTTAATATTCTTGGAAAAGCCGTGTCAACAACAAAAATTAAATGGCAAAAAACACTAAAGAATAATGGAAAAATATAATGTAAAAATGATGATGTGATATGGAAAATGGAAAAATTAAAAAAATAGTTGCATTAAATCATTTTACATAACACATTTTACATCATAAATTTTACATTTAATATTTTCCATCATAAATTTAACATAATAAACATGCAAATAACCACTGAATTTTTAGACAAACACAATATTTCGGGTCCTAGATATACCAGCTATCCACCTGCTAATTTTTTTCATACAAATTTTACTTCAACCGATTATATTGAACAATTAAAAGCATCAAATAAGCAGCAACCCGAAAACATTTCGCTTTATATTCATATTCCTTTTTGTCCTCAACGTTGTCATTTTTGTGGTTGTAATACAGAAATAGGACAAAACAAATCTTTTGTTGAAAGATATATTGCAGCAATAAAAAAAGAAATAATAAATGTTGCAGTTTATATTGAGCGTGATAAAAGAAAAGTAACCCAGATACATTGGGGAGGAGGCACTCCTAATGCGATTGCCATGAAATACATTGATGATATCATGAATCTTATTAAAGATCAGTTTATTCTTGATAAAAACGCTGAAATTGCAATCGAATGTAGTCCTGCATATCTCGAATTTTCTCATATAGACTTACTCGCAGATATGGGATTCAATCGTATGAGTCTAGGTATTCAGGATTTCAGGGAAGATGTACTAGAAGTAGTAAATCGTCAAAAACCTAAACATCCGGTTAAAGATGTTGTTGATTACCTACGAACCAAAGGTTTTACCGGAATTAATCTAGATTTTATTTATGGTTTACCATTACAAACAGTTGACAGTTTGAAAGAAACCATTCAAAAAGCAATTGAAATAAAACCTGACAGGATTGTTACTTTTTCTTATGCTCATGTTCCATGGGTAAAAGAAGAACAAATGAAACTTGAAAAAATCGGTTTACCTGAGCCAAAAGAAAAAATGGAAATGCTGATTAATAATATTCAGCAATTACAGGATGCCGGTTATATCTCAATAGGTATAGATCATTTTGCTCATCCAGATGATCAACTTGCTAAAGCTTATAAGGGCAAAAAATTACACAGAAATTTCCAGGGATATTGTACACTAGAAACTACAGGTCAGGTTTATGGTTTCGGTGCTTCATCCATAAGTCAGCTTTGGGGAGCTTATGCTCAGAATATCAAAACTACCTTAAAATATATGGAAGCCATCGAAAACACTGGTTTCGCAATTGAACGTGGCTATACACTGGACACTAAACAACAGATTGTAAGATCAGTAATCAACAGCATTATGTGTAATGGTGTTTTAAATTTCGAAGAAATTGCCACTCAGTTTAAACTATCAGTTGATGAAATAAAAAAAATTGTCAATTACAACCCTGAAAAACTGAGAGATTTTGAAAAGGAGGAAATTATAACTATTAGCGAAGAAGGTATTATCATTAGTGAATCAGGACATAAAATTGCCCGTAATATTGCAATGGCTTTTGATCCAGATTTAAAACAAGGAGAATCTATTTATTCCAAAACAGTATGAAAGGAGTCTTAATTATTGATATGGGAGGAGCTAATTCTCCTGAGGAATTAAAGATATTTCTGGAACATATGTTTAAAGATCCATATATTCTTCCTTTTGGTAAACTTGGACGTAATTTACTTTCATTCATAATAAGTAATACCCGTTATAAAAAATCATGGAAGAAATATGAATTGATTGGTGGCTCACCTCTTATTGAAGCTACAAAAAAGACTGCAGCTGCTTTACAAAATAAATTGAGTACAGATTATCATGTAAAATATGCATTTTCCTATTCTTCACCTTTTATTAAAGACAGTATAAAATCATTTACAGATGAAGGAATTACTGAAATCACTGTAATTCCATTGTATCCACAATCTAGTTTTTCTACAACTTCAAGTGTTGCTCAGGATGTAAAGAATGCAGTCTCTGAAAATAAAGACATCAAAATAACTTTTGTAAAAGAATTTTATAATCATGATGGTTTTATCAATTTTTGGACGAATCTTATTCTGAATCATAGTAAGAGAAATAACTATACGAACCCATTACTTTTATTTAGTGCCCATTCAATTCCAAAATACCTGGTTGATAAAGGGGATACTTATCCAAAAGCTATTGAAGCCAGTGCAAAACTAATAGCTGCTAAAACAGGATTTAATTTTGCATTTGCTTTTCAATCAGGTATGAAAAGAGGTAAATGGATAGGTCCTGATACTAAAATACACCTGAAAGAGCTGGCTGAGAAAGGAATAGAAGAAATCATTATCATTCCTATTAGCTTTATAAATGAAAATTTAGAAACATTATATGATATTAAAAATGATATAGTTCCTTATGGTAAAAACAAACTGGGTATAAAAAATATTTCCAGGGTAGAAATTCCTCAGGCAACAGATGATTTTATTATGCTTTTAAAAGACATTGTTGAAGAAAACAATTTAAAATCTTAACAATACAAAGCAGGCATTATTTATGTTCTTCTTTTTATATCTAAATTTCAATATAAGGAAAACATATTTTTGTTGAATTCCTTTAATATTAAAAAATATACTCGAATTGACTTTAATCGAAAAAAAATGAAAGATGTAATTATTATCGGCGCAGGTGTTACCGGACTTGCTACAGCTCATCACCTTAAAAAAGCTGGAAAAGACTTTTTAGTGTTAGATGAATCTGATAAAATAGGTGGTGTAATAAAAACCGTGAATGAAAAAGGATATATTTACGAATTAGGACCTAATTCAGGAGTTATTGGAAATATTGAAGTAATCAGACTTTTTGAAGATTTAAAAGGTGATTGTGAATTAGAAGAAGCCAATGAAAATGTAAAAAGAAGATGGATATTAAAAAACAAAAACTGGGAAGCACTTCCCGGAAGCTTGAAAGCCGCAGTAACAACTCCATTATTTACATTAAAAGATAAATTCAGAATTCTCGCAGAACCATTCCGTAAAGCAGGAACAAATCCTCATGAAACACTGGCCGAACTGGTAAAAAGAAGAATGGGCCAGAGTTTTCTTGATTATGCAATAGATCCTTTTATTCTAGGCGTTTATGCCGGTGATCCTAACAGATTGGTTCCTAAATATGCCCTCCCTAAACTATATAATTTAGAACAGGATTACGGCAGTTTCATTTTAGGGACGGTGAAGAAAGGTTTTATAAAAAAAACAGAAGAAGAAAAGAAAGTTACCAGAGGAGTCTTTTCAGCAAAAGGAGGACTAGTTTCTATTATCAATGCTATTTATAAAAGAATCGGGAATGATACTGTAAAATTAAACTGCAAAGACATAAAAGTCAAACCTGTTGATAGTCATTTTGTTGTTACTTATCTCGATTCAACAGGAAATATAATTGAATTAACTACAAAAAAAGTAATTTCGACAATAGGTGCCTATCAGCTGGATAAAATAGCAGACTTTATTCAAAAAGATTTAGTAACAAAAATCAATTCTTTGCATTATACAAAAGTAATAGAAATTGTTTTGGGTTTCGATAAATGGCAGGGCATTAAACTGGATGCTTTTGGAGGTTTGATTCCATTCAAGGAAAAAAGAGATATTCTAGGAGCATTGTTTATGTCTTCATTATTTGCAAACAGAGCTCCTAAAGATGGCGTATTATTCTCCATTTTCATGGGTGGTGTTCGTCGTCCTGAAATTTACAATTTACCAGATGATAAAATTCTTGAAATCCTTAAAAGGGAAATCACTGAATTGATGCACTTAAAAGAATACAAACCCGATTTATTGAAGATTATACGCCATGCATGGGCAATTCCACAATATGAAGCCGATAGTGGTGAAAGATTTAAAGCAATTGAAGAGGTTGAAAAACAATACCCCGGTTTTATAATTGGTGGCAACTTAAGAAATGGTATAGGTATGGCAGATAGAATATTACAGGCTAAAATGCTTGCAGAAACTGTGCTGTAATACCAGAAAATCTTTTTTATTAAATAACGGCTATGATATTAAATACAAGCCCTGAGGGTGGACTTTCAATAATAAAAATGCTTCATATATTTATAAGCATCACTTTTCTTGTGATTGCAGTATGGTTATATGTCCGTTCCTTTAAAGGCATATTTAAAGAAAAGCCCTTCATCAGACTTGATAAGTACTTATCCTTTGGATTTATTATAAGTCTTTATTTTCAATTAATTTTCGGCTTAATCCTATTCTCTAACCTTGGTAGCAATTCCGGCTACAATTACCTGGGAATAGATAATACAATAAAAGTTGTATCTAAACGTCTCTGGCCTATTGAACATATTGTATTAATGCTTTTTGCACTCTTTATTGCAAATCTTGGTTTAATAATTTCAATCAATACAAAATCAGATAAAAGAAAATATATAAATATTATTCTATATTTCTCCATTTCTCTTTCTCTGATTATCTTTTCACTTTGCGCTATCTATATTTTCTAGAAAATCCCTTATTTTTTGATTTTAATTTCTGCCTGATTATCTCTTTACATAGTCAGACAAGAAGCATAATACTGAATTACAAATAGTTAGATTTTATCACTCTTTTTCTTACAAAATGTTATTTATCAATTTTATATTGATAAATAATAATAAAAATTACGATATATTAATTGCCGTAAAGAAAAGTAAGGTGAAGATTTAATAAATATTTAAAAAAAATAGCAGAACAGAAATACACTTCTTGATGCTAACTTATAATTGCTTAGCAGTTGTTATTCCATTAACAGCAAAAAACATGCCGTTTATTTTATAGATGATTCAAGAATAGATCCTATTTTACTAAAACATTCGTTTTAAATGATAATATCCGCATGAATGGGATGCTGCATTTTAATTTTTGTTCTCAGGCTTCTGATTTTTTTCTAATTTTGTAAATTATTACAAATCAATTTTTAACAAAATTTTAAGAAACGATATTAAAAACCAATTAATTTAGGTATAGCCTTTTATAAAACTCCCATTCTAAAAATATAACCCTAAAATTATTAAATTGTATGAAAAAAACGTTTATAAGCTTTTTTTGTTTCGTATTAATGTTATTTTCTTTTAGTATTCTATTGAATGCTCAGGAAATCAACTGTCTGGATTGCCATGAAAATCTGGTGGCAAAAACTGTCCATGACAAAATCATAAAATGTGACGATTGTCACAGCGACATAACTAATGTAGAACATTCTAAAGCAACGATTAAGAAAGTTGATTGTACTAAATGTCATGCGGCATTAAATACACAGATGAAAAATGATGTACATCGCAAATTAATGCATATTCCTGAAGAGAAAGCACCTAACTGTAAAATCTGTCATGGAACTCACAAAATCACCTCACCATCTTCAGCTGTAAATAAAGAAAAAACTTATTGTGGAAAGTGTCATAAGCCGGGTATTTTGGCTGTCCCTTATCACACTGTTAGTAAAACAAGCGAAAACTGTGCAATTTGCCATACAAAAAAGAATCATAAAGATGAATTATCAAAATCAGTTCACAAGAATTTGTCTTGTTCCAATTGCCATAGTTATGTGGTTAATAACCTGAATAATCATCAAAAAGCACCTAAAGATGGTGTACTTGCTGATTGTTATTTATGCCATAGTGCAATTGCCACAGATCATAAAGAGAGTATTCATGGTTTATCATTAACAGAAGGTATCAATGAAGCTGCTCAATGCTGGAACTGTCATGGTTCTCATGATGTGAATCCTGTAAAAGATAAAAACAGTAAAGTTTTTCCTCAGAATCTGGTGAAGACATGCGGTAAATGTCATGATGATTCTGCATTTATAAAAAAACATTCATTATCTATCAATCAACCGGGCAAAATGTACACTTTGAGTGTACATGGAAAACTTTTGACTAATGGAGGTACAAACGCTCCTAGTTGTATTACTTGTCATGGAAAACATGATATCAAAAACAGAGTGCAGCCTGGTTCGAAAATTGCTTCAATAACATTGCCTAATACTTGCGAGAAATGTCACAAAGCAGTTACAGAAGATTATAAAAAATCAATTCACTGGATAGCTGTAAAAAAAGGAATACGCAGTGCTCCTTCCTGCAACGATTGTCACAGCGAACATAATATCAAAGCTATCAGTACTGCCAATAAAAGAGACGAAATAAGGAAAATTCAGGACAATACTTGTCTGCAATGCCATCAGAATTTAATCTTATCTCAACGTTACGGCATGGAAAATAAAAATGCAGTAAACTATGAAGACAGTTACCATGGATTGGCTGCTTCACACGGAGACAAAAAAGCTGCCATGTGCGTAGATTGTCATAATGTACATAAAATACTGCCAAAATCACATGCTGAATCATCTATCAACAAAGCTAATATTCTGGCAACCTGTAAACAATGCCATCCAAATGCAACTGAAACATTTGCCAATAGTTATTCCCATACTTCACAATCAAAATCGGCTGCCAGTATTGAATCTATTGTTAAAACTGTATATATTTGGCTGATTATCGTTGTTATTGGCTGGATGTTTTTACATAATTTATTAATATTTATACACGAACTTCGTGCAAGGTATCATAAATCGAAAAACGAAATCAGAATTCCACGTTTTACAAAAAACGAACTCATACAACATACCTTGCTTTTAAGCTCATTCCTCATATTAGCCATTACAGGATTCCAGTTAAAATTCCCTGACAGTGCTTTTGGTGAAATTATGTATTCATTAGGCTTTAATGAAGTAATCCGTCAATGGGTTCACCGCATTTCAGCACTTGTCATGATTATATTATCAGTATATCATGTTGTCTATTTATTGATGACCTCAAGGGGACGCGATGTATTATGGGGCTTATTCCCAAGATACAGTGATCTTACACAAATGATGGATACCATGTTGTACTATATGCATTTGAAAAAGAAACATCCTGAATATGATAATTACAATTATATTGAGAAAATGGAGTATTGGGCATTGATTTGGGGAACTATGGTAATGGCATTAACAGGATTAGTACTTATGTTCCCGACAGTTGTTGGAAACTGGGCTCCTGTATGGTTTATCAAAGTGAGTGAAATTGTACATTTCTATGAAGCTATTCTGGCTACACTGGCCATTATTATCTGGCACTGGTTCTTTGTGATGTTCCGCCCTAAAGAATATCCGGTAAGTTTTACAGTATTTGACGGAAAAACAACAATACATCATTTTAAAGGTGAACACCGCATTAGATATCATATCGTTATCCAGGAATATCTTGAAGTTAAAAACGGAAAGCGTGATGCTAAGAAAATGAGCAATTTCACCAAACTATTTGTTAATGCTATCGAAAAGAATGGATTGAGTATGGATGAGTTTGTTGCAGGTGAAATGGAGAATGATATGGAATTGAAAAGCTATATTCAAAAGCATGAAGTGAAATAATTTGATGATTTAGCTATTTACTTTTTTAAACTTAAATTGAATCATTTCAAATTTTACAAATAAACTACTGTTTTATAAGTTAAAACGTCTCTGCAAAAATATTTGCAGAGACGTTTTTATTTACTTGCATTCTCAGAGATTATTGCATTAAAAACTTTATTAACTTTGTCAAAAAACAAAACCTTTCAAACTTCCACAACACCATCATCTCATAAGATAGAATTATATAAAAAAACAATTCGTATATCAGGGATTAAAATTTATTGGGCTTATAATTGGATTTATTATTCTAACATCTTTTATAACTTATCATAAAACCAAACAATTGAACAATATTGAAGGTACTTATTATTTTATTAAATATACCGATAGTACAATTAATAATATAGAAATAAGTATTTTGATTTTGAAGAATGATTTTACATATACTTATAGTGATTTTAAATATCAAGATGAAAAAAAAATTAATTGTTTAAATGATGATACAGCTTCAGGTATATGGAAATTTATTTCAAAAAATGAAATCGAATTAACTAATTTTTATTATTTTGAAAGTGACACCAATTATTGGTTAGGAAACATAATGCCTTATTCAAGAAATATGTTTATTAATCACAGCATGCATATTCATAAACCCAATACATTAAGTTTTTCAAATGATGCAAATCCACAATATTTTTTCAAAAAGATTGAATTATTTAGCAGGCGAGAAAAAAAATTAATAAATTCGTATTAAAATTACCATTAATAAAAATATAATTCAAATAGAATAAACAATGTCATTACCAAACATAGCTTGACAAAAATGGTAAAAAAATATTTTTTTAGAAAGTTACACATATTTTAATAATACAGGATTACTACAAAATATTTTTTGTTTTTTCAGCTAAAAAGCATATAGACTAAAGCTCAGTATAACAAAGATATAAACTATAATTATTATTTATCAGCAATTCTGATTAAATTTACTGCATGGGAAGAAAGTTTGCAGCTATATAAGTTCATAAAATTGCCGAGGTCTTTTTGTCGCCAGATATCACGTATTTTTTTATTCCCTTTAATATTGATCTCGTCCCACTTAATAGTAATCTTTTTAAATTCTTTGCTCAGGTTAAAAATGCCTAAAGCTAATGAACCATCATGCATTTGTTTGCCCCAAACCTGATAATCAGGAGTTTTTATAAGTCGTACAGCCTGTTTGCCTAATGGATCCTGATTAACAGCAATTACTTCATCATTCGTTAGCAGATTTAATGTAAAATCATCCAACTGACTCAAATCACAACCTATCAGCAGTGGTGACGAAAGCAACGCCCAGAGACTGATATGGGTATATTGTTCATTGGGCGTTAAACGGGTATTGTGTAAATCGGGGCCCCACCCTAGTTTGCCAACTACAAGCATATCCGGATCATTCCAACGTCCCGGCTCAGTATATGCGGAACATTTATCCTGACTGAATCCGATACCGGCCATACTTTCCCAGGAATCATTTATATCATCGGTGGTTCTCCATGAATTTGCATCTACAGTTGCTCCCCATTTCCACACTTCTCCCATTCCATACTGACATAAACTGTATACTATATCCCGCTTTACTTTCGATAAAGCCTGCTGCATTTTCCGGTAGGGCTTTATATGCCGGTCAGTATCGCTGCTACAGCCAGTGATTTCATAAGAACACCAATCGTATTTTAGATAATCAATACCCCATTTTGCATAATTATTGGCATCAGCAACTTCATACGAAAAACTACCTTCATAACCGCCACAGGTTTTAGGACCGGGCGAAGAATAAATTCCAAGTTTCAATCCTTTTGAATGTACATAATCTGCTAACAACTTCATATCGGGAAACTTCTCATTACAGCTAATACTGTCTCCTTTATGTACCAATTCCCAACCATCATCAATATTTATACAGCTCCAGCCATGTTCCGTCAATCCACTTGCTATCATTGCATTTGCGGACTCCTTTACTTTGCCTTCACTAACACTTAAACCCCAGCAATTCCAGCTATTCCATCCCATCTGAGGAGTGAGGCAAATTAAATCACCACATATAATCTTAAAATCACAGCTATTTTTCCCAAGTTTATTTTCGGCACTTAGCTGAACATTATAACTCCCTTTTGTTGCAATACTTCCGGTGATAACTCCGGTGGAATGATCCAGCACTAATCCTTCAGGCAATCCCACTGCATTAATAGTCATAGGACGTTCACCACTTACAGGAATCAAATAAAGAAAAGGATTTCCCTGACGGACACCAAAAACTTTAGCCCCGTTTATTTTGGGAGTTTTAGCAGGTTTTGGAGTTAATACATAAGGTAGTTCCTGAAAAGCATGAACAGAACGTTTTGTTATATTTTCAGTAAAGGTATAAGCAACAATAGCGTTTTCAGTTCCGGGAAAATCGAATGTGAGCTTTAATTCACCTGATGGAGGCAGTGTGATATTTTGCTGTTTCTCCCATATTGTGTTTTCAAGCTTATTATTATTTTTCAATGCGATAAGAAGTTTGCCCGAAATAGCAGAATTTTTATAATTGTTTAATAAAATCAAGGTATTCTCAACTTTATTTTTCTCAGTGAAATTAAGTTTGCTATGTTCAATATTCAAGCTCACATAATCTATCAGATCACTCATTGCAACGACTGGTTTTCCCTGATAAATACCGCCTATTCCATAAGCATTGTAAACTCTGACAGCTATTACATTCTCCTGATCCCATTTAATACTCTTATCATTTACTGAAACGGTATAACATCTTTCACGGGTCCATGCATAGCCGGGATCTTCAAAGTTTGCAGTTTTAATTCCTGCGTTCTGACCAATCAGCTTCGCATTGAGAAAACACTGATCGCATTCATCAATTTTTCCGATATAAATGCGGATACTGTCTTTCAGAAAAGATGTTGTTTTGAGTGAAGAAGGAATGATAAATCTTGCACGGTACCAGCCATAACCTTCATTCTTTTTATACCCCTGTTCATCCCAGGGAATATCGAGCCTGATTGTATTCCAGCTTTTATCATCAAATGCAGGCTCTTTCCATTTCAAATCATCAGCAACATGAAACTTCCAGTTTACTATAGGTACAAATTGCTGTGCATTAGCTGAAAGAATTGCGAACTTACATACAATCAATATTAAAAGAATATTTTTCATACTATCTTGTTTTAGGATATGCAAATATACGATTCCATATTATTTATGTAAGCGTTTTACACAGTTTTTGATTAGAGAAATTCATATTTTTTAAATTATATCTGAATAAAAAACGCCCCGAAAATCTAAATCTTCAGAGCGTATAAATTAAAATTGAATAAGTATTATTTATTCAATTCATTAAATATCTTCATTTCGGCTTCGGCTTCTTTTGTTTTCCCTAATTGAGAAAACACAAGTGATAGATTATGATGTGATTGTGCATGTTTCGGCTCCATTTTTATATTTTCCTTTAAAAGAATCAAAGACTTTTCTGCATTTTTCAGATTAAGATAAGAAGTAGCCAGATCACATCTTACATTTACATTTTCCTGATCGAGTAACAATGCTTTTTCATAAAACATGATAGCTTTTTCATCTTGTTTTGTATCATAATATATATTCCCTAGTGTAATGCAGGCTATTAAATTCTTAGCATCCAGCCTGCAAACAGTAAGTAAATGTTCTATTGCCTTATCAAATTGTTTTTCAGCATAATAATTAGTTGCAATTGCAAGATGCAAATCCTTATTGAGAGAATCTTTTATTAAAACATTTTCATAAAAAGCAAAACTATCAGCCGGAAATGCATCTATCGTATGATTTACCTCATTTCCTGGATTTACTATAGTTTTTTGTACCTCATTATTACATGCAGATATTAAAAATACAAGCGAAATAATAAAGTAAAAGCTTGTTGAAAATTTATTATACATAAGTAATTTTTAATAGAAATAAAAAAATGCTTTTCCATAAGTAGTTTACTATAAAAACTCCCTAATGAAAAAGCACTATTAAATGTATTTGTTATTTTACAATTTTAGCTTCTTCCATTAAAACTTCATAAAAATAGCTATATCCCAGATCTTTATCTAAAGCAATTTTACCTTCAATAACGATGATATCACCTAGTTTTACAGTTATATCAGAAGTAACAGTAAGATCATATTTTCCATCAAATTCTGTTCCATCCTGAATATGAATCCAGTTTTTACTCATAATATCAGGACTGAATTTTACAACTTTTCCTTTAATTTTAACTGTTTTTCCTTTGAAATTAGCTTTTTTAGCGAATAAATCAGCGATAGTAACACCACCGGCAACAGGATCAATTTTCATTTCGATTTTGGCTGTTACAGGTTTTCCTGTGCTTGAATCTGATGATGCCATTTGTTGATGAGAAGGAACTTCAGCAATTTCTTTTTTTACAAAATCAGAAGAGGTACTTAAATCATCAATAAATAAAACCTCTTTAAAACTTCTGTTCAATTCTTTACTTAAAAAATCTTTCATTGGAAAACCACCTTTATAATATAAAGTATCCCCTATTTTAGATTCAGAACGGGTAACTGCACACCATAATGTATCAGTTTCCTTTACATTGGGATTGCCCTCTTCTTTATAGCGAATATAAGAATATTGACTGGTATGAACAATCTCCTGAACTATAATAGTGTGAATTCCTAATTTTAATAATTCAGACTGTTTTGAATTATTTTTACAGGCAGCTATAGCTATAAAAGCTAAAAAGATAAGTGTTAAATAATTTTTACGGATTTTCATTTTTCTTAATTTAATTTATGTTTTTATGACTTATTAAAGTGATTGATTTTTTTGCAAAAATACTTATTAAATTTGTAAAAAAAGATTGTAAAAAACAAATATATATCAATCAATTAAAATTATATATTACAAATATAGCAGAATTATCTAACAAACTTATAAGAAAATTAATGCTAATATTGGTATTGCCAATCCTGCCAATACAAACCAAACACCTCGTTTACTGAGACTGTTCTTGCTTTTAGCAATGATAAACAATCCGCTTATTGCGATTATTATCATACTTACACAAAAAATATCAGAAAACCACATCCACCAATTACCCGGATTGTAATGAAGAAAATTAACCTCAAAGAAAAGAGGTCTTTTTGATATTTTTTCAATATAAGCCTCTTTTGTATTGATATTAACAGATACAGATCCATTTTCAATGAATATTTTCAGCGTTTGACCATCAGGAAAAAAATGTTTCTTATAATGGTCTTCTTCATGATAATTCTTTAATAAAGCCAGAACCCATTCTTTTGTAACAGATTCTTTAGTAATACTATCATTGATAACAAAGTCCTTATAGATAATGTCATAATTTGGATTCCAGTCTTTTTTGTGATTCAGTGCTATTCCTGAAATACAATAAATAATGGTCATACCAAAGAAGAAATAACCAATATCCCTATGAAGAATCCTGTTCCATTTACGGAAAATTCTCAAACTATTTGATGGCATAAAAAGTGATTAAAGGAATGAATTTACTTTTTTATTTCTTTCATATCAATACAGTCAATAGCATATATGGAAATATAAGCTTTACCACTGCTTTCTAATTTTTTACGAAATTCTTTTACACCAGCATAAGGATCTTCTATTGCTTTATCAGTTTTAGCTTTATCAGCAGTTTGTCCGCTTATCGCTTTATTTTCCTCAGTGCAAACTTTCTGATCTTTATCAGTTATAGAATTTTTTATCTCGGCTTCCCATTCATTGAGATAATTTGCATCTATTTTTTCATCTTCAATTACAGTACCATTTAATTCAACATCAACACCTTCATATTTGATATCAAAAGTAGAAAATTTACCGCCAGTATTAACTTTAACTGTTTTTTCCGGATCAGCACTAAAAAGGAAAAGTTTTTTACCACTGTGTCTGCAAACATGTGAAACAGTTCCTTTAATAACTACAACCTTACCTGCCCATTTTTCAGGAGCAGATAAAAAACTATCTACACTCAATACATTACTTAATTTTGTAGAATCTGCGTCATTTATAGTGCGATTTTTACATCCACTATTGTTAGCAATAATAAAAGCAGCAATTACTAATAAAAAGATTATTTTTTTCATAAAATATAATTTTTGTTTTTTGTTTTAATTAATCTGCAAAGTTAAGCAAATATTTAACTTTTCAATATTAAAATGCGAATTTATTTTTTGAATATTAACGTAGAAATAACAATAAATTTGAATAAAAAATATTAGTTTTAACTGTGAATTCAAATTTCCGAAATCCTTAACTGTGTTGATATTTATCAATAAAGCAATGTTATTTTTTTGACAAAATAGCTTTGATTCAAGCAAAATCTAACAACTATAAATATGATATATATCGAATATACAATGACATTAATCAAATTAATTCCCAATTCCTAAATTATTCTCGTTTTTATAAAATTCTGAAAAATTGGTATTTGAATCTTTAAATACTTAAAATTTTTACGTATTAATTTTAAATTTACGCTTCAATATATTAAATATTTATGAAGGAACTTATTCATATTCCCTTTTTTATTTGTAATATTGCATTAGATTCAAATAAAAATAAATTATTCAATAATACTTAAATGAAAAGATTTTTAAACTTTTTTTTATCCTCTAAAGCTACACTAATTTTAGTAATTATACTTGCACTGGCAATGGCTGTGGCAACTTTTATCGAAGACAAATACGATACTGTAACTGCTGCTAATTTAATTTACAATACAACATGGTTTGAATTATTATTCCTTCTTCTTATTGTAAATTTAGTAGGACATATTAAATCCTACCATCTAATGTCGCGCAAGAAAATAGGCGGACTTGTTTTTCACCTGGCATTTGTTGTTATGATAATAGGTGCAGCTATAACAAGATACTTTGGTGTTGAAGGAAGTATGCATATCCGTAAAGGTGAATCCTCAAATATTATGTTTACAACACAACCTTATTTAATGATATCCTATTCTGAACAAAACAATAATTTTAGTTTTGATCATCCTATTACATTAGGAACTGTAAATAAAAATGCTTTCCATACAACTATACCCAGCAAAGACAAAGGTAATATCGATGTGCAATACAGAGAACTCATCCGAAATGCAGTAACTAAAATAGAAGAAAATGTTGCTGGTGGAAAAAACATGATTGAACTTTCAGTAGCAGTTTCATCAGGATTAACATCTCTTCAAATTGAAAAAGGAGAAATAAAAAACCTGGGTAATATGATGATTGCATATAACAACAATCTGAATCCAAATGCACTGCAAATAAATGAAAAAGAAGGAAATTTATATATTTCAGCTCCTTTTGATATCATTCAAACTACAATGAATGAATCTCAAGCAGATACTATTGCAAAGGATTCAGCTTCTGTTTTTAAAGAAAATTATATTTACAAAGCTAACGGCAGTACTTTTTTCTTTGCTAAATATTACAAAAATGCTCAAAAGAAATTAGTTGCAGCAACTCAGGAAGAAATGGGAATGAATAACGGTCTAGATGTTATAGTGCTGGATATAACTATTAATGGAAAAAAATATCAGGCAGATGTAATTAACAACTCTGGTTATGCTGCTGAATTTGAAGAATTTAATTTTGATGGAAGTAAAATAAAACTTGGATTTGGAAACAAACCTATAGAATTACCTTTTTCATTATATCTAAAAGATTTTATATTTGAGAAATATCCCGGATCTGAAAGCCCTTCATCATATAAAAGTGAAGTTACATTAATTGACAAAACGAATAATGTAAATGAAGACCGCAGTATTTTCATGAATAATGTGCTGGATTATAAGCAATATCGTTTTTTTCAATCTTCTTATGATACTGACGAACAAGGTACCGTATTGTCAGTAAATCATGATTTTTGGGGAACTTTTATTTCATATCTGGGTTATACACTCTTATGTATTGGTTTTATTATTACTTTATTTAATAAACATTCCCGTTTCCTATCTTTAAGGAGATCTATCAACGATATTAGATTGAAAAGAAAATCAATAATAGTAACCCTTCTTCTATTAATTGGGTTTAATGGTTTTGTTTTTTCTCAGAATTCAGCAAGTAATGTTATAAAAAAAGAACATGCAGCAAAACTTGGTTGCCTGATAACACAAACATATGATGGCCGTTTTGCACCCGTTCATACACTTGCAATTGATTTAATGCATAAAATTTCCAAAAAAGAGAATTTTGATATTGAAGGCAAAGGGAAAATGGATGCAATGCAGGTATTTATTGATATGATGGCTGAGCCTGAGTTCTGGCAACAACAAAAAATAATTTACGTCCCACAAAAAGCGATTAGAGACATTCTTGGAATAGAGACAGAATATGCATCATTACTTGATTTTCTGGATAAAAATTCTAAATATAAACTAGAAAATTATATCAATGAAGCTTTCAGAAAGAAACAATCTGAAAAAAATAAATTTGATAAAGAAATCCTAAAAGTTGATGAACGTTTGAATATTTTCAATATGATTATCAATGGTAGTATTTTAAAAATCTTCCCAGAACAGGCATCAAAAAACAACAAATGGATCAGTTGGGACAATGCAGCAGCATCGCTTCCATTAACAGGAGCAGTAAGTATCATTAATCAGGATTTAAAACTGGTAAATTTCAGTTATGCTTATTTAATGAAAGCCTATATCTTTGAAGTATTAAATTCAATAAAAACAGGAGATTATTCAAAATCAGATAAGATTATTGGATATATGTCAGATATTCAGAAACAACTTTCAGATCCTTCTCTCCTTCCTTCTGAATCAAAAATAAATGCAGAGATATTTTATAACAATGCTGACATATTCATTCTGCTTAAAAACGTGTATGCTGTAATAAGTGTTCTGCTTCTCCTTTTAGCCTTTATTGATAATGTAAAATCCGAAAAAAGCAAATTCATAGTTTATACTTTAAACGGATTATCTGCTATCCTTGGACTGGCCTTTATATACCATACATTCGGAATGGGTTTAAGATGGTATATTACAGGACATGCCCCCTGGAGTAATGGTTACGAAGCATTAATTTTGGTTGCCTGGGGTGCTTTACTTGCAGGATTCAGTTTTGCAAAATATTCAAAAATAACATTAGCAGCAACGACTTTACTTGCCTTTTTGGTTTTAATGACAGCTAGCCATAGCAGCTATGACCCTCAACTAACAAATCTTCAACCTGTTTTAAAATCTTATTGGCTGATTATTCACGTTGCAACATTAACAATCAGCTATGGATTTTTAGGACTTGGTTTTATCCTTGCTCTCATGAATTTATTTATCTATTTATTTAAAAACAAAAATAATAGTACTCAACTTGACTTATTAATTTCTGAAAACACTTATATTATTGAAATGAACCTTATAATCGGTCTTGTATTAGCTACTTTAGGAACATTTCTTGGAGCTGTATGGGCCAATGAATCATGGGGCAGATATTGGGGATGGGATGCTAAAGAAACCTGGGCACTTATAATTGTATTAACTTATACACTGGTATTGCATATGAGATTTATCCCGAAATTATCAGGTAAACTTGTATTTAATATTGCTTCAGTATTGGGATTTTCAAGTGTTATTATGACTTTTGTCGGAGTAAATTACTATTTATCAAAAGGAATGCACAGCTATGGAGCAGGAGATACACCTATATTCCCATTATGGGCATGGGGCACGATATTTGTTATATTCTTACTAATAATTGTTGCAAGTATAAAAGAGAAAAACAAACAATCAACATCAAATTAAATTTTATTACTAACCTAAAAAAAAACAAAATGAAAAAATTATCAATTGTAATGGCATGTATGCTATTTTTAATGAGTAATGTTTTGTTAGCTCAAAACAAATATGTTGGAGCTAAAAATTGCAAAATGTGCCACATGGCTAAAGGAAAAGCTTATCCTGTTTGGGCTGAATCAAAACACGCTAAAGCAATAGAAGCTTTAAAGAGTGATGCAGCAATGAAAATTGCAAAAGAAAAAGGAATTGCTGATCCATCAAATGACGCAAAATGTTTAAAATGCCATTCAACTGCAACTGGAATTGATGCTAAATTAAATGGTGGAATTACAAAAGAAGAAGGTGTATCCTGCGAAAGCTGTCACGGTGCCGGAAGTGCTTACAAAGCACCTGCTATCATGAGAAATCATGATGCATGCGTTACTAATGGTTTAATTACTCCAACTGAAAAAACATGCACAAAATGTCATAATTCTGAAAGTCCTACTTTTAAAGGATTTAACTATGCAACTGCTAGTGCAAAAATTGCTCATAAAAATCCTAAATAGTCTTTAGAAGATTAAAAATGCATTAATTCTCACAGATAACACTATAATAAATAATCATTGCAACAATTGTGTTATCTGTGAGAATAATTAATAGAAATACAAACCCAAAATAGTTTTTCTCATGAAATTTCCACGTACATATTATAATTATATTTCCTATTTAGGAACCATTATTGCCACTATAGCTTGGTTAACATTAATCTTTTTTGTTATTCAGATTAACTTTTTCCATATTAATAATGTATATTTTGATTTATATACATTCGTAGTAACCCCTGCCTTTTTAGTATTAGGACATTTGCTTATTCCAATAGGAATGTATCGTACCAGAAAAAAAATCAAAAAAGGAATTCCTATTTCAGATGATAAATTATTGGTTCTTAATTTAAGAGATTCTAAAACAAGAAATGCAATCTTAATATTTTCTGTTGTTTCTGTATTTTTTATTATATCTACAATCGTTGGTAGTTATAAAGCTTTTCATTATACTGAATCTGTAGAATTCTGTGGAAAACTATGCCATAAAGTAATGCAACCTGAGTTCGTTGCTTATCAGAATTCACCTCATGCAAAAGTAAAATGTGCAGAATGTCACGTAGGTGAAGGTGCTGATTTTTATGTTAAATCAAAAATGTCTGGTCTTCGTCAGGTATTCAAATATACCTTAGGTACTTATATCAGACCTATTGCAACTCCTATTGAAAATTTACGTCCAGCAAGAGAAACCTGCGAAAAATGCCATTGGCCACAAAAATTTTACACTAATGCATTGAGAAAAGAAAAGTATTATCTAGCTGATTCTGCAAATACAGAATGGGATATCACTTTAAACATGAAAATTGGTGCAAATCATCAGGCTTTGGGCTTAACAGAAGGTATACACTGGCATATAAATCCTGATATTAACATTGAATATAAATCAAATGCAAAAAGAGATATAATATATTGGGTCAAAAAAACAAATAAAAAAACCGGTGAAACAACAATCTTCAAAGATTCAGAAATTGATATAAAATCTATTGAAAAAAACAAATCAGAAGCCAGAAGTATGGATTGTATGGATTGTCATAACCGCCCTTCTCACGAATTCCGTTCTCCTTCCAGATATGTTAATAATTTAATGGCTGCTAAAATAAATATATCTTCTATTCCCTGGTTTAAAGCTGCTGCAATGGATGCTTTAAAAACTTCTTATTCTACAACTGATTCAGCTTCATCTGAAATAAAAAATAAAATATTAAAATATTATAAAGATAATTATATCGATTTTTACAAAAAATATAACCAACAAATAATCAGTGGTATAAATGAAATAATAGCCGTTTATTCCCGTAACGCATTCCCTGAAATGAGAGTTGATTATAGTGTTTATCCACGTCATATTGGTCATCTTGAGTCAAATGGTTGTTTCAGATGTCATAATGACAAATTCAAATCAGAAACTGGAAAAGTTATTTCTAAAAACTGTAACCTTTGTCATACCATTGTTGCACAAGGAAAATCAAATGATATGAAATACATTGGAATTAATGGCTCATTAGAATTTACACATCCTGTGGATATCGGTGATGCTTGGAAAGAATCCAATTGTATGGATTGCCACTCTGAACTATATAAATAATAAAAATAAGTTTATTCAAAAAAGCTTCACTTTATAAAGTGAAGCTTTTTTTTTTGCACTTTGCCAAAAACAAACATAGTATTTCGACTATGGATTACTGTTAATATATATCAATAAAATTTTGATATTAGTTAATTGTTAATAACTTATGTGTTATTTTCGGGAAAAAGCTTTGAAATATATTATATTTGTTATGAATTAAGAAATTCTGTACTTAAATAATAAAATAAATGTAAATTATGCCAAAACAACTTCAAAGACTCCTGCTTGCATTTTTGATTTTCATTTCATTATTTTTAATTATCCGTCATTTTCTTGTCCCTGAATCTTTTTATAAATACGGGCATTACAGAGGAGATGCATTAAAAGATAATGAAGCACATGAAATCAAATATATTGATGCAAAAGAATGCGAAAATTGCCATACTGATATTGATACCTTAAAATTATCAGGTTCGCATAAGAATATCAATTGCCAAACCTGTCACGGTGCAGGTTACAAACACATTCTGGATCCTACAGCGAATGTTTTGATAAAACCAACAGAACGGGCTTTCTGTGGCAAATGTCATTCTAAAAATGCTGCAAGACCCAAAAATATTAAACAACAAGATATTACAACGCATAACCCTGGAATTAAATGCGTTGAATGTCATAATCCTCACCAACCATGATACCTGAACAAGAAAAGAAAAAATCAAGAAGGGAGTTCCTGATTGCTTCAACTGCAATTACAACCGGATTAGTAGTTGCAACTATATTTAAACCTTTTAAATCTATAGCAGAAAGTCAGTCCTCAGATTCATCATCATTAAATGTTGATTCAAACAAATCTGAAGTTAAAAACCCGTTGAAAAAAAATACAGACGAGTGGTACGGTTTTGGATTTGATATTGATAAATGTATTGGTTGTGGATCTTGTGCAAGTGCATGTAAAAGTGAAAATAATGTACCAACTGAACCATTCTTCTTCAGAACCTGGGTAGAGCAATATACAGAGAAAAATGACGGCACTTTAAAAGTTCAGTCTCCTAACGGAGGTATCGATGAACAAAAGCAAACAGTTCCTGATAAAGATATTTTTAAATCATATTTTGTCCCTAAAACATGTAATCATTGTTATAAATCACCATGTACACAAGTTTGTCCAGTAGGAGCTACTTTTGTTAGTCCTGAAGGTATTGTCCTTATTGATGAAAAATACTGTATCGGTTGTGGCTATTGTGTACAGGCATGTCCTTATGGATGCCGGTATATTCATCCTGTAAAAGAAGTAGCTGATAAATGTACACTTTGTTACCATAGAATAAAACAAGGCTTACCTCCTGCTTGTGTTGAAGTTTGCCCGACCGGTGCCAGAATTCATGGTAATTTACATGACAAGAGCAGTGATTTAGTGAAATTTATTAAAGAACATAATTGTCATGTTTTGAAACCTCATCTAAATACAGGCTCAAAATTATTTTATAATTCATTAAACGAGGAGGTTAGATAAAATGGAACATTTCGAACAATTATATCAGGCTTTATCAAAAGTTGATGGTTATATTTATCCAAACGAACTGGAACTCAGATGGTCAGTATTAATAGTACTTTATCCTTACATTACAGGTCTTGTTGCTGGTGCCTTTATTCTTGCATCTTTGAACCGGGTTTTTAATGTGAAAGCATTAAAACCAACTTACGAAATATCTCTTTTAGCTGCTTTTGCATTTTTATGTGTTGCAACCATGCCTCTAATAAACCATTTAGGACAGCCACTCAGATTCTATGAAATAATGATGACACCACATCTAACATCAGCAATGGCAATATTCGGCTTTGTTTATTTGTGGTATCTCATGGCAGTTCTCTTATTAGAAATCTGGTTTGATTACAGAGCAGATTTTGTAATCTGGTCAAATGAAAAAAAAGGTATTTTAAAATATGTTTATAAAATACTTAGCTTAGGTGTGTATGATATTTCTCCAAAAGCAATTAAAACAGATAATAAACTTGGCTATATAATCACTGTAATTGGAATTCCCTCAGCTTTTTTATTACATGGATACGTTGGATTTATTTTTGGATCCGTTAAAGCAAATCCCTGGTGGGCATCTGTTTTAATGCCTATTATCTTTCTATTCTCTGCTATGGTTTCTGGAATTGCTTTGGTTTTATTTCTTTATATGATTATTTCATACATCAGAAAACAAAAATTAGACATGCTTTGTCTGGATACTATAGGAAAATTACTTTTTTACATCCTTATCATCGACTTTACACTTGAATCATTGGATCAAATACATCGAATTTACGAAGCAGGAGAATCATTTGATATCATTTCATTACTGATGACAAAATTATTCTTTTCACTGACAATAATGCAGGTTTTGGTTGGAACATTTATTCCACTGGCAATTTTAGGCTTTTTCCAGTTTAAAAAACCTAAAGAAAAAATCAGAAAGATAAGCTATTTTATAATCAGTATTTTAGTTTTAGTAGGCATCTTTTTTATGAGATGGAATGTAGTAATTGGCGGTCAACTCTTTTCCAAAAGCTTTCTTGGGTTTACAACTTATAAAATTGGATTAATTGGAAGAGAAGGTTTAATTATGGCTATTTTCTGGATTATTATACCTTTTTTCATACTTTCATTTTTGCTTTGGTTATTACCTCCATGGAAGAAAGCACCTCATAATGACGATCATTATTAAAAACAAATATAATATGACCTGCTTTTAATAAATAAAAGTAATTTAATAGATTCCCAAATCCTATATATTTTGAAATATATTTATCAATAAATACTTATATTATGTCAGAAATAGTTGAAGAGAATAACGAAAATGAAAATCTATCAGAAAGACTTAATTATCTAGAAAGAAGGATTGACCAACTTGAATCCTTACTAGGTATTAGGAAAGTTACTGCAGAAGAGTATAAGGCACTCGATTATGAAAAAACTGCTGATGAATTAAAATACAAACCTACAGATGAAGAAAATGAATCTGCTATGGAATCCAAAATCGGAGAATTTGGATTAGGATGGCTTGGAAGTATTGTGTTTCTATTTGGTATTGCATTTATCACTCAGTATATTCAAAGTTCAGGGCATGTTTTATTTTCGACAATATTTGGTTATATTGCAGTTGGTATATTATTTTATGTGGCTTTTTATATTAAAAACACTATACCTGGATTATCATCAAAATTCAATATAATTAGTTGGATATTACTTTTCTATATTACTTTACGATTGCATTTTTTTACAAATTCCCCTCTGTTTACAGAGCCATATTTCCCACTTTTTCTATTATTGCTTATAAGTGGGTTCCAATTTTATATAGCAAATAAAAATCGTTCAGAATTTCTATCATCAATTGGTATTGTTCTATTATTGATAACTGCTAATATCAGTAAATCTACTCATTTCATGCTTGCTATCGTTAGTATTACTGTAATTTTCTCTGTTTTTATTCTTTACAAAAACAATTGGTGGAAGCAATTAATTTCAACTTTGATCTTATCATATAGTTCTTTTATTATTTGGTATCTAATTCACATAAGTGCTGAAAATTTTATACCCAAATTAGCAACAGATCAATATAGTATTGCTTATCTGTTTATCTGTGTTTCTGCTTTTTCAATGATTACACTATTTAAACGCAGAGAATCTATTTCAGAATCTATTGTTTTTATTATAATTACATTAAATGGATTATTTTTCACAATGATACTTAGTATGTATATGTTAAGTTTCTTTATGAATAATTATATAGGTATCTTCCTCTCTATCTTTATAATATGCATAGTATTTTCTGTTTTTCTGAAAAAATATTCTGAATGGAAGTATACTCCAGCCTTTTATTCTTTATATGGTTTTGTTGCGATAAGTACGGCAATCTATGGATTTTTCGGTTTACCACTTGCCTATCTTTTATTATCAATTCAAAGTTTATTAGTTGTTTCTATGGCTATTTGGTTCAGATCAAAAATTATTGTTTTAATGAACTTTTTCTTATTTATTTTCCTGATGATTGCTTATTATTCATCCTCAGATTCTGTTCATTCAATTAATTTTTCATTTGCATTAATTTCAATAATTACAGCCCGTATTATTAACTTACAAAGAAACAGGCTTGATATAAAAACAGATCAACTGAGAAATATATATCTAATTATTGGATTTTTTGGCATGCTATATGCTTTATACAAATCTGTACCAATGCAATATGTAACATTATCATGGAGTATTGCGGCGGTGTTATATTTCATCTTAAGCATACTAATTCATAATATTAAATATAGATGGATGGCAATTTTCACAATGGTTGCAGCAGCAATCTATCTTTTTATTGTTGACTTGGCAAGTGTGGGTATAATATATCGTATTATAGCTTTTATGTTTTTAGCAATTATTTCAATTTCAATTTCAGTTTATTATACAAAGCACAAAAAGAAAAGCATAAGTGAAAATAATGAAATCGAAAATTTATAATTAAAAAGGGTCTGCGAAATCAAATCCTTTCTTTTTCATTTAAGATTTTAATGATTTTTCAATTGACAAAAATCAATCATTATTCAATAAAAATCACAATTATTTATATATAAATATGAGAAATTTATATATTTTTGTAAACCATTAATTTAAACAAAATAATATGAAAAAAGGAATTACAAATTTTATTATGATAATTGTATTTATTATCAGTCCGTTATTTTTAAATTTGAACTTACAGGCACAAACTGCAGGAAACATGACTTTTAATTTTACAACGGCTTCTTCATCCGGCTACTCTCCAAAACATTGTATTGCAGTATGGATTGAAAATAATAGTGGTACCTTTATTAAAACTAAACTGAAAATGTGTTCAAGTAGCAATTTAGACCATTTAACTAATTGGACAGGTAAGTCAGGTTCAAATGTTGTAGATGCAACATCAGGAAGTACAAGAACAACTAATGGAGCATTATCAGTAGTATGGAATGGCACTGATGTTAGTGGCAATATTGTAACAAATGGTGTTTATAAAGTTTGGGTTGAATATGCATGGGGTTCATCTAACACAACAGGTAAGTTGCTTCAGTCCTTTACATTTACAAAAGGAGCTACGTTAGACCATCAAACACCTGCTGATTATACATCTGGTACAACAGGCAGTCTTACAGCTATGACAATTGACTGGTCTCCTGCTGTTGGAATTGACAAAAATTCACTTACAGATATGTTTAGTGTTTATCCAAATCCTGTTACAAATCAGAGTGTAATAAAATACACTTTAAAAGAATTATCTGATGTTACAATATGCTTATTTGATATAAGTGGAAAATTAGTAAAAGTATTGACAGATGACAATCAGAATGCCGGTAGTTACAGTTTACCACTTTCAATGAATGGCGAAGTAACACCTGGTGTTTATTTCCTAAAAATGAATACAGGAAAAGCAGAACATACTTCAAAAATATTCATACTTGAATAATTAAAAAATCTTTGCATTCACAATAAAAAGCATCGTTATTAGAAAAGTTAACGATGCTTTTTTTTATTTTCATTCCTTGAGAGCAACTAAATTATATATTTCAATCAAACTGTAAAATATTTTGAATACTATGAATAGACATACAGATTTTGAATCAATTATGATATTGAATAATTATCATCAGTATTTTGAGGAAAGCATTGAATCTGCTTACAATTTTGGGAAGATTTTTTTTATTTCTAGATTAAGGGGTAGAAATTGAAACAGGTATATTTTTACCATTTAAATATAGGTGTGCATTTTCAGCAAATTGTTTAATAAATCGAGCCATTTCGATTGATTGCAGTGGAGCCACATAACCGGGAAAAGCCTTTCTAAGCATTTCTGTATCTACTGCGCCTAAAGACAAACTATTTACTTTAATTTTCCTATCCTTCAGTTCTTCAGCAAGACATTCAGAAAGTGTATTCAAAGCACCCTTACTAGCACTATATAAAGATAGTCCAGGGAATTTAGCACTTCCCTGAAATCCACCCATGCTACTAATATTAACAATATGAGCATTTGCAGAAAATAAAGGTAGCAGTTGCTGAATTATCTTAAAAACACTTTTTACATTAATATTAAACTGCATGTCAAAATCCATATCAGATAATTCTTCAAAAGGCTTATTCACCAGATAACCAGCATTGTTTATAAGAATATCAACATTTTCAATATATTTTGTTATTGTTTCACCAAAATTATGTTGAATGTTTGCTAAATCATAATCAAAAGGTATAAATTTAGAATTTTTACCCATTTCTAAATAATCAAGAATATTTTTATTCGATCGGGCAATGCCAATCACACAATTATTCGTATCTTTGCAAAATAATTTCGCAAGTTCTAATCCAATTCCACGACTACTGCCTGTTATTATTACGTTCATGATTTTTATATTTTAAAGCAAAAGTATATAAATTTTCAAGTTAAAAAGAATATTATGAAACGTAAAAAACAATGCTTCAGTTATTAATTTGATTCTCTGCGATTTATTTAAAAGTGCAACTATTAAAAAAAATAAAGCAAAAACATTTTTGTTATTAAAAAAAAGTGTATCTTTGCAAACTCATTTTTAAGACCAAACAAAATTATATCTTAGAATATGCAATTCAAAACAGGAAATACAAAGGAAATTTTTAAAGAGTACGGTAAATCAGAATTTGATACAGGCTCTACAGAAGGTCAAGTGGCTTTATTCACAAACAGAATAAAATATTTGACAGAACATTTAAAAGTTAACAGAAAAGATTTTGCAACAGAACGATCATTGGTATTGTTAGTTGGCAAAAGACGTAAGTTGTTAGCTTATTTGAAAGACAGAAATATCGAAGGATATAGAGAACTTATCAAAAAATTAGGTATCAGAAAATAAGCAAGCTTATTTTTACAAAAATTGAAAGGGCAATTAAACTTATAATTGCCTTTTTTTGTATTGACACAAATATATAATGCTAATATGCAAGTAATTACAAAAAAAATTGAACTGATTGATGGTCGGATTATTACCATCGAAACCGGGAAATTAGCTAAACAAGCTGATGGGTCGGCATTGGTACGCATGGGCGATACCATGTTGCTAGCAACTGTTGTTGCAAAAAAAGATGCAGCTGAGAACGTAGATTTTATGCCTCTTTCTGTTGAATATCAAGAAAAATATGCTGCTTTAGGTCGTTTCCCTGGTGGCTTTTTTAAAAGAGAAGCACGTCTTTCTGAATATGAAATATTAATTTCCCGATTGGTCGACAGAGCTTTACGTCCATTATTCCCAAGTGACTATCATGCTGAAGTTCAAGTTCAGATTACACTTATTTCTGGTGAAAAAAACACAGCTCCTGATGCATTAGCTGCTTTAGCTGCATCATCAGCACTTGCAGTTTCAGATATTCCATTCAATGGTCCAATTTCAGAAGTTCGCGTTGCCAAAATTAACGGAGCATTTATTGTAAATCCTTCATTACAGGACATCCCTACAGCGGATCTTGATTTAATGATTGCTGCCACTTATGATAATATAATGATGGTAGAAGGTGAGATGAAAGAAGTACAGGAAGAAGATATGATTGAAGCTTTAAGGGTTGCTCATGAAACTATAAAAATCCAATGCAAAGCTCAATCTGAACTAAGCGAAATGGTTGGCAAAACTAAGAAACGCGAATATTGTCACGAAAATAATGATTTTGATTTTAAAGAAAAAATGAGATCAGCTGTTTACGATCAATTATATACAATCGCTAAACAAGGTATTGCAGATAAACATCTGAGAGCTGAAACTTTTGAAGCAGTTAAAACTGCTTTTGTTGAAACATTAACTGACGAAGAAAAAGAAAAAAAATTCCAGATTTCCCGTTATTTCCACGACATTCACAAGGATGCAGTGAGAGATATGATTTTACATGAAAGAAGTCGTTTAGACGGACGAAAATTGAATGAAATCAGACCAATTTGGTGTGAAACCAATTTTTTACCTTCAGCTCATGGTTCCGCTTTATTTACAAGAGGCGAAACACAATCACTTACAACAATAACTTTAGGTACAAAATTAGATGAACAAATCATTGATGGAGTAGTATTTGAAGGTAAAAATAAATTCCTTTTACATTATAACTTCCCGTCGTTTTCAACAGGTGAAGTAAAAGCTAACCGAGGTACCAGCAGAAGAGAAGTTGGACATGGAAATCTTGCAATGAGAGCATTAAAATTCACTTTACCAAATGATAATCCTTATACTTTAAGAATTGTTTCTGACATTTTGGAATCTAATGGTTCTTCTTCAATGGCAACAGTTTGCGCAGGGACATTAGCACTAATGGATGCTGGTGTAAAAATTAAGAAACCTGTATCAGGAATTGCAATGGGTTTAATTACTGATTCTGTAACTGGCAAATATGCTGTTTTATCTGATATTCTTGGTGATGAAGATCATTTAGGTGATATGGATTTTAAAGTTACTGGTACAAAAGACGGAATTACAGCTTGTCAAATGGACATAAAAGTTGATGGTTTATCTCATAAAGTTCTTGCTGAAGCACTAAATCAGGCTAAAGAAGGAAGATTACATATTTTAGGTGAGATGGCAAAAGCAATCACAGAACCACGTGAAGATTACAAACCTCATGTTCCACGTATCGTGCAAATGTCAATTCCTAAAGAATTTATCGGTGCAATAATTGGTCCTGGTGGAAAAATCATTCAGGAAATGCAACGTGAAACAGGTGCCGTAATTGTTATTGAAGAAGTTGGAGAATATGGAATTATTGATATCGTTGCAGTTGATAAAGCTTCAATTGATGCCGTAATACATAAGATTAAAGGAATAACAACTTTACCTGAAATAAACGAGATATATGATGGTGTTGTTAAAAACATTCAAGCTTTTGGAGCTTTTGTTGAAATACTACCTGGAAAAGATGGTCTGTTACATATTTCAGAAATCGACTGGACTCGTTTAGAAGATGTAGAAAGTGTGCTGAAAGTTGGAGATAAAATTCAAGTTAAGCTCATCGAAATAGATAAAAAAACAGGAAAGCTAAAACTTTCTCGAAAAGCTTTACTACCTCGTCCTGAAAGAAATAAATAATTATGCATTAATATATAAAATGCTGTGCTTTCGATTATTGAGAGTACAGCTTTTTAGCTTTTTTAAATTATATTTATTTTTTGTAACAAATTTTATTTAAAAACGTTTATCATTTAGATTTTCATAAATCAATATCAATAATGCGGCAATTAAAAATTACTAAGCAGGTTACTAATCGTGAACTCGCTTCACTGGACAAATATTTACAGGAAATAGGTCGAGTAGAACTTATTTCAGTTGAAGAAGAGGTGATACTGGCACAAAAAATCAGAGCCGGAGATCAGGCTGCTTTAGAAAAACTAACTAAGGCTAATTTACGTTTTGTTGTATCTGTAGCCAAACAATATCAAAATCAAGGATTAAGTTTACCTGATTTAATTAATGAAGGAAATTTGGGCCTCATAAAAGCAGCTCAACGTTTTGATGAAACACGTGGATTCAAATTCATTTCTTATGCAGTTTGGTGGATACGTCAATCTATTTTACAAGCATTGGCTGAACAATCAAGAATTGTGAGATTACCTTTGAATAAACTGGGTTCTATAAATAAAATCAAGAAAGCATCAGCAAAATTAGAACAAGAATTTGAACGCCCACCTAATGATGGAGAAATTGCTAAGTTATTGGAAATATCCGAAACTGAAGTAAGAGATACAATGCGTCACTCTGGGAAACATCTTTCAATGGATGCACCACTGGTTCAGGAAGAAGATACAACTATGCTGGATGTATTTAAAATGGAAGACAACCCTACTCCTGAAACTGATTTACTTTACGATTCTTTGTGTAAAGAAATTGAAAGAGCTGTTTGTACCCTGACTCAAAGAGAAGCCGATGTTATTAGATATTTTTACGGCTTAAACGGATGTCAACATTTAACGCTGGAGGAAATTTCAGAGAAATTTGATTTAACACGCGAGAGAGTCCGTCAGATTAAAGAAAAAGCTATTCGCAGACTAAAAAATACATCCAGAAGTAAAATTCTAAAAACATATCTGGGTTAATAATTTGATTATTTTTTTTTATAAAAAGGCTGTTTCATTTATTGAGCAGCCTTTTTATTTTGAAAATTCTTATTTTGTAAAGCCACATTTATTTAAAATTTTGGAGAAACTAATATAATTAAATCTTCACTATTTCTAACTGATTCGAACTTAGTGAAGTTTTTGAAATAACCTCATTTTCTAATCATTAACTTAAACTAAATTCAATTCACGAATGCAACTTTTTGTTTAGACAAATTTAGTGTTAAAAATTTCAATATATCTAAGCCATCTTTAATTATCACCTAACTATTCTAACTTAAAAGAATTTTTAAAAATATTTTGAGTAAGTTTCTAAAAAATTGCTTAATACTATCAAAAAAATAATTACGAAATTAAACCATTTACAATTTTAAACATCTAATAATAAATTTAAAAACAATACTTATGAAAAAACGAATTTTAATTTTATCAGTTTTTATAGCTTCAGCAAGTATAATTTTGTTTAGTTGTAATAAAGATAAGGCAAAATCTGCAAACGAAAACAAAGATACAGACGAAATTGTAGCTTCATCACAAAAAGAAGCAATTGCTCAAATGACATTTGAAAATGTTGACCAGATTGCAGACGAAGTCTATTCCAATTTATCCACTTCAAATAAATCTAGTCAAAATTCAAATTCATTATTAGGCCCTTGTGCTACCAAATCTTTAGATACAATTTCAGTTCCTCATATTCTCACTATCAACTTTGGCAATACAAATTGCTTATGCAATGACGGAAAAAACCGAAGAGGAGAAATAATAATTTCATTCATGGGACACTACAGAGATTCCGGATCGGTTCACTCAACATCATTCAATAATTTTTATGTAAATGATAATCATGTATTAGGCACTAGAACCAGAGTAAATAATGGCCGAAATTCTAGTGGACACTATACAGTTACTAGTACAATTAACAGTACTATTATTTTTAATACAAGTGGAGACACATTAATATGGAATGCAAATCATACCAAAGAATGGTTACATGGTTACTTGAGTCCAAATTTTATTGATGACACCTACCTTATAACAGGGAATTCTAATGGGAATAAATTAAATGGTGTTACTTACAATAAAACGATTCTTATACCATTAAAAAGGGTTTATTCTTGCTTTTATTTCGTAAGTGGTTCTGTTCAGATTGTGAAAACAAACAAACCAACCAAAGTAATTGATTATGGAAATGGTAATTGTAATCCTTGGGCAACGGTCACTGTTAATGGAGTTACGCATACTATTCATCTATAATCTCATCTTTAAAAAAATGAAAGAGGCTGTTTCAAGAAGATTCAGCCTCTTTTCTTTTAAATTGAATTTTATGTAAAATCTCATTTTAATCAGACCTATTAACTTTTGATGGAACAACAATTATTTGATTAGCATTATACTCTATAAATGAACTATACTTCAAATCATTTAATTATGATATGATAATTAAAAATGAAGACTTTTATTTTTCCAATCAGACTTATAAAAAACACTTGACTCCAAAATTAAATATCCGTTTTAATTCAAGTTCAATGTGAAATGATGCATTTCATTTTTAAAATCATAGACCACTTTAAAACCATAAAGTTCACATATATTCTGAACAATCGATAAACCTAAACCTAAAGATTCAGGAGAAGTTGATTGTTTATGAAAGCGCTCGAAAATACTTTCATTGTCAACCTTAAGTTTATTTCCTGAATTTGATATCTTAATAAAATCTGATTTAATAATGATGATTAATTCACCTCCAGTAATATTATGTCTAATACCATTTCTTATCAGATTAGCAAATAAAATTTCAGCCAGATATGAATTCATTTTCAACGAAAGTTCATCATCATAATGCCTTATTATTTTTATTTTCTTAGTATCAGTTAAATCTTCCAGGCTTTCAAGTAGATGATCTATTATATTTTGAGGGTAAATAATTTTAGATTCTGGGAATTGTCTGTTTTCGATTTTGGCAAGTAGTAATAATGTTTTATTCAGTTTTGAAAGTCTGTTTGAGGCTTCATAAGCTTCCACTACAGCTTTCAATTGTTTTTCTTCAAGATTTTGAGATTGCAATAACATCTCCATTTTCATATTTATAATAGCCAAAGGTGTTTGAAGTTCATGAGATGCATTTTCAGTATATTCCTTCATATTGGAATAATCTTTTTTAATACGATCTGTCATTGCGATTAAAACCCGATTCAGATCATCAAATTCTTTAACTTCTGATTGTTTAAGCAAAAATTCATGATTTAAATTTATATCATAATTATTGATTTTTTTAATTGTATCATAAAATACATCCCAAGCTTTAAGTGAAGTATGCCTGACAATAATCAGTAAAGTGATAATTATTAATATAACCAGAAAGGTCATAATCAGGAAAATTCTAATAATAAGGTTATCAGTTTCTTCTAATGACTTAAAAATCTGAATATAATATTCATTATTATTTAATTTCGCTGTAAAACCCAATTGACGGAAAGGAATATATTTCTTAGTATTGTTTTCAAAAATAATAGTATCGTTGAAATTTATTTGAGGAGAAATAATTTCTTTTAATGGAGTTATAATTATTCTTTCATTTTGATTAGGCGGAGTATTAACAGAAGAATGAGCAGAAAGTAATTGGTTTATAATAGATGATTTTCGTTTTTCCAGTTCTATATTTATATTCTGATTCACTTGATGTCTCAAAAGATAATAAAAAGCAATGGTTGCAAACATAAACACAAATAATGTAACTGAGAGATAGTTAAGGCTAGTTTTTGTTAACAGTTTCATTTGCAAATAGTTTTACTTTTAAAAAACAATAAGAATATATTGTTATCTTTATTTATATTTTAAAATACAATTCGAGTCTCAAAAGAATTCATGAACTTAAAAGTGTTAGCTCAAATCAAACTTATATCCAACTCCATAAACAGTTTTAATGTAATCTTCACATCCTTCTTTTATAAGCTTCCCTCTCAAATTTTTAATATGAGTATATATAAAATCGAAAGAATCAGCTGTATCCATATAATCGCCCCATAAATGTTCAGCAAGACTTGATTTAGTAATTACTTTATTTTTATTTGAAATAAAAAAAATCAGCAATTCAAATTCTTTTTTTGTAAGTTTAACTTCCTTATCATACACATAAACTGTATGTTCGTTTGGAAGTAATCGAATTTCATTAAGGATAATTTGCTCATTTCCATTAAAATTGATTCTTCTGTTAATGGATTTCAAATGGGCATTGAGTTCTGCTAAATGAAAAGGTTTAGTAAGATAATTATCAGCACCTATTTCAAGTCCTTCAATTTTGTTTTCTAATGAATTCCTTGCTGAAATAATAATAATACCGGGAGACTTTGAACTCTTTTTAATATATTTGATAATATCAAGTCCACTCCCATCAGGTAGATTTATATCTAAAACTATGCAATCATATTCATAAAGCTCTATTTTCTCAATAGCATCATTAAAGTTATATACTGCTTCGCAAATATGTCCATCATCCTGTAGATAATCTATCACTGAATCATTTAGTGTTTTCTCATCTTCAATTATCAGTATTTTCATTGTATGAAATTCAAATATAATTCACTTTAGAAGCTACAAAATCCTTATTTTATGATGTTTACAAATCTGCAAACAAATACTATCAGTAATGATATAATTTGCAAAATTAGCAATTTAATCATTATCAAATAGAAATTATTCATTTTCGATTTACAAACAGTAAATAAAAAAACCTGTCAGATTGATTTACTGACAGGTTTGATATTTAAATCATAATTATTTCTAATTAGTATTTACCGGCAATTAATGAATAAATAATTAAAAGAACTAGGATAATTCCAGAGAATAAAGCAATATATCCAAATAATTTAACAATCTTCAACCAAGAAGGAGTAATTTCAATTTTCACTACCCTGGTTTCTAATTTACCTGATTTTTCCATTTCTTCGTATTCTTTAGGACGATCAACTTTATATTCTTCTAATTCCACATGTCCTGTAAAAATAACTGTATCCATAGGGAAAGCTTCAGGGCGTAAATGAGTATTGAAAAAATGGATAGTAAAAATAAATACTACAGCCAATAAAGCTTCATCACTATGAATAATCTGAGCTACATTAATTACCCATCCTGGTAAAAGTTTAGTGAAGAACTCAGGAAACCATAAAATCAAACCAGAGAAACCAATTACTGCAACGCCCCAGAAAACAGCCATATAGTCAAATTTTTCCCAATAAGTCCATCTCCCGTATTTTGGTCTTTCTCCCAACCATAAAAACCATTTTACAGTAGCAACGAAATCTTTAATATCCTGCTTATTGAACATCAATGAATTTGAACCAAATACGAATGAAATGAAACCTTTATTCTGAGTTTTCTTCAATTTTAATAAAGATAGTACATGGAAGAAAAAATAACCAAAAGTAATAATTGCTGCAAAACGATGTATATTTCCTGCAATCTCTACCCCTCCTATTAGTTTTGCAATTTTATTTGCCCAACTCATGTGCGCAAATTTCAGCATCATACCAGTAAAGGCTAACAACAAGAAACTGAGTATTACAAAAATATGAGTAATCCTTTGGCTTTTAGTAAATCGTCGGAAATACTTAGCTTCACCCTGAGGCAAAGAATGATGTTTCTTTTTTCTTGCTTCAATGAATGAGCGTGGAATCCATAAAAGAGTATGTAGTCCGAAGAATCCAAAAACACCTAGCAGCAGTGATGTCATTCCCCAAAAGGTATAGTATAGAATTTTACTATCATTATGTGTGGCATGAGATAAATAACCTGTAAACTTAAGGTTTGCATTTTCATGGCATTGTTTACAAGTTTTTACTATATTTTTTTCACCAACACTTGATTCAGGATTTGAAATATTCAAAATCTTATGTGCACCATGACAATCAGAACATCTTGCAGCTTTTAACTGTCCAAGAGTATAAGCTTTACCATGATAAGTCTCCATATAAGTTTCAGATAATTTTTTATGACAACTTCCACATTGCAATGTAATTTGAGTTAAAAATTTATCTTTATCTATCTCTGTAATAGTATGTGCTGTATGACAATTAGCACAACTAGGATATTTTTTATCAGAGGTATTTTTCAAGACGGAATGATCACTACTTATATAATCATTATAAATACTTTTATGACATTTCCCACAAGTAGTAGGTATATGAAGTGGGTTAACAGTTGAATTAGGGTCAGCTTCTTTTAAAATATTATGTGAAGTATGACAATCTGTACAAATTGCACTTGCCAGCAAACCTTTTTCCATTAAACCTTTGCCATGTACACTCTTAGAATAATCACTAAATGCATCTATTTCTTTCAAATGAGTATTGATAACAGCTTTGCCATTTTTATTATGACATTTTCCACATAATTGAGGGATATTTGCTCTACTGGTTACTGAAGTTTCATCATACCGGCTCATTACTTTATGTGTACCATGGCAGTCTGTACAATAAGGAGCGTTTGATTTCTTATTAAAATAAGCCTGTCCATGTCCACTTTTAATATAAATATTTGAAACAGCTTCGTGACAAATTGAACAATCAACTTTTTTAACAGTAATACAAGGTCTGCTGGATTTATTATTTAAAGATACATCAGTGTGGCATTTATTACAGGCAAAACTCTTATGAGCAGAATTTACAAAATCAAATTTATTAATTTTCAATGAAACTTTTTTATTATTAACCGTTTTAAAAGTGTTATCAGACTCATGACATTTTAAACAAATCTGATTGGAAATAATAGTTTCTGTTTTTTGAGGTTTTATTTTATGTGAAGAATGACAATCATTACAGGCAGGAATACTTCCGGCTTTCTTTTCCCAAAGTTCTCTTTTTATTACTTTTTTATGAACTTGTTCTATATTTGCATGACATTTCATACAAGTTAAAGCAATCTTTTTAGAAGATGTTGAAGACTGAGGATTAGTATGTGGTAAAATCAGATGGTTACTATGACAATCATTACAAGTTGCAGACACAATCAGACCTCTTTCATACAATCCTTTACCATGTATACTCTCACTATAATTCGTAAGTATATTCTGCATTGTAATATTGTATAATCGTGCTACAGGAGCACCTTCTTTATGACATCTGCCACATAAAACAGGAATATTTAATTTATAGGTAGGTGATTTTATAGAAGTATGTGATAAAACATCATGTTTCCCATGACATTCCTTGCAATCAGGAGCAAATGGTGCATTAAATTTTAATGCCTGCCCATGAATACTAATTCCAAATTGATATTGTGCATTTTTATGACAACTACCACAATCAACTTCTTTAAGATTTTCGGGATGAGGAAAATCACTCACATTGGCATCTTTATGGCATGAAATACACTTTACTGTTTTATGAATTGAATTACCAATAATACTATGATTGACAAACAAAGAAACAGTCTTTCCTTTTACTGATTTAGTTAGAGATTTGTCGCTATGACATCCATAACAATCTTCATTGGATTGTGAAAATAAATTGTTTGTAATTAACAACAAACCTAAAATTACAAAAATTGATATTGATTTAATAGAATTTAACATTTTATAATCTTTTAAAAATTCAAAATTTTCCAGGAAGAAAACTCAATACTACAAATATTTAACTTTACAGCAATGATTAGTTGTGATAATAAAAATCACAAATTGAAAACGAATGTCCAATTTGTGATTTTTTATATTAGTTTATTAATTTTAAAGCGTTCGCATATAATTAACCAAATTCCAACGATCATTATCTGCTTTAATTTTAGATTTATAAGCTGGCATTTTGCCATGACCAGTACTTATTTTAAAATAAATAGCACCATCAGATTGGGCTTTAAACTCCTTAGTTGTGAAATTGGATGGATCAGCCATTTTACCAACACCTACTCCGGTTGCTCCATGACAGCTTTTACAGGATTTTGTAAATTCTGTTTTCCCTGCTGCAATAGAAGCAGCATCAGCTTTTACAGGATTTTTGATCCCTGCGTCAGCTGCTGGCACATCCCATTTAGTTACGTTAATAAAAGAAACTAAACATATAACAATAGCGAACATCGAAACAGATGCTACAATTTTTTTTAAATTTGATTTTTTCATTTTTTTTATATTAAATTATGTTTGTATATAAATGTAGTTTAGTAAAATACTCTGGTAATATTAAAACCTAACATTAAACCACTGTGTAGGAAATCATTCTGATTATAAACCATATTTCTCTGATAAGTAATGTCATAAGCAGTAGTTATAAATAACTGAAATGAGTGTGCTGAAGTTGCATTTTCGAAACCTATTGATATATTTGGTTTAGGATCTGGTCCTGTGTATTTTTTAATCAATCTTGTAAAATTGTGGTCATATTCGCAAAAAAGTGCAATAGTAGGAGTAATATTTAATTTACCCAAAACTGATAGTCCAAAATTATAGTTTCTTCTTAGTGGATCTGCAACAGTATCATTCGTTCTTTCAACTACATTAAAATAAGCAAAAGTTGGTGCAGCTTGTAAATTAAAATATTCGCAAAATTTATGAGAAAACATAATTTCATGAAAATAAGATAATCTGTGTGCAAATTTATAATTTTCGTAATCAAAATTAGTTGCTTCTCTTGCATCAAGAAATGCAGAACCAAAATAAGTTATAGAAACCGGGATTTTACCGTTGGTTGTTTGTTCAAGAATTCCATATTTAATGCTTAAATCCTGTTGTTTGTTAAATTTGGTTGTTCCTATACCAACTTGCAATTTATTTGTTATGCTATAATTTATACCCATTCTGATATTTGAAGGAGAATAAATTCCAAATAATTCTTTAACACCTTCACTTATTTTACCAAATCTATGATTAATAACAAATTCTATAGTTTTAGCAGGATACATCAGTACAGTTTGATTTTCCATAAATATTCCACTATTGTAAGTTCCACTTACTGGTTTATTAGGTTCTGTTGTAGATTCTTGTGCAAACAAAAAACCAGTTGAAAAAAGTGCTATAAATACAAATGAAGTAGCTTGTTTAAAAAGCAGACTACGTGTTGTTTTTTTTGTTGTCATTTTATGTTTTTTTTGTTAAATATTTAATAAACAGATTTTTAAAGAACAAATATTAATTATCCAATGCACCAGCATCAATCCAGCCTTTTATATTGGAAACTTCAGTAGCAGTGAATGTTTTTCCATTATGACTAGTCGATTTAAAATAAGTATATAATTTACTGGTAGCAGAGCTATTCGCAACAACAGCACCGGTTGTCAGTAAATTTGTTCTTACTACAGATGCAGTACCTGATAAACTTAGCCCACCAGCACCACCATGACAAGCGGTACAACTATTTGCAGCAAATACAGGATATACATCAGTGGAAAATTTAGAGCTTAGATTAGGAACAACTGGTATAACTTTTTTAGGCTCAATGGTATCTTTTGTGCAACTTGCAACTACCACAAAGATAACAGCAATTAAAGACAGAACTTTGATTTTCATTTCTTTTTTTTTTAGTTTAACATTATTTTTATTACGTTTTCTTATACATGCAAAAATATAAAAAATAAGACACATATTTAGATAATAGCGATATATCAATTAAAATAAAATAAAATAATTAGTTTAAAACTCTCATTTTATTATTATTATACAAAAGAAACAAAACAACTATCATTGAATATTTGACAAATATCAATCTATTTTAACTAGATTCGTTTCAGTATAAACCAATGGGAAATTTATTAAAATTTACAATTATTAAAAATAATTTCTTTCAATCTTTGATATTTATAATTAAATATCATTAGTGTCCTATAAAAATATGTAGATTCTTCGCTTCACTCAGAATGACAACATATTATAGTGATA
>JBMOKG010000204.1:0-3093 GCA_049315385.1 Bacteroidales bacterium
AAGAATTCATTGAGTTTGTTTTAAGTAAATACATCGAAACAGGAGTAGAAGAACTCGACCAGGAAAAATTGCCAGTTATGCTCACCAGCAAATACCATTCCTTAGCAGATGCAGGCGAAGCCCTCGGCGATTTAAACAAAGTTAAAGAACTGTTCATTGAATTTCAGAAATATTTGTATGCTGAAATGGTAGCTTAAAAATAATATTAATCTAAATCGACATGAAAGAATACCTCCAACATTTAGTAACAGAACTGAAAAATTTCAGCAAAACCCTCGATAAAACATCAATTTTAGTAGATAAACCCTGGGCATTGATTGATTCCGACTTTGAAATGCAGAAACTCATTTTCAAAAAGGACAAGCAGTTAATCATGTCTAAGGATGGACAAGTAACGATGGGAGCCTGGGATTACCTCCCCGAAGCAAAATCATTGCTTATCGATAGAGGTGTTGATAAAATCTTATGCAACGAATGTTTTATCGATGAAGGAGTTATGATATTAAAAATGGACGGTTTAAATACCAATTTCTTTATAATGGCTAATGAAAACATAGTTCCAGATTTGGATGTATACAATTATTTAAAACAACTAAGGTATGTTAAATTAAATATTCATACTTGTAAATTAGCTGATGGGAAATATCTTGAATTTGTTCATAGAAATGAAATTGCAGATCATCACATAGGGGATCAAGTAACTATTGAATCACAGGCTGTTGAAGATGGTTCATATAAAACAATAGAACCAAATTTTAAATTTATAATAAAAAACAGTATAATAATTGCATTTATTCATGAAGTTTTTTTTAAAACTAAAGATGGATTAGAGATTATGATTGAACAAAGAAACCAATATGAATATGACAAGGGTGATAAAGTATGGCTGAATGGGAATAAAGCACCAGATGGTAAATATAGAATAATCGAAAGACCTAATATTGAAGTAAAAGAGGGTATAATAATAAAGAAAAGTTTTTTTTAAAACAAAGCTAAGGAGTTTTAAATTTGTAGAAATTACATTTACAAATTACATTGAAATTTTTTATTTTGCTCCCCAAAAAGAGCCGTAGGCTTTTACTGTTAATAGATGAAACAATAATCAAACAAATTTAAGCATCAGAGCTGCTTCCTCGCCCTTTTTACAATTTCGCTCCCTCAGCCCCTCACTCCCTTAGTCTCCCCCTTGCCATCCACCCATATCAATAAAAAAATAAAAATATATTAACATTTTTTCACATATTACATTTTATTATACTACATTTGTTCAATTATAAAACCAATACCATTTATATGTAAATCTTAAACCAGTATAAAAAAATAGCGTTGCTAAAAGTATTTCTCGTGCTTAAAAATCGCCAATTTAGAGACTACAGAGAAATAGTTGAAGTGAACGCACCTGAACAGGGTGTGTTCCTTTTGCTTATTTCAATTGTAGTCGGGTGTTTGGCGATACCTTAAGCATGTTGGAAATAAAAGCAGAGGTTCATGCCCTTTTTTTATAGAAATTCATAACAAACAATTAATAAAAACAATTATTATGAAAACAAAAATTACATTTTTAACAGCCATGCTAAGCATATTTTTTGCAGCATTAACAATGGCTCAAGTTCCTTCATATGTGCCAACAAATGGTTTAGTAGGATATTGGCCTTTCAATGGAAATGCAAATGATGTTAGCGGAAATGGGAATAATGGCACGGTGAATGGTGCAACATTGACTACTGATATGTATGGCCAATCAAATAGTGCCTATTCATTTGATGGTACAAGTAATTATATTGAAGTTCCAAATTCTAATAATTTAAATCCAACTCAGATTACAATAAATGTTTGGATTAATTTTCCTACGAGTACTACAAATTCTCGTCAAATTTTATCAAAACTACAACATAGCAATGCATACAATTTTAGTTACAATATTGGATTAACACCTTCTAAATACCTGAATACTGGATGGAGTTATGTTGGTTGTAGCACTGCTGGTTCAGGTGGTACAGGATATGTAGATTCAACAATTTTAAATCCCAATTCATGGATAATGATTACGCAAACTATTACTTCTTCAGGTGTATGTAAGTATTATCTTAATGGTCAATTAACAAAGACTTTTATTAGTGGTCAAATTTTTAATCCTTGTAATAATTCACTCTCAACACTAAGGTTTGGTCAATGGTGGAATAGCGGTAATCAATGGTGGGATGGTATTCTGGACGATATCGGTATTTGGAATAGAACATTAACTCAACAAGAAATCACTGCTCTTTTTCAAGGATGTACTCTTTTTGTAAATTCAAATCCAATCAATCAATCTGTTATAACAGGCAACAGTGCTGAGTTTGTAACTGTTTCTTCTGACTCTAATGCTACTTATCAATGGCAGACAAATACAGGCTCTGGTTTTCTAAATTTAACTAATGCTGGACAATACAATGGAGTAGCAAATGATACCTTAATTGTTTCTAATACAACAGTTGCAAATAATAATCAGCAATTTCGTTGTGTAATATCAGCAGGTTCTTGTGTTGATACTACTTTATCAGCAACATTATCAGCTTGTCCGATAATATCTTTACAACCTTATAATCAAAATGTAAATATCGGCAATACAGCATTATTTATTGCGAAATATTCAGATCCATCAGCAACCTATCAATGGCAAACCGATTTAGGATTTGGTTTCCAAAATATTACAAATGCCTTACAATATAGTGGAGTTACCAATGATACGTTAACAGTTTCAAATACTATTTTGATAAATAATAATCAACAATTCCGCTGCATCGTTATTTCTGGCACTTGTAAAGACACCACAAATGTTGCAACTTTATTTGTTTCATTAGGTATCAACGATTTAGATAATAAAAATAATTTTCTAATATATCCCAATCCAGCCAATAACGAGATAAATGTAGAAATAAACCAAAATCTTATAGGCTCAGCCTACACAATAACAGATCAGATAGGTAAAATAGTACTCTCAGGTAAATTAGCTACAGAAAACACTACAATACAACTTGGCAACCTATCAGGAGGTATTTATCTGTTCAATATAGGCAACAATGCAAAACAAACATTTAAAGTTTTAAAAAA